>NZ_JBKETZ010000001.1:0-615489 GCF_056356295.1 Bifidobacterium sp. LH_558 | reverse complement strand
CTCGCCGGCCTCGCCCACGACGCGTTCAACGACGTGTGCACCCCCGGCAACCCCCGCCCCGCCACCGAAGAGGACATCCTCGCCATCTACACCAGCCTCATGTAACCGAAAAGCCAAGGAGATCCCTCGACTACGGCCTGACGGCCTCCGCTCGGGATGACGAAGAAAAGGAACGGCCCATGCCTTCCCGTTTCGTCATCCCGAGCGCAGTCGAGGGATCTCGACGATTTTGTTGAAAGCCGCGGCGGACCAAAGCGTTCGCCGCGGCTTTCGCATGCCCGCCACGCCGCATAGTTTGAAGAAAAGGGCAACATTGCGAACCGTGTGGGCGATTATCCCCGTATGCCGATTACGATGGTTCACGGTAAAAACGTAACAACGATGACCGGTGTGGATTCGTTCGTCTGGCGGCCGCGATCGCAGCCCGGCGAACCCGAGCGAAGGAATAGGCGGGCTGATATGCCGAAGATGTTTGGAACCGATGGCGTGCGCGGACTGGCGAATCGTGATCTGACGGCGCAGTTGGCGCTGGACTTGGGCGACGCTGCGGTGCGTGTGCTGGGCGATTCGGGCACGAAGGACGACCAGCCCGAAGGCCGTCGTCGTGCGCTGGTCGGCCGCGACACCCGCGTCTCCGGCGATTTTCTGGCTGCGGCCCTGTCCGCCGGCATGAGCGCGGGCGGATTCGATGTGATCGACGCGGGCATTATCCCCACGCCAGGCGTGGCCTACCTGACCTCCGTGCTGAATGTGGAGATGGGTGCGGTGATCTCCGCCTCCCACAACGCCATGCCGGACAACGGCATCAAGTTCTTCGCTCGCGGCGGTTTCAAACTGCCCGACAGCAAGGAAGACCAGATCGAGGCGGTGCTCGGCCAGGATTGGGAGCGCCCGACCGGCGCGGGCGTGGGCCGAGTGAGCCATGACACCGTGACCGCCACCAACCTGTACATTGACCATCTGGTCTCCACCATCGCTCCTCTGCAGGCCGACAAAAGCCAGCCGACTCCGCTGAAAGGCCTGAAAATCGTGGCCGATTGCGCGAACGGCGCCACCTCGGTGGTCGCTCCCGAAGCGTTGCGCCGCGCGGGTGCCGAAGTGGTGGTGATCAACGCCTCGCCGGACGGCTACAACATCAATAAGAACGCCGGATCCACGCATCCCGAGCAGCTGCAGGCCATGGTCAAGGCTTCGGACGCGATGATGGGCGTGGCCTTCGACGGTGACGCCGACCGCTGCCTCGCGGTGGACGAGGACGGCAATATGGTCAACGGCGATCAGATCATGGGCATCCTCGCCCGCTCCAAGAAGAACGAGGGCACGCTCGCGCACGACACGCTGGTCATCACCGTGATGAGTAACCTCGGCCTCAAACTCGCGCTTAACGACATGGGCATCAAAACGGTGGAAACCGGTGTGGGCGACCGTTACGTGCTGGAGGAGATGCTGCGCGGCGGCTACACGCTCGGCGGCGAACAGTCCGGCCACGTGATCAACCGCGAATTCGCCACCACCGGCGACGGCACGCTGACCGCGCTGATGCTGTGCAACGAGGTGATGAGGTCCGGCAAGAGCCTGAAAACCCTCGCCGCCGACTTCCCCCAGCTGCCGCAGACGCTGGTGAATGTGCCGAACGTCGACAAGGCCGCCGCGGACACGAACGCCGCCGTGCAGGCCGCGGTCGCGCGCGAGGAGGAGCTGCTGGGCGGTACCGGTCGCGTGCTGCTGCGCCCCTCCGGCACCGAGCCGCTGGTGCGTGTGATGGCCGAGGCCGCCACGCAGGAGATGGCCGACGAGGTGTGCGCCCGCCTGGCGCAGGTGGTCGCCGACGAACTCGCGTTGTGAGGTGAACCGGCGGATCGTCGGCCTCCTTCGGAAGGTGTCTGGCGATCCGTCCTAGACATACCGCACAATAAATCTGTTTTGTACGCAATACGCAAGGATATAAAGGACTCCACATGTTTGGTAGGAACAGCAAAGTCGACCTCGCGCTCAACCGCGATGTGGAGAAGCTCATCGCGACCGGCGGCAAGGAACGCATCCTCCCCATCGTGCAGGCGGGCGAGCCGGTGCTCCGCCAAGTCACCGTGCCGTATGCGGGTCAGCTGAGCAAGAATACGCTGTCCAAGCTCATCGAAGCGATGCGCATCACCATGCTCGAAGCGCCGGGCGTGGGCCTGGCCGCCACGCAGATCGGTCTGGGACTTTCCATCGCCGTGCTCGAGGACCATATGCGCGAGGAGGACGAGGGCGATCCGCGCGAGATGGCGGAGCTTCCGTTCCGCGTGATCATCAACCCCACATACGAGCCGGTGGGCGATCGGACCACCAGCTTCTACGAGGGATGCCTGAGTTTCGACGGCTATCAGGCCGTGCGCAGGCGTTGGCTCGACATCATCGCGGAGTGGGATGACGAGAACGGAACTCATCATAAGGAGCAGATGCACGGCTGGCCGGCGCGCATCTTCCAGCATGAGACCGACCATTTGAGCGGCGAGCTGTACATCGACAAGGCGGAGATCCGCTCCCTCACCACCTACGAGAACCTCGAGGACTTCTGGTGCGATGATCCCGTGCCCACCGCGGCGGCCTCGGAACTCGGCTTCGAACTGTAGGAGCGCCAAGCGCGCGCCGACCCGAAACGTCGTCGATTTCGCACTTGCACGAAGGATGTGCGAAATCGACGACGTTTTCTTATCGGTAAACGTCGTGCTTTTCGCACATCCTTCGTGCAAGTGCGAAGGGCACGACGCCTGAGCTACGTGTTTAGGCTGTCGGGCTGCTGTTCGGGATGTCGGGTTACGATGATGCGCATGACACAGACAGCGGGCGAGCGGCGGAACCAAGCGGTATTGGAATGGTTGGAGCAAGCCAAGGGGGATGCCGACCAGTGGGCACTGGTCTGCCCCAAGGACGCCGATGGGCGGCCGATCGACTGGCAGTGGGTGCGTTCGCTTGATCTGGTAGGCGGCATCGGCGTGGGATTGGCTGCCGTGGACAACCCGCAGCAGAACGTCCACGCCCTGTTGAAGCGCGATTATGCGGTTCGCGACCGTGTGGAGGCGATTCTTGCGCAGACGAACACCGCGTTCATGACTGATTTCGACCGTCTGGTCGCCTCGTATCGTTTGCCGCGCGCGCTCGCCTACGCGAACCGCCGGCTGAACGACGAGATCAATCTGCTGCTCGACCGCGGGGTGGCCGATGGGCTGTGGCATGTGCGTTACGAGCGGCAGGGCCGCGTCACCGTGCCGGTGCTGACGGCGGTGGCTGAAACCGGAGACGTGCCCGACATGGCCGATGCCGGAGGAGCCGCCAATGGGGAAGACTCCGTGGGCGTCAGCTTGGATGAGATTCAGGATCAGACCGCGCGGATTCTCAACGCGCGCGCCGAACGCCGCAAGGCGCAGCGGATTCAACGCGAATCCGGTGCGGCCGGCATGGCGCGGGCCAATCTTTCCGGAGCGACTTCGCCGGGTGGTGCGTTCGCAGCCTCGTCTTTGTCGGGGAACGCGATTTCGTCTTTGTCCGGGAACTCACCCTCGCCGGTGCTTGAGAACGCGGCCTCGGGAACGGGCGCTGCCGTGCCGTCGTCGCAGACCGCGCCAATAAGCGGTTCCGCGTCCGTCACCAAACAGGGTGACTGGCGGGACGTCTACCTGCCCGGTCGCGACGTGGACACGGTGATGGGTATCGACATCGAAACCACCGGCACCGATCCGGCGCGCGTGTACATCATCGACGTTGGCTTCGAATTCATGAATATGATCTCGCCGCGGCCGGCCGACGCTCCGTCGGAATACGCCTACGAACAGCCGTATTACGACGCCGGCGACGCCTACGGGCAGGCGCGGCTGAGTTTCGGTGTGACGCCAGCCAACGCGAGGCACGGCAACGATCTGATCCGCGAGCTGACCGGCATCGACGTGCGCGAACGCGGCATGGGGGAGTACCGGCTGTTCGATGAATGGCCCGAGGCTCAGACCGGGTTGCTCGCACGACTGACCCAGCAGCCGTATGTGGCGCATAACGCCACCTTCGAACACAACTTCTTTATGCTCAACGTGGCCGGGTACGCGGAGGCCTATCGTGCCGGGCGCGTCACCATCATCGACACGCTGCCGATGAGCCGGCAGTGGGACCCCGGCTCCACGCCCGACGCGGACCATCCGTACGGAGACAACACGCTTGAGGCCTACGCCAAACGCCAAGGGGCGCTCGCCAGCGAACATGACGAGCGGCACTTGGGCTTGGAGGATGCGCATATTATGCTCGTGGCGATGAAGCGGCATCTGACGACGCTGCGGCGCGAAGGGGCGGGGCCATGGGGCGCTTCAGGGCGTTCCGGCGTCGGAGGCAAGGCCTGCGGCCGTCGCCGCTGGTAGCGATGGCGGGTATGGTCCGGAGGCCACGAACGCAATGCCAGGTGTTCCAGGTCGCCGCTGGTAGCGGTGGGGCGGGGGTACGGTTACACTGGTGCCCGTGAGTGAATACCAGAGCCAGCGAGAGCAGCGTGACAAGCGCCGCCGCACCATCGTGCGCGCGGTGTGCATCGTCATCGCCGCGGCCATGCTGGTGTCGTTGGTGATTCCGGCGATGTACGCGAGCCTTTGACGTCTCGCGCGCCCTTCGCATAATCCGCGGGGCGTCTCCGCCAAAAGCCGAGCGGCAGGTTCGCAGCCGTGCCGGCCAAGGACCACGGAACGTTCCCCATTCAAGGAATATGTGTGGAATCTGAAGTGGATGACATAATCCCAGCTTTTCGCAAGTGACATAGGTAAGGTTAGAACGATGGCAGAATTTGATTTTTCCCAAGCGGTCGCCGACGCGCGCGCCAAGTACGACTCCATCGCCAAGGCGTTGGACATGGACCGGCTGAAGGCCGAGATCAAGGAACTTGAAGCGCAGGCCGCCGCCCCCGGACTGTGGGACAACCCCGAAAACGCGCAGAAGGTGACCAGCAAGCTCTCCGCCGCCGAATCGCAGATGAAGCGACTCAACTCGGCGGTGCAGCGCATCGACGATGTGGAGACGCTCGTTGAACTCGGCCGCGAGGAAGGCGACGCCGACACACTCGCCGAAGCACAGGAGGAGATCGGTCGCATCCAGGCGGACCTCGACTCCATGGAGATCCAGACGCTGCTCGACGGCGAATACGACGAGCGTTCCGCGGTGGTGACCATCCGCTCCGGCGCCGGTGGCGTGGACGCCGCCGACTTCGCGCAGATGCTGCTGCGCATGTACCTGCGCTGGTGCGAGCGCAACGGCTTCAAAGCCAAGGTGATGGACACCTCGTACGCCGAAGAGGCGGGCATCAAGTCCGCCACCTTCCAGGTGGACGCGCCCTACGCCTACGGCCGTATGAGCGTAGAGGGCGGCACCCACCGTCTGGTGCGCATCTCGCCCTTCGACAACCAGGGCCGCCGCCAGACCAGCTTCGCCGCCGTCGAAGTGGTGCCGCTCGTCGAGGCGACCGACCATATCGAAATCCCCGACACCGAAATCCGCGTGGACACCTACTGCGCCTCCGGCCCCGGCGGCCAGGGCGTGAACACGACCTACTCGGCCGTGCGCATCACCCATTTGCCCACCGGCATCGTTGTGACCATGCAGGACGAGCGCTCGCAGATCCAGAACCGCGCCGCCGCCATGGCCGTGCTGCAGTCCCGACTGCTGGTGCTGCGCCATGAGGAAGAGGCGAAGAAGAAGAAGGAGCTCGCCGGCGACATCAAGGCCAGCTGGGGCGACCAGATGCGCTCCTACGTGCTGCACCCCTACCAGATGGTCAAGGATCTGCGCACCGGCCACGAAACCAGCCAGACCCAGGCCGTGTTCGACGGCGACATCGACGCGTTCATCGAGGCGGGCATCCGCTGGCGCCACGAGCAGCGCCGGGCCGCCGAGGACTAAACCGGCACACATGCGTGCGGGCTCCTGAGGCGCCCGCAGAAGGAGGCATCATGGCACTCATCTCGTTAAGCCAGGTGAGCAAGATCTATCCGAGGGGCACGCGCCCGGCGCTCGATGCCATCGATTTGAACATCGAGCGCGGGGACTTCGTGTTCCTGGTCGGTGCCTCCGGCTCCGGCAAAACCACGCTGCTGAGCCTGCTGCTGCGCGAGGAGGAGGCTACCGACGGCGAGATCCGTGTGGCGGGCAATGACCTGCGCCGCATCTCCGACCGTCAGGTGCCGCAGTACCGCCGCTCCATCGGCTTCGTGTTCCAGGACTACAAGCTGCTCAACAACAAAACCGTGTGGCAGAACGTGGCGTTCGCGCTGGAGGTGCTCGGCACCCGCCGCTCCGCCGTCAAATCGCTGGTGCCCAAGGTGTTGGCCACGGTGGGGTTGACCGGCAAGGAGAACAACTATCCGCACGAGCTGTCCGGCGGCGAGCAGCAGCGCGTGGCCATCGCCCGCGCGTATGTGAACCATCCGCAGATCCTTCTGGCCGACGAGCCCACCGGCAACCTCGACCCGACCACCTCGCTGGGCATCATGGAGGTGCTGGACGCGATCAACCGCACCGGCACCACCATTGTGATGGCCACGCATAACGAAGAGATCGTCAATTCGATGCGTAAGCGCGTGGTGGAGCTGCACGGCGGTAAAATCGTGCGCGACGAGGCCCACGGCTCGTATGATTCCGCGCTGTTCTTCCCCGATTCCCAGGTGGAGGCCAACGCCGTCAAGGTGATGGAATCCGAGAAACCTGAGGCGATTGAGGCCGCGCCCGCAGGCGAGAATGTGGGCAAGACTGCGGAAAACACCGAAGTCGAATCGGTTGCGACGATTGCGCAGGATTACGAGCGCGACGAGGGCATCGCCCGTCTGGCCAATTCCATGCATTCCGGACGCACCGGACGCTACGGCGAGGCGTTCGCGCCCTTGGAAGACACCCTGACCTGGGGCAAGGGGTTGAAACTCGACGATTATCAGAACGCGCAGGGGAGCGGTTTCGAACCCGCGCCTGCCGCCGAGACGCCTGCGGACGATGCGGCCGGTCTGTCGGTGCCGGAAATGGCAGTGCCCGAGGTGGCCGTCCCTGAGGTAGCGGTGCCAGAGGTGACGGTGCCCGATATCCCGTCTCCGGAAGCGGCAGTGCCTCTTCCTCCCGCGCCGCCGGCCCCGCCGATGCCGCCGTCCGCCGCAACCCGTAGCGCCCAGAACGAGGAGCAGCAGTCATGAGAATTCGTTTTATTCTGTCGGAGACCTGGACCAGCCTGAGGCGCAATGTGCCGATGATTCTGTCGGTGATGCTGGTCACCTTCATCTCCTTTGTGTTCATCGGTGCGGCCGTGCTCACGCAGGCGCAGATCGCCAAAGCGAAGGGCGACTGGTACGACAGGGTCGAAGTCGTGGTGTGGCTGTGCCCGGACGGCACCAGCCAGTCGGCGAACTGCGCGTCGGGAGTCTCCCCGACCGCTTCGGAGATCACCGAACTGCAGCAGACCATCCGCAACGAGCTTTCGGATGTGGTGGAGAACATCACCTATGTGAGCAAGCAGGAGTTCTACGACGACACCTTCACTCAGCAGTACCCGAACGGCGAATATCAGGGACGCACGCTTACCGCGGACGATATGCAGGATTCGCTGTGGCTCAAACTCAAGGATCCCGAGAAATACCAGATCGTCTCCGAAGTGCTTTCCAGCCGCGACGGCGTCGAAGAAGTGACCGACCAGCGGCAGATCTTCGAGCCGGTGTTCGCCGTGCTCAACCGCGCCACCGCCGTGACCATCGGTCTGGCCGCGGTGATGGTGCTGGTCGCCATCATGCTTACCGGTACGACAATCCGCATGTCCGCCGCCTCGCGCAGAACCGAAACGGAGATCATGCGTTTGGTCGGTGCTTCGAACTGGACGATCCGCATGCCCTTCGTGTTAGAGGGCGTGCTGGCTTCGCTGGTGGGATCCGTGCTCTCCTGCCTGATGCTGTCGGTGATCGTGCGCGTGTTCATCGAGGGATGGCTGGCTGAATCCATCAGCTGGATTCCCTACGTGAACCAGATGACGGTGCTGATGATCTCGCCGTTCCTGATCCTCGGCGCGATCCTGCTGTCGATCGTCGCCTCGACGATCTCGCTGCGGCGCTACCTCAAGACCTGATCCAGGCTCCCAGCAAAGCATGTTATGGTGATGCCCGTCGTCAAAGAAAGGACACCATGTCTATGAACAGCGCAACTCGTGTGGTGCGTTCGGCTGCCGCTGTTATGGTCGCCGCCGGTTTATGCATGGCCGGGCTGGCGATGTCGCCCGCGCCCGAAGCGCATGCCGACACCTATAGTGATTTGGTCAACGCGCAGAACCAGCGCGCCTCCAGCGCCCAGCGTGAGGCCGAGCTGCGCGCGCAGCTCGCCGGCGTGAACGAGGAACTCGCGGAGAAGATCATCCAACTGGACAATCTGACCAACACGCAGATTCCCGCCGCGCAGGCGAAGGTCACCCAGGCGAACGAAGACGCCGCATCCGCCCAAGCCGAAGCGGATGCCGCCGCCGAACGTCTCGCCGCCGCGCAGAAAGACAAGGCGGATCTCGAGGCGCAGATCGAGCAGACCGGCGAAGACTACGATGACGCGCATGCGGCCGTGGCCCAGCTGGCCCGCGAAGACATGCACGGATCCGACACCTCGGATCTGATGAGCGTGGTCACCGGCTCCACCAGTACCGAGGAATTCATCAACTCGATGCAGTCGCGTGACGCGCTTTCGCGCAACGAGGCGAACGCCGCCTCCTCCGCCGCGGTGACGCTGAACACCTCGATGAACCGCAGCGAACGTCTCGCCGCCATCGAACAGCAGATCAGCGAACTGAAAACCAAGGCCGATGAGAAGGCCGCGACCGCGCAGACCGCCGCCACCACAGCCCAGCAGGAGCGTGCCGAACTGGACGCGCTGCGCCAGCAGGGCGAGAATCAGCGCGCCGAACTGGAAGGCATGCAGGATCAGCTGGACAGCGAGGCGGCCCAGCAGGCAGCGCAAACCGTGCTGTTGGAATCGCAGATCGACTCGTACAACCGCCAATGGCAGCAGGAGCAGGCAGCGGCGGCCAGCAAGCCCAGCAACGGCAATCAGGGCACTACTTCCGGAGGCAACGCCACGAGCAACAACACCGGCGGCTCCACGGGCGGTTCCACCGGTGGTTCGACGGGAGGCAACACCGGAGGGTCGACCGGTGGCAACACCGGTGGCTCGACCGGTGGAACCAGCAGCGGCACCGTCAGCAGCGGCCAAGGCACCAGCAACGGCGATTACGGCAACGCCTACGTGGCCGGCCAGTGCACGTATTGGGCGTACGAACGCCGCCGTCAGATGGGCATCGGCACGCCGTCCTATTTGGGCAACGGCGGCGACTGGTACAAAACCGCGCCAAGCTACGGCCTGCGCGTGGACCATAACCCCGAAGTGGGCGCCGCGCTCTCCTTCCTGCCCGGACAGGACTACGCCGACGGCTTCTACGGCCATGTGGCCGTGGTGGAGGCCGTGTACAGCGACGGCACCTTCCTGATCTCGGAAATGAATTGGGGAGGTCCCTGGATCATGAACTACCGCACCCTGACCAACCGCGGCCAATACTGGTTCGTGCACTGACCGGGCTGCCGGTCGAAACGGCGCACCACTGCCAGTCGCGACCATACGAACCGTTCGCTCAACGCGCTGCCCGATATCCGGGCGGCGCGTTTTGTGATAGTGTCGTTCGATGCTTGCCATAGCGGGGACGGTATGAGCGAAAGGAGGTCCCGATGGCGAAGGAACAAGGCACGAAGCCGATCGCGCAGAACAAGAAGGCGCGGCACGACTATGCCATCGAGGATCGTTACGAGGCCGGATTGGTGCTCACCGGCACCGAGGTCAAATCGTTGCGCGAGGGGCGCGCTTCGCTGGCCGAGGCCTTCATCACCATCGACCGCCGCGGGGAGATCTGGATGGAAGGCGCCAACATCCCTGAATACTTCAACGGCACATGGAACAACCACGCACCCAAGCGCAAGCGCAAGCTGCTGCTGCACGCGCAGCAGATCGCCAAACTCGCGCGCCAATCCGAAGCCAAGGGCTACACGATCGTGCCCTTGAGCCTGTATTTCAAAGACGGCCGCGCCAAGGTGGAGATCGCGCTGGCGCGAGGCAAGCGCGAATTCGACAAGCGCCAGGCCCTGCGCGAGGAGCAGGACAAGCGCGAGGCCCTGCGCGCCATGCGCTACGCCAACAAACGCTCCCGCTGAACTCGCGAATGAATTAACGGATTCGTAGCACGGAGCCCGTATCGTGATGTCCGTATGCCTAGTGGTCCGACTGGGCGCGAACGAGGGAGAATGATGCGAACCATGAAGAACCTGAAATCACTGACGGCGTTGGTCGCCGGCACCGCCATGCTGCTGTCCGTCGTCGCATGCGGCACCACCGATGACTCGACGACCGACGGAACGTCCACCACAATCGAAAGCTTCGACGTGTCGTCCATCGAGAAGGACGACGATATCGCCGCCCTGCTGCCCGAATCGGTGACCTCCGACGGCAAGCTCACCTTCGGTATGGAGACCTCGTACGCGCCGGCTGAATTCCTGGCCGAAGACGGCCGAACCCCGGTCGGCTACGATGTGGACCTGAGCCGCGCCCTAGGCATGGTGCTTGGCATGGAAGTGGAGGACGTCATCTCCACCTTCGACACGATCATCCCCTCCGTCGGCTCCAAAGTGGACGTCGGCATGAGCTCCTTCACCATCACCCCCGAGCGCATGGACGCCGTGGATTTCGTGAGCTACTACAAAGCCGGATCGACCTGGGTCGTTCCCTCCGGCAATCCCAATGACTTCGACTCCGCCAATCTGTGCGGGCAGAAAATCGCCGTGCAGACCGGCACCACGCAGGAAGAGGAAGTCAACGCGGCCAACGAAGAGTGCCCGGCCGACTCCAAAATCGAAATCCTCTCCTCCAAGCAGCAGACCGATGTGACCACGAATGTCGTCACCGGCAAGGCGGTCGCGTTCTATGCTGATTCCCCAATCGCCGGCTATGCGATCTCGCAGACCGATGGACAGCTCGAGGCGCTGGGTGAGGACGTGGGCGTCGTCAAGCAGGGCATCGCCATCGCCAAGGGCGACACCGCCACCGCCGAGGCCATGCAGAAGGCCATGCAGAAGCTGATGGACGACGGCGTGTACGACCAGATCCTCGACCACTGGGGCGTGAGCTCCGGCGCCATCGACCAGGCCGAAATCAATCCCACGGATATCGAGTAGCAGCCAATATCCGTTCGCAATCGCAGCGGCCGGTCCATGTAAGACACGCAAAGGAGAGCCATGACAAAGCCGCAATCCGACGGTGAGGAGCTGAACATCCCCAACCGCATCCAAGCGTTGCCCGTGCGCCGTCCCGGCCCGCTGGTGGCGGGGGTGATCGTGGCGCTGCTCGCCGCGATGCTCATCCATGGACTGATCACCAACCCGCGGCTCGACTGGCCGACGGTGTGGAAATACCTGTTCAACGAGAACGTGCTCACCGGTATCGGATACACGCTGTGGCTCACCGCGCTCTCCATGGTGGTGGCCGTGGTGCTTTCTGTGATCCTCGCCATCATGCGCAAATCGCTCAATCCGGTGCTGCGCGGCGTGAGCTGGTTCTTCATCTGGTTCTTCCGCGGCACCCCGGTCTACACGCAGCTGGTTTTCTGGGGACTGTTCTCCGTGCTCATCCCCAAACTCAGCCTCGGCATCCCCTTCACCTCGGTGGAATTCTGGAGCATCGACTCCTCGGTGGTGGTCACCGCGTTCAACGCCGCCTGGATTGGACTGGCGCTCAACGAGGCGGCCTACCTTTCCGAAATCGTGCGAGCCGGCATCGACGCCATCGACCCCGGCCAAACCGAAGCCGCGAAAGCGTTGGGCATGAACCGCACCCTGATCATGCGGCGTGTGGTGCTGCCGCAGGCCATGCGCATCATCATCCCGCCCACCGGCAACGAAACCATCGGCATGCTGAAGACCACCTCGCTGGTGCTGGCCGTGCCGTTCACGCTGGAACTGCAATTCGCCACCAACGCCATCGCCAACCGCATCTACAAGCCGATCCCGCTGCTTATCGTGGCCTGCATCTGGTATCTGCTCATCACCTCGATTCTAATGATCATCCAAGCGCAGCTCGAAAAGCATTTCGGCAAGGGCTTCGACGCGCGGGCCATGGGCGCCAAAGGCAAGCGCACGCCGCTGCCCGGCAAAACGGACGGCGAGCCGAAGGACGACGTCAGCAAGATCAACCAGGCCACCATGGTCGGATTGAACGCGTAAGGAGACCATGATGAGCGCAACAACACCCGCCATCGTCGCCAAGCAGGTGCATAAGGCCTTCGGCTCGACCCACGTGCTCAAAGGCGTGGACCTGACCGTGATGCCCGGCACCGTCACCGTGATCCTCGGCCCATCCGGCTCGGGCAAATCCACCTTCCTGCGCCTGATCAACCAGCTGGAAACGCTCACTGGCGGATCCATCGAAGTGGATAACGAACTCATCGGATACAAGTACGTGGAACGCAACGGACAGCAGGTGCTGCAGACGCTGGACGACAAACAGGTCGCCGCCCAGCGAGCCAAACTCGGCATGGTGTTCCAGAAATTCAACCTCTTTCCGCATATGACCGCGTTGGAAAACGTGATGGAAGCGCCGGTGCATGTGCGGCATATGAACAAATCCGAGGCCCGCGCCCTCGCGCTCGCCGAGCTCGAACGGGTAGGCCTCGCCGATCGCGCCGACTACTATCCGATGGAGCTTTCCGGCGGGCAGCAGCAGCGCGTGGCCATCGCGCGTGCGCTGGCCATGAAGCCCGACATTATGCTGTTCGACGAACCCACCTCGGCACTGGATCCCGAACTCGTGGGCGAGGTGCTGGCCGTGATGCAGTCGCTCGCCAAAGACGGAATGACGATGGTGTGCGTGACGCACGAGATCGGTTTCGCCCGCGAGGTGGCCGATCAGGTCGTGTTCATGGCCGATGGCGTGGTGGTGGAGCAGGGAGGCCCGGAAATCATCGACTCGCCTCGTGAGCCCCGCTTCAAGGACTTCCTTCAGCACGTGCTGTGACGCGTAAGGAGTATGCGTAGAAGCCCGATGCGCTCGGGCTACGACAATGGTTTCGGTTAGGCTGGATAGCTATGTGTGGAATCGTTGGATATGCAGGAAATCTGGAAACCGCGTGCGACAAGCCGCTTGAGGTGTGCCTTCAGGGACTGGCCCGACTGGAATACCGCGGATACGACTCGGCCGGCGTGGCGCTGACCGCCCCCGGCATGGACCATGTCGAGGTGCGCAAGAAGGCCGGACGCCTGGCCAACCTCACCGAAGACCTCGAACGCCGCCCCATGCCGCAGGCCACCGTGGCGATCGGACACACGCGCTGGGCCACCAACGGCGTGCCCTCCGACGTGAACGCGCACCCGCACACCAGCCGCGACGGCAAAGTCGCGATCATCCACAACGGCATCATCGAAAACGCCTCGCAGCTGCGTCTCGACCTGCAGGCCGAAGGCTACCGCTTCTCCTCCAAAACGGACACCGAAGTGGCCGCCAAACTGCTCGGCAAAATCGTGGACGCGATCATCGCCGAAGAAGGCAAGCCCGACCTGTTCAAGGCGGTGCGCCGCATGGCCCGCATGCTCGAAGGCGCGTTCACCATTCTGGCGACCGACTGCCGCCAGCCCGACATCGTCGTAGGCGCACGCCACGACTCGCCGCTGGTGGTGGGCCTGGGCGAAGGCGAGAATTTCCTCGGCTCCGATGTGGCCGCGTTCGTCGCTTACACCAAGCGCGCGCTCGAAGTGGGGCAGGACCAGTGCGTGTGCGTGTCCGCCGAAAGCGTGGTGGTGAACGACTTCTACGGCAACGTGATCGAGGATCCCGCCACCTACACCGTGGATTGGGACGCTTCGGCCGCCGAAAAGGGCGGGTGGGACTCGTTCATGGACAAGGAGATCCATGAGGATCCGGCCGCCGTGCAGCGCACGCTGCTGGGCCGCTTTGACGAACATGGCGACATCACCCTCGACGAGGTGCGCATCGACGACCACGATTTCAAATCCATCGACAAAATCATCGTCATCGCCTGTGGCACCGCCGCCTACGCTGGGCAGGTGGCCAAATACGCCATCGAACATTGGGTGCGCGTGCCCGTGGAAGTGGAGCTCGCCCATGAATTCCGCTACCGCGATCCGATCCTGACCCCGCGCACGCTGGTGGTGGCCATCTCGCAGTCCGGTGAGACGATGGACACGCTGATGGCCCTGCGCCACGCCCGCGAACAGGGCTCCAAAGTGCTGGCCATCTGCAATACGCAGGGCGCTTCGATCCCGCGCGAATCCGACGCGGTGCTCTACACACACGCCGGCCCCGAAGTGGCCGTCGCCTCCACAAAGGCCTTCGTCGCGCAGGTCACCGCCTCCTATCTGCTGGGACTGTATCTCGCACAAGTCAAGGGCGCGATGTTCCGCGACGAGATTCGCCAGATCCTCGACGCGCTGAAGGACATGCCCGCCAAAATCCAGTGGATTCTCGACACGCAGATGAAGGCCGTGCATGAGGCCGCCGCCGATATAGTCGACGCGCATTCCTTCCTGTTCCTCGGCCGCCATGTGGGCTATCCCGTGGCCATGGAGGGCGCGCTCAAACTCAAGGAGATCGCCTACACCTTCACCGAAGGATTCGCCGCCGGCGAGCTCAAGCACGGACCGATCGCCCTCGTGGACGAAGGCGAACCCGTGGTCTTCATCGTGCCGCCCTCGCGCGGGCGCGACGTGCTGCATGCCAAGGTGCTCTCCGGCATCGAAGAGGTCAAGGCCCGCGGCGCCTACATCATCGCCGTCGCGGAGCGTGGCGACAAGGATGTGGAGCGGTATGCGGACGTGGTATTTTGGCGTCCTGAATGCCCCACGCTGTTGAGCCCCTTGGTGGATGTGGTTCCGCTGCAGATCTTCGCCATGGATATGGCCAAGCTCAAGGGCTACGACGTGGACAAGCCGCGCAACCTCGCCAAGTCCGTCACTGTTGAATAGCGGGACCGCCGCTATTCGCATCTGTCCGCAGGTGCCCGGCATGTCCTATTCTCGGGACCGCTCCAGGCCGCTCAGGCCAAGCTTTACGCCCGTGAACAGGACATGCCGGGCACCTGCTCGTTGCGTCTGGATCTTACGAGATGTGTGTAATGACGGTTGTCTGTTCAATTCGTAGGAGGGGTCGATTGGGTGATGAGTGGGGCACAGCATAGGTGGGTGATGGAGGAGCCTCGGATTCCGTTTGAATGCGAGGTGCTGTATGAGGATGAGCGGATCATCGTCGTGGACAAGCCGCATTTTCTCGCGACGACTCCGCGCGGCATGTGGTATCGCGAGACGGCGCTGATTCGGCTGCGTGAGCGGTATGGCGAGCCGGATATCGTTCCGGCGCATCGGCTGGATCGGCTTACGGCTGGCGTGGTGGTGTTCGTGCGCGATCCCGCGGTCCGCGGCGCGTATCAGATGCTGTTCCAGAACCGGCAGACGGTCAAAACATACGAATGTCTGGCGCCATGCCGCCCGGCGACAGCGCCGCGCTTCGGCACGGTGACGCGGCTTGAGCTGCCCCGGCCGTTCCCGCTGCTGCGTCGCTCGCATATCACCAAGGACCGCGGCATTCTGCAGGCCTATGAGGAGCCGGGCGTCGTGAACGCGGAAACACTGATTGAACGTGGCGGCGCTGTTGTGACGCGATATACGGCGGCTGGGAATCGCGAACTGGTTTGCCGGTATGTGCTGCATCCCCGCACCGGCAAAACGCATCAACTTCGCGTGCATATGAACGCGCTGGGCCTGCCGATTCTCGGCGATGACTTCTATCCGCGCATCATCGAGCGACCCTATAGCGACTTCAGCCAACCGCTGGAACTGGTGGCCCGCTGTTTGGAATTCATCGACCCCATCACCGGTGAGCCGCGCGACTTCACCTCGCGCGTCCCGCTTGCCGGCGCAGGAGGAACGCCAGCGCCAGAACGGTGTGGTCGTTGAGATCGCGCGGATTGTATCCGGTGGTCGCGGCGATGCGGTTGAGATGGTTCTGCAGCGTGTTTTTATGCAGGAACAGTTCTTCGGCGGCGGCGTTGATGCTGCCGTTGCGGCGCGTATAGGCGTCGAACGTGGTTTCGAACGCGTCGACGGTGGCATCGGGAAGATCGCCGAAAACATGATGGACCAGCGTCTGCGCCTGCGCTGGCGGAATCTGCGGAAGCACCAATCCCAAATCGAGATCGGCGTACATCGTGCTGGTGGAGCGGGAACTGGGCGTGGGCGTCAGCGGAGTGGCGCGTGACGAGCGCGGTGCCGGAGCGCGGGACGCTTTATTGGCGATGCCCCACTGCAGCGCCGTCACAGCTTGTTCGTAGCTGGCTCGGCAATCGAGCATAGTGGGCGTCGCGCAACCGAAACCGCAATGGGTGGGATGCTCGGTATGACGCGAGATGATTTCCTGTATGGCGGATGCGGTGCGCAGCGCCGCTTCGGTTCCGCTGCCGTCTAGGATGATCAGCAGGTATTCCTGGGATGTCAGCGTTCCTATCGCACCGGGCGGCATGTTGATTTCCTGTTCCAACACAGGGGCGAGCTGTTCCCGATGGGTCAGCAGATCATCCGGCTCGTCGCCGCGTATCACGATGGCCGAGCATGGCCGGGTGAGGTCGACGTCCAGCATGGCGGCGAGCCGTTCCACGTCGGTTTCGTCGCGGCTGCCGTGCATCAGCGATATGACCAGCGAGGTGAGCAACGCCCGTCTGTTGGACTGCGCCAGTTGGTCGAGATGCTCGCGGATCAGAATTTCAGTCATCTTCTGCAGCACGGTGCCGAAGGGCTCGACCTCGGCCCTTTCTCCGGTGATGCCGATAACCGCCACGACCTCGCCGTCGAACTGCACCGGCACGTTGACGCCGTTTCGGGCGCCTTCGAAGGGATGCTCGTCATCCACGCAGACGGTTTGTTTTAAAGCGATGGCCAGCCGCGCCCCGTCATGGCCGGATCCCACGCGGGTGGGGTCGGTGCTGGCGACGATGATGCCGTCGGTGTTGAAGAAGTTGATCTCGTGACGCAACGCATCTTTGAGATGCGTCACGATGTCGGTGGCGATATTCGGATCGATTTCCATAGGAATATGGTACGTGTACTATTTTTCATCTGCAATTTGACGGGTGTTTGTATGGCGGGGCACATCGCCTGATCCGTGGGGCTGGGTCGATAATACATGTACGACCGGTAGTTCCGACTGGATTACTCAGGAAAGGTGTCAAAGTGGACATTTCATTGCACTGGTGGGCGGCGTTGATTGGATTGGCGCTCGCTATCGCCCTGATTCTACGTAAGTTCAACACCACGTACGCGCTGATGCTCGGCGCTGTGGTCGGCTGTGTGATCGGCGGGGCCTCGCTTTCGCAGACCGTGGATATCATAGTCTCGGGAACACAAAGTGTGATGGGCACGGTGATTCGTGTGCTCGCCGCCGGCGTGCTGGCCGGCGTGATGATGGAATCGGGCGCGGCCAACCGCATCGCGCAGACGATCGTGACCACGCTCGGTGAGCGGCTCGCCATTTTCGCCCTGGCGTTCGCCACCATGATCATCTGTGCGGTGGGTGTGTTCATCCCCGTGGCGGTGCTGATCGTCGCGCCCATCGCCATCGAGGTCGGCTCCAAGATGAAGGTCTCCAAACTGGCGTTGCTGGTCGCGCTTTCCGGCGGCGGCAAAGCCGGCAACATCATCTCTCCCAACCCCAACACCATCGCGGCGGCCTCCGGCTTCGGCATCCAGCCCTCCGACGTGATGATCTCCAGCTTCATTCCCGCGCTGTGCGGATTGGCCATGGCCGTGCTACTGGCCACGCTGGTGCAGCACCGCGGGCAGGTCGTCACCCTGGATGACTTGAACGGCGGCAACGGCGCGTCCGCGCAGGGCGGCGAGGCCGCTCGCGAGCTGCCCTCCATCGGCAAAGCGCTGGTGGCCCCCGTGACGGCCATCGTGCTGCTGCTCATCAATCCGTTGGGTGCCGTGCTGAACATCGAAGCGCTCACCATGTTCCAAATCGACGCGATGTACATCCTTCCCTTCGCGGCCGTTGTGGGATTGCTTGCCATGGGGCAGGGGAAGCGCATCCTCGACTACACCGCGGCGGGTATGTCCCGCATGATCGATGTGGTGCTGATTCTGATCGGCGCGGGCGCGCTGGGAGGCTTGATCACCAACTCCGACCTGTCCGACCAGATCGTGCGTCTGATCACCTCGGCCGGCGTTCCCGGCGCGATGCTCGCTCCGATTGCGGGTATTCTGATGGCCGCGGCGACCGCGTCCACCTCCACCGGCGTGATTCTCGGCGCCAGCTCCTTCGGCGAGGCGATCATCGCCTTCGGCACCGCGCCGGTGGCCGCCGCGGTCACCATGCAGGCCGGCGCCACGGTTATCGACGCTCTGCCGCACGGCAACTACTTCCACGTCTCCGCCAAGTCGATGAACATGTCCATCGGCGAACGCATGAGCGTGCTTCCGTTCGAGGCGCTGGTCGGTCTGACCATGACGGTCGTGGCCACCCTGCTGACGATCGTGCTGTGACCTCCTTAACGCGGGTGCGGCCGATCATGCCGCCCCGCGCCCAATCATCTACCATGTTCAATGTTGAAAGGTTCTCTTATGAAGATTGTCATCGCTCCCGACTCGTTCAAAGGCTCGCTCACCGCAAGCGAGGCGGCGCAGGCCATCGAAGCCGGCATCCTGCGCGTGTTCAATGACGCCGAATGCGTCAGCGTGCCGATGGCGGACGGCGGCGAAGGCACGGTGCGTTCGCTGGTGGACGCGACCGGCGGCCGTATCGTCTCGGTGCTGGTCACCGATCCGCTGGGACGCCCGACGAACGCGGAATACGGCATCCTCGGCGACGGACGCACCGCGGTGATCGAGATGGCCGCTGCCAGCGGCATCCAATACGTCGACGAGACCACGCGCAATCCGCTGATCACCACCACCTATGGCACCGGCGAGCTGATCAAGGATGCGCTTGACCAGGGCGTGGCCGAGATCATCGTCGGATTGGGCGGATCCGCCACGAACGACGGTGGCGCGGGCATGGCGCAGGCTTTGGGCGTGCGGCTGCTGGATGAGAACGACGCGCCCGTGCCGTTCGGCGGCGCGGCGCTTGCCGGGCTCGCCAAGCTGGATGTCTCCGGTTTGGATCCGAGGCTTGCCGATGTGAGCATTCGCTTGGCGTCGGATGTGACCAATCCGCTCACCGGCGTGCGTGGCGCGTCCGCCGTGTTCGGTCCGCAGAAGGGCGCGACGCCGGATATGGTCGAACAGTTGGACGCGGCGCTGAGCCATTACGCCGCGGTGGTTCGCGAACAGCTGGGACGAGAGGTGGAATCCGTTCCCGGCGCGGGTGCCGCCGGCGGTCTTGGCGCCGGATTCCTCGCCTTCACCGAGGCGAATATGCGCTCGGGCATCGACCTGGTGGTTGAGGCGACCGGCCTGGCGCGCCTGGCGCAGGGGGCGGATTACTGCTTCACCGGCGAAGGCGGCATCGACTTCCAGACGCAGTACGGCAAAACGCCCATGGGTGTGGCCCGCGCGGTCAAGCAGGCATCGCCCGACTGCACGGTGGTGGCGCTGGCCGGCAACGTCGGCGAAGGCATCGACCAGCTCTACGATTTGGGAATCGACGCGATTTTCGGCATCATGCCGGGAGTGGCCACCATGCGCGACGCCGTGGACCATGCGTCGGACAATCTGACGCGCACCGCCGAGAACGTGGCCCGTCTGATCAAGCGCACCATCCGCTAAACGATAACGTTGACAACCCTCATGTCATGCTGGGCGGAGCGCAGCGAAGTCGAAGCATCTCCGCTTGGGGATGATGTCTTAAACGCGATGATGCCGACGCGGCCCAAGGCCTGCGTCGGCATCATCGCATTGTGTACCCAATCGATGCCTAGGCGATATCCGGACGATATCTAAACGCTGATGTCGCGTACGGATCCGCGTTCGACGAGTTCGGTCGGAATCACCGTTTTGACGCCGACCGGGACTTGTTCGCCCTCGCATTGGCGGCGGATCATGGCGAAAATCTCGCTGCCGATGCGGTCGAAGCGCATGCGCATGGTGGTGAGGTTGAGTCGGGGCACCATACCGACCAGCGAATCGTCGACGCCGATCACGCTCACATCCTCCGGCACGCGTTTGCCGGCGGCCTCCAATCCGCAGATCGCCCCATAGGCCATCTGGTCGTTGGCGGCGTAGATCGCCGTGCATTCGGGATCATGCGCCAAAGCGAGGCCCGCTTGGTATCCGCTGTCGGCCTCCCAGTCACCCACGTATATCGACGGCACGCGCGCGCCCGCCTGTTCGAGCGCGTCGCGCCAGCCCTTGACGCGGCTTTCGGCCGCGCGCGAGGACGTGGGGCCGCAGATGTGGTAGACCGTGCGGTGGCCCTTGCTCAGCAGAAAGTCGACGACCGCGGTCGAGCATCCGTACTGGTCGGCATCGACGGTGGGGCAGTGCGGGGACGGGGCTTCGGTGACCAGCGCGACAGGCAGCTCCTTGGATGGCGCGAATGTTTCGAAATCCGGAATCGATTCCTCCATCACCACGATCACACCGTCCACCGGCTGCTGCTTCATGCGGTCGACTGCGGCCGCCAGCGTGCGTTCGTGGCCTGGTTTGATGGTCTGCACGGTGACCGAATAGTCGTTGTCGGCCGCCGCCGTGGCGATGCCGTTGAGGATACGCGCGTTGCCATAGGAGGTCAGGTCGAACAGCACGACTCCGATGTCGTTGAAGCGCCCCTGCTTAAGCGCGCGGGCGGCGTGGTTGGGGCGGTACCCCAGTTTCTCCATGGCCATCTGCACGCGTTGGCGGGTTTGGGGGCGCACCGCGTCGCTGCCGTTGGCCACGCGGGACACGGTCTGCGCGGATACCCCGGCCTCTCTGGCGACATCCTGCAATGAGGCTTGTGATGTGCGTTCCATAGTGTCTGCTCCACGATTCGGCATCGGTGTTTTCGTTATCATTATAGATGGTTTGCTCAGCTGTTGTGACGCGGCTTATGTGCAGGCATTGTCCATTGTGATGCTATTATGGTAACGCAAACATTTTGAACAGGTGATGGGTCGATCGCACGGTCGGCTCCATATGCCGCCCGCATCCAACGAGGTTGTGCGGGAGACGCTACGCAAAGGACAGCTATGGCAGAACGCACGCGATTCCAATGGCCCCAGCCGCTTGAGGGGCAGCAGCCCCGCATCTGGTACGGTGGCGACTACAACCCCGACCAGTGGCCGGAGGAGGTATGGGATGAGGACATCGAGCTGATGCGTCGGGCCGGAGTCAACTTCGTCTCCGTCGGCATCTTCTCGTGGGCCAAGCTGGAGCCCCACGAAGGCGTCTACGATTTCGACTGGCTCGACCGCGTGATCGACAAGCTCGGCAAAGCGGGCATCGCCGTCGACCTCGCCTCGGGCACCGCCTCGCCGCCGATGTGGCTCACCCAGGCTCATCCTGAGGTGCTGTGGGTCAACGACCGCGGCGAAGTCTGCCAGCCGGGCGCTCGCCAGCATTACCGACCCACCAGCCCGGTGTACCGCGAGTACGCGCTGCGTCTGTGCCGCGCCATGGCCGAGCATTACAAGGACAATCCTTATGTGGTGGCCTGGCATATCAACAACGAATACGGCTGCCACAACCGGTTCGATTACTCCGAGGACGCCGAGCGCGCCTTCCGCAAGTGGTGCGAGAAGCGCTACGGCACCATCGACGCGGTCAACGACGCCTGGGGCACCGCGTTCTGGGCGCAGCGTATGAACGATTTCTCCGAGATCATCCCGCCCCGCTACATCGGCGACGGCAACTTCATGAACCCCGGCAAGCTGCTGGACTGGAAGCGATTCAGCTCCGACGCGCTGCTCGACCTGTACCGCGCCGAACGTGACGCGGTGCTGGAGATCGCACCCCGCCCGCAGACCACGAACTTCATGATTTCCGCGGGCGGCACCGGCCTCGATTACGACAAGTGGGGCTACGACGTCGACTTCGTCTCTAACGACCACTACTTCTCTCCCAGCGAGGCGCATCTCGACGAGCTGGCGTACTCCGCCTCGCTGTGCGACGGCGTCGCCCGCAAGCAGCCGTGGTTCCTGATGGAGCACTCCACCTCGGCGGTGAACTGGCGTCAGATCAACTACCGCTGCGAGCCCGGCGAGCTGGTGCGTGACTCCCTGGCGCATCTGGCCATGGGCGCGGATGCGATCTGCTACTTTCAGTGGCGGCAGTCCAAGGCCGGCGCGGAGAAGTGGCATTCCTCGATGGTGCCGCACGCCGGCTCGGATTCGCAGGTGTTCCGCGATGTGTGCGAACTGGGCGCCGATCTGAACCTGCTCGCCGATGAGGGGCTGCTCGGCACCGCATTGGTCAAGTCCAAGGTCGCGCTGGTGTTCGACTACGAATCGCAGTGGGGCACCGAACACACCGCCACCCCCAGCCAGCAGGTGCGTCACTGGACCGAGCCGCTCGACTGGTTCCGCGCGCTGGCCGACAACGGTCTGACCGCCGACGTGGTGCCGGTGCAGGGCGATTGGGACCAGTACGAGGCCGTGGTGCTGCCCAGCCTGTACATCCTCTCCGAGGAGACCTCGCGCCGCGTGCGTGAGTATGTGGCCAACGGCGGCAAGCTGTTCGTGACCTACTACACCGGTTTGGCCGATGAGAAGGACCACATCTGGCTGGGCGGATACCCCGGCTCCATCCGCGACGTGGTCGGCGTGCGCGTCGAGGAGTTCGCGCCCCTGGGCACGGACCAGCCGGGCGCGGTGGCAAGCCTGAAGTTGAGCAACGGCGCCGAAGCGCATGATTTCGCCGACGTGATTGCGTCTGTGGCCGAGACCGCTCGCGTGCTCGCCACCTTCCAGGCCGATTCGTGGACCGGCATGAACGGCGCTCCCGCGATCACCGTCAACGAATACGGCGACGGCAAGGCCGCGTATGTCGGTGTCCGCCTGGGCCGCGAGGGCCTGGCGAAAACCCTGCCGACGCTGCTGGAGGAGCTGGGCGTCGCCGCCGGCGGTCCCGACTGCGGCAAGGTGCTGCGTGTGGAACGTGCGGACGAGAGCGGCGAGCGTCGCTTCGTCTTCCTGTTCAACCGCACCCATGAGACGGTGACGGTCGACGTCGAAGGCGCGCCGATGGTCGCCTCTCTGGCGCAGGTCGACGAAGCCTCCGGCACCGCCGAAATCTCACCCAACGGCGTGCTGGTGCTCAAGCGCTGACACGTCGCCTTCCTTCCGGATTCCCATCAAACGCCGACGCAGGATGCCCCACGCGGGCGGCATCCTGCGTCGGCTTGAATGAAGCCGCGAGTTGGTTCGAACGAGACCTAATATCGCCATATCATCACGTCGTCATCAAGAAGGACCAGCATGACCTGCGAACACACCACATCCGCGAATCCGCCCACCGTGACCATCAGCGAACTCGTCGGCGACGGCGAGCGTGCGTGGGCCGAGGCGCAACTGCCCAAACTCACCGCGAAATTCGCCGCCGAACGCGACCGTGTCGGCGACAAAATCCCCTATATCGCGCAGGATGGGCTCTACCGCGAATTCGAGGACGAAACCTTCATCCGCTGGTGGACGAACGGTTTCTGGCCGGGCATTCTCTGGCAGATGCGCCACGCCACCGGAGACGAGGCGTACACCGCGCCGGCGCGAGGTGTGGAAGCCAAGCTCGACCGCGTGTTCGACGACAACGACACCGACCACGACGCCGGCTTCATGTGGCTGCTTTCCGCCGTGGCCGACTGGCGTGCCACCGGCGACGAACGTTCCCGCACCCGTGGCCTGCACGCCGCCAACCTGCTGGTCAGCCGCTTCAACCCGGTCGGACGCTTCCTGCGTGCGTGGAACGAGCGAGGGCGCGAAGGCTGGGCCATCATCGACTCGATGATGAACATCCCGCTGCTGTTCTGGGCCACGCGCGAGACCGGCGACCCCCGCTACGCGCAGGTGGCGACCATGCATGCGGACACCCTGCTCGAGCATGTGGTGCGCCCCGACGGCTCCTGCAACCACATCGTGTGCTTCGATCCGTTGACCGGCGAATTCGAAGACAATCCCGGCGGACAGGGCTACGAATCCGGATCGGCTTGGACGCGCGGCCAGGCGTGGGCGATCTACGGATTCGCGCTCGCCGCCCGCAACAGCGGTGAGGCTCGGTATCTGGATGCCGTCAAGCGCGTGGCGCACTATTTCTGCGCCAATGTGGCGCTGAGCGGCGACCTGACACCCATCGACTTCCGCCAGCCCGCCGAACCGGAGTATCGGGATGCATTGGCCGCGGTGATCGCCGCCTGCGGTCTGATGGAAGTGGCCGAGCAGGTGCCGGAGTTGGAGCGTGCGCTGTACGCGCGCTGGGCCGTGCGCATTCTGAAAGCGGTGGAGGCCAACTGGTGCGATTGGGACCCCGCGCATGACGGTTTGGTGCAGTGCTGCTCCGGCTCGTACCACAGCGAACCGGACCGCGAAGTGCCCATGGTGTACGGCGACTACTACTACGTCGAAGCCGTGCTGCGCCTCGCCGGCAAAGCCATGCGCCTATGGGACGCCGAATAACCTCCCGTTCGGCCGATTGATTCAGCCATCCAGCCGTCGGTTTGCCTCCGGTCTCCGATTGCATGACGATGGGTGAGAGGTGGTCGTTATCGACCACCTAAACGTTATTTTTTGTACATTGTATGTATAAATTTTTGTACATCCAATGTATAAAAATTGTACATTCATGATAGACTCGCAATCATGAATGACTACATCACCAGACCGTTGGGCGAAGCGTTACTGCGTGCGAAACGCAAAGTCGTGGTTTTGGAAGGGTCTCGTGCGGTAGGCAAGACGTTGATGTCCCAACGGCAGTTGGTGCCTGCGGGGTTCTCATATGAGACGCTTGCCGACCCGAATACGTATGAGTGGGCGCGTGCCGATGTGCGGGGCTGGTTGAATACGCTGAAACTTCCGGTCATCATCGATGAGGCGCAGCGTATCAAAGACATCCCTTTGGAGGTCAAGGAGATCGTCGACGCATCGCCTGAGTCGGGAACGCAATTCGTGCTTACCGGCAGTGCGATCATCAACCGCGATGGGCTTGATGGGCAGGATCCTCTGGCGCGGCGCTCGCAACGGTTCACCATGAGTCCGCTCACGCAGCGGGAACGGCATGGCGTCGCCGCAAGCTTGGTGGATGATTTGTGGGAACGGCAGCCTAATGCGGATTATGACGAAGGTGTCGAACGGGACGATTTGTATGATCTGATGGCGGCCGGCGGATTCCCCGGATATGTGTTCGAATACGCCGAATACGAGGATTGGGAACGGGAACGGCTGGTGGCCGATGATATTCGCGCAGTGCTCGGCGACACGATTCTTCCCGGTGAGAAGCTCGATGTCGCCATCGCGCAAACCATTCTCGAACGATTGCTGTGCGCGCCGGGTGGCATTCTCAATTCCAGTGCGTTGGGCAACGAACTTGCGTTGGATCGGCGGACGGTGGACCGTTATGTGGGCATTTTCATGCGTCGATTCCTCGTTCATGTGCTGCCGAATCTGCGCACCGCGCCGAATCGGCAGTCGTTCACCCGCGCCAAAATCCATCCCACGGACACGTCGCTGAGCGTGCAGACACTGCTTTCCAAAGGACGTGACCCGGCGGAAAATCCTGTGGATTTCGGCAACAATCTGGAATCGTTTGTCGTGAACCAGATCGTGCCGTCTGTGCAGTGGTCGCATACCCATCCCGACTGCTTCTATTGGCGCGAGTCCGGCGCACATCCGAAAGAAGTGGATGTCGTCATGAGTCGGCGTAATCGTTTGGTTGGTGTTGAAGTCAAATCATCGTCGAGAGTCACGCGCGAGGATTTCCGTGGTCTTTCGGCATTGGCTCAGGATGACAGATTCCACCGCGGCTTTCTGGTGTATACCGGCAATCGCGTCATGCAATGGTCGGAGAACCTGTGGGCCATTCCGGTCACTGCCTTGTGGAATCCCACGGCTTTCCTCTCCGCATAGATGCGTTTGATGTCCGGTTATGCTCCAATCCGCCGGCCCAAGGTTAATATCGGTCCGAGCGTCTCTCTCACCACCCGAGTGTTTCCCTGTCGTCTGAGTGTTCCCCCCCCCTCGTCATCGCGAGCGGAGTTGAGGGATCTCACGTGCTGTTGAGATTCCTCGATTCCGCTTCGCTCCGCTCGTAATGACATGTGCGGTGCTTGCTTTTAGGAAATGCATGTTTTACGTCGTACTGTCGCGAAAACAGCTTCGGGATATCGGGCCGACTGGTCGGTCCCGACCGGCCCGGGGCAGCGGGTAGACTCGAGGGCATGCGCATTATCGGACGGAGACTCAAACGACTGGCCACGACGCTCGCCGCCGTCGTGCTTGCCGTCTGCCTTGCGGGCTGCGGGGCCGCCTCCGCGGTCGACACCCGCACCGTGATCAACGTGTGGTCATGGGAGCCGAGCATGGCGGCGGTGGTCGAACAGTTCGAAGCCGCGAATCCAGACATCCGCGTGGAACTCACCGACATCAGCGGCTACGACAACCTCAACACGGCCATCCAAGACGGCTACGGCACCCCAGACGTGGTGCAGCTGGAATACTTCGCCCTGCGCCAATACGCGGTGTCCGGGCAATTGCTCGACATCACCGACCGGGTCACATCCGGCTATTCCGAATTCTTCACTCCGGGCACCTGGTCGTCCGTGCAGCTCGCCGACCGCGTGTACGGGCTGCCCATGGACTCCGGCCCGATGGCGTTCTTCTACAACAAAGACGTGTTCGACCAAGCCGGCGTGGACGCCGAACAGATTAAAACCTGGGACGACTTCTATGAGGCGTCCAAAAAACTCAAAGCGATCGGCGTATACATCGCGGCCGACGCGGGCGACGCCAGCTTCTACGACGCGATGATCTGGCTGGCGGGTGGCCAGCCTTTCCGCACCTCGACGGACGGCAAAACCGTGACCATCGATTTGGAAAACGATTCGGGCGTGCAGGCGTTCACCGAATTCTGGCAGAAAATGATTGACGAGGACCTGATCGACACGCGTTCGCAGACCTGGTCCGACGCATGGAAGGAACGTATCGGCGACGGCACCATCGCCTCCGTGTTCTCCGGCGCGTGGATGCCCTCGCTGCTGCTCGCCGACGTGCCCGGCACCGCGGGACTATGGCGTGTGACCCAGATGCCCACGGCGGACGGCCAACCCGCCAACGCCGAGAACGGTGGTTCCGCGTTGGCGGTGCTGCAGTTGACACGCAAGCCGGATGCGGCGTTCCGCTTCGTCGAATTCGCGACCCACAGCACCGAAGGCATCTCCACACGTGTGGACGGCGGCGCTTTCCCTGCGGACAACGCCACCCTGAACAGTCGGGAATTCCTGAGCAAAACCACCATCCGCGACTCGCGCGGCGTCGACGTGGCCTACTTCGGCGGGCAGCGGTTCAACGAAGTGCTGGCGCAGGCGGCGGAGAACGTCTCCACCGACTACCAGTACCTGCCGTTCGA
Organism: Bifidobacterium sp. LH_558; assembly: GCF_056356295.1. NCBI lineage: Bacteria > Bacillati > Actinomycetota > Actinomycetes > Bifidobacteriales > Bifidobacteriaceae > Bifidobacterium > Bifidobacterium sp. LH_558. The sequence continues at coordinate 587,905 of NZ_JBKETZ010000001.1, read as the reverse complement.
GGTGTACGCGCGCAGCGACTTCAGATCCACCGTGGGACAGGCCTACCGCTGGTCGAGCTCCTACCACGCGTATCAGGCGCGCGAAGAAGCCATCGACCAGGGGCAGACGGACAGCCGCGGCAATCCGCTGAAATCCCTGGAGCATCCGGGCAAGAAAATCAGCCTCTCCGACGGCATCGCCCTATGGCAGAAAGACCTCAAAGAATACGGCTTCAACCAAGGCTTCACCATCCAGTAGGTTCGTTCGGGTGAATCCTAAGCTTAGGCGTTGCGGGTGTGGATGTGCTTCATGCCTTTGAAGATCAGGTCGGGATCGTACACGTCGATCATATCCGTGTCGTCTTTGAACATGCGCCCCAGGCCGCCGGTCGCAATCACTTGGAACGGTTCGTCAATCTCCGCGCGGAACTGGGCGATGATGCGTTCGATGCCGCCGAGCGTGCTGTAATACAGACCGGCCTGCATGCAGTCTCGCGTGTTGGTGCCGAGAATCGAGAACGGGCGGGTGATCTCCACTTCGGGAAGCTGCGCGGTCTGCCCCCACAGCGCGGCCGCGGACGAGCGGATGCCGGTGGTGATGACGCCGCTGGTGATCGTCCCCCTGCCGTCCACGTAGATCAACGTGGTCGCGGTGCCGAAATCAGCCACCAGAGCGGGGCCTCCGTAAGTGAAGTACGCGCCGGCGCATCCGGCGAGGATGTCCGCGCCCAGCGACTTGGGGTCGTCGATGCGCACGTTGATGCCGGTTTTGACGCCGGGCCCGACGATCATCGGCTCGAGTTTGAGGAATTTGATAATGCTCGCGCGGAAGGAATACATCACTTTGGGCACCACCGAGCAGATGATCACATCGTCCACATCCTGTGGTGCGTAGCCACTCATCGCGAGGAATTCCGTAAGCATCAGACCGTATTCGTCCGACGTGTGGTCGGCTTTGGTGGTGATGCGGTACGTGCCGACGATTTCATCGCGCTCCAGGAATCCGAGCACGATGTTGGTATTGCCGATATCGACTGCGACGAGCATGGTTGCCTCCCTTGTTGGACGCGATTATACGGGGTGGGTCGCACGAAGTGGCAATGGAACGCCGTCCGTGCGCTGCCCATGGCGAGGGCTATACTCATCCCTTGGTGGACGACCCTATTCGGGCGGCCAACCAATCGACAATCCAACGAAAACGATAATTGCATAAGGAAGATCCATGTCTCACGATCATGGTGCGTACGGCGAGGCCGACGCAACCGAAGAGCAGAAGACAACTCCAACCACTGGCGCGAACGCCGTGGCCAGTACCGACGCGACCCTGGAAGGGCGCGCGAAATCAACGAACCAGCATCACGGACCCAAGGCGTGGGTGTGGGTGCTGATCGCCGTCATCGCCGTCGTGGCGATCGTCATCGGCGCGACCGTATTCGGCAAGAAGAACGACGATGCCGCATCCGGCACCGGGCAGGCCGCAAGCACCGTGACCATCGGCCTGAAACTCGCCCCCACCAATCTCGACATCCGCAACCAGTCCGGCTCCGCGCTCGACCAGCTGCTCATCGGCAATGTGTACGAGGGGCTGGTGGGCCGCGACTCGGACAACCAGGTCGTGCCCGCCATCGCGAAAAACTGGACCGTCTCCAACGACGGCCTGACCTACACCTTCACCCTGAACGAGAATATGAGTTTCTCCAACGGCGACGCGCTCACCGCCGAGGATGTGGCCTGGTCGATCAACGAACTCATCGACCAGCAATACCATGACGCCGACGCGCTCGACGGCGTGACCTCCGTGACCGCCGACGGCGAGAACACCGTGGTCATCACGCTGGAAGCGCCGAACTCGAACCTGCTGTGGACCCTCACCGGGCGCCCTGGCCTTGTGTTCGACAAAGACGCCGACTACGACGCCAAAACCGAGGCGGTCGGCTCCGGCCCGTACACGGTGTCGAAATTCGTGGAGAACGATTCCGTCACGCTGACGGCCAACGAGAACTACTGGGGCGAGAACAAAGCCAAAACGCCCACCGTGGTCGTCAAATACTTCACCGACGACAACGCCGCGGTGAACGCGCTCAAATCCGGCGACGTGCAGGTGCTCGCGCCGATCACCGAGAACCTGGCCGAGCCGTTCACCTCCGACCCCGAGCATTACACCGTGCAGGCGGGCGACGGCACCGACAAATACGTGCTCGCCTTCAACTCGAAGGGCGAGAAGACCTCCGACCAGCGCGTGCGGCAGGCCATCCGCTACGCCATCGACCACGACGAGCTGATCGCCTCACGCGGTGGGGCAGACAAGGCGCTCGGCGGGCCGATCCCCAGCCTCGACCCCGGCTACGAGGACCTGACCGACCTGTATCCGCACGATGTGGACCAGGCCAAGGCGCTGCTTGAGGAGGCCGGCTACTCCACCGAGCATCCGCTGGAACTCACCCTCACCTATGCGAACACCTACGGCACCGAATTGGGCGACCAGCTGCGCTCGCAGCTCAAGGAGGTCGGCATCGAACTGACGGTGAACGTGGTGGAGTTCTCCACGTGGCTGCAGGACGTGTACACCAACCATGATTACGATCTGTCGCTGGTGGACCACAACGAAAGCCACGACTTCTACCAGTGGGCCGACCCGGACTACTACTACGGCTACGACAACGCCGAAGTGCAGCGGCTGTACGCCGAGGGTGTGGCCGCCACCTCCGACGAGGAGCGTGACGCCAAATTCGCCGAGGCGGCGCGTATCGTCTCCGAAGACGCGCCCGCCGACTGGCTGTTCAACTACCGCATCACCACGGCCCAGGCCAACGGCGTGGAGGGATTCCCGGTCAACATGAACCAGACCCTCCTGCCCCTGTACAACGTGACCTACACCGAGTAGCGGCGGCAAGTGATATGAGGTTCGTGATTCGCCGGCTGCTGCTGTTTGTGGCGGCGCTGTTCGGCATCTCCGTGCTGGTGTTCGCCGCGTTGCGCGTGCTGCCGGGCGATGTGGCGTCCATTATGGCGGGAGTCAATTCCTCACCCGAACGAGTGGAAGCGTTGCGCGAACAGCTCGGCCTGAACAGGTCGCTGGTCGCCCAGTATGCCGATTGGGCGGGGGCGCTGCTGCACGGCGACTTCGGCACGTCGATTCTGACCGGCCGTTCGATCACCGCGCTGGTCGGCTCGCGGGCCTCAATCACGTTTCCGCTGATTATTCTCGGTCTGCTGGTGGCGCTGGCCATCGGTCTGCCGCTTGGCTGTGCGGCCGTATTGGCGCGCTCGCCCCGCATGCGTTCGGCGTTGCGCGTCGTGGCCATTATCGGCGGCGCGATTCCGGCGCTGTGGGGCGGACTGCTGCTCATCCTGCTGTTCTCGCGCGGCTCCGGCTTGCTGGGGCTTTTCCCCTCGCAGGGATTCCCGCAGGAGGGATGGGCCTCGCCCGGACAGGCGATTTGGTCGCTGATTCTGCCGGCCCTGTCGGTGGGAATCATTGTGGGGGCGAGCATTATGCGCTACACGCGCTCCGCATTGGAATCGCTGGCCTCATCCGGCTACGTCGATATGGCGCGCGCCTGCGGCATGACCCGCACCCAAGCGGTGCTGCGCGTCGGACTGCGTCTCGCCACGCCGCAACTCGTGTCGGTGGTCGGCCTGACGTTCGCCTCCATGATCACCGGCGTGATGGTGATCGAGAACCTGTTCGCATTGCCCGGCATCGGCAGCGGACTCGTCACCGACGTGGGCAACCGCGACCTCATCGCCGTGCAAAGCGAACTGTTCCTCCTCGCCGCGTTCTTCCTGGGCGTCGGCCTGGTCGTTGACTTGGCCCACCGGCTGCTCGACCCCCGACTCAAATCCGCCGACAGCTCGGAGGTGACTCAATGACCCAGTCGTCACTGCCCCCGCCCTCATCGTCGGACCGTACCTCCCTGGCAGAGCATATCCCATCCTCGGCAGGACATCTCTCCTCCCCGTCATCCCGAGCGGAGCGAAGCGGAGTCGAGGGATCCCTCGCCTTCGTCCTACACGCCGTCTGGCGCAAACCCGAAGGCAAATTCTCGCTTATCATCCTCGCGCTGTGGGCGCTTGTCGCCCTCGTCTCCCTGTTCTGGACCCCGCAATCCCTGTGGGCGACCGACGGCTACAACGTGTGGGCCAAACCCTCCGCCGCGCACTGGCTCGGCACCGACGGCACCGGCGCGGACGTGTTCAGTTGGCTGATGGCCGGCTCGCACACGAATCTGCTCATCGTCATTCTCACCGTCGCGTTCTCGGGAGCGTTCGGCCTGTTGCTCGTCGCCGCCATGGTGGCCCGCAATTCCGCGCTCGCGAACACCTCTGTGGTGGTGGTCGACGCGCTCATTTCCATTCCCACCGTGTTGATCGCCCTGATTCTGGCTGTGCCGTTGGGCGCGTCCATCGTGGTGATCGTGGTGGCGTGCGGATTTGGATACGGGCTGAATCTCGCGCGCGTGGTGCGTCCCTCGGCGCTATTGGCCGCCCGGTCGAGCTATGTGGAGTCCGCACTGGCCAACGGCGCGTCCGGCATGCGCGTGCTTATGACTCACATCGTGCCCAATATTCTTCCCGTGCTGCTGGTGCAGCTGTCGCTGTCCGCGGGAACGGCGGTGCTGGCCGAAAGCGGCCTGACCTACCTCGGCATCGGCGTGCCCTCGGGCGTGCCGAGTTGGGGTCATTCGCTGGCCACGTCGGTCAGATTCATCAACGTGTATCCGCTCACCGTGCTGTGGCCGGGTCTGATTGTCACCGTGGTAGTCGTCGCCCTGAACGTATTTGGTGACGCGCTGCGTGACGCGTTGGAGGAGCGGTATGCTGCGGCCGCGGCGCAGGGGGTGGAGCATGGGCGTTGAGATTCGCGGACTGAATATCACCATCCAAGGCGCGCCAATCGTACGAGATGTGGATCTGCGCGTCGGCGACGGCGAGCGGGTCGGCCTGGTCGGTTCGTCGGGCTCGGGCAAATCGATGATCTCCAAGGCGATGCTGGGACTGCTGCCGTCGCGCGCTCAGGCCTCCGGTCTGATCCGGCTGGGGGAGGCGGCCGTGTGCGAGGGGGAGCGGTTTGCCGACGAGCGCGCGTTGGCGGCCCTGCGTGGCCGTTATGTGGGCACGGTGTTCCAGAATCCGGCCGCGTCCCTCAATCCGGTGATGACCGTCGGGCAGCAGGTGGAGTTGCCGCTGCGCCTGCATTACGACCTCAACCGCGCCGAGCGACGGGATCGGGTGATGGCGATGCTCGCCAAAGTCGGTCTCGACACGGACATGGCACGCAAATTCCCTCACGAGCTTTCCGGCGGGCAGCAGCAGCGTGTGGGACTGGCGACCGCGCTGATCACCTCACCGCGTCTGATCATCGCCGATGAGCCGACCACCGCGTTGGACTCCATCACCCAGCGTCAGATCGTCGATCTGCTGGTGTCGTTGGTCGATGACGCGGGCGCGTCCATGCTGTTCATCACCCATGATTTCTCGGTGCTGGCGCGCGCCACCACACGCTGCTATGTGCTCGACGAGGGGCGCGTCGTGGAATCCGGCGCGACCGCCGACCTGTTGACCTCGCCGCACACTGCCGAGGCGAGTCGACTGGTCGATGCCGCGCGGCGGCTCACGCTGTCGCGGGAGTCCGCGGGCGGGCCAGCTGGTGAGAGTGAGCGAGGAGAAGTCTGATGGATAATCCCAAGGCGATCGATCGCACGACGATACTCGAGGGACGGGGGTTGAGCGCCTCCTTCGGCCGCGGAGCCGCGCGCGAACAGGTGCTGTTCGATGTGGACGTCGATGTGCGTGCGGGGGAGTGCCTCGCCGTCATCGGCGGCTCCGGCTCCGGCAAATCCACCTTGACGCGCATCCTGCTCGGCTTGGGGCGAGCGGATGCCGGTGTGGTGCGCTATGACGGGCTGGCGGTCAACGCCGCCCAGGAAGCGGGCGACGCCGCGTGTGCTGTGGATGTTGCGGATGCCGGTGCTGCGCGCGTCAAACCATTGTCGATGTCGGCGATGCGCAAACTGCCGGGGTTCCAGGCGTTGCGGCGGGAATCCGGACTGGTGTTCCAAGATCCGTTCGGTTCGCTCGACCCGCATTGGAGTGTGTGGCGGTCGGTGGCCGAGCCGGTGATGCTGCGGCATAAGGATATGCCGCGCGAGGCGGTGATGGAACGGGTGAATCAGGCGTTGCTCACCGTAGGGCTCGATCCGGAGGTGTTCGCGCGACGTCATCCGGCGAATCTTTCCGGCGGACAGGCGCAGCGCGTCGCCATCGCCCGAGCCATCGTCAACGAGCCGCGCGTGATTCTCGCCGATGAGCCTATGAGCGCCATCGACGTGGCCGCCCGCGTCCAGATTCTCGAAGCCTTTCGCGCGATTCGCCAAGCCCGCCCCGACACTGCGCTGATTGTGGTGTCGCATGATCTGGGCGTGGTGCAGCATCTGGCCGACCGCATCGTTGTGCTGCATAACGGACGCGTCGAGGAGGTCGGCGACACCGACGCCATTCTTTCCGATTCGAGGAACGCATACACGCGTCAGCTGATCGACGCGGCTTCATTGCGCTGGTAATCATTGCGCTGGTAAACGGCGAACCTCCACCTATTGACGAAATCGCATCTTAGGTTGTATGGTTAGTTACATAAGTAACTAACTGAATAACTTGGGAAGGGGGTGGTCGTGCGATTCGACGACAGCAGCGGCGAGCCACTATTCAAACAAGTGGCGAACCAGCTCAACGAAGCCATCGTCGCCGGAACCTACCCAGAAGGGGAGCAGGTGCCCAGCACCACTGAAATCTCCACCACCTATCGCATCAACCCAGCCACCGTGCTCAAAGGCATGAATCTGCTGGTCGACCAAGGACTGTTGGAAAAACGGCGGGGACTGGGCATGTTCGTCGCCACCGGCGCCAGAGAAAAAGCCCGTGCGGCCAAACGCGAGGAATTCCTCACGTACCGGCTCTCCCAACTGGTGGCCGAAGCCAAACAGCTCGGCATCGGGCCCGGCGAACTTACCGCGTTGATCGAGAAAGGATACCGTCAATCATGAAAGAAGGCGCAACATGAGCCTTGAGGTCACCCATCTGAGTAAAACATTCGACGGCGTGCAGGCGCTCCGGCATGCGAGTCTGACGCTCGAGGACAACAAGATCTACGGCCTGTTCGGTCGCAATGGCGCGGGCAAATCCACACTGCTGGCCGCCATCGCCAACCGGATCGTGCCGAACGGCGGCAGAGTCGTCATGGACCATGTCGATGTCTTGGACGACGAGTGGGCGCAGGAGCGCATCTATCTGGTCAACGAAACGATGCCGTTCCTGATGGCCTATTCGCTCAACACGTTCTTCCGCAACGAGGGGCGGTTCTATGGCGGTTTCGACTGGGTGCTGGCCGCGCGTATGCTCGCCGCGTTCGATATCGACCCCACTGCGAAATACGGCAATCTCTCGCTCGGGTCGCGCATGATCGTGCGCTTGGTCGCCGCATTGTGCGTGCCCGTCGACGTTCTGCTGCTCGACGAGCCGGTGCTCGGCCTCGACGCGGTCAACCGCGAGCTCTTCTACCGCTTCCTGCTGGAGGCGTACGCCGAACGTCCGCGCACCATCGTCATCTCCACGCATATCATCGACGAAATCGCGCACGTCATCGAACATGCGATCATTCTCGAACAGGGCCAAGTGCTCGAGAATTTCGCCGTGGACTGCATGGCGCAGCATGCCGTCGAACTCACCGGCCCCGCCGACGTGATGGAGGCGTACGCGAATGACGGCATGCTGCTGGTGATGCGGCGGCAGTCCCTGGGATCGATGGTCACGTTGACGGTCAGAGGCGAGGTGAATGCCGCGGATCTGCCGGAGGGTGTCACGGCGCGCCCGCTCGGATTGCAGGAGTATTGCGTCCGTCTCACCTCCTCCTACGCCGAGGCGTTCGCTAATTGGGATTATCACGATGGAATCGAGGTTCTCTGACATGGTGTGGAACACAGAGATGTTCAATCGGCAACGGCGCGCGACCCTGCGCAAACACGGCCTGTTCGTGTTGGTGTTCGCAGTCGGCTTGCTGATGATGATCGCCTTCGACGCGATCGCATGGTGGCACCGTTTGTCTTGGGCTGAATCCTCCTGGGGCACCGACGCGTTGGAGACGCAGACCATGGTCGTCCTGTTTCTGGCGGCCGCGGCATGGGCGGTACTGGGCATCGACCCACTGCTCTGCCATGGCGTGTCCCGGCAGACGATCGTCTGGGAGCAAAGCGTGGTGAACGCCATGCTGGCGCTGTGCGCCACGGTTATGGTCTACGTGCCATGGGCGGTCACGTACGTGTTGCAAACCCCCTTGCAGTTGACTTTGGGGTCCGAACGGTTCCTTTACACCTATTCGCTGGCCCTCGTGGAATCCTCGACTTCGGGTGGTGAGATCCAAGGCGTCTCCGGTGAGGAGATGGCCGCAGGCGCGATTCCGCCGGCCGGATTGCCCGACGAGTACGTGCCCAGCGTGCTGCCGCTCGGCATGGTGTTCGTGTTTCTTGGCGTGCTCGCCCTGATGCTGGGCGTCGTGATGGCGGGGCAACTGATCGGCGCCGTATTGGCGATGGCGAGATCGCGCGGCATCGTGTGGTTCGCGGTGGCCGTGTTCGCGATCGTCGCGGTCGCCGGGGGGATCCGGGAATTCTCCATCCCGTTCGGGCGGCTGCAGTGGCTGTGGGACGCCCTCAAAGGCGGCGTCGGACTGTCTCCTGCCGCCGACGGCTCGGTGTATGTGGACAAGCCGATCGTGTGGATTCCGCTGGCTTTGGCCGTGGCGTTCTCGGCGTTGGTCGTATGGATCACGTGGGTTCTCACCGCCAGGCGTGAGGTCATGCCGGTTCCGAAGGGCCTAGTCGTCTGACCGTGCGGCATGTCCATCATGCGGAAAGGGGCGGCGCGCCGACGCCGCCCCTTGTGCTATGGTCATGAACCATGCAGTTCTTCTCATGTTGTTGTCGCTGACCGACGCCCCTAGGCGAGCGGTTGACGACGCATAACTTGAGATAGAACCTTCTTCGCGGCGATCAGGCCGCGGTCCTTGTTTTTCCTTCTTCTTTTTTCGGGAATCGGCGTACTCGCCGCGAGGAACATCACAACGGATACGCGTGGGTTCGCGGCAAACGCGCGAACATGAACGCGGGCAACGCACGGTTCTTCTCAACGGTTCAACTGCCGAGCACTGTTCACCTGGAGACGTCGGTCACACACCGGAACACCAGTCACCATCCCGAACAGTCAGCCCAGCAGAAGGAACCCCAGCCATGACCATCGCCAACTCCACCGCCGACCTGATCGGCAACACCCCGCTCGTCCGTCTCAACCACCTGCCCCAAGCGGCCGGCGTCAACGCCACCATCGCCGTCAAACTCGAATACATGAACCCGGGCGGATCCTCGAAAGACCGCATCGCCGAACGCATCATCGACGCGGCCGAACGCTCCGGGCAGCTCAAGCCCGGCGGTGTGATCGTCGAACCCACTTCCGGCAACACCGGCGTGGGGTTGGCCATGGTCGCCCAGCAGCGCGGCTACCGTGCGATCTTCGTCGTGCAAGACAAAGTCAGCGAATCCAAGCGCGCGGTGCTGCGCGCCTATGGGGCCGAAGTCGTCGTGGCCCCCACCGACGTGGAACCGGACGATCCGCGCTCCTACTATCGTGTCTCCGACCGTCTCGCCGCCACCATTCCCGGCGCGTTCAAACCCAACCAGTACGACAATCCCAACGGGCCGGCCAGCCATTACGCCACCACCGGACCGGAGATTTGGCGGGCCAGCGAAGGCAAGGTCACGCATTTCGTGGCCGGCATCGGCACCGGCGGCACCATCTCCGGCACCGGCCGCTACCTCAAAGAGGCGTCGAACGGCGCGGTGAAGGTTATCGGCGCCGATCCGGAAGGCTCCATCTACTCCAACCCCAACGATGTGCACCAGTACAAAATCGAAGGTGTGGGCGAGGACTTCTACCCCAAGGCCTTCGACCGTGACATCACCGACGATATCGTGCAGATCGGCGACGCCGAAGCCTTCGAAACGACCCGACGTCTCGCCTCCGAGGAAGGCCTGCTGGTCGGCGGATCGGCCGGCATGGCCGTGGCCGCTGCCATCAAATACGCGCTCGCCAACAGCCTCGACGAGAGCCAGACCATCGTGGTGCTCGCGCCGGACTCCGGCCGCAGCTACCTCGACAAGATCTTCAACGACGAATGGATGCGCGCCAACGGCTTCGCCGACGTGGTGGAACGCACCACCCGCCCTTCGATCGCCGAGCAGTACCTGGCGAATTAAAACAGCGAAATTCATATCGTCACAACACGCACAATAAAGAACATTTCAACGTAAGGAACCCAACCCATGACCACCGCAACCTTCGACTTTGCCGATTCCGCCGCCCTCGCCACCGCCACGCGCGCCATCCACGCCGGCCAGGAGCCCGACCCGACCACCGGCGCCGTGGTGACGCCGATCTATATGACCTCCACCTACAAGCAGGACGGGGTCGGCAATCCGCGCAACGGCTACGATTACAGCCGTTCCGTGAATCCGACCCGCAACTCCTTCGACGCGCAGCTCGCCGCAGTGGAGGGCGCGCGCTACGCCCTGAGCTTCTCGTCCGGTCTGGCCGCCATCGACGTGCTGCTGCGCTCCACATTGAAACCTGGCGACAACATCCTGCTCGGCAACGACGTGTACGGCGGCACCTACCGTCTGCTCGCCAAAGTGTTCGTGCCGTGGGGCATCGGCCTCGACGTGGTGGACGTGACCGACACGGCCGCGGTGGCCGCGGCGATGGAGTCCAAGGAATACCGCTATCTGTGGGTGGAGACGCCGAGCAATCCGCTGCTCAACATCACCGATATCGCCGCCGTCTCCGCCATCGCGCACGAGCATGGCGTCAAGGTCGCGGTCGACAACACCTTCGCCTCGCCCGCTCTGCAGCATCCGCTTGAGGACGGGGCCGACGTGGTGGTGTATTCGACCACCAAATACATCGGCGGCCATTCCGACGTGGTCGGCGGCGCGGTGGCGTTGAACGACGAGGAGATGCGCGAGAAGATCGCCTTCCTGCAGAACGCCGCCGGCGCGGTGCCTTCGCCTTTCGATTCCTGGCTCGACATCCGCGGGCTCAAAACCCTCGACCTGCGCGTGCGTCGGCATAGCGAGAACGCGCTGGCGATCGCGCGTTGGCTGGAGGAACGCCCCGAAATCGAACGCGTCTGGTACCCGGGATTGGAATCGCATCCGGGCCATGAAGTCGCCGCGCGTCAGATGCACGGCGGATTCGGCGGCATGGTCTCCGTGCAGGTCAAGGGCGGGCTTGAAGCGGCGAAACGCTTCGCCGGCGCCACCGAGATCTTCACGCTGGCCGAATCGCTGGGAGGCGTGGAAAGCCTGATCGAGCATCCTGGCGCCATGACCCACGCCTCGGTCTCCGGCACCACGCTCGAAGTGCCGGAGAATCTGGTGCGCCTGTCCGTCGGCATCGAAGGAGTCGACGATCTCATCGCCGATCTGGAGCAGGCATTGCGCGCCATCTGATATGCCTCGAAGGCGTACTTTGTGGATGTGAATTGATGTCGACCGTGGCGGATTTTCCGCATTTCGCTTGCGATTCGTCACGGCCGGCCGACATCTTGGCGGCGCGTTGCTTATGATGAGGAAACAGGAACCGTGCGGTTGACGTCATGTATGAGGGGAGCGCTGCAGATGAAACGAGGCACTGGCCGCAAACAGGCGAGCATGGGGGATGTGGCGGCCGCGGTCGGGGTGTCGAAAACCACGATTTCGCGCTACCTGCATGGCGAGTACGGGTATATGTCCGACGAGACGAAGGCCAAGATCGAGTCGGCCATCAAGGAACTCGGCTATCGGCCGAACCGGATGGCGCAGGGATTGAAATCGACCGTAAGCAACATGGTGGGCGTGACGATCGCCGACATCGGCAATCCGTTCAGCTCGCAGATGCTCAAAGGCATCCAGCAGGAGCTGCGTGCGCGCGACATCCAACTGTTGGTCAGCGACTCGAACAATGATCCGGCGATCGAGCGCGCGAACATCGAGGCGCTGCTCGACGCGCAGGTGGACGGGCTGATCGTGAACACGGTGGGCGGCAATGACGCATATCTCACGGCCTACTGCACCGGCGGCGAATCCAAGCCGATGGTGATGCTCGACCGTTTCGTGCGCCCCTTGGTGTGCGATTGCGTGGCGACCAACAACCATGAGGCCACGGTCGAGATGCTCGACCATGTGGCCGCGCAGGGCTTCTCATACGTGGTGTTCGTCACCCGTTCCGACCGGGGGGTCAGCACCCGTTCCATCCGACGCGATGCGGTGGAGCGGTATCTGGCCGAGCGTGGCGCGTCGGGTGATGGCAAGCTGGGTGATGGCGCGTCGGAGTCCAACGGACTGAACGGCGAGGTGCTGGTGTACGGGGGTGAGGTCGATGGCCTGCGCGCGCAACTGGCCGCCGTGGTGGGGGAGCATGGGGATGATCGCATCTGTCTGTTCGCCAACAATGAGGAAAGCATGCGCGATGTGATGGAGGCGATGCCCGAATCCACCGGCGAGCAGGATCGGATCGGCGTATGCGCCTTCGCCGACGAACGATGGGCGCGCTACAGCGGCGAGGGCATCACCTGCCTCGACCAGCAGCCGGTGCTGATGGGGCGCGCCGTGGCCCAAGCGTTGCTGGCGCGGGCCTATGGCGGAGCCGAGGATGCCGACGCCTCAGAAGCGGTCACCCTGGACGGAGTCGCGGTGGCCGCGCGAAGCGATGGCCACCGCCTGATCGAAGTGCCCGCGCAGCTTCACGTCCACGCCTCCACTATGAGGTAACGGTTCCGGCTTATGAACCCAACGCGCCTTCGGGCGCGTTTTTTGTTGCCGTTATTGGCGACACGCCGTGTGAATCCATGTCTTTTCGCTTCGTTGTATTCTATGTTTATCGGTTTACGAAACCGATAAACTAAATCGGTCAACACGACGGTCGACACAAGCCGACCGATCGGCACTGGAAAATAGAGACACCACCTGCTCAAGGAGGAGCGAGACATGATTATGTGGATCATGGGCATCCTGCTCATCGCATCATTCGCCTGCTTCGTGATCTACGCGATGCGCGGCGGCAACCTCACCGTCGGATTCTTCATCCTGACCATCGTCTGGACGCTGATCTACTTCCTGGGCGTGCCCTTCGGCATCGGCGAATCCTTCGACGTGATCGAGGAGACCTTCGCCCAGCCGGCCCTGACCTACGGTCCGACCATCATCCAGATCATCTGCGGCGCATGGTTCGGCCGCGTGCTCGTGGACACCGGCATCGCGGCCTCCATCTCGTACCGCACCGCCAAAGTCGGCGAGAAAAGCCCGCTGCTCGCCACCATCGCCGTGGCGCTCGTCACCTGCCTGATCTTCACCAGCGCCTACGGCGTCGGCTCCGCCATCGCCATCGGCGTGATCCTCTTCCCGATCCTCGGCCGTCTCGGCGTGCCCAAGCGCGTCTCCGTGCCTGTGTTCACCCTCTCCATCGGCGCGGCCATGTGGATCAACAATGTGATGTTCGTGCAGTTCGCCGCCTTCTACCAGGGCTACGAATCCCCGGACGGACAGGTGATCGAATGGGGCAACCACTACCTGAGCTTCGGCATCCCCGCCATGATCGTGCAGATGCTCGGCGTCATCATCTTCATCCTCCTCAACGCCAAAGCCATCAAGAACGGCACCCCGTACGAGGTGGGCGACCCCGCCGACCGCCCGACCGACATCCCCGACGTGCCGGTGTGGACCTACGTGCTGCCGGTCGTGCCCGTGGCCCTGAGCATCCTTTTCCAGTGGGATTCCGTGCCCGCCCTGTTCCTCGCCTCCATCATCGCCTTCCTCGGTACCGGCCACATGAAGACCTACAAGGGCTTCGTCGACATCCTCAACTCCACCGCCAAAACCGCCATCGGCGACATCGGCAGCCTGATCATCATGCTGCTCGTGCTGCGCTTCTTCCAGCAGACTGCCGTCACCGTTATGGAGGACTTCGGCCCGGCCCTCACCTCCATCGTGCCCAACAACGAGCTCATCCTCGCGCTCGCCGTGTGCATCCTCGCCCCGCTGGCTCTGTTCCGCGGCCCGCTGGAGCTCTACGGCGCGGGCTCCGCGGTGATCGGCATCCTCATGGGCATGGGCATCTTCAACGTCTGGTTCCTCTTCGCGATGCTCGTGGTGCCTTCGATGACCTGCATCTCCGCCTGCGTCACCCAGTCGTGGAACATGTGGGCCGTCGGCTACAACGAGCTCGAGCCGAAGACCTTCCTCAAGAACGGCGTGCCGGTCTACTGGCTGTGCAGCTTCCCGATTATGGGACTCGCCGCCCTGCTGCTGTTCTAAGCCATCCTCCTCTCGGGCGGCCGACATGAGGTCCGCCGCCCGCCATCCGGCCCAGTCGTCAATATCCTCCTCCCGAGCGGTCCCCGAACGCGCGCGGACCGTCGCCTCCACCAAACGAATCCTCTCAATCCATAAGGAGCCCCCATCATGACCACCATCGGCATCAACACCCTCGTCTACATGACCGAACTGCAGTCCGGCACCCCGCAGTCCGCCATCCTGCCCACCATCGCCGGCCACGGCGTCACGCTTGCCGAAGTGCGCCGCGAATATATCGCCGATGACGCCGAATTCGACGCCATCGCCGCAGCGGCCCGCGAACACGGTCTCGACTTGTTCTATTCCGTGCCCGAATCCATCACCATCGACGGAGCGGCGCACCCCGGATTCGTGGGATTCCTCGACGAGGCGAAGCGCATGGGCGTCAAGAACGTGAAGTTCAACCAAGGCGATGTCAAAGACGTGGACGCCGCCGTGATTGCCGGACTTGACGCCGAAGCCGCCGCGCACGGCGTGAGCCTGACCATCGAAAACGACCAGACCCCCGAAAACGGCACCTTCGCCTGCACCGCCGCCTCGCTCGCGCATATCAAGGAGGTGGGCGGTCGGATCGGTTACACCTTCGATCTGGGCAACTGGTTCTGGCGTGGCGAAAACGCCGACGAGGCGTTCACCCAACTGCGCGAGAGCATCACCGTGTTCCATCTGAAGAACGTGAACGGTGCCGCGGCCCGCGAGGAGCTGAGCACCACGATGCTCGAGAACGGCGTCATCGACTGGAAGTCGATGCTCCCGCAGCTGGATCCGGACGTTCCGGTGTTCCTCGAATTCCCCATCGAATCCGGCCGGGTGGCCGAACAAGTGGCCACGTTGCGCGCGGTCGTCGCCGCGAAGTGACGCCCGCCTTCCAATCCAATCATTCTTCCCATCCCAGCAATCGCACATACCAGGCAGAACATTTGAGAAAGAGGCAACAATCATGAGCGAAGTGATGACGATCGGTGAGCCGATGGTGAACCTCATCGCCGATTCCGACGAAACCTATATGGAAGCCCGCACCCTGCCCCGACAGATGGCCGGCGCCGAATTCAACGTGGCCATCGGCGTGAACCGTCAGGGCCATTCCATCAGCTACGTCACCCAGCTGGGCGACGACTGGCAGGGCGACCTGATCATCGACTATATGAACGAATCCGGCATCGACACGGCGAACATCCGCCGCGTCTCCGGCGCCGCCACCGGCTTCCAGCTCAAACTGCCCTCGGAAACCGACTCCAAGGTGATCTACTTTCGCGCAGGCTCCGCCGCCTCGCAGACCACCCCCGACATCGTGGAGAGCATCGACTTCGCAGGGCTCAAGATCCTGCACGTCACCGGCATCTTCTCCGCCCTGACCCCCAAAACCTACGACACGGTGAGCGCGCTCGTGGACGCGGCCCGCGAGCATGGCGTTCTGGTCACCTTCGATCCGAACCCGCGCCCCACCCTGTGGCCGAGCCAGGAGGCCATGATCGAGGCGACCAACCGACTCGCCGCCAAATGCGACGTGTTCATGCCCGGCCTGTCCGAGGGGCAGCTGTTCGCCGGTCTCGACGATCCGCGCGCCATCGCCGACTTCTACCTCGATATGGGCGTGAAGAAGGTTATCATCAAACTGGGCGACAGCGGCTCCGCATCCTTCGAGCGCGACACGAACGGCGACCGCGTCGAAACCGTGGTGCCGAGCTTCGAGGTCGAAGTGGTCGACACGGTGGGCGCTGGCGACGGCTTCGCCTCCGGTGTGATCACCGCGCTGCTCGAAGGTTTGGACGACGAACGTCTGCTGGAACGCGCCAACGCCGTCGGCGCCATCCAGGTCACCAGCGTCTCCGACTCCGAAGGCCTGCCCACGGCCGTGGAGCTGGAACGGTTCATCGCCACCACCGACCGCAAGGAGGTCACGCTGTGAAACTGCAAGTCGCCATCGACCGCGTGAGCTTGGAACGCGCGCGGGAACTCGTTGAACAGATCGCCGGCGAAGCCGACATCATCGAAATCGGCACCTCGCTCACCAAAGAGTTCGGCGTGCGCACCCTCGAACCGCTCACTCGTGAGGCCACGCTGCTGGGCGACATCAAAACCTGCGACGAAGGCAAATACGAATTCGACCTCGGTTTCCAGTGCGGATTCACATATCTGACCGTTATGGGCTCCTCGTCGATGGGCACGCTCGAGGCGTGCGCCGCCTCCGCCGCCGAGCACAACGGCGTGATGATGATCGACCTGCTCGAATGCGACGAGACGCGCATCGAGAAGATCGCCGTGTTCCCCGACGCCGTCTACTGCCTGCACACCTCGGTCGACTCCGGTGCCACCAAGGACCCCGTCGCCCAAGTGCGGGCCTTCAAACAGCGCTTCCCGCAGATCGCGCATATCGCCATCGCCGGAGGCATCAAACAAAACCAGCTTGCCGCGCTCGCCGCGGAAGGCCTCGACATCGTCATCATGGGATCGGCCATCACCAAAGCCGACGACATTCAAGCAGCATGCCGCGCATGCAAGGAGGAAATGCAATGACCGCCAACACCACCACCACCGCCGCCGACGCCAACGCCAGCGAGCCGCGCATCCTCGACCAAATCGTCGAGGAGATCCAAGGTGTCGTCGCGAAAATGGACGAAGCCGACCTCAAAGCCGCGACCGACGTCATCGGCAGGAACAGCCGCGTCTACGCCGCCGGCGAAGGCCGTTCCGGATTCCAGGCGCGTAGCTTCGCCATGCGCATGATGCACATCGGCTACACCAGCTACATGATGGGCGAAACCATCTGCCCCTCCATGCATGAGGGCGACGTGCTACTGGCCATCTCCGGCTCCGGCACCACCCGCCGCACCGTCGAAGACGCCGAAGCCGCCAAGAAGCTGGGAGTGAAGGTCATCGCCGTCACCTCCAAGCCCGAATCCCCGCTGGCCGCCGCGGCTGATGCCGTCATCATGGTGCCCGGCCGCGTCAAAGGCGAAGCCGGCGGCTCCATCCAGCTGCTGAGCTCCCTGTTCGACCAGAGCGTGCATATCGCGCTCGACGCGCTGTGCCTGATGCTGTCGCGCCGCGACAACGTCTCCGACGCCGACGCCGAAGCCCAGCACGCCAACGTGGAATAACGAGGAACGCACGCCGGCGCATTAGACTTGTCGGGTATGACTGACAACACGGCGGCGCTTGGCGCACTGAAACGTTTCTTCGGATACGACTCGTTCCGACCCGGCCAGGCGGGCATCGTGGACACGCTGCTCGCCGGCCGGGACGTGTTGGGCGTGATGCCCACAGGTGCCGGCAAATCCGTGTGCTATCAGATTCCCGCCATACTGATGCCCGGCATCACCATTGTGATCTCGCCGCTGATCTCGCTGATGCGCGACCAAGTCGACGGTCTGAATGACGCCGGCATTCCCGCGGCCTTCGTCAACGGCACGCAAAGCCCCGACGAACAGGGCATGGTGCTTGCGCAGGCCGCCGCCGGCCAGATCAAACTGCTGTATGTGGCGCCGGAACGTTTGGAGACCACGCGATTCAGTGACTTCGCCGCGCGTGTGCCCATCTCGTTGGTCGCCGTCGACGAGGCGCATTGCGTCTCGCAATGGGGACAGGATTTCCGTTCGTCCTATCTGGGCATCGGCGAGTTTATCGCCGGCCTGCCCACGCGCCCGGTCGTCGGCGCGTTCACCGCCACCGCCACCGAACGCGTGCGTCGCGACGTTGTGGGCCTGCTGGGACTGCGGAATCCGGCGGTGACCGTGACCGGCTTCGACCGGCCGAATCTGTACTTCGACGTGCTCAAGATGGAGACCAAACATAAGGCCGCGTGGGTGACGGATTATGTGGCCGAGCATGCGGAGGAATCCGGCATCATCTACTGCGCCACCCGCAAAGACACCGAAGCGCTCGCCGCCACGCTCAACCAAAGCGTGCCGCAGCTGCGGTTGGCCAAAGGCGAGCATGCTCCCGAAGGTCCCGTCGCCGTGGCCTACCACGGCGGTATGCTGGCCGACGAACGCAACCGGGCGCAGGTTGATTTCGTCGCCGACCGCGTGCCCGTGGTCGTGGCCACCAACGCCTTCGGCATGGGCATCGACAAGTCGAATGTGCGTTACGTGATCCACCACAATATGCCCGAAAGCATCGAGGCGTACTATCAGGAGGCCGGTCGCGCGGGCCGAGACGGCGAGCCCAGCCGATGCACGCTGTTGTGGAACGAATCCGATATCGTCACACGGCGGCGGTTGCTCGACAGCGACTATGAGAACGAGCGGCTCAGCCCCGAGGAGCAGGAGATTGTGCGCGCGGCCAAACGCCGCCTGCTCGACGGCATGATCGGCTACTGCCGCACCACCGACTGCCTGCACCGGTATATGACGCGGTATTTCGGGCAAGCGGGGGAGGACGGCGCGCAGTGCGTCGCCTGCTCGAATTGCGGGCAGACCTTTGAAACCATCGATGTGACGGCCGTCGCGCGGGCGATCAGCCAATGCGTGCATGATGTGGACCAGCGGGTCGGTTCCGGCAAAATCGTCAAAATCCTGCGCGGCTCCAAAGCCCAGGATCTCGCATGGCTCAATCCCGAGGCCATGCCCACTTTCGGTGTGCTTAAGAATGTGAACGAGGCGCGCATCCGTGATGTGCTCAGTCAGATGGCCACCGACGGTTTCCTGTTCATCGCGGAGGGTCGTTTGCCGATCGTGAAGTTCGGCGCGCGGGCCGGCGAGACCATCGCTTCTGATTTCCACTATGAGATCAAACGGGTGGAGCGTTCGTCCGCGTCCTCCGGCGGAACGGTTTCCGGTAGGGGAGCGGGCTCCACAGGCGGTGCGGACCGTCCGGCGGCGGGCGGTATCGGCGCATCGTCGGGCATCGCCTCGCCCAGTGACGAGGATGAGGCGCTGTTCGAACGCTTGCGCGCGGTGCGACGCGAAATCGCGCAGGAGATCGGCAAGCCGCCCTATATCGTCTTCTCTGACAAGACCCTGCGTGACATGGCCGCGATCCGTCCGCTCACCAATGCGCAGTTCCTGGCGGTGAACGGCGTGGGTGAGAACAAGCTCAAGCAGTACGGCAAGCGTTTCATGGAAGCCGTGGCCGCGTTCCAAGCCGAAGTCGCCGCGCCTCAAGCCGGCTGAAATGAGAGGGCTGCCTGCTGCCCGCGCGTGGCGGCGCGGTGCTGCACGAGTCGGATAGGTTTCCATCGCTAGGCGCTGAGGTTCGGGGTGCGCCTTGGATGGGTTGCGGAGTACGGCGTGCGGCCTGCGGCTGCGCATTGTGAACGGGCTATCGAAAACACGCATACGGGCGGGGTTGACGAGGCAGCGCGCTTCGGCGACAGTGGTATGCGGATGTTTTCGTTGAAAGGATGAGATATGACGCAGCCGCAGGAGAAACCGGTCGTTGAAAGCTTCCAGTTGGACCACACCAAGGTCAAGGCGCCGTATGTGCGCTACATCGACACCGAAACTGGCCCGCATGGCGATGTGATTTCGAATTACGACGTGCGTTTGGTCCAGCCGAACGAGGCGGCAATCCCCACCGGCGGCCTGCACACCATCGAGCACACCATCGCCGTGCTGCTGCGCGAACGCATCCCCGGCTATATCGACTGCTCGCCGTTCGGCTGCCGCACGGGCTTCCACCTGCTCACTTGGGGTGAGCACAGCACCGAGGATGTGGCGCGCGCGCTGAAGGAGTCGCTGGAATTCATCGCCAATGAAGCTACATGGAGCGACGTGCCCGCCACCACCGAGGAGAGCTGCGGCAACTACCGTGACCACAGCCTGTTCACCGCCAAAGAATGGTGCAAAGACATCCTCGCCAAGGGCATCAGCTCCGACCCCTTCGAACGTAAGGTCGTCTGAGTCTGGATTTGGGTGGCAGGCATGGTAGTTTTGCCGTCAGTTGATTGAGAGAGGACGGGTGAGCATGTCGGATGAGGTGAGTGCCAACGTGAGTGCGAATAGCGATGCTACCGCCGGTGCGCGGATGTTCCGCCATGCCACGGAGCAGGATCTTCCTCGGATGATGGAGATCTACGCGCATGCCCGCGAACTGATGGCGGCGGCCGGCAATCCCACGCAATGGGGTACCGAATTTCCCCGCGAGGCGGTGGTGCGTGAAGATGTCGCCGCCCAGCGCACCATGCTGTTGGTGGATCATCTGCATGGCGAGGAGCGTATTCTCGCGCAGTTCGCACTCTGCCCGGGTGAGGATCCGACCTATGGGACCATCGAAGGCGCGTGGTTGGATGACGACCCGTATGTGACGATTCACCGCATCGCCGCGTCCGGATTGGCGAAGCATGCGGCGCGCGACTGCATCAACTGGGCGTTGCAGCATTACGGCAATGTGCGTGCGGACACCCATCCGAATAACAAGGCCATGCAGCACGTGCTGGAGACCTCCGGTTTCGCCCGCTGCGGCCTGATCCAACTCATCGACCGCCCCACCGACACCACCCGCATCGCATATCAAAGACATGAATGGTGACCCGCCGCAATTCTGAAAGAATTGCATAAGCGGGTCACTCGAGCCAGAATTGAGGAAAGCCCAGTGGGCTTTCCGCTGGCGGAGACATCCTTATAACCCAACTGTTGCACATCGCAACCGCACTTTTGCTTGTCGGTAAAGAGTCCGTGCCGGCGGAGCCATCCTTATAGCCCAACCGTTACACGCACCAACCGTACTTCCACCTGTCGGTAAAGAACCCATGCCGGCACCCCAGCCGCCTACTGATTCCCCCCAGTAATCGCCGTCTCCACCTCATCCACAATATCGTGCATCGCCTGACGGGCCGCCTGCCCGTCGCCCTTCCAGATCGCGTCGGCCACGGCTTCGTGCGCGTCGAGCGCTGAGGGGGCGGGGCGCTGCGGGTACATGTCGATTTCCACGCGGCCGCGCAGGATCACGGCGACGATATCGGCCAGGGCGGCGAATATCTCATTGCCGCTGTTGCGCAGAAGTAGGCTGTGGAATTGGATGTCCAGCTCGTGGAAGGTGTCGAGGTCGCCGCTTTCGCCGTGTTTGCGTAGTTCCATCGCGAGTACGGGGAATTTGGCTTTCACGTCGATTGAGGCGTGCCGGGCGGCGCCGTCGGCCGCGGCCGGTTCGATGGCCAGACGCAGTTCGGTCAGCGAGAGCAGTTCCTGCGCGCGATGGTTGGAATGCAGTTTCCACTGGATGACCTGTGGGCTGAGGGCCGACCATTGGTCGGGGGATTGGGCGATCAGTCCGACTCTGCGGCGGATGGCGACCGCGTTCGCCGCTTCGAGGCTGCGTGCGGCCTCGCGGGCTACGGTGCGGGAGATGCCGAATTCCTCTTGGATGCTTTCGAGGGTTTTGTTGCTGCCGGGCTGCCAGTCGCCGTTGAGGATTGCGATGGCCAGGCTGTCGGTGACCGGCAGATGCATAAGCGAGGATTCGGTGCTGCTATTCATATGCTGATTATCGCTGTTGGAGATGACGAAAGAATTATAAGTGCGACACGCTATTCTAAAAAGTACTCTTTTTGATTTGACAAAGAATCAGATATTGATTTATCGTATTCTTCAACAGGAGACGCTGAGGTCTGGTCATCCTGGCAGCGAAGCAACAAGGAGCATGGTATGAATACTCACGTGGTGGTTATGGGAGTCGCGGGATGCGGCAAATCCACCGTGGCCGAGGCGATCCGCGACCGCCTGGGATTCGAGCTCGCCGAAGGCGACGACTTCCATCCGCAGGTCAATATCGACAAAATGTCCGCCGGCATTCCGCTTACCGACGAGGACCGCTGGCCGTGGCTGCGCGTCATCAACTCGTGGATGATCGCCCGTGACTCGCTCGACCAGTCCACCGTGGTCTCCAGCTCCGCGCTTAAGCGCGCCTACCGCGACGTGCTGCGCGAGAACGTGCCGGTGTTCTTCGTGCATCTCGTCGGCACGCAGGAACTGATCTCCGAGCGCCTCACCGCCCGCAAGGGCCACTTCATGCCGCCGGCGCTGCTGCCCAGCCAGTTCGCCATCCTCGAACCCCTCCAGGAGGACGAGCCCGGCATCGAAATCTCCATCGAAGGTTCGGTCGATGATATGGTCGAACGCGCCCTCGAGGCGGTCCGAGAACACGCGGCCAAAGAAGAGTCCGCGCTGGCTCCCGACGTTGCCTAGTCGGGCCTGCTCACTCACGACATTCACGTCAAAGGTTTTCGAACGGCCTCTTGCTGCTTCTGACGTCACTCCGACTGTTCCTGACGCCGCCCGTTTACTCCTGACGTCATCCCGAGCGAAGTCGAGGGATCCAATCCTCGATATGGGAGGGGAGATCCCTCGACTCCGCACTGTGTGCTCCGCTCGGGATGACGAGCAGGTGAGCATTTCAATACGAAGGCCGCCCGTCTCCTGTATGGAGCGGGCGGCCTTCCTATGAGCAGTGGACTGCAGGGTTACTCGGCAGTCACGGCGTTGAGCTTGGAGCGCTTGCGGCCGTACGCGAAGTACACCGCCAGGCCCAGCGCGAACCACACGGCGAAACGCACCCACGTCTCCCAGTTGAGTCCGGCGATCAGAATGAAGCAGAACACAATCGAAATGATCGGCGTGAACGGCACACCCGGCGCCTTAAAGCCGCGATGCGCGTCCGGCTGGGTTTTACGCATCCACAGAATACCGGCCGAAACGATGATGAACGCGCTCAGCGTGCCGATGTTCACCAGCTCGAACAGGATGTTGATGTTGATGAAGCCGCCCGCGAACGCGGTGAGCAGGCCGAAGAACCATGTGCCCTTGAACGGCGTGCGATGCTTGGGATGCACCTCGCCGAAGAACTTCGGGAATAGGCCGTCGCGGCTCATCGCATAGCAGATGCGGCTCTGGCCGTACAACTGCACGAGCATCACCGTGGTCATGCCGATCAGCGCGCCCAGATTCACGATGAACGCCAGCCAGTTGAGGCCGGTGGCGAGGATCACGCCGGCGACCGGCGCGTCGATGAAGTTAGCGAACTCCTGGTAGGGCACGATGCCGGTCATGATCAGCGTCATGATCACGTACAGCACGGTGGACACGGCCAGCGACCACAGGATGCCGCGCGGCAGCGTCTTGTTCGGGTTGATGGTTTCCTCGGCGGAGGAGCTGACCGCGTCGAAGCCGATGAAGCTGAAGAACACGATCGAAGCGGCCGGCACGATTCCGTACGGCTGGGTGGAGCCGGGCTGGAAGGTGTAGATGCCGTAGGGGGAGAAGGGCTTCCAATTGTCGGGATTCACGTACCAGACGGTGCACACGATGAACAGCACGATGATCGCGAGCTTGATGAGCACCATAACGTCGTTGGTGCGCTTCGTCTGGTTGATGCCGATGGACAGCACCCAGGTGATGATCAGCACGATCACGAAGCCCGGCAGGTTGAAGTAGGTGGTCACGCCCTCCGTGGTGCCGTACGCGGCGGTGAGCTCGACCGGCAGATGCAGGCCGAATCCCTCCAGCAGTTTGTTGAAATAGCCCGACCAGCCGGCGGAGACGGTGGCCGCCTGCAGCGCGTATTCCAAAATCAGATCCCAGCCGATCATAAAGGCGATGAGCTCGCCGAACGCCAGATAGGCGTAGGAGTAGGCCGAGCCGGAGACGGGCGCCATCGAGGCGAACTCGGCATAGCACAGGCCGGCGAAACCGCAGCAGATGGCCGCCAGCAGGAACGACACCGACAGCGCCGGGCCCGCGGTGAGCGCGCCCTTGCCGGTGAGCACGAAGATGCCGGTGCCGATGATCGCGCCGATGCCCAGCATCGTCAAGTCGAAGGTGCGCATGGTGCGCTTGAGCGGCGTGGATTCCGCCGTCAGTTGGTCCACGGTTTTCTTGCGAAACAGGTCCATGATCTTCTCTTACTATGATTCGTGTGGATTTTGGTGCGAACTGAGAACGCAGCACCCGAGGAACCATGATAAAAGGTGCGATGCCCCGCCCGCGTTTTTGCCCACAACATGGAATGCGGCGGCTGAAATGCCCCATTGGGGAAACGCCGGTGGCGCGCTCCGATGATTCGTCACATGTGCGAGACACAATGGCGGGTATGAGTTTGAACGCAGCACCCGAGATTTCGTTCTCATCCGAGCAGGGGAGGGCCAATTACGAGGCCGCCAAACGCCGGTATCCGGCGCAGGCCATCGTTGACTTGGCCGCCCTGCGCGACAATATGCGCCATCTGGTGGATGTCGTCGGCGGAGCGCATTCGGGCACTGCGGTGATGGGCGTGGTGAAAGCCGACGCCTACGGGCACGGTCTGTTGCCCAGCGCTCTGGCCGCGCTGGCGGGAGGCGCCACCTGGCTCGGCACCGCGCAGTCGCATGAGGCGCTGACGCTGCGCAAGCTGGGCATAGGTCCCGACCGTTGCCGCATATTGACCTGGGTGTACAACGGCGCGCAGGTTCCGTTCGACGAACTCATCGCCAACGACATCGACGTGTCCATCGGATCCCTCGCCGGCATCGAACGGCTGGCCCAAGCCGCGCGTGCGGTCGGCAAGCCGGCGCGTGTGCATATCAAAGTGGACTCCGGATTCGGGCGCAACGGCTTCACCGAAGAGAATTTCGACGAGGCGCTCGCCGCATTGGTACCGCTTGCGCACGAAGGCGTGCTCGACATCGTCGGACAATGGAGCCATCTGGCTGTGGCGGACAGTCCCGACGTGCCGGAATTCGTGGCATCCACCGATCGTCAGATCGAACATTTCAAAGACTTCACCCGCCGTATGGAAACCGCCGGCATCGCGCCGCGCATCCGCCACTTAGCGAACACCGCGGCCACGCTCGACCGCCCTGAAATCCATTTCGAACTCACTCGTCCGGGCATCGGACTGTACGGATACGAGCCGGATCCCGCCATGGGCACCCCGGCCAAATACGCGCTGCGTCCGGCCATGACCCTGCAGGCGCAGCTCGGCACCGTCAAGGACGTGGCCGCCGGGCACGGCATCTCCTACGGGCGCACCTATCTCACCCCCGACAACACCTCGACCGCAATCGTGCCGCTCGGATACGCCGACGGCATCCACCGCTCCGCCTCCGGATTCGACATGGCGGGTGCCAAGCATGTGGAGAAGCCGGGCGGACCGGTGCGTGTGATGACTGCCGAAGGGCCCAAGCTCTGCCATGTCTCGGGGCGCGTGTGTATGGACCAGTTCATCATCGACCTGCATGGCTCCGCCGCCAAGCTCGGCGTGCGCGAGGGCGATACGGTCGAACTGTTTGGCCCTGGGCGCGGCGAGCTGTTCTCGGAACCCACGGCGGATGATTGGGGTCGTGCGGCCGACACCATCAGCTATGAGATCTTCACCTGCCTGCGCAGCCGCATCCCGCGTCTGTACATGCACGCCGCCGACGTGCTCGCCCCCGCCGACCTCTCGCGACTCGATCCCGCCACCCTGCTGTAATCCCGCGCATGGTGCGCGGCGGTAGATGAGGCGCTCAGCGCTGCTGTATTGCTGTTCGACATGATCGGAACGCCTGAAAAGTGTGTTCGAAGGTAAGTTCTAACACCTGAAAAGTGTATTTCAGACTGAGTTTTAACACCTGAAAAGTGTAGTTATGCATCAGCTTAGGCGCGAACTTCCCGGCGACGATCTCGCTCCTTTAGGCCAGAGTGAGGATGGGGTTGCGAATCCGAGTCTGGGGCGAAATCCACTTGAGCAACGAAAAGTCCACCTGTGGGCGAGTGTGGAGATTCCTATGCTGGTGGTCGAGCGCGCACACCGCCGCAACCGTACCGACCGTCGCCCAGCGAAGGAGCCGAGGATGTCCGTCACACCGCAACACAGCACACCGTTGAACGTCGCCGACGTCACCGTCGACGATCCCTTCTGGTCCGCCGAGCAGAAGCTCGCCCGCACCGCCGTGATCCCCTACCAGTGGGAGGCGCTGAACGACCGCGTCCCCGGCGCGGACCCGAGCTACTGCATGCACAACTTCAAGGCCGCCGCCGCGCAGAACGCCAGCAAGCGCACCGCCGAAAGCTCCGGCAAGCAGTTCGTGCCGCCCACCTACACCGACCGCGGCTTCAATGCGTTGCCCGAAGACCCCGCCAACCCCGATGCGGACAAATTCTACGGCTTCGTGTTCCAGGACACCGATTTCTCCAAGTGGATCGAGGCCGTCGGCTACACGCTGGCCACCCACCCCGACCCCGAACTCGAGAAAACCGCCGACGAAGCCATCGATATCGTCTGCGCCGCCCAGCTCGACAACGGCTATCTCGACACCTACTACATCCTCAACGGCATGGACCGTCACTTCACCTACCTGAGGGACCACCACGAGCTGTACTGCCTGGGTCATCTGGTCGAAGGCGCGGTCGCCTACTATCAGGGCACCGGCAAAGACAAGCTGCTCAAGGCCGCCGCCCGCTTCGCCGACTATGTGGCCTCCTGCTTCGGCACCGAAGAGGGCAAGCTGCGCGGATACCCCGGCCATGAGATCGCCGAAATGGCGCTGATCCGGCTGGCCGAGGCCACGGGCGAGCGCAAATACGCCGATCTGGCCGAGTATTTCGTGCGCGAGCGTGGCGCGTCCCCGCTGTACTTCGAACAGGAGGACCAGGCGCGCGCCGCCCATGACGGCATCGCCTGCCAGCCGAACGAGGATATGCCGCTGCCCTACGCCTACTATCAGGCGCATCAGCCGGTGGTCGACCAGCATGAGGCCGTCGGCCACGCCGTGCGCGCCGCCTACTTCTACTCCGGCGTGGCCGACGTGGCGCGCCTGACCAACGCGAGCGACCTGACCGAAGCGGTCGACAAACTGTGGCGCAACATCGTCGACAAGAAGCTCTACATCACCGGCGGCATCGGCGGCACCCGCCATGGCGAGGCCTTCTCCTACGACTACGACCTGCCCAACGATCTGGCCTATTCGGAGACCTGTGCCGCGATCGCGCTGGCCTTCTTCGCGCGTCGCATGCTGCAGATTCGCGCCAAGGGCGAGTATGCGGACGTGATGGAACGCGCGCTGTACAACACCGTGCTCTCCGGCATGGCCCTCGACGGCAAAAGCTTCTTCTACGTGAACCCGCTGGAGATGCGTCCCGAAACCGCGCTCAACCGCGACCGCAACTTCGAACATGTCAAGCCGGTGCGCCAGAAGTGGTTCGGCTGTGCCTGCTGCCCACCGAACATCACCCGCATCGTCAGCTCGATCCAGCAGTACGCCTACACGTTGGGCGAGGACGGCGCCACGCTGTACACGCACCTGTATATGGGCGGCCGTGCGCGGTTCGACTTCGCCGGCACGGCGATGGAACTGGACGTCGAGGCCGCGATGCCATGGAGCGGCGCAGGCAAGGCGACCATCCGTCTGGACCGCGCGGCGAACGGTACGCTGGCCTTCCGTCTGCCCGCATGGGCCGGCGGTGAAACGGCCGTGGCCGCCGTGTTGACGGCGAGCGGCGAGAGCGAGGGGCGCGTCGGCCGCGAGATTCGCGACGGTTACCTCTACCTGACCGGCGAATGGCGTGACGGCGATGTGGTCGCCTTCGACTTCCCCATGCCGGTTGTGCCGGTGGCCGCCAACCCGCGCGTGGGCGAGAACATCGGCAAGGTCGCCTTCGTGCGTGGGCCGGTCACCTTCTGCGCCGAAGGCGTCGATAACGGCGAAGGATTGGGCCGTCTGCATGTGGACACGGCCCGTCTGGGCGAGGCCGTGGCCGAAGCGTTCACGATGCACGCCGGCTTCGACGAAAGCCGCACCGACGGCAGCGAGCGCACGGGCGTGGTGGAGCCGGTGGATTGGGATATGGTCAGGCTGACGGTTCCCGGTTGGCGCGAGCCCGTCGAGCCCGAAGCCGCGGACGATGCACCCGTCGACGCGCCGCGCACGCCCCTGTATCGCCGTTTCGAGCCAATCCGCACGCAGGATCGCGAACCGGTTAGCATCGCGCTGATTCCGTATTTCGCGTGGGCCAACCGCGGCCTGACCGAAATGCGTGTCTGGCTGAATCTCTAATCCCCGTCATTCCGAGGGAAACACCCCGCTTATCCGTCATCCCGAGCGGAGCGCAGCGGAGTCGAGGGATCTCCGACGCGCGTAAGAGATTCCTCGACTTCGCTCGGAATGACGAGTGGGGATGGTTCCGCTCGGGATGGCGGACGTTACCATGGAGGCATGGAATTCGTAACCGCCCGCGTCGACTCACCGGTGCAATTTCTGTCGATAGGACATTTTGTGTCGGGGCCTGGTTGGCGGCATATGCGGCGCACGATGGACAGCTTCGAGCTGATCGTCGTGCGCCGGGGCGTATTGCCGATTCGGGTGGGCGCGTCCGACCTGCTGATTCGCGAAGGCGAGATGGCGTTGATTCCCGCGGGCGTGGAGCATGTCGGCACCGAAGCCATCACCGCATATCTCGAATTCGTGTGGATGCATTTCCGTTTCCCCGATGCCGTCGATGGGGAGGCCGGCGCTTGGTCTCTCGCCTCCAAGCCGTCGCCCGACGACCGGTGCGTGTCATTGCCGTTGTATAGCGCGGTGGGGGACGCGGGGCGGCTTGCCGTGATGTCCAACCAGCTGCTCGACCTGTTCTCGCAGGCGGATTCCCGCCCCAACGCCTACTGCTCGTATTGCGCAACCGGCTTGCTGCTGGAGATCACCATGCAGATGCGTCAGCGTTACGCGACCTCGCAGAGCGATGGTTCGCAGTCCGCCGAGTCCGTCGATGATGGTGGCGACGGTGGCGAAGACGTTGCCGTTTCGACGGCGGCGGAGGGCGTTGCGGCCTTGGAATCCCGCGAACGACGTGTGCGTGGGTCGTTGCGGTCGGTGCATTCGTGGATTCGCGCCAACGCTTTCGACGATATCTCCGTGGCCGACGTGGCCGCGCGGTTCCACTATTCGCCGAGCTATCTGACGTCGCTGTACCATCAGGCCTTCGGTATCGGCATCGTGGAGCAGATCGTGGAATATCGGGTCGATCGCGCCCGCGAACTGCTCTCCACCACAGCGTCTCCGGTCGCCGCCATCGCCGCCGAAGTGGGGTATGAGGATCCCAAATACTTCATGCGGGTGTTCAAACGCCGTACCGGCCTGACTCCGACTCAGTACCGCGCCGCCTTCCCCGCACGCCTCTACAACACGGTGTAACTGGTCCGTCCGACGTATGCTTCGTCCGACGTATGCTTCGTCCGACGTATGCTTCGTCCGACGTATGCTTCGATTTGTGTTAACTTGTATATACAAGTATGATGTGCTTGTATCCAATGAGGGATGATGAGGCACGCACAAGGAGGTGGCCATGTCGGGTTACACGCGGACCGAGCAATTGGAACGCGAAATCGCTTCGCGAATCGCGGACGGCACCCTTAAACCGGGGGAGAAGATCATGTCGGAAACCGAACTGGCGGAACGGTTCAATGTTTCGAGAGGCACCGTGCGGCGTGCGTTGGAGATGCTCAAACAACGGCGACTGATCGAGACGCGGCCCGGTTCGGGCAGCTATGTGGCCTTCCACGGGCGCGACCTCGAAGACGGCGACGGGTGGACCAGCGCGTCCGTGTCATCCGGCGTGCCGACCTCGACGAAGGTGCTGTCCATCGCATTGGTCGAACGTCCCGTCGAACTCGCCGACGAACCCGCCGAATCCGACATGTTCTACAAAGTCGAACGCTGCCGCATGTTCCATTCGATGCCGATCTCGCATGAAACGTCGTATCTGCCCGCCACCCGCGCCATGCGCGAGGTGATGGACGGCGGACTGGTCGAGGGATCCGTCTCGCGCACGATGCGGGCCGCGGGCATGTCGCCGTTCAGCGGCAGCGTGGATGTCTCGGCGGAACGGCTCGGCGAGGAGGTCGGCGAGGCGATGGGGCAGTCGCCGCAGACCGTGTTTCTGATGTCGGAACGCAAAAGCTATGGAGCGGGCGGCACTCTGGTCGAATACGTGCGCTCCTATCTCGACCCCGGACATTTCACCATGCACATATCGATTGGAGGACGGCAATAATGGCCGACAACACTAGGTCTTATGACCTTATCGACCGCGCGCGCGGCGCACTCAGCGGACTGGCGATCGGAGACGCTTTGGGCATGCCCACGCAAAGCATGTCCGTGCAGGACATCACGCGGGCCTACGGCGGACCGATCGTCGATTTTCTCGATTCGGTGGACTGGCAGCCCATCGCCCCGAGCATGCGCGCCGGCTCCGTCACCGACGACACCGAACAGGCATTCCTGTTGGCGGAGCGTCTGATCGCCGACGGGGGCGAGCTCGATGTGCTCGCCTATGCGCGCGACTTGCTGCGTTGGGAGGATGGCATGAAAGCCAAAGGCTCCTTCGATCTGCTCGGCCCCTCCACCAAAGCCGCGCTGGAAGCGTTGGGACGTGGCGTGCCGCCCGAGGAAACCGGGCGGACGGGCACCACCAACGGAGGCGCGATGCGCGCCGCTCCGGTCGGCATCGCCTTCGCGCCTTCGGCCTCGCTGGCCGAAGCGGCGCGACGCTCCTGCATTGTGACGCATAACACCGTGCAAGGCATCGACGCCACGACGCTGGTCGCCGCGGCCGTCAGCCACGGCATGGAAGGCGCCGGCGTGCGCGAGGCGTTGCATGCGGCCGTCGACTTCACCGCGCGGCAGGAACGCGTCGGTTGCTGGTCGGCCAAAGCCTCGGTGCTGGAACGCACCCGTTATGTGTTGGATTGGGCTGAACATGCGGGTGCCGGACTCGATGATGAGGATTTCATGGAGACGCTGCGCGCGTTGAACGGCACCAGCGTCGAAGCCAATGAATCGGTGCCCGCCGCGTTCGCCATCACATGCCGTTACGCCGATGCCCCGTTCGCGGCGCTGTGCGCGTCCGTGTCCATCGGAGGAGACACCGACACCATCGCGGCGATGTCCGGCGCGATACTTGGCGCCTGTCTGGGACCCGATGCGTTCGGCGAGGCGCGTCGAACCTTGGTTGAGCAGGTCAACGCGTTGCCTACCGACACCGTGGCCGCCGGTCTTGTGTCGCTGCGTGAAAGGGGCGCGTGATGAGCGATCCCACCGTGATTTCCCTCGGGCAGATCATCGTCGATATGACGATGCGGGTCGAGCAGGTGCCGCGGGCCGGCGAGGATGTGTTCGCGCAGGATGTGTCCACCCAAGTCGGAGCCAGCTACAACATGCTGCATGCGGTGAGGCAGATGGGTGTTTCCGCGCGTCACGGCGCGGTGCTGGGCACCGGTGCTTGGAGCGACCTGATCGCACGGACGCTGCAGGCGGACGGCATCGACCATATCGGCGTGCGTGTGGAAGACGAGGATTGCGGATTCTGCATCGCGCTCACCGATGCGCAGGCCGAACGCACATTCGTCTCCACGAGGGGAGCCGAAGCGCACGCGCCCCTTGACGCGTTCGACCATATCGAACCGAACGACGGCGATGTCGTGTACATCAGCGGATACACGCTGATCCATCGTACCGCCCAGGCGTTGCTGCGATTCCTCACCCGTACGAGATCACACCGTTTCACCGCCATCTTCGACGTCTCTCCGGTGTTTGAGCAGGTCGATGACGCGCTGCTCGACGCACTGGTGGACTATCGGCCGATCTGGTCGTGCAACGAACGCGAGGCCGATATCGTCGCGCGCCGTCTGCGTCTGCCCGACTCCCCGCCAGACAGGCGGGAGCGGTACGCCCTGCTGGCGGACGTGCTCGACGCGATCGTGATCGTGCGTACCGGCGCCGAAGGCGCGTGGGTGTGCCGGCCGGGCGGCGAGTGCGAACTGGTGGGTGGATTCCCCGTCACCCCCGTGGACACCAACGGCGCGGGCGACTGCCACACCGGCGTGCTGTGCGCGCAGCTGGCGCAAGGCGAGTCCCTGTCCCATGCCGTGCGCATCGCCAACGCGGCCGCCTCCATCGCGGTCACGCGGCGAGGCCCGGCCACCTGCCCGACGCGCGACGAGGCGGAGCGACTCATGCGTTCGCCATACGACATGGCGAACCCGTCCGGACATATGAAAGGCGTTCAATAGCATCCGTCAGCCGGCGGATATCGCAATCAATACCCCCGATTAATCCAGATATAGAGAAAAAGGAGGCCATTGTGGCCAAGGAAACAGAGAAAAGCTCGGCTCTCGCCGTTGAGGAGCAGGGCATCGATATCATTGCCGAATCCGAGCGCAAAGGCAAACCGTCAAGCCTCTTCTGGCCGTGGTTCGCGGCGAATATCTCCGTGCTGGCGATGTCGTACGGCGCATGGGCGCTCGGTTTCGGCATCTCCTTCTGGCAGGCGGGCATCGCCGCCTGCATCGGCGTAGTCGCCTCGTTCCTGCTGGTCGGCATCATCTCGATCGCCGGCAAGCGTGGCAACGCGCCCACCATGGTCATCACCCGCGCCATCTTCGGCGTTGAAGGCGCCAAAGTGCCCGCGGCCATGTCATGGATCGCCACGCTCGGCTGGGAGATCTCGCTGACCACCACCGCCGTGCTGGCGATGTCGTCGACCATCGAGGCGATCGGCCTGGGATCGGGCGCCGCGCCGAAGATCGTCTCGACGATCATCGTCGTCGGATTGGTCGTCGTCGCCGGCGTGTTCGGCTACGACCTCATCATGCGCTGCCAGCAGGTCATCACCATCGTCACCGGCATCGTCACCGTCGGCTTCTTCATCCTGGCGTGGGGCAACATCGATTTCTCCGCCATCGGATCGGCGCCCGCCGGCAATCTGCCGGCCGTGCTCGGATGCTGCTTCTTTGTGATGACCGGATTCGGCCTCGGCTGGGTGAACATCGCCGCCGACTATTCGCGCTACCTGCCGCGCAAATCCTCCAACGGCGGCATCGTGTTCTGGACCACCTTCGGCGCTTCCATCGCCAACGTGTTCCTCATCTCCTATGGTCTGCTGCTCGCCATCTCGAACTCCGACCTCTCCGAGAAGGTCGGTCTCGACCCCGTGGGCGCCATGGCCTCCATCCTGCCGACCTGGTATCTCGTGCCGTTCACGCTGGTCGCCGTGCTGGGACTGATGTCCGGCGCCATCATGGACAACTACTCCAACGGTCTGGCCCTGCTGAGCTTCGGCGTCAAGCTGCCGCGCACCGCGGCCGCCGCCCTGACCGCCGTGCTCACCGTAATCGGCGTGGTGTACGTGACCTTCTTCTCCGACACGTTCATCGGACCGTTCCAAGGCTTCCTCATCACCCTCGGCGTACCCATGGCCGTCTGGGCCGGCATGTTCGTGGGCGACGTGCTCATGCGCAAGCGTGACTACGCTTCCGACGACCTCTACAACCCCTCGGGCCGCTATGGCGCGTGGAACGTCAAATCGCTCACCATCCTCGCGGTCGGCACCATCATCGGCTGGGGACTCGTGGTGAACACCGCCGCCAGCTGGCTGACCTGGCAGGGATACTTCCTGGCCCTGTTCGGCGGCAAGGACGGCGTGTGGGCCTCGGCCAACCTCGGCGTGATCGTGGCGCTGCTGATCGGCCTGCTGGGCGCGCTGATTCTTCAGCGTGGCGATGTGGCCAAGCAGGAGTCGATCGACGTCGACGCCTGACCGCAACGGGTTCGCATACACAACTCACCAAGGAGTGGAAATGATCGACAATGACGAATGGCTGGTGGTCATCGACCGCCAGAAGGTGTTCGCGCAAAGCGAATGGTCCACCTGGGCCTGCGCGGACGGCACCTACTACGACACCGACGAGGCCTTCCTCAAACTGGCCGAAGCCTACGGCGAACGCGTGGTCTACACGCGGTACGTGGCTCCGGACAAGCCTCAGGATGCGTGGGTGGAGTATTTCAAGGATTGGCCGCAGTTCCTCGTACCGCCCGACGATCCGATGTACGACTTCACCGACGAGACGGCCCTTCTGGCCAAAGGTCACCCGGTGGTGACGAAAACGACCTTCGGCAAGTGGGGAGAGGAACTCGCCCAGGCGATCGGCGGTGCCAAGAAGATCGCGCTGTGTGGTGTGGCCACCGACTGCTGCGTGATGCTCACGGCCCTGGCCGCCGCGGACGACGGCATTGCCGTGCGTCTGGTGGCCGACGCCTGCGCCGGCAGCACGCCGGATAACCAGCGGCTGGCCCTTGAGGCGATGGGCCTGTTCGCCCCGCTGATCACCGTGACCGATTCGGCCGCGATTCTCGGCTGATCCGTCCAAACGACCGCGGCGCCATGCCGCCGACCTCTCGCACCGTGCTTC
Organism: Bifidobacterium sp. LH_558; assembly: GCF_056356295.1. Taxonomy (NCBI): domain Bacteria; kingdom Bacillati; phylum Actinomycetota; class Actinomycetes; order Bifidobacteriales; family Bifidobacteriaceae; genus Bifidobacterium; species Bifidobacterium sp. LH_558. Next base: position 553,355 of record NZ_JBKETZ010000001.1, on the reverse strand, counting down.
ACGAGGCGGGAAACCGGCGGCATGGCGCCGCGGTCGTGGGCGAACGCCTCCGGATGATAGGCTGAACACAGCGAAAGGGGAGTGATGCCCATGACTTCCGACGCTGGAACCATACGGGGCTATAGCGCGGCCGATGAGGAACGGTGGGCACAGGAGCCGCCGAAATCCAAAAGCCGCACCGCCTTCGAACGCGACCGTGCTCGGCTCATCCACTCATCCGCATTGCGCCGTCTGGGCGCGAAAAGCCAAGTCTTGGTCGCCGGAACCGACGACTTCGCCCGCACCCGCCTGACCCACACTCTGGAGGTCGCCCAAATCGGCCGCCAAATCGGCGCGATGCTCGGCTGCGACCCGGACGTGGTCGACACCGCCTGCCTGGCCCATGACCTGGGCCACCCACCCTTCGGGCACAACGGCGAGAAAGCGCTCGCCGGCATCGCCCGCAATATCGGAGGCTTCGAAGGCAACGCGCAGACCCTGCGCATCCTGACTCGGCTGGAACCCAAAGTCTTCCATGAGGACGGCCGTTCCGCCGGAGTGAACCTCACCCGCGCGGCGCTCGACGCGGCCGTCAAATACCCCTGGACCTACGCCGAAGCCATACAAGACAATCCCAGCGGCCGAGGCGTGAAGTTCTGCGTCTATCCGGACGACGAGCCCGTGTTCCGCTGGCTGAAAACCGGCGCTCCGCCACGCGTCAAACCCATGGAATGCCAGGTGATGGACCTGGCCGACGACATCGCCTACTCGGTGCATGATGTGGAGGATGCCATCGCCACAGGCGCGTTCAATCCGATCGTGCTGGCCGACCCGCGCGTGCTGGACCGCATCATCGAGGGAACCCGCCGATGGTATGGCGAGAAGTGGGACGGAGACAAACTGCTCGCCGCCTTCGAACGGTTGCAAAAGGAACGCATGTTCCCGGCGCATTTCAATGGTTCGCGTGCCGCCTTGGCGCAGCTGAAAAACATCACCAGCGACCTGATCGGACGGTTCTGCCATTCGGTGGAGGAGACCACCCGCGAGGTCTACGGCACGGGCCCGCTCACCCGCTATTCGGCGCGTGTGGTGATTCCCGAACGGACCAGTTACGAGATCACGGCGCTTAAAGGCATCGCCGTGCATTTCGTGATGGCGCCACGCGAACAGGAACCCTTCCACCAGCGTGAGCTGACCATCGTGGAGGATCTGGTCGACGTGCTGATGAGGGATGCCCCGCGCGCCTCGGACGTGCTGGAAAGCCAATTCCTCGCCGACTGGAACGAATCGACCAACGATGACGAGCGACTGCGTGTCGCCGTGGATCAAGTGGCTTCGCTGACCGACAGCTCCGCCCTCGCGCTCCATTCGATTCTGTGCTGACGGTAGTCTGGACGCTATGGCCGGAATGATTCTGAAAGAGGACGTGGAGAAGGTGCGCGCGACCGCGGACCTGTATGACATCGTATCCGCATCGGTCACCCTACGGCCTTCCGGAACCGGCACCTATGTGGGGTTGTGCCCCTTCCACGACGAGAAAACCGGCAGCTTCAACGTGCGCCCCAACCTCGGCGTCTGGCATTGCTTTGGCTGCGGACTCGGCGGCGACGTGTTCAAATACGTCGAACAGCAGGAGAACATCGACTTCCGCGGCGCGGTCGAACTGCTCGCCGACCGCTACCATATCGAACTGCATTACGAGCAGAACGGTCCGGCGCGCCCCGAACACGCCGGCTCGAAACGCACGCGCCTGCTGGAGGCGAACGAGGAGGCGCAACGCTTCTTCGTCTCGCAGATCATGAGCAAGGAGGCGCTCGCCGCGCGCAAACTCCTCGGCGGCCGCAACTTCACCCAAGCCGACTGCGAGCGTTTCGGCTGCGGCTACGCGCCCCAAGGCTGGGATAATCTCGTGCGCCACTTGGCCGGCAAAGGCTTCACCCATCAGGAGATGCTTGACGCGGGACTCGCGCGCCAAGGCCAGCGAGGCATCTACGACTACTTCCGCGGCCGCGTGACCTGGCCGATCCGCGACTCCACCGGGCGCACGCTCGGCTTCGGCGCGCGCAAACTGTATGACGACGATCAGATCGCCGCGAAATACATCAACACTCCGGACACGCAGCTGTACCGCAAAACGCAGGTGCTGTACGGCATCGACCTGGCCAAAGCCGCCATCGTGAAAAAACGTCAGGTGGTGATTGTCGAAGGCTATACCGATGTGATGGCCATGCATCTGGCCGGCATCGACACCGCCGTCGCCACCTGCGGCACCGCGTTCGGCATGGAGCATGCGAAAATCGTGCGTCGTCTGATCGCCGACGATTCGCTGGGCGGCATCCAGCTCATCGGCCCGCTGAAGGTCGAGGGGCAGGCGTTGAGCTCGCGCATCGTGTTCACCTTCGACGGCGACGCCGCCGGACAGAAGGCCGCCCTGCACGCCTTCGGACTCGACTCGGCGTTCCTTTCGCAGACTTTCGTGGCTGTGGCCGACGACAATCTCGACCCGTGCGACCTGCGCATCGAACGCGGCAATGAGGCGGTGCGCTCGCTGATCAGCCATGCCAAGCCCCTGTTCGATTTCGTGATCGACGCGGCGATCAACCGTTTCGACACCACGTACTCCACCGGCCAGATGGGCGCGGTGAAGGCGGCCGCCCCGCTGATCGCGCAGATCAGGGACCGGTCGCTGGTGGATCTGTACGCGCGAAAGGCCACGCGCCGCATCGGTGTGGATCTCGACATCATGCGTCGCGAGGTGAACGCCGCGCGCAGCCAGCTCAACGTGCGCGAGGACGACGCCTACGCTTCCAACAAACGACGTTTCGGTGCCGGCGCTGGCGGCGCGAACGGGGCGAACGGCGGGGCTGCGGGTGAGGCGCACCGCGGCGAGCAGGGGCGCAACCCCTACGACGATCCGGCGCGACGCCGGGCGTTGGAGCATCGCGACGCCACCGAACAGACGTATTTCCGCATCGACGATGCGGTGTTCATCGCCGAACAGCAGTTCATGGCCATGCTGATCCAAGTGCCGCGCGCCATCGACCGTGACATGTTCGGCCGTCTTACGCTCGCCGATTTCATGACTCCCGTGTTCCGCACGATGTTCCAGGCAATCGCCGCGGCTGGCGATCTGCCCGGCGACGATACCCCGCAGGGCCTGTGGATGCACAATCTCACCAAAGCCGGCGGGCCGATGTTGGAATCGACGATCAACGAGCTGGCCGTCATGCCGCTGCCACTGCCGGAATCCGACAAGCAGAACGCGCCCGCCGCGGCCGCCCAGCCGGGCGGTGCCGCCGCCGCGCAGCTGAAACCCGCCAGCAAAGAGGAGAGGCGCTACGCCGCCGAACTCATCGCCAAACTGCTCGACATGGGGCTGATGCGGCGGATCGGCGCGGCCAAGCGGAAGATGGCCGCGCTACCCGACGGCGGGGAGAAAATCGCCCTGCTCGGTGAGATCACCCGCATGGAGACCGATCGTAAAGACCTGCAATCGCAGATCTACAACAGCGCCGCCTGAGAAACGACTGAGCCGGCCCTACAATGGGCACATGGTGAGGATTTGTGTGGGAGCGGCGACGCATCCGGTCAGCGATCGACTTTTTGGCGTGTTCTTCGAAGACATCAACCTGTCCGCGGACGGCGGGCTGAACGCCAATATGGTGAACAACTACAGTTTCGACGGCGTGTATCTCAACCATCACACGTTGCGACTGGCCGGCGGCGAGCGCTGGCGGACCCAGCCCGATCCGCTGCGGTTCTGGCGGTTCGAAGGCTGCGCGGCGACCAGCTGCGGCAGCGAGATCCGCGGCGAACACGGCCAGCGCGTGCCCACCGACTGCCCGGCGCCGCCCCTGCACCGACACAGCCGGTACGCGCGCGTGAGTGTGCCCGCCGGCGCCAACGCGGCGACGGCCGCACGCATCGAAAACCTCGGTTACAACGGCGGCGGCGCCTACGCCGAGCGTTGCGCGATGCCGATCAAGACCGACCGGTTGTACGAATTCTCCATATGGGTGCGCTCTGTGGCGGGCGCGGCGACGCTGCGCATATGCGTGGTCGACCGCTATGGACTGCCGTTGACGGAATCGCGCGACATCCATTGCGGTGCGGGTGCCGAACAAGACGCGGGTGTGCGCGTGGACGTGAGCGTCGGCGAGTATGAGAATGCGCGCGCGGATGAACATGCGGCCGCGCGGCCCCAAGCCGACGCCCGCGTGGAGAATGGCCCCGACGGCTGGCGGCATGTGCGGCTCTTGCTGCGCGGGCGGGGCAGCGACTACGGCAAACTGCGCATCGACATCACGAACGGCCCGGCCTGCATGTTCGACCTTGACTGCGTCGAACTTATGGATGCGCAATACTGGGGCGCGGGCGACCCCAAGTGGCGGCACGGCAAATTGCGGCGCGATATGGTCGAATCGATCGCCGCGCTGAAACCGGCGTTCCTGCGCTTCCCCGGCGGCTGCATCGTCGAAGGCGTGACCCCGGGCAACGAATACCGTTGGAAAGACACCGTGGGCGCGCTGCCCGCCCGCCGCCAGCAATACTCCATCTGGGCGTTCAAAACACCGGACGGCTCCAGCTACTCGCAAAGCTATCAGATCGGCTTCTACGAATACTTCTGCCTGTGCGAGGACTTGGGTGCCAAACCGCTGCCCACCCTGTTCGCCGGCATCGCCTGCCAGTCGCCCGGCCGCGACCCCAGACACATGCCCACCGACGCCGAAGCCTTCCGGCGCAACGTGGTGCAGGACTACCTCGACCTGATCGAATTCGCCAATGGCGACCCCAGCACCAGCGCATGGGCCGCGGTCCGGCGCGATATGGGGCATCCCGAGCCATTCGGTCTCGATATGGTGGGTGTGGGCAACGAGAACTTCGGACCGGACTATCTGGAGAAATTCGACATCATCTCACGCGCCATCCACAAGCGATACCCCGACATGCTGTGCGTGATGAGCGCCGGATTGTTCCCCTTCAAGCCCGCGATGCGGCGCAGCTGGGAACATGCGCGGCTGATCGCCGACCAGCCGATTGTCGACCAGTCGACTGTTGGGCAGTCGACCGCGAATGCGGCGCGAATCGCGGGGGAGCGGCGCTCCAGCTCTGGCTCCAGTGCGGACGGCCTGCTGCCCGCCATCGGCTCAGCCACCGGCGACGCGGTGATCGTGGACGAACACTCCTACCATTCGCCCGAATGGTTCGCCGCGCAGGCCACGCGCTTCGACGACTATCCGCGCGACGGTGCCGGCGTCTACTTCGGCGAATACTCCGCCAACGGCTATTTCGCCGGTCAGCCGCAAAAACCCGAAACGGCGAACACCTGGCGGACCGCGCTCGCCGAAGCGGCCTTCCTCACCGGGTGCGAACGCAACTCGGATGTGGTGCGCATGACCTCATACGCACCGCTGTTCGCCCACGCCACCGCCAAAGGCTGGGAGCAGAACCTCATCGAATTCAACGCGGCGCATGTGATGCCGTCCGTGAACTACGAGGTGGCGCGGCTGTTCGCCGAGCATCTGGGCGGCACCGCCTATGCTTGCGAAATCGAGGATGGACGAGGTGTCGCAGACGATGCGGACGGCAATGCGGATGTCGCCGCCGGCGCTTCCCGGGCGCGACGCGACCTGTTCGTCTCGGCCACCGGCAACGACCCCTCGCCCCATGACGGCACTGGTTTCGTCCGCCATATCACCATGGTGAACACCGGGGCCCGACGCATCAAGGTGACGTTGGATGTGGCTCGCGGACTGCGTGCGCTGGCTTCGCTGGGAGCGACGGCGGGCGAGGTGGCGAATCCAACGAATCCGAAGGGCGGTTTCACCAACGGAACGCTGCTCCAGACCGATGTGTTGTATGCCGCTCCGCATGCGCGCAACACGTTGGGCTATGACGACGAGGGGCGCGATGTGCTTTCGCATGAACGGCTCGAATCGCGCCTGGCATCGAACGCCGGTGAGCTCGCGGTGACATTGCGGCCGCACAGCATCACCGTCATCACCCTGCGTACCTGAGGCCAAACGATGGAGATGGGCTTGCGGTCGGCGGCGAATGCCAGTGGGCAGAAGGGATAAGGCGCTGTTTTTCGTGCGAAACGTCGGAAAACAGCACGCCGAAACTACGTAGCTTGGCATCCGAACCCGTAAGATATGTAGTGCTTTACAGGCACTCCATGGAGGGTTCATGCGACAGCTGCTGCTCAAGGTGGTCAAGAACGAGACCATCCTCATTATCGCTGCCGTTCTAGCGTTGATTTCGTGCTTTATCGTGCCGCCGGACGCCGAATACGCGGACTACGTGCACGCCAGCACCATCCTGCAGCTCGTCTGCCTGATGCTGGTGGTGTGCGGTCTGCAGCGCATCGGCGTGTTCCGCATCATCGGCTCGAGACTGCTGCACAGGGTCAACACCGCGCGCGGACTGATCATCACATTGGTGTCGCTCACCTTCTTCTCCGCGATGCTGATCACCAACGACGTGGCGCTGGTCACCTTCGTGCCCTTCGCCATCGCCGTGCTCACCATGGCCGATATGGAGGACCGCGCGATCCTCGTGGCCACGCTGATGACCATCGGTGCGAACGTGGGCAGCATGCTCACCCCGATCGGCAACGCGCACAACCTGTATCTGAAGGCCCTCACCGGCATGCCCTCGCTGGAGATGATCGGCATCATGGCGCCCTACTCCGCCACAGCGGCGGCGCTGCTGCTCGTCGTGATCTTCTTCGCCTTCGGCCGCCAGCCGGTCGATGAGTTCCGTTCCCTCGACGGCGCGAGCATCGAACAGGGCGTGCTCGCTCCCGAGCATGACAAGCCCCAGCCTGACGAGATCCGCATCACCGGCTATGGTGCGGGCTACGGCGGTTGGCGCACCATTGTCTATGCGGTGCTGTTCCTCGTCTGCTTGCTGGCCGTCAGCGACATCATCCCGCTGTGGGTGATGTGCGTGATCGTGATCGTCACCTTCCTGTTCACCGACCGCCGCGCCTTCCGCCACGTCGACTGGGGTCTGCCGCTCACCTTCGTCATGTTCTTCATCTTCATCGGCAATATGAAGCGCGTGCCCGAGTTCTACACGCTCGCCGCCTCCCTGGTCAACGACCATCCGCTCGAGGTGGCCGTCGGCACCAGCCAGGTCATCAGCAACGTGCCCTCCACCCTGCTGCTCTCCGGCTTCTGCGACCAGTGGCGCGAGCTCATCATCGGCACGAACCTCGGCGGCATGGGCACACTGATCGCGTCCATGGCCTCTCTGGTCTCCTACAAGAACGTCACCAAGAAGTATCCGAACCGCAAGGGCCGCTACCTCGCCGTGTACTCGGCTGTGAACGTGCTGTTCCTCGTGGTGCTCGTGGGTTTGAGCTGGATCATCGAATAGATGTGATTTGCGTCACGTCCGCGTGCCGTGCCTCGGACGCGTCGATCGCTTCCGCATATGATTGGGGCCGGAACCGAGAAGTCACGGTGGTGGTGCGTCATGGAACAACAGCTGGTTGGGCAGCTGGAGCGTATGGAAGACAACGACGATTCTCCTTTGCGTCGCCCTGCTGACGGGCCTGTCGGCGTCGATCCCGTCATTGAGGCGGATGCCGTCGAGGCTGACCCTCTTTTCGATGTCGAGACGCTGACCCGACAGGTTATGCATGATTACCATCTACGCGGTCGCACCGATCTGTGGGATTCACTGCTCTGCCGGCAAACCGTCTGGCTGGGATCCGGCGCGTCGATGATGTTCGGCGGTGAGTCCATCCGGAACCATTTCCGTGAATTCGTCCACTTCGCCAAAGCCGACATCCTCATCGAGGAATACCATACGCTGCGCCACGGTGAGGAGACCGCACTGGTATTCGGCGACCTCATCACCCGTCTGAAAGAAGGGCCCCATACCGGCCGCAGCTTCCGCACCATGTTCTCCATCACCTATGGCGTGGTGGAAGGCGCCGTGAAAATCCTTATGCAGCACTACTCGTTCGAATGGCAGGGCGAGGGGCTGGGCGAGGCCGCGTCCATGATGGGTCTTGAGCAAGTGCCCGGGAATCCTGCCCGCGGGCGACGGGATCGCGGCGGGAACGTTGCGTTCGGCGGAAGGCGCAACGGTTTCGGCACGTATGACGCCATGGAAGACGACCTTGACATGCAGGATCTGGTCACGCAGCCCGACGACGGGTACGATGTGGACTCCTCGCTTCCCGCAGGACGCAAACCGGTGTGGCAGTCCCCGCAGATGAAGGCGGCCGCGTTCCTTATCGCACGCAACCTTTCCGTGGGGGACGCGCAATCGCAGCGTGTGGGGATAACCGACGGCGGCCGGACGTTGTACATCGACCCACGCACCTTGATATACGCGGAAAGCCGCAACCACGGATGCGAGGTGGTGACGCTGACCAAGGCGTTCTTCTGCCATATGCCGCTTGGTGAACTTGCGGAACGGCTGCCGAACTACTGCTGTCGCGTGCACCGCGGATATCTGGTCAACGCGCATTACATCACCGTCATCCGCCGCAGCGAGCTGGAACTGGCCTCCGGCGTGGTGGTGCCGATTCCCGTGTCGAAGTATGTGGGGACGCGCCGGATGTTGAACGCCATCATCGAGCGCTACCACCGCTGAACCCGCTGATTTCGCCGATCGAGTCAGGGGTGTTCCGGTCGTCTGTGATGTGCCATGCCTGCCGATTGTCGCTGATGATATATGGATATATACCCTTTTTGGGGTAGAGAACGTGTGATTTGCGGTGCCTTCATCGGTATTGACGGGCGTGCTGGACGGTTTTACACTGACATAATGGCCACAGGCCGTGCTTGGCGGCCATGCATACTGAGCTAGAAAGAAGGGTTCTATGACCGCTCCTGAATATTCGACTCCCCCCACAGCAGCCCCCGTGCCGACGCTGGGCGAGCCCGCGCTGGACAAGCCGTATTACGGCATCGGCTTCGGCGGTGCCGTGGCTCGTTTCTTCAAGAAGTACGCCACGTTCTCCGGCCGCGCCTCCCGCTCCGAATACTGGTGGGTGTACCTGTTCGCCGGCGTCATCGGCGCCGTGCTGAGCGCGCTCGGCCAGGTGACCTCCGTGGCCGCGGTTGCGGGCGTTCTGTCCGTGGTGTGGACGCTGGGCACCCTCATTCCGACCTTGTCCATCGCCGTGCGTCGTCTGCATGATACGAACAAGTCCGGCTGGTTCGTGCTGATTCCGGCCGTGTTCAGCTACGGCGGCCAGCTGATGGCCATCATCGCGATGAACAACTATGTGGGCAATTCGTCCGCCAGCGACTCCGGCACCACCGGCATGATCCTGGGCGGCGTCGCGATGATCGTCGTCGGCTTCATCCTCGCCGTCGTGCTGTACGCGGGCTCCAGCAAGCCCGAAGGCGCCCGCTTCGACAAGTAAGTAGCGCACAGGTCGCGCGTCACGTCACCAGATATCGTCGATGTCGGCGATTAGACGCGCGACCAAATCATCGATTTCGGCTGGCTCCACCTGATCCGGGTGAGCCAGCCAAAACGTAAACGCGCCAACGACGGCGCTGGCGATCATCTCCAACATAAGCGCGCGGTTCACTGTGGCGGGGCCGCGATGTCGACGCCCAAGCCCTGACTCATCGCCGGAACCATCGAATCCGTTTTTGTCACGGTCGATGTCGTGATGGGCTGTGGGTGTGGCCGCATCATAGGCCGGAGTAAATAGTCTCCGCCAGAAATGGTGAGATATCGCCTTTTTCCATTTATCAACGAACCGGGTGTCGGGCACATCCAGCAATAGCGTGCGAAACATCTGCTCCCGTTCGCGAATCAAAGCGAACACGTTGGAGCAAGAGGCCACAGCCGATTCCGGTCCGGCTCTCAAATCGACCATGGATTCGCTGCAGTCGAGAATGTCTCGCACCAGACGGTTCTCAATGGTCTCCAACACCTCATCGACGTTGCGATAATTCGCATAGAACGTGCTGCGTGCCACGAACGCCCGTCGACAGATCTCTGTGACGGACGCGGCCGCCGCGGGTTTGCAGGTCTGTCTCATATAGGCGAGTAATGCGGATTCTATGGATTCTCTCGCAGGTGTTGGTTCCGGCGCAGGATAATCATCAGACGTGGCTGCATAAGGGTGGATGGCGCTCATGCCGCCCAGCATAGTGGACACTTCCCGCGTTTGTGTAGTGTCGGAACCGGCTTTCCGGCGTATTTCGGTGTGTTCAATGGAAGTCGTGGCGTGGAACGCCGGTATGCCGACGATGATTCGTGAGAGTACACGCGCCGGCTTAAGGCGTTCCGGATCATACGCCAACGAACACGGACGATAACGCGCAGGAGGAAAAACCTATGGGCCAGACAGCAGATGACACCCGCCACGACGGCGACATGAACACGGGATTTTCAGTGCAGGTGTTCCAATGCGGACGCGTGCGCGTCTCACCGAATCTGCCGTTCGGCGGCGACCATTGCGGCATCATCAAAGGATCCGGCGTATTCGTGACGCCGAGCAAGCGTCTTTGGCTGCCTGTGTGCGCGTTCCTCATCACCACGCCCAAAGGCCGCGTGCTCATGGACGCCGGCTGGCATCGCGACATGAGTCCCAACGGTGTGTACGACAAGCGCGCGCAGATCAAGTCGCTCGGCTCGTGGGCGCTGTACAAGGTCAATCAAGGCGAGGTGGGTGCGGGCCAGACCATCGACGAACAGCTCGCCGCAGAAGGACTTCGCCCGAGTGACCTTGATTATGCGGTCGTCTCCCACCTCGACTGCGATCATGCGAACGGACTGAAGCTTGTCGCCGATGCCAAACGCATCATGATCGCGCGCGACGAGATGAACGGTGCGAGCGAGCCGGGGCTTATCAATCGAATCCGATTCTGCTCCCAATGGTGGAGCGGGTTGGACAACATCGACCTGTACGACTGGAACGATGACCAAGGACCATGCCGACGGTCGTTCGACCTGTTCGGCGACGGTAGCGTGCAGTTGGTGAACATCCCCGGCCATACTCGCGGTCAAGTGGCCATCAAAATCATCAATCCGAATGGTAAATACGTGCTCCTGTTCGCGGATGGTGGCTACGCCACTCGCTCATGGCGCGATATGGTCACCTCCGGCATCTCACTCGACAAGCCCACACAGCGGCGTTCCCTCGCCTGGATTCGCGAGCAGAGCATGAGCCCCGACTGCATCGCGTCCATGGCCTGCCATGACCCGGACAACACGCCAAGAACCATCGAATTCTAATGTGACACCGCGGAGAGTTCGCGGATATTCAAAGGATGAATACTATGACATACGCATTGGTCACCGGCGCTTCGAGCGGTATCGGACGCGAACTTGCGGCATTGCTCGCCGCGGACGGGCATGATCTCGTTCTCGTCGCGCGCGACAAGGAGAGACTGGAACAGGTGCGCTCGGTGTTGGAGGCGCGTCACGGCATCCATGTCGAGGTGTTCCCAATCGATCTCAGCAAAGCCGACGCGCCGCGACGGTTGCACGGTTTTACGCGCTCGCGCGGTCTGGTGATCGACACGCTGGTCAACAACGCGGGATTCGCGGAGTGGACGGGCTTCCTTGGTGCCGATTGGAACCGTCAGCACGAGATGATGGAGCTGAACATGGTCGCGCTCGCGGAGCTCACCTACCTTTACGGGCGTGATATGCGCAACGCCGGGCGCGGGCGCATCCTCAATATCGCATCGGTCGCCTCGATGATGTCGGGGCCGTGGATGGCGACGTATTTCGCGACCAAGGCGTTCGTGCGCTCGCTGTCGGAGGCGGTGGCCCATGAATTGCGCGGCACCGGTGTGAGCGTGACTTGCGTGTGTCCGGGGCCGACCTCGACCGGGTTCGCCAAGGCAGCCTCGATGGGCGGTCGTAATTTCTTCACTGTGATTCGGCCGGCCAGCGCCCGCCGGGTCGCCAAATACGCCTATCGTCGGATGCTACGCGGCGATGTCCTTGCCTATCACGGATATCTCACCAAAGCCGGAGCGGTCGGCGAACGCCTTCTGCCCCGTTCCGTCACCCACCGCATTGCCGCCGTCGCGAACGGTGGCAATCCCTTGCACCGATGATGTCGTTGCCGACGAATATCCGTCTTGACAGGCATTGTCGGAACGGATGCATTCGCCTCGACAACGACGAGTTGGCATTTGAGGCCTCCTGTTGGCACCCGGTCGAGAAACAATGTGAATCGCAGTGGCGGTATTCCTCCATAACGGAGTCAGTGGCTCGCTGACCGAGTGCCAACTGGAGCCGTCAAGTGCCAACTGGATCATTTCCGGCGCGGCATGTCAGGTTGTATCCGGAAGGGTACCGGTGTTGCTACAGTAAGTGACTGTTGTTTTGGCCCCGTAGCTCAGCTGGATAGAGCATGTGACTTCTAATCTCAAGGTCGCCGGTTCGAGCCCGGCCGGGGTCACTTCGTTGAGATTCTGCTTATTCGTGAGGACTTCTTTTGTTGCTCCATATGGCTGTTGATATCGTCGAGTGATGTTGTTTCGGTTCAAAGCGAACCAGTGCGGCCTCCGCTGCAGCCGCTGGTTGGCTGGCGTGCAGAAAGAGGGCCGCAAGAGGAAGCTCGCTATCTGTTTCGAAAAGTTGAATTGTTCACGCGGAACATCTATTATTGATAGGCGAGGCCAGCCGCCTGCGGGTGGGTTTGGAAGTGGAAGCCGGTGACCCTGTGACATGATAGGGCCCGGCTTCCGCGTTACTCAGCATCGAATTACCTCGTCAAGCACCCGCTCATTAAGAAAATCCGAAAAGTCCATCTCGCCAGTGTGGGTATCGCCATATGCTCCCAGAATCTGGTCTGGCAGCCATAGACAAGGCTCGTCCGCACCTCTGATGTGATTAAGTCTGATTGACGTGAGGATATGACTGGTGCGCATATACGACAACAGTTGACGATCTCGTTGGTCTTGTGCGTCGGTCCGGCTTTCCAAGATAAGAGTGTTCACACCGTGCTGTTCCAGTAGAGGCAGGAGCCTCTCCAAACATTTGCGCCGTGCTCGTTCCCCACTGGTTTGGTTGATTTGTTCTGAGGCAATGATGAACGATAGCGAATCCAAAGTTCCAATTGTCGCCATAGCTTTGCGCTTGTCTTTACTGGTCATCTGGCGCCAATGCAATTTGTTGGCTCCGGAAGGTTTGATCTTCTTCAACACTTCACGCGCATCATCTTCATCGGCGATAGTGCAGGCGCACATCACATACATTGGATGAGGGATTCCCTTGTGCCTCACGCTTTCGTCGCCCCAAGCCAAGCTTTTCACCATTTCATTCACCTCCCACCGAATGCAAGATGATGAATCCGTATGAGGCCACACGAATTCCTGCATCATCGCCAGAACATTGCTTGACGCCAATGTATCGTATGGCTATCACATAGGACGAGACGGAGGTCTTGAAACTGACGGTTCTTCAACGAATGGGCTGTGCGCGGAGGGATCGTCTGAGGCAAAAGGGCTTCACCTGTATGGAAGGCGTGGGTCAGGTGAGGCCGTGTCGTCTACAGGAGTTTGGGGAGGAGGGCGGCGATGTCGTCTTGGAGCTCGAAGCCTTGGTGCACATCCGCGGCATCGATGCGGGCGTCATCATAGTTGATGCGGATCAGCGGAATGTCGAACATCGCGGCGATCGCTTCGAAGGGGAATCGGATGATGCTGGGCGTGTTCCAACCCACGCCGAGCTCAAGCAGCACGGTCGGCACGTCGGGACGCTCCTGCATTCGCCGGATGAAATGGTTGTAGCGCCGCTGCGCCTCATACCACGCCTCGTCCTGCACGAAATACTGGTCGCAGCGCAAATGCACCATCATCTGCCCGCCGCACACTGGGCACAGCGGCACCAGGTCGCTGGGAATCGCGCAATCCACGGTCCTCTCGAGCATCCGCGGCACCAGGGCGTCCAACGGGTAGACGCGCTGATGGCAGCCGCGCATGCACTGCATGAACCCGTAATCGCCCTGCGTCGCGAAGATCTGGAACGGGTCGAAGCCCGCCTTGGCGAACTGTGCGTCCACATTCGTGGTGAGCACGAAATAGTCCTTGTCTCGCACACCGTCCAGCAGTTGGCGGTACAACGGCATCGCCGGCGGCTCGTAGCGGCTTAAATCCACATGCTTCGCCCAATACGCCCAGCGTTCCTCATGGGTGGGGTAGGGATAGAACGATGAGGAATACAGGTCGGTGATGCCGTACTTGTCGATCCACGGACCGAAATTGCGGGTGAACCGCTCTCCGGAGTACGTCAGTCCCGCCGCCGTGGACAGGCCCGAGCCCGCGCCGATAAGCACGCGCTCGCTGTTCGCGATCAGTTCGCGCGCCTCGGCGAGAATATCTTCCTCGCCAGCTTCGCCCGTGGACTCAGGTTGGGGATATACATCCGTGTCGGTATCGGAATGGCTGACGGTGGCGGCCAGGCTTTCGGTTTCGGTATTGCCGATGCAAGCGATGTTATGGTCGGATTGCGGTTCCGGTGTGCCGGCCTGTTCGGGTTGTCGATTATTCGTCCAGAAGGGCATGGTAGATCCTTTCGTCCTTTTCGCCGAACACGTTGAACACCACGTGGGTGAGGCCCGCGTCGGCATGTTCGTCGAGCCAGGCGCGCACTTCGCGCGCGGCGATGGCTGCGGCCTCGTGCTGAGGGAAGCCGAACACGCCGGTGCTGATGCAGCAGAAGGCGATGCTCGCGCAGCCCAGACGCGCCGCCTCACTCAGGCAGTGGCGATACGAGGAGGCGAGTTGGGCGCGATGCTCGTCGGTGGGATTGCCGCCCGCGATCGGTCCGACGGTGTGGATGACATGGTTCGCCGGCAGATTGTATGCGCCGGTGGATTTCGCTTGACCTGTGGGTTCCGCATGGCCTTGGGCGTCCATCAGCCGCGCGCATTCCAGGCGCAGCTGCACGCCGGCGAAGGTGTGAATCGCGTTGTCGATGCAGGAATGGTTCGGCGACCAGCAGCCGGTCATACCGGAATTGGCCGCGTTCACGATGGCGTCCGCGCGCAGGGTGGTGATGTCGCCGCGCCAAACGGACAGGTGTGGATCGGCGGCAGTTCGGGGCAGCGCGTCGGCATCGGTGATGCCACGGCGGGCGATCATCTCGCGCAGCAGTCGGTCCTGCTGTTCCAGAAAGTCGGGCGACGCCTCGATCGGAGCGCGGGTATTGGCCAGCGCGCGGAAGGAATGCCACAGCTGGTCGAAGTCTTGATCGTCCAGATTGTAGTCGGATGCCTCCATGCCGAGCTCCTCAAGCATGGTGCCGATGAGCGAGCGCAACGTTTCGCTGAGTTCGGTGTCAGTCATGGCCTCTCCTTGTCATGCATTCTGGGCGTACTGTGGCCGTTCTATACGTCATCCTAAGTGGGGAGAAGATGGCAGGCCCATACGTCATCCCGAGCGGAGCGTGAAGCGCGTAGTCGAGGGATCTCGTCCGGTTTAGCGTCAGGAGATCCTTCGACTCCGCTGCGCTCCGCTCAGGATGACGTTGATAATGGTTATTCGTCATGCTGAGCGGAGTGTAACGAAGTCGAAGCATCTCCACGCCGATGACGTTGGGTGGCTGGCTCCGCTCAGGATGACGGTGGGTGTGTCGGATTAGTAGCGGACGGAGACGCGCTCGCGCGTGTGGCCGCCGTTGATGGCGAGGTCCACCATGGCGACGGCGTAGTCCGCGTAGCTCAGCGCGCTCACGCCGTTGGCATCGGCGGTGAACTCCTCGCCAGCGAGCACGTACTCGCCCTTACGCTCGCCCTCGGCCTGGAAGTCGGCGGCCGGGCTCACGTAGGTCCAGTTCACGTCGTCGCGCTTGCGCAGTTCGACCAACTGGTCGCCTTGCGCGTTGGCGAGCGGCTTGAAGACCTCCGGGAAGGATTCGAGATCCTTGACCTGTGCGGTGTGGGTGGCGTCGAGGAACAGGCTGCCCGCGCCGCCGACCACCAGCAGACGGGTGTCGGTGCCGGAGAGGATGTCGGCCAGGTGCATCAGCGAGGTGGTGTGCTGCTGCAGGGTCTCCGGAGTCCAGGCGCCGAAGGCGTCCACCACCACGTCGAAACCGGCGAGGTCGGCGGCGGTCAGGTCGAAGAGGTCCTTGACCAGCGCGTTCTGGGCCACGGTTTTGTTTTCGCCGCGCACCACCGCGGTGACGTCGAGGCCGCGATCGGCGGCCTCCTTGACGATAAGCTGGCCGGCCTTGCCGTTCGCTGCGATGACTGCGATCTTCATGGGATATCTCCTTAACGGTTGTTGATTGCTTGATCGACATAATTCACAATAGGGAAGTACCGCACTTTAGGGAAGTAGGCACAATAAAGTGGTATACTTACCAAAAAGGAAGTATTGTGAGTTTTCAACGAAACGACGAGGTGAAAAGTGACAGCAACAACGAATCTTCCGGCGTGTCCTGTGGAGACAACCCTGATGCTGATCAGCGACCGATGGAAGGTGCTGATTCTGCGCGATCTGATGGAAGGCACGAAGCGTTTCGGCGAGCTGCAGCGCTCCGTCGGCAAAATCTCACAGAAGGTGCTCACCTCGAACCTGCGCGCCATGGAACAGGACGGCCTGGTCAGCCGCAAGGTGTACGCCGAGGTGCCGCCGCGCGTCGAATACTCGCTCACCGACACCGGCCGCAGCCTGCAACCCATCGTCGACGCGATGAAGGCGTGGGGCGAGCAGTACCAGAAGCTTCACGGTGTGCGCTGAGCCGCAGGATTGGCAGGCTGTCTTTCCGCCGACGGTCGACGTGCGTCCACAAATCCCTCGGGGAACACCCTTAAGGGATGCGCCGCCGAGTGGCGTTGCCTATACTGGCGCGTAGGCGAAGGGGAGTTGGAGAAAGGTCTCGGATGGCAGAGGTCGAGCGAGGACGCGATGGTGCCGGCGATGGTTCCGCCGGCGGTATGAGTGTTATGGATGGCATGGGTGCTGTGAAGCCCGCGGTTGTCGCGAGAGCCTCCTTATCCCGTCCGATTATCGAGGTCAAGAACCTGCGCAAGGAATACCCCGTGGACGACGAAACCGTCGTGGCTTTGGATCGCATCAACCTGAGTATCCCCCGCGGGCAGATCTGCTGCATTTTCGGCGAGTCCGGCTCCGGCAAATCCACCCTGCTCAACCAACTGGCCGGTATGGAGAAGCCCACGCGCGGCGGCGTGCGCATCGGCGGCGTGGTCGTCTCCGAGCTGGACGAACGCGAGCTGGCCGCCTTCCGACAGCGGCATCTCGGCTTCGTGTTCCAGTCCTATAATCTGCTGCCCAACCTCACCGCCGTCGAGAACGTGGCCATGCCGCTGATGTTCCGCGGCGTGCCCAAAGCCAAGCGCGAGGCGATCGCCCGAGGCGCGCTTAAACGGGTCGGACTGGGCCACAGGCTCGGGCATTTTCCCAAGCAGATGTCCGGCGGCCAACAGCAGCGCGTCGGCATCGCGCGCGCCTTCGTGGCGCGGCCCGAGGTGGTGTTCGCCGACGAGCCCACCGGCAACCTCGATTCCAAAACCAAAAACGATGTGATGGAGATGATCTGCTCCTTCGCCCGCGACTTCAACCAAACCATCGTGTTGGTCACGCATGACGCGCAGATGGCCGACTATGCCGACCGCATCGTCACCATCCTCGACGGACGCATCGTCGGCGATCAAATGAATGTTTCTCCCGGTCGAACCACTGAACCGCAAAACCACTGAACCAACCCAACGACTCAACGCCGATCCTCATCCGAAGAAGGGACAACCGCTATGCCGAACATCCACCGCAAAACAATCGCGCCGTTGTGCGCGCTGCTGGCCCCATTGCTGATGGCGGGCGCCTGCCTCGCCACGCCCGCCGCCGCGTTCGCCGAAGCCGGCGCGGACTCGCCCGAAGGCGCGAACGCCGCCGTACTAACCACCACCGGCGGAGACGCAGGCACCGTCGTGCCTGTGGTGGATGGATCCGACAGCTCCGGCATTGACGGCTCCGGTTCCGGCTCCATCGCAGGCCCGGTGCCGAACGTCATCATCACGAACTTCTCCTACGGCGACAATTCGGTGTCGGTCGGCAGCTCGTTCACCCTCGGATTCACCTTCCAGAACATGGGGCAGGTGGCCGTTTCGAATATGGTGGTGACCGTGGACGGCGGCGAAAGCTTCGCCATCGCCGGCGGCACGAACACTTTCTACGTCGACTCGCTGTGGGCCGGGTACACGATGACGCAAAGCCTGCCGATGCAGGTCGTCTCCAGCGCGCAAAGCGGCGCCCAACCCGTCACCGTGAGCTTCCGCTACGAGTATGTGGACGGCGGCGCGCGCTCCTCGAACTCCTCCGATATCAAGATCTCCGTGCCGGTGATTCAGCCGGACCGCTTCCAGATCAACGATCCGGTGGTGCCGGATATCGTCAACGCCGGCGAGGAGACCACCGTCACGATGGAATACGTGAACAAAGGCAAGGGCGACATCTCCAACGTCGAAGCCGCCATCGAAGGCGACGGGGTCGATACGTTGGTCCGCACCCAATATCTCGGCAATGTGGCCTCCGGTGCCACCGGCCAGATCGGATTCGCCTTCACCCCGCTGGCGGCAGGAAGCACCGACGTGAAGCTGCGCGTCACCTATGAGGATTCCAACGGCCAGTCGCAGACCAAGGAATTCCCGGTCACGCTCAGCGTGCAGGAATACACGCCCATCGACGACGGCATAATCGACGATGGCATGATCGACGATTCGCAGCAGGGCGTCGCCTGGTGGGTGTGGGCGATCGCCGCCGTTGTGGCGGCCGTTGTGGTCGTACTGGTGGTGGTGCTGACGCGTCTTAAGAAGCGCAAGGCCGGCAAGCACGCCGACATCGACGAGGAGTGGGATGACTGGGCGAGCGGCGATACGGCCGCCGGTGCCGCTGGCGCCGCAGCTCCCGCCGGTGCAGCCGTTCCCATGACGCAAGGCGTGTCGGACGAGGCTGCGACGCAGGTGCTCACCGATCTGCCCGCCGCTGGCGAGCCGGACCGGAGCTGACATGCGGTTCGGCGACATCCTGCGCCTGTGCCGGCAGAATCTGTTCCGACGCAAGTCGCGCACCATCCTCACCGTACTCGGCGTGGTCGTCGGCTGCTGTTCGATTGTGCTGATGGTCTCCATCGGCCAAGGCATCAACGAGCAGAACGAGCGGATGCTTGAATCCATGGGCGACCTGAGTATCATCACCGTCTACACCGGCGGCGGCTCGACGGGAGGCTACTCCAATTCGAGCGAGACGGGGGAGTCCGCCAAACTTGACGATGAGGCCGTGGAATCCTTCCGCTCCATCGCCGGCGTCTCCGGCGCGACGCCGATGGCGAACTATCTCTACAGTGCCAGCGCTTCCGCCGGGGCAGGTGGGCGATATGTGGGGCGCTACATCTCCGTGATGGGTATCGACACCACCCAGCTCGACCAGATGGGCTACGAACTGCTTGACGGGCGCGCGCCGTTGAAATCCGGCGAAGTGCTGGTCGGCCAATACACCGCCTACGATTTCATCGATCGTTTCGCCTCCGAAATGAACAACTGGCGCGACCGTCCGGGCGAATACATATGCGATGAGAACGGCTGCTCGGAGGGTGAAGGCGAGGACCCCTTCTTCGACCCGCTGACCACCAAGCTCCAGCTCACCACCGGCGTGGACTACGACGGCGGCATGAGCAGCACGATGAGCAGTATGGGCAGCAGCAGTAGCAGTATGGGTGTCAGCGTGAACGGCAGCGTGACGGGCGGCTCGTCCGGTACGTCGGCCACGCAAACCGTCGAATACACGCCGGTCGGCATACTCAAAGAGGACTACAACAAGGGTTACACCACCTCGTCCGGCATCATCATGAGCCTCGACGACCTCAAGAAGCTTAACGCCAAAGTGGATCCGTCGAATGCGAAGAAATCCGTGACCTACGACCAAGTTCTGGTCAAAACCGCCGGTCTGTCCGACGTGCCCGAAGTGGAGGCACAGATCAAAGCGATGGGCTTCAGCACGTCATCGTACGAGGAGATGCGCAAAAGCATCGAAGAGCAGTCGCGCGGCGTGCAGCTGGCGCTGGGCGGCATCGGCGCGGTGGCGTTTTTCGTGGCCGCGATTGGCATCGCGAACACGATGATCATGTCGGTGGCCGAACGCACGCGTGAGATCGGCATTATGAAAGCGCTCGGCTGCTATGTGCGCGACATTCGCGTGATGTTCCTCGGCGAAGCCGGTGCGATCGGTCTGTTCGGCGGGTTGATCGGCTGCGTGATCTCCGGACTGGTTTCGTGGGGCATCAACATCTTCGCATTGGGGGGTCCAAGTTCCGACAATCTTTGGCATGCGATCGTCGGCGGTGAGGACGTGACCCGCATTTCGGTGATTCCTTGGTGGCTGTTCCTCGCGGCGGTCCTGTTCTCGATGATGGTCGGTGTGCTCGCCGGATTCGGCCCGGCCAACAAGGCCGTGCGCATCCCAGCTTTGGACGCCATCAAAAACAACGAGTGACGCGTGTGCGGGTCGGCGGTTTCCGGGCGTCAGAGCGCGTCGAGCACGGCCGCGACGATATCGCCTTCGGTCAGCCCATAGCGGGCGTTGAGCTGAGCCAACGGCACACGGTCGGTGAACTCCTTGAGCGCTCCGAAATTGCGCACGCGCATCGCGGGAGCGTCGCCGTCATGCGGCGCGCGCGTGGCCGCATCCGTGTTCGCGTAATAGGCGGCGATTTTCTCGCCCCAGCCGCCCTCAAGCTGCCCGTCCTCCAAGGTGACGATCAGCCGATGGGCGTCGCGCAACCCATCCAGCGTGCGCGTGTCCAGCGTTGAACACTGCCGGGGATTGACCACCGTCGCGTCGATGGCGTGCTGTTCCCGCAGCACGGTCGCGGCCCGCTCGGCCAGCGGATATGTGTTGCCCAAGCCTAGAATCGCAACGTCCTTGCCGGCATGTGTGATTCGATAGGTGGAGTAATCATCCGGCTCGGACATGTCGGCTTCGGCCGTGAACAACGGGTATGAACCCGCGCGTTCGGCCGCGAGAATCGGTTCGCCGGGCACGCGGATCACCACCGGGCCGCGGTTCGCCGGGCTGGTGGACCATGCGAGCATATCGAGGAATTCGCGCTCGCCGGTGGGAACCAGGCAGGTCAGTCCCGGAATATTGGCGAACATGGTGATGTCGAACGCGCCGGAATGCGTGTTGTCGGATCCGGACAGTCCGCCGAGGAAGTCCAGCAGCGTCACGCGCGTGCCGTTCAACGCCAGCTCCTGCTGCAGCTGGTCCCAGGCGCGCTGGAAGAACGATGCCGTGGTGGCCAGCACCGGCGTGCCGCCCGCCTTGGCGATGCCGGAGGCGAACGCCACCGCATGGCTTTCGGTGATGCCCGTATCTACGTAATGGCGGCCGGCGCGCTCGCGGAACGCGTGGGTGATGCCGTTCGAGCCCGGGGTCGCGGGGGAGATGACCACCAATCCCGGCTCGCGCTCGAATCTGGCCTCCAATGCGGCCATGGCGAGTTTGCCGTAATGCTTGCGCGGGTCGTCCGGGCGGTTCGCGGAGGAGTCCGGCGACTGCCAATGCGAGGCCTCGCACTGGCCGGCATGCAGGTCGCGGTCGGAAAGATCGCATAGATCGGAATGCCAGGGCGCGCCCTCGCGCAGGGCGGTCGCGGACTGGCGGGTGGTAGTCAGTCCCAGCCCCTTCGTCGTGTGGATATGCACCACGATGGGGTGGTCGATATCCTTGACCTTCTCGAAGGCATCGACCAGTGCGGCCACGTCGTTGCCCGCCTCGACGTAACGGTAATCCAATCCGAAGGCTTGGAAGATATTGGGTTGGGCGGTGCCTCTGGACGCGCGCAGTCGTGCCAGAGGGCCGTACATGCCGCCGAAATCGCCCGCGATGGACATCTCGTTGTCGTTGACGATGACGATCAGATTGCCGCCCTGCTCGGCCGCGTTGTTCAATCCCTCGAAGGCGATGCCGGAGCTGAGCGAACCGTCGCCGATCACGGCGATCACATTGCCGATGGGGGAGCGGCCGTGTTCGCCCTCGGCGGGCGACGCCGCCTGCGCCGCCATATCGCGCGTTTTCGCCAGACCGCAGGCTAGCGAGATGGACGTGCCGGTATGCCCCAGCACGAAGTGGTCGTGCTCGCTTTCGAGCGGATTGGTGAATCCCGTCACCTCGTCGTAGCGTGCCGCGTCAAGATAGGAGGCGGCACGTCCGGTGAGCATCTTATGCACATAGCTTTGGTGCGACACGTCGAAGACGATGCGGTCGCGGGGTGAGTCGAACACGCGATGCAGAGCGACCGTCGCCTCGACCATGCCGAGGTTCGATCCGATATGGCCCCCATGCTCCTTGCCATAGTCGAGCAGCGCGCCGCGGATCTCCGCGCATAATTGGGGCAGCTGGTCGGCCGCAAGCGCCTTCACGTCGGCTGGACCGGCGATGTTCCCCAACAATGCGCCATTCATACCCGCGGCTCCTTTCCATTCTCTGTGACGAAAGTGCATGATATGGCCGCGGGTGGTCGAACGGAGGCATTTTGGACGAATGCCCCCAACATCTCCTAATGTCCGAACGCACGAACCGCCGGCTCAAGCTCGCCCGTGCGACCCTTTTGCGCTTCGAAAACGAACATGAAATCGTCAAAAACCTTGAATTTCCGCCATTGTGTGTGATGTTGCATTGTTCGAACCGTGTGCGGAAAGGTCGCACGGACGTTTGGGATGTGGGCGGCCATGCGACCTTGGTCGTAATATGGGGCAAGCGGACGGCCATGGGGGCCGGCCTGGATTGCAAGGAGCGCACATGAAGGCCGTATACGCGTCAGGAGTCGACTACAACAACCCGCTGGACATGCTCGAAGTGGGCGAACGCCCCGAACCCGAACCCCGCCCGTACTGGTCCACCATCTCCGTCAAGGCGGCCACCGTCAACCACCACGACGTGTGGAGTCTCAAAGGCGTGGGGCTTTCCTCCGAGCAGACGCCGATGATTCTAGGCACCGACGCGGCCGGCATCCTCGACGAGGACATCCCCGTGCGCAAAGGTCTCAAAGCCGGTGATGAGGTCGTGCTCTACACCTTCGTGGGCAACGACGGCAACGGCGTGCTGCCGGGCGAACGCCGCACCATCCTCTCCGAATACTATCCCGGCACCATGGCCGAGAAAACCTCCGTGCCCAGCGCGAACGTGTTCGCCAAACCCAAGAACCTGAGCCTGGTCGAGGCAGCCGCGCTCGGCACGAGCTGGCTGACCGCCTATTCGCTGGTGTTCACCGCCGCGAACGTGAAACCTGGCGACACGATTCTTATCCAAGGCGCGGGCGGCGGCGTCTCCACCGCGGCCATCCAACTCGCCCACGCGGCCGGACTCGAGGTGTTCGTCACCTCGCGCGACGAAGCCAAGCGCGCCAAGGCGCTGGAGCTTGGCGCGGACGCCGTGTTCGAGGCCGGCGCGCGACTGCCGAAAAAGGTCGACGCGGTGATTGAATCGGTGGGCGCGGCCACCTGGAGCCATTCCATCAAGTCGGTGCGCCCCGGCGGCACCATCGCCATCTGCGGCGCCACCACCGGCGACCAGCCCGGCGCGGAACTCACCCGCGTGTTCTTCCAAGACATCCGCGTGCAGGGCAACACCATGGGCTCGCGCGAGGACTTCGCCCGCCTGCTGCGCTTCGTCGAACACGCGGACCTGCATCCCGTGATCGACTCGACCTACGCGCTTGCCGACGCGGCCGCCGCGTTCAGGAAAGTCGCCGACGGCGACGTGTTCGGCAAGGTCGCCATCGAGATCGCCGACTAAGCGGCCCCTCGCGCCGTCGCGGTGACTGGATACGGGAACCGCGGCGGGCTATGATTCTTCGCCCTTGCGGCGTACAGTGGAGTCGGATTCTCAATAACCGGAGGTAAATGATAATGGCGGACAATGCAACCACGCCCGAAGTGGCGGTGATTATGGGCTCGTCCAGCGACTGGGAGACCATGAAACGCGCCTGCGATGTGCTCGACCAGTTCGAAGTGCCCTACCACAAGCAGGTCATCTCCGCGCACCGCACGCCCGAACTGATGGGTCAGTTCGCGCATGAGGCCCGCGCCAAGGGATTCAAGGTCATCATCGCCGGTGCCGGCGGTGCCGCCCATCTGCCCGGCATGGTCGCCGCGCAGACCACGCTGCCGGTGATTGGTGTTCCGGTGCGTTCCCATGCGCTTTCCGGCTGGGATTCGCTGCTGTCCATCGTGCAGATGCCCGGCGGCATCCCCGTGGCCACCACCGCGGTCGGCAATTCGGGCGCGACCAACGCCGGTCTGCTGGCGGTGAGCATCCTGTCGACCACCGACGAGCGTCTGGCCCAGGCCCTGCAGGAATACCGCGACGGGCTGAAGGAGAAGGTGGAGGAATCCAATGCCCAGCTTGTCTGAGGAAACCGAAGGACGCGTGTCCACACTGATGCCCGGTGCCACCATCGGCATCGTCGGCGGCGGCCAGCTTGGCCGCATGATGGCCATAAGCGCCCGTTATATGGGATTCAAGGTGGGTGTGCTTGACCCTACGGAGAACTGCCCGACCGCGCAGGTCGCCGATTTTCAGGTGACCGCCGCCTACGACGACACCGCCGCCATCCGCGAGCTGGCGGAACGCTGCGACGTACTCACCTACGAATTCGAGAACGTGAACGCGGACGCCATCGACGAGGTGCGCCATCTGGCCGCAGCGCCGCAGGGCACTGACCTGCTGCGCGTGACGCAGGACCGCGTCAACGAAAAACAGTTCATCAACGACCACGGCACCGACACCGCGCCCTGGCGTGCGGTGAACTCCATCGACGAGCTGGAAACGGCGCTCGGAGAGATCGGCTACCCGGCCGTGCTCAAAACCCGCTCCGGCGGCTACGACGGCCATGGTCAGACCGTGCTGCGTTCCGAAGCCGATCTGGATGAGGTGCGCGGATTCGCGGATTTCGCACCGAGCATCCTCGAAGGCTTCGTCGACTTCGCGTTCGAGGCGAGTATCCTCGTGGCCGGCAACGGCAAGGATTTCGTCACGTTCCCGATTGTGCGCAACGAGCATCGCAACAACATCCTGCATACGACCGTCGCCCCGGCCGAGGTGAGCGAGGATGTGGCCCAGGCCGCCCATGAGCTGGCGTTGCGTCTGGCGGGCGGATTCGCGCTCGCAGGCACGCTCGCCATCGAGCTGTTTGTGACCGCGGACGGCCGTGTGGTCGTCAACGAGCTCGCCCCCCGCCCGCACAATTCCGGGCATTACACGATCGAGGCGTGCTCCATCGACCAGTTCGACGCGCATGTGCGCGGCATCGCCGGCTGGCCCATGCCGCAGCCGAAGCTGCTCAGCCCGGCCGTGATGGTCAATGTGCTCGGCCAGCATGTCGAACCGACGCGCGCTCTGATCGGCGAGCATCCGGAATGGAACGTGCACGACTACGGCAAGGCCGAAAGCCGTCATGACCGCAAGATGGGCCACATCACCGTGCTCACCGACGACACCGCCGCGACCGTGGCGGCGCTCGAGGGCACTGGCTGCTGGGACGATCTGCGATAACGACGATGGCGGGCGTCCGGGCTTTGACGCGCCCGGCCGACCGTCGGACGAAAAGGACCGAGATTTCATGGTCGAGCGTATGGAACGCAATACCAAACAGAAAGACGCCATCCACGCGGCGTTGCAGGAATGCGACGAGTTCATGTCGGCGCAGGAGCTGCATCGCAAGCTGGAGGATGACGGACTGAAGGTGGGGCTCGCCACCGTGTACCGCCAGCTCAACGCCTTGGCGGACGCCGGCGTGGCGGACACCGTGCGGCTGGACGGCCAGCAGTTGTTCCGTCTGTGCGGGGACGACGGGCACCACCATCATCTGGTGTGCAAGCGATGCGGCAAAACCGTTCAGGTGGATCCGCCCAGCGAAAGCTGGTTGCGCAAGGTGGCTTCGGCCCACGGGTTCACCGTGGAATCGCACACTCTGGAGGTGTTCGGGCTGTGCCCGGATTGCCAGTGACGTGGGCTATCGGTGACGTGGACTGGCGGCGGAGACGTGGACGTAGACGCGATGTGATCCGCCGGATCCGCCGGGCCGCCGCTTGAGGTCGACGATCCGGAATCGTATGAGAACCGCTCGAGACAATCGAGCGGTTCTCGCATATCAGGGGTTATTCGATGCGGCCATGAGCGGTGTCCCGTGGACCGAGACACTCAGGCGGTTTTCTCGTAGCTGGGGATAGTGTATGGTTGTTAATGAAAATGAATCTCATTAACAAATGGAGAGGCTGAGGATATGCGTAAGAACCTGTGGAAGCGGGCGCTGGCGGGCGCGGCGGCGATTTCGATGATGGCGGTGGTGACGGCCTGCGGCACGAGCGAAGGCGGGTCGGCCGATACCACCGGTGGTGAGGGAATCGCCGTGGTCGCTTCCATCAACCAGTGGGGGTCGGTGGCGCGCGAGCTCGGCGGTGATCTGGTCGACGTGACCACCATCATGAGCAACACCGGCGTGGAAGCCCACGACTACGAGCCGACCACCCAGGACGTGGGTCGGTTCGCTTCGGCGCAGGTCGCCGTGGTGAACGGCGCCGACTACGACTCCTGGGCCGTCAAAGCCGCCGAATCCACGCAGGCCACGCTGGTGGACGCCGCCGAGGCCGCGGGCAAGACCTCCGGCGACAACCCGCATGTGTGGTTCTCCGCCGACGCCCGCTCCGCCACGGCCGACGCGATCACCGCGGCCTACGTCGAGGCCGACCCGGAGAACCAGGCCACATTCGAACGTCTTAACGAAGCCTGGCATGAGCGCGAAGCCGCTCTGGAATCGGCGATCGAGACGGCCGCCGCCGAGACGGGCGGACTGAACTACGCCGCCACCGAATCCGTCGCCGCCTATCTGGCCGACGATCTGGAACTCAACGACGCCACGCCCACCGGCTACGCGCAGGCCACGGCCAACGAAAGCGAACCCACCCCATCCGACCTCAAGGAATTCATCGACGCGTTCGCTGGCGGCGACATCGCCATGCTGGTGGTGAACACGCAGGAATCGAACGCCACCACCGACCAGATCGTCCAATCCGCCGAACAGGCCGATGTGCCGACCGTTGAAATCACCGAACAGATGCCGGCCGAATACGACGACCTCATCGCATGGTTGGAGGCGCTGGTCCAGCAGTTCAGCGCCGCTGTGGCGTAGCCCAACGCACTGATGGCGGGACTGTGCGCCGCGACGCGGGGTGAAGCCGGTTTTCTTGGGTGCGATGCTACGCTTAAGGCTTTTCGCACATATGACGAATACAAGGAGACTGCATGCGCGCGAAAGTCATTGCCGCAATCGTAACCGCGGCGATACTGGCTTCCACGTACACTCCCGCGGCCGCCGCGGCAGACACGCAACAGTGGGATGAGCGGCAGGCGCCCGTTCTCTACGGCGCCAAAGAACTGGTATTGAAAGTGGGCGACCCGTACGCGCCGAACGAGGCCGCCTACCGCGTGTACGCCAAAGACATCGAGGACGGCGACCTGACGGGCGCCGTCGAAACCACAGGCGATGAGATTCCCCTCGCGAACGGCGCGGTGGACGCGGCGGCGGCCGGCAACACGTACACGTTGACCTCGGTTGCGACGGATTCGGACGGCAACACCGCAACCATGACGACCACGGTGCGCGTGCTGCCCGCCGATTCGACCGAACGTCGTTCCATCGTGCGCAAGGTCTACAACAACGCGAGCGCCTGGAATACGCAGCTGCAAGGCATCCTGCGTATGGACGCCCACGACCGTCAGGCCGTGGGACTGAGCGTGCCCGCGGGCGGCAGCGTCGAGGCGGAGGTCCTCACCGGCGGTGTCGACGTCAAATTCACCTGGCCAACGAACGACACACATACCGACGGCGCAACCACCACCGTGAAGCCGGGGCAGAGCGCCACCCTGACCGGCTCGGCCTCCGGCGCATCCCCGCTGACCGTATACACGCCCATGAACTCGCGTGACGAAGGCTCGGTCGATAAAGACATCACCGTGCGCTTCACCTACGGCGACGACGCCCACCTGACCCCCTACTACTATCTGGGCGACGACCAAAGCGGATTTTTCTCCCAATGGGACGAGACCTACACGCAAGACGGCGACCCGTACGCGCTGGTCGAAAGCGGCCGGTCGATGACACTGATACGCAACGACATCGATAAAGCCAAACTGTTCCGCCTGTTCCCGACGCTCGACAAGGCGCTCACCTACTTCGACGACGTCATCCAACGCGACGACGAGCTCATCGGACTGGACGCGCGCGCCACCGACCCCCTCGACCAGCAGGTGCGCAGTAAGGAATTCTTCCGCGCCAACATCCACGGAGCCGGCGGCGCATACTACAGCGGCGACCACGTCGGCGTGCACGCGGAATACGTATGGTCCCTTTTCGACCGAGGATGGGGACTGCTGCACGAGATTGCGCACGGCTACCAAGGAACGCTGGGACGCAACAGCGGCAGCTTCAACGGCGGCGAGACGAGCAACAATGTGCTGGCCTACTATGTTCAGCACAATGCCGACATCCTCGATGTGAGAGCCGTCGGCTGGGACTACTGGTGGGACAGACAAAGCGGGGAGCTTGCGGTGAACCGCGACTACCGACTGAAGCCGGACTCGCCGAACTTCGAATGGAATTATCCGCTGCTCAACGCCTATATCAGCATGCTGGACGCCATGGGCCAATCGGCCTACCGCGACCAGTCCGCCAAAGACGCCAACGGCCGCGAACCGCTCGGCGTGGTCAACCACTGGTACCGCGCCTACCTGAACGCCGGCGGATCGATCACCAACGAATCCGCGTGGCTGCTGGCGCTCGCGGACAATTACGGCGTGGATTTCGCACCGTTCCTCGATGTGTGGGGCGTCGAAATCCCATCCGCCACCCGCCGCCAGTTGCAGGATCGCCCTGATCTTGATCGGATGACGATTCTCGCGGACGCGATCGGCGTCGACGAGAACGGCGTCAGCGCGAATCCGGAGCTGGAATCCGCGGTGATGGCCTCGATGGGCACGGGCTACCGGTTCCAAGTCGTCAAAACCAGTCTGCTCACCCAAAGTCTGAGCGAGGTGGGGGCGAATCTCACCGGCACCGTGGAGGTTTCCGTCTCCGGCGTCGATCTGGATGGGCGTAACATCCATGTCGTCAACAACGGGGAAACCGTCGCCGTGCTGCCGATCGCAGACGGCAAGGCGATCGGAACGCTGCCGACCGGCTCCTACCGGCTGCAGGTGCCGCTGGTCGACGGATATTCGCAGCCGATCCTCTCCGATATCACGGTTCTTCCGGAATCGACCGCGCAGGCGACCGCGCACTACCAATCCGACGGCCTGCTGACCGGAGGTGGATTCCGTCTGCTCGGCCAGTGGTATGGCACGCTCGCCTTCCAAGCGACGCTGGATTCCAACGACCATATACTGAAGGTCACGTTGGGGCAGAGTGACACCGGATGCGGCGGCTATACGGGCGCGGAGGACTGCGCGGCCATCACCGTCATCGACGGCGCGGGAACAACCAAAACCACCACGTCGGGCAAAACCGCGCAATGGGTGCTGTCTGGCGGAACGGCGCATTTCTCCGACATCGGCGGCGGCGACAACAATCCGAGCGTGCCGCTCGTCATCGGCGACAGAATCGTTGTGCGCTGGCATCTGTGGAACCGCAACGACCGCACCCAATTCACCGACGAGAACGGCGCTGAGCAGGCCGCCAACCGTATGACGGCCATGGAGGAGACCTATGAGGTGACGGCGGCCGGGCTCGTTCGCGCCGGCATGGACTCCGCCGAGCGCGACGCGATGATTGGTGACATGGCGAAGCAGCGGCTGAACGAAGCACGCGCCGACTGGGACGAGTCCCGACTGGCCAACCTCCGGTACGACCTCGGCCGCCGCGCCAGCGTAGCCTCGTGGTACGCCTTGCTGCCGGAAAGCGAGCAGGGGGAGTACGCGCAGTTCATGGATATGGTGCTGCATGGTTCCAAGCCGATGATCCAGCTGAAGGCCGCCGAAGTGACCGTCCGCGAAGGCGACACATTCGATCCCATCGAATATCTGGCCTCAGCCACCGATGTGGAGGATGGCGACGTCGCCGGGCAGGTGACGACGAATGTGCCGAACGATATCGCCGAGGTCGGCGAGCATGCCGTCACCTACTCGGTGACCGACAGTGACGGCAATACCACTGCGGTTCAGCTGAACGTCACGGTGGAGGCCGGGGCGGATCCCGATCCGGAACCAACACCTGATCCTGATCCGGAACCGACTCCCGATCCCGAACCGACTCCCGATCCCGAACCAACGCCTGATCCTGATCCTGAACCGACTCCTGATCCGGATCCCGACCCGGACCCGACTCCCGATCCCGAACCTGAGCCGACTCCTGACCCCGATCCGGCACCGGAACCTGAAACCCCGGACGACGGTGACGGCGCTTCCACCGACGACGAGAACGGCGGGCGGGATGACGCGAACGGCGGACAGGACGCCGAAAACAGCGGGCAGGATGGCGCGGATCAAGACGAGGACCGCGTTTTGGCCCGCGGCGGCGCCTCTGTGTGGTGGCCGGCCGCCATCGCACTGATGGCGGGGCTGTGCGCCGCGACGCTGGCGATGTTGCGCCTGAGCCGGCGATAAGGGAAAGTCAGGGAACGTTCAGGGAAAGTCGGGGAGATGTCGAGCGTGGCGTGCGGTTAGGCTGGCAATCGTCAGAGAAGCGTGACGATACGCGAATCGGCATTGCGCTTGTCAACCTTGGCAAGGACAATGAAGATTTGTATGTCTGAACAGAACGAACGAACCAACCAACGAAACGCGAGCCGTGAAGTGCAGGCCATGAACAACGAGAACATCTCCGAACAGACGCAGCAGCCGGACGATATCGAGGAACTGACCATCGCCCGGGTCGGAACCTCCAGCAAGGGGTCCGGCCCGCGCAAGTCGAGGGGATTCGCGGGATTCGGCCGATCCCATGCCAAGCGAGGCAGCGATCGCGGCGAAACCGCACGCAAACCCTTCCCGGGTTGGCTGTACGCCGTGCTGTTCCTCGTGTTCGATGCCATCGCCGTGGGCATCCTGGAGGTGGGCGTGAGCCAGACCTCGGCGCGAGTTCAACTGTCGAACAACATGAACGTCACCGGTTGGGGCTTCGTGGCCAAGATGTGGACCGACCTCAACTTCGTGGCCGTGCTCAACCTCATTCTGGCGGGCATCATCTACCTCATCCTGCTGATGCTGTTCAACCGCTTCTGGATCGCCACTCCGGTGTTCCTCGCGTTGGCGATCATCGTCGCGGTGATCGAGTATTTCAAAATCTCCATCCGCTATGAGGCGATTCTTCCCTCCGACCTGAGTTTCCTTGGATCCAACACCGGCAATCTCATGAGCTTCATGCCCGCCGGCGCGCATGTGACCGTGCTGATCGCGATCGGTGTGTTCGCCGCTTTCGTGGCGCTGTTCGTCACGCTCAACCGCCTCGACGGCCGCCATGGCCGCCTGTTCCGCGGGTCGGATGCGAAAAGCCGCTCGCTCAACGCCGTCGCGCGTCTGCTGCTTATTCTGATGCCGGGCCTGTTCTTCGCTTTGTATGCCATGCAGGTGAGCACGGTCGGTTCGTGGGCCAAGAATTTCTCCTCGGTGATGGGGGATAAGCCCTCGATGTGGGATTCCGTCTACGATGCGCAGCGCAACGGCCCGCTGGTCGCCTTCGTGCGCCAGCTCAATCCCAAAGTGATGGAGGAGCCGGAGGAATACTCCGAGGAGACCATGCAGGAGCTTCTCGCGCGCTACACGCAGGCCGCCGAAGAGATCAACGAGACCCGTTCCTCGAACATGACCGACAGCACCGTGGTCTACATCCTCTCCGAATCCTTCTCCGACCCCGAGCGCGTGCCCGGGCTGAAGGTGAACAAGGACTCGATGCCGAATATCCGCGAGGTCAAGGCGAACACCACCTCCGGCCTGATGCTCTCCTCCGGCTACGGCGGCGGCACCGCGAACCTCGAATACATGGGGCTGACCGGCCTGTCGATGGCGAATTTCGACTCGTCGCTGACCAGTCCCTACCAGCAGCTCGTGCCGACCCAGCATTGGACGCCGACCATCAACCAGATGTGGGGCGCGCCCGCCAACTCGCTGGGATTCCACCCATACGAGTCGTCCATGTACTCGCGTGCCACGAATTACGAGAAGTTCGGCTTCTCGCACTTCTACACGCTGACCGGCGACGACCAGATCAAGTATCAGGACACGATCGACGATTCGCCGTACGTCTCCGACGAGGCGACCTACAAAAGCGCGCTGGAGAAAATCGCCGAGAACGACGGCGACCAGTTCATCCAGATCATCACCATGCAGAACCACATGCCCTACCACAATTGGTATGCGGACAATGACTTCACGGCGGAATCCACCGACCCCTCCCAGCCGTTGGAGGAGGACGAGAAGGAGTCCATCGAGACGTATCAGAAGGGCGCGTCGCTCACCGACGAGGCCACGCAGGAGTTCCTCGACCAGTTGGATGAGCTCGACAAGCCGGTGACGGTCGTGTTCTACGGCGACCACCTGCCGGGCATCTACTCCACGGCCAGTGAGGACGAGAACAATTCGCTCGCCCTGCATCTGACCGACTACTTCATCTGGTCGAACAAGGCCTCCGGCACGCAGGGCAACGACATCGACAACGATGAGTACTCGTCTCCGAACTATTTCGTGGCGCAGGCCGCCGAGCATATGGACGCGAAGGTCTCGCCCTATCTGGCGTTCCTGACGCTGATGCACGAGAAGATCTCCGCGATGGAGCCGCCGGTGGTCAACAGCATCCAAGGCTGGGACCGCATCCCCGAAGGCCAGAACATCTATCTGGACGCCGACGGCAATCCGATGGCGGAAAGCGACTTTGACGAGGAGACGCAGCAGCTGTTGGAGGATTACCGGCTGATCCAATACGACATCACCGCCGGTGCCGGCTATCTGGAAGACACCGACTTCATAACGCTGCCCAGATAACGCGGCACGCGCGGCGTATGGCCCGCGTGACAAGCGGCGCGTGGATATCGATGGGGGTCCGTGGACGGAATGGTTCGCGGGCCCCCATTCGTGATGCCAGGGCGCATTGCGATGCCAAGCCCCATTGTGAGGCCGGTGACGCCTGCAATGTCGTGCCTAGTGTGATTGACGGAGTGAACACACCCGTCAATATTCTCGTGTCGCGGCGTTAGACTGGAACGCACGGTGAAACGCACGGCGAAAGGAGCGTTCCATGTCCATACATCAGTATTATGAGGGCGCAAGCGTGGTGGTCACCGGTGCCGGTTCCGGCATCGGCCGTCTGATGGCGCTGAAAATCGTTCAGGAAGGCGGCCGGGTGGCGGTGTGGGACATCAAGGCCGCCGCGGCCGAGGAAACCGTGCGCCTGGCGGAGGAACAAGCGGCGGCACTTGGCCCGAAAACCGGAGCGTGGCCGCGTGCCGCGGCGTTCGCCGTGGACGTCACCGATTCGGCGGCCGTGCGCCGCGCCGCCGCCGCGACCATCGACACGCTCGGCAAGGTGAACGTGCTGATCAACAACGCTGGCATCGTGTCCGGCGCGCCCTTCGAGGAGCTTTCCGAAGCGCAGATCCGCCGCACCTTCGAGGTCAACACGCTGAGCCTGTTCTGGACCACCAAGGCCTTCCTGCCCGAACTCAAACGGCATCGCCGCGCCGCGGTCGTCACCGTGGCCTCCGCCGCCGGCATCGTCGCCGTGGCGAAGCAGACCGACTACGCCGCCAGCAAATTCGCTGCGGTCGGCTTCACCAACTCGCTGCGCAGCGAACTGAAAAAGGCCGGCTCGCATATCAAAACGTTGACCGTCTGCCCGTACTACATCGATACCGGCATGTTCGACGGCGTATCCACCAAATTCCCGCTGCTGCTGCCGATCCTCAAGGAGCAGGCGGTGGCCGACCGCATCGTCGAGGCCGTGGCCAAGGGGCGCGAGCGGCTCATCATGCCGCCGTTCGCCGCCGTGGCCGGCGTGGTGGCCGCGCTGCCGCCGAAAATCGCCGACCCGATCTACGGCATCTTCGGACTCAACGAAGGCATGGACCACTTCACCGGACGTCGCTGAATTCCAAACGCCGGCAGCCAGCAAAGGAGCCATTATGACCCACGACACCTTCTCCCGCCTCCAGCGCACGTTCCGCTCCGGACGCACCAAACCGTTGTCGTGGCGGCGCTCCCAGCTCGACGCGATACGTCGCATGCTCGCCGAGAACAAGCAGGCGATTATCGAGGCGGTGCGCGCCGACCTCGGCAAGCCGGCATCCGAAACGCTGCTGATGGAGATCGATCTGGTGATGGACGAGGCGCGATTCGTGCGCCGCCGCATAGGCCTGTGGTCCGCCCGCCATCCCAAGCCCATGCATTGGCTGCTGCAACCGGCCTTCGGCTGGACGCTCACCGAGCCGAAAGGCGTGGTGCTGGTCATCTCCCCATGGAACTACCCGCTGCTGCTGAGCTTGGAGCCGATGGTCGACGCGATTGCGGCGGGCAACGCCGTGTGCCTCAAGCCCTCGGAACTCTCTCCCACCATCTCCCATCTGCTGGCCGATCTGATCGACCGCTACCTCGACCCCGACGCCTTCGCCGTGGTCGAGGGCGGTCCGGACGAGACGACCGCATTGCTGGACATGCCCTTCGACCATATCTTCTACACCGGTGGCGGCCGCGTCGGTAAGATCGTCATGGAAGCCGCCGCGAAGCATCTGACGCCGGTCACGCTGGAGCTGGGCGGCAAGTCACCATGCTTCGTGGACCATACGGTGAACCTCAACACCGCCGCGCGCCGCATCGCCTGGGGTAAGTTCACCAACGCCGGGCAGACCTGCGTGGCCCCGGACTATGTGCTCGCCACGCCGGGCGTCGCCCAGATGCTCGCCGACCGCATCGCCCTCGCCATTACGGAGTTCTATGGTGATGATCCGCGCCAATCCGCCGATTTCGCGCGCGTCATCAACGAACGTCATTTCGACCGTCTGTCCGCGCTGCTGGCGGACGGAGGGCGGCTGGTCTGCGGAGGCCAGACCGACCGTGCCGACCGTTATATCGCGCCCACAGTGCTGCTCGGCACCTCGCCCGACGCGCCGGTGATGCGTGAGGAGATTTTTGGTCCGATTCTGCCGATTCTCGTGGTGCGCGACGCCGACGCCGCCATCGACTTCATCAACGAACGCAGCCGTCCGCTGGCGGCCTACGTGTTCTCGCGCGACACCGAGACGCGTCGGCGTTTCGAACGCGACACCAGCTCCGGCGCGTTGGGATATGCGATTCCGCTCGGCCACCTCATCTCCAGCCGTCTGCCCTTCGGCGGCGTGGGCGGCTCCGGTATGGGCGCCTACCACGGCAAAGAGGGATTCAAGGTGTTCAGCCATGTCAAAACCGTGGTCGATAAGCCGCAATTCCCCGACACGCTGCGGCTGGTCTATCCGCCGTTCACCGCGCTGCGTCAGACGCTGATCCGCATCATCGCCAAACTCAGCTAGCGCGCGGGCCACAGGCCGGCGCGCTAGCGTCAAAGGGCCGGTCCTTCGCATCATGACGAAGGAACAATCCGATATGAAAATCCCCTGCGAAGATTCTTCGCAGGGGATTTCGCTATTGCCTGATCGGCGGGGGAGAGGTTAGGCGTTCAATGCTTTGGCGCCGATGTCGTGGCGGTAGAACATGCCGTCGGTGACCAGCGGGTCGATGATCGCGTAGACCTTGTCCTGCGCGGCCTTGATATCATCGGCGGTCGCCTCCACCAGCAGCACGCGACCGGAGGACGCGACCAAGCCGTTCGGGCTGTTGGCCACACCCGCGTAATACACGTGGGAATCCTCGTCCACGGTGATTTCGGGGATGGCGGCGCCCTTGACCACCTGCACCGGGTATCCTTCGGCGGCGAGCACCACACCCAGCGTCGCACGCTGGTCATCCCAAGTGAACTCGGGAGTTCCGCCATTCAGCAGCGTCCAGATGCCCTCGCCCAGATCGGAGGTGAGCTTCGGCAGCACAACCTCGGTTTCGGGGTCGCCGAAGCGCGCGTTGAATTCAATCACCTTCGGGCCGTCGGCGGTGGCGATCAGGCCTGCGTAGAGGATGCCGGTGAACGGCGTGCCCTCGTCGGCCATGGCCTGGACGGTGGGGCGCACGATGGTCTCGATCGCGGCATCGACCACATCCTGCCCAATCTGCGGCACCGGGCTGTACGCGCCCATGCCGCCCGTGTTCGGGCCTTCGTCGTTGTCGTAGGCGCGCTTGTGGTCCTGCGAGATCGGCATGGGCCAGAAGTCGGTGCCGTTCACAAAGCTCATCAGCGAGAACTCCTGACCCTCCAGGAACTCCTCGATCACGACTTTGGCGCCGGCCGCGCCGAAGCGGTGGTCCACGAAGATATCCTCCAACGCGGCGTTCGCGGTGTCGATATCCATGGCCACGGTCACGCCCTTGCCGGCGGCCAGACCGTCGGCCTTGATCACGAT
This sequence comes from Bifidobacterium sp. LH_558, assembly GCF_056356295.1. Classification (NCBI taxonomy): domain Bacteria; kingdom Bacillati; phylum Actinomycetota; class Actinomycetes; order Bifidobacteriales; family Bifidobacteriaceae; genus Bifidobacterium; species Bifidobacterium sp. LH_558. The sequence goes on along the minus strand of NZ_JBKETZ010000001.1, from coordinate 516,892 downwards.
CGGCGCGCCCTGCTCGGCCACATAACGCTTGGCGGGCTCCAGCTCGTCGAAGGTCTGGTAGCGGGCGGTCGGAATATCATGGCGGGCCATAAGCTTCTTGGCGAAGTCCTTCGATCCCTCAATCTGGGCGGCGGCCTTGCTCGGGCCGAACGCCTTGATGCCGACGGCGGCGAAGGCGTCGACGATGCCTTCGATCAGCGGCACTTCGGGGCCGACGAACACCCAGTCATAATCGTTCTTCTGCACGAAGTCGATCAGCGCCGCATGGTTGGAGGCGCTCAGTGAGGTGGTGTTGATGCCGTCGAGCTCCATACCCGGATTGCCGGGGGCAACGGTCACCTCGTCGACGGAGCCGCCGCGCAACAGCGCATGAGCGATGGCGTGCTCGCGCGCGCCGGAACCAATGACCAGAACCTTCATAACGATGTTTCCTTTCCGGAGATGTCAGACGAGTTCCACGTCGTCGTCGGCTTTGGCCACGACTTCGCCGACCTTGTAGGCCGCCTCGCCGTTGGCCTCGAGCAGGGCGAGCGTCTCGTCGGCGCGGGCCGCGTCCACGGCCAGCACCATGCCCAGACCCATGTTGAAGATGTTGAACATCTCCATATGGTCGATTTCGCCGGCCTGCTCCAGCACGTCGAAAATCGGCAGCACCGGCCACGAGCCGAGCTCGATGCGCGCGGCGAGGCCGTCGGGGAGCATGCGCGGGATGTTCTCGATGAACCCGCCGCCGGTGATATGCGCGACGCCCTTGACCACACCCGCGGCGAACAGGGGTTTCAGCGCCTTGACGTAGATCGTGGTGGGGGTGAGCAGCACATCGCCGAGCTTGGCGCCGTCGAGCGCCTCCAGCTCGGTGTCCACGGTGTAGCCGGCCTGCTCGAACAGGGCTTTGCGCACCAGGGAGAATCCGTTGGAATGCACGCCGGAGGAGGGCAGGCCGATCAGCACGTCGCCCTGGGCGATGGTCGATCCGTCCACAATGGCGGACTTCTCGGCCACACCGACCGCGAAGCCGGCCAAGTCGTATTCGTCCTCGTCGTACATGCCCGGCATTTCGGCGGTCTCGCCGCCGATCAGACCGGAACCGGCCTGAACGCAACCGTCGGCCACACCGGCCACCACCTGCTCCAGCAGCGCCGGATCGTTCTTGCCGCAGGCGATGTAATCGAGGAAGAACAGCGGTTCGGCACCCTGCGCGGCGATGTCGTTGACACACATGGCCACGCAGTCGATGCCGATGGTGTCGTGCTTGCCGGCCATCTTGGCCACCATCAGCTTGGTGCCCACGCCGTCGGTGCCGGAGATCAGCACCGGCTCCTTGTATCCGAGCGAGGCGAGGTCGAACAGGCCGCCGAAGCCGCCGATGCCGCCCACCACACCCGGGCGGTCGGTGCGGGCCACGTGCGACTTGATGCGTTTGACGACTTCGTAGCCGGCTTCGACGCTGACTCCAGCGTTCTCATATGCTTTGGGCATGAGTGGACCTTTCTTGGTGGGTATTCGTATGGGTTGGAATGGTGTGGTTCACAGCTTCGGCTGCCATTCGCCGGGCTTCAGGCCCTTCTGGCAGGAGTATTCGTTGCCTTCGTACTCGCTGGCGTCGAGCGCGAAACGGGGCAGGCGCACGCGGTCCTCCGGGGTGATCGAGGCGAGGAAGTCCTGCTCATAGTCATCCAGCGCGGTGGGGTAGTCGCCGTTGAAGTAGGCGACGCACAGGCCGCCGTAGGGCGCGGCCGCATTCAGGCCGATCGATTCGACCAGCCCGTCGAGCGAGAGGAAGGCGAGCGAGTCGGCGCCGATGAAATCGCGAATTTCATCCACGCTTTGCTTGCTGGCGATGAGCTCCTTGGTGGTGGAGATGTCGATGCCGTAGAAGCAGGGGTATTTGAGCGGCGGGGAGCTGATGCGCATATGCACTTCGGCCGCGCCCGCCTCTTTGAGCAGCTGCACGATGCGGCGCGAGGTGGTGCCGCGCACGATGGAATCGTCGATGACGATCACGCGCTTGCCCTTGACCACGCCGCGCACGGCGGAAAGCTTCATGCGCACGCCCTGCTCGCGCAGCTCCTGCGTGGGCTGGATGAAGGTGCGGGCCACGTACTGGTTCTTGATCAGGCCCATCTCATTGGGCAGTCCGGAGGCTTCGGCGTAACCGGAGGCGGCGGACAGCGAGGAGTTCGGCACGCCGATCACCATATCGGCTTCGACGGGCGATTCGGCGGCGAGGCGCGCGCCCATGCGCTTGCGGGCGGAATGCACGTTGACGCCGTAGATATTCGAGTCGGGGCGGGCGAAGTAGATGAACTCCATCGAGCAGATCGCCAGCTGCGTCTCGTTCGTGTACTGCACGATTTTGTAGCCGTGCTCGTTGACCACCACGATTTCGCCGGGGCGGATGTCGCGCACGAGTTCCGCGCCCACCACGTCGAGCGCGCAGGTTTCGGAGGCGAGCACATAGGCGCCGTTCTTCATCTTGCCCAGGCTCAACGGGCGGAATCCGTTCGGGTCGAGCGCGCCGATCATCGCGTCGGGCGTCATCAGCAGGTAGGCGAAACCGCCGTGCACGGTGTTGAGTGCCTCCTTGAGCTTGTCCATGAAGGTCGGCTTGTCGGAGCGGCGGATGAGATGCATCAGCACTTCGGTGTCGGAATTCGAGTGGAAGATCGCGCCCTCATCCTCCAGTTTGCGGCGCAGCGACGGGCAGTTGGTGAGGTTGCCGTTGTGGCATAGGGCCACATCGCCATCGTGGAAGCGGAAGATGAACGGCTGGATGTTGTCGGTGGTGCCGGAACCGGAGGTGGCGTAGCGCACATGGCCGATGGCCTTGTCGCCCTTGAGGCGTTGGATTTGGCGTTCGTCGGCGAACACTTGGGTCAGGAGGCCCAGTCCGCGGTGGCCGATCAGCGTGCCGTTGTCGTTGGAGACGATGCCCGCGCCCTCCTGGCCGCGGTGCTGCAGCGCGTGCAGACCGAAATAGGTGAGACGGGACGCGTCCGGGTGCCCCCAGACGCCGAAAATACCGCATTCCTCGTGGATATCTTCGAGCTCAGCAGACATGCCCAGCGACTTCCTTCCGTGTGGTGAAAGTTGTAAGAAGTACCGCCTGTTCGATACCCCATCACCTTACCAATCGGGGCTAACAACACGGGGCGTGTGGGCCGATGGGCGGGTGTGCGGCCGCATGCTTTCGTCGGGCGGTTCACTTAGGACACGGGTGTCGAACAAATGTTCGACTGCTGTGGTATGGTGTTGGGCACCGAATACGGAGGAGCGGGGCTGAAAGGAGGTGGATGATGCGCGGCGTGGGCGATGGCGGTGGCACTGTCGGCGGCGGTACTGCGGGCGGCGGAGCATTCGGTGAGGGCGCGTTCGCCGGTGGCGCGTTCGCCGGTGGAGCGTTCGCCGGGCGTGCGCATGCCTATCTCGCCATCGACCTTAAGTCTTTCTATGCCTCGGTGGAATGTCAGGAGCTTGGGCGTGACCCGCTGACCACGCATCTGGTGGTGGCCGATCGCGAACGCACGTCGAAAACCATTTGTTTGGCAGTCTCTCCGTCACTGAAGATGTATGGACTGCCGGGGCGTGCGCGGCTGTTCGAAGTCGAACAGAGAATCAACGAAATCAACGCGGAGCGCCGGTTGCGCGCGCCGGGGCGTCGCTTCGTGGGTTCATCCACCGATGCCGACGAATTGGCCTCGCATCCCGAACTCGCGGTGGATTTCATCGCCGCCAAGCCGCGTATGTCGCATTATCTCGACCATAGCGCGCGTATCTACGGCGTGTATCTGAAATACGCGGCGCCCGAGCATATCCACGTGTACTCCATCGACGAGGTGTTCATCGATGCGACGCCGTATCTGCGCGCTCTGAAGATGACCCCGCATGAGCTGGCTACCACAATCGTGCGCGATATCGCCGAAACCACCGGCATCACCGCCACCGCGGGCATCGGCACGAATCTGTATTTGGCCAAGGTCGCAATGGATATCGTGGCCAAGCATGTGCCGGCCGACGAGCAGGGCGTGCGCGTGGCCGAGCTTGACGAGATGTCGTATCGGCGGCTGCTGTGGGAGCACCGTCCGATCACCGATTTCTGGCGGGTTGGCCGGGGATACGCGAAAAAGCTTGCCGCGCACGGACTCGACACCATGGGCGATATCGCACGATGCTCGCTCGGCCGCGCCTCCGACTATCACAATGAGGACCTGCTATATCGGCTGTTCGGTGTGAATGCGGAGTTGCTCATCGACCACGCTTGGGGTTGGGAGCCGTGCACGATGACCGACATCAAGTCGTATCGGCCAGAAGGGCATTCCATCAGCTCGGGCCAAGTGCTGCAGGGGCCTGCGGATTTTGACACCGCGCGGCTGATCGTGCGCGAGATGGCCGACGCGATGTCGCTGGACTTGGTGGAGAAGGGACTGGTGGCCCGGCATTTGGGGTTGACTGTGGGGTACGACATCAGCAGTCTCGACCCGTCCAAAGCCGAATGTGGGCCGGTCAAACCGAAAGTGCCGGCCAGCGAATACCGTGGGCCCGTCGCCGTGGATTATTACGGGCGACGCGTGCCCAAACCGGCGAACAGTTCGTGTGATCTGGGCGGGCATACCGCCTCGTCCGCGCGTATTCGCGAGGCGATGATGGCGCTGTATGACCGCATCGTCGACCCTTCCTTGTTGGTGCGGCGCATCACCGTGGTCGCCGCCGGACTGGCGGCTCGGGACGAAGCGAAAGCCGCCGCGGCAGCCTCCTACGAGCAGCCGGATCTCTTCGGTGCGAGTGATGATACGGTCGCGAATTCAGCCGACGCGCGTGCGGTGGAGAGCAAGGTGCCCACTGAGGCCGAGTCGGAGGTGCAGCGCGCCATCGTTGATATCAAACATAAATTCGGGCGCAGCGCCATTATCAAAGGTATGAACCTCGAACCCGGTGCGACCGGGCTACAACGCAACCGCCAGATCGGAGGTCATGCCGCATGAGCTTGAAGGAAACCCACCGCTACGACGACATCATCGACCTGCCGCACCACGTCTCGCCGCGTCGCCCGCAGATGCCGCGGCAGAACCGCGCCGCCCAATTCATGCCCTTCGCCGCGCTTTCCGGCTACGAGAACGTCATCGCCGAAGCCGACCGCCGCAACGCCGAAGCCGTCGCCCAAGCCAACGCCCCCACACCCCTTATCGACGGAGCCTGACGGCTTTCGATGCGTCGATCATGAAGGCCGTGCGCGAAGTTTTCTATCTATATTTCGAAAACAGCGTAGTGGAGTCGAAACATCTCGGACTTGAGATGCCTCGACTACGCTCGGCATGACGACGGGTGGGGCACTCGGTACGACAGGAAGGACACTTGACATACCGACAGGTGTGGCACTCGGCATGACGAATGAACAACGACGTGATATGAAAATGTCCGGCATCGTAGGTGATGCCGGACACGTGACATAGGCGGTTGACGCGACGCGTCAGGCGGTGAAGTATTCCACGCCGGCTTCGAACAGCGGCTGGTACTTGTTGCCGGGCACGTTCACGTACAGGCCGTTGCCGGAACGCTCCGAATGGCCCATCTTGCCAAACACGCGGCCGTCGGGGCTGGTGATGCCTTCGATGGCGAGCAGCGAGCCGTTCGGGTTCACGTCGAGATCCATGCCGGGCATGCCCGCCTCGTCCACGTACTGCGTGGCGATTTGGCCGTTGGCCTTCAGGTTCGCCAGCACATCGTCGGAGGCCACGAAACGGCCTTCGCCGTGGGAGATCGCCACCGTGTGCACATCGCCCACGGAGGTCTTCGCCAGCCACGGCGAGAGGTTCGACGCCACGCGGGTGCGCACCAGACGGGACTGGTGGCGGCCGATGGTGTTGAACGTCAGCGTCGGGCATTCGGCGGTCATCGGCACGATGTCGCCATACGGCACGAGACCCAGCTTGATCAGCGCCTGGAAGCCGTTGCAGATGCCGAGCATCAGACCGTCGCGGTTCTGCAGAAGGTCACGCACGGCCTCGGTCACCTCGGGGGCGCGGAAGAACGCGGTGATGAACTTCGCGGAACCGTCCGGCTCGTCGCCGCCGGAGAAGCCGCCGGGAATCATCACAATCTGGCTGGAGCGGATCGCCTCGGCCAGCGCATGCGTGGACTCGACGACATCGGCAGGGGAGAGGTTGTTGATCACCAGCGTGCTCGCCTCGGCACCCGCGCGTTCGAACGCGGCCGCCGTGTCGTACTCGCAGTTGTTGCCGGGGAACACGGGGATGATCACGCGCGGCTTGGCCACGCCCGCACCCGTGTACACGGTCTTCTTCTCCACCTCGAACGAGACGGTCTCCACCACGGCGTCCTTATCCTCGCCATGCGAACGGTAGGGGAACACGGATTCGATGCCGGACTCCCACGCCTCCTGCACCTGGGCCAAGTCCAGCGCCTCACCGGCGGCCACGAACTCGTAGGCCTTGGTCGTCACGCCGACCTCGCCGATCTCGACGAGATTCGAGGCGGCCGGCACCTTCGCGCCGTCGGCCAGCTCCACGAAGAACGAGCCGTACGCCGGGGCGAACAGATCATCCACGGTCACGGCAGGAACAAGCGTGACGCCGATCTGGTTGCCGAGCGTCATCTTGAACAGCGCTTCGGCCGCGGCACCGTATCCGCAGGTGGACACGGCCAGCGCGTCGCCGAAATCGGTGAGCTCCTCGACCACGGAGAACGCCTCGAGCAGACCATCCTTATCCGGAGTGAGCCCATCGGCCTGGTAACGCGGCGCGATACGCACCACGCGGTGGCCGGCCCCCTTGAGCTCGGGGGAGGTGGCGCGCTTCATATTGCCCACGGCCACGGCGAAGGAGACCAGCGTCGGCGGCACGTCGAGATCCTCGAACGAGCCGGACATGGAATCCTTGCCGCCGATCGCGCCCGCGCCAAGGTCGACCTGCGCCATCAGCGCGCCGAGCACGGCGGCCATCGGCTTGCCCCAACGGGTCGGCTCGTCGCGCAGCTTCTCGAAATACTCCTGGAAGCTCAGGTACGCTTTCTCATGCTCGAAACCGGCCGCGACCAGCTTGGAGAGCGATTCGACCACCGACAGATACGCGCCGGTGAACTGGTTCTTCGCCATGATGTACGGGTTGAAGCCCCACGCCATCGCCGAAGCGGTGGTGGTCTCGCCGAACACCGGGAGCTTGGCCACCATGGCCATATTCGGGGTGAGCTGCTTCTTGCCGCCGAAGGGCATAAGCACGGTGCCCGCGCCGATGGTGGAATCGAAACGCTCGGACAGGCCCTTGTTGGAGGCCACGTTGATGTCGGTGACCATGGCGTTCATACGCTCGGCCAGCGAGCCGTCGGTCCACGGCGTCTCATACGTGCCCTGCGCCTCGACGTGCGCGGCCTGCGTCTTTGGCGCGCCGTTGGAGGCGAGGAACTCGCGGGTGAGGTTCACGATCTCGTCGCCGTCCCACGTCATCACCATGCGCGGGTCCTCGGTGACGGTGCCCACCACTACGGCCTCGAGATTCTCCTCGCGGGCGTAGGCGAGGAACTCGTCCACATCCTCGGCGGCCACATCCACGGCCATGCGCTCCTGCGATTCGGAGATCGCCAGCTCGGTGCCGTCCAGGCCCTCGTACTTCTTGGGCACGGTGTTCAGATCGACGGTCAGGCCGTCGGCGATCTCGCCGCACGCCACGGACACGCCGCCCGCGCCGAAGTCGTTGCAGCGCTTGATCAGACGGCAGGCGTCGCCGCGGCGGAACAGACGCTGCAGCTTGCGCTCCACGGGCGCGTTGCCCTTCTGCACCTCCGCGCCGTCGAGTTCCAGCGACTCCACGTTATGCGCCTTGGACGAGCCGGTGGCGCCGCCGATGCCGTCGCGGCCGGTACGTCCGCCCAGCAGGATGAGCTTGTCGCCGGGCGCCGGGGTTTCGCGGCGCACATGGTCGGCCGGGGTGGCGGCCACAACCGCGCCCACCTCCATACGCTTGGCCACATAGCCCGGATGGTAGATCTCGTCGACCTGGCCGGTCGCCAGACCGATCTGGTTGCCGTAGGAGCTGTAGCCCGCGGCTGCGGTGGTGACGAGCTTGCGCTGGGGGAGCTTGCCCTTGAGGGTTTCGCTCACCGGCACGGTCGGGTCGCCGGCACCGGTCACGCGCATCGCCTGATACACGTAGGAGCGGCCCGACAGGGGATCACGGATGCAGCCGCCGATGCAGGTGGCCGCGCCGCCGAAGGGTTCGATTTCGGTGGGATGGTTGTGGGTTTCGTTCTTGAAGAGGAACAGCCAGTCCTCATCCTCGCCGTTGACGTCCACCCTCACCTTGACGGTGCAGGCGTTGATCTCCTCGGATTCGTCGAGATTGGTCAGAATGCCGTGCTTCTTCAGCCACTTGGCGCCGATGGTGCCCATATCCATCAGGCACACGGGCTTGCCGTCGCGGCCCAGCTCGTGGCGCATGGCCAGATACTTCTCGAACGCGGCCTTGACGGCGGGCTCGTCGATTTCGATGTCGGTCAGTTCGGTGCCGAAGGTGGTGTGGCGGCAGTGGTCGGACCAGTAGGTGTCGATCACCTTGATTTCGGTGATTGTGGGGTCGCGCTGCTGCTCGGTGAAGTAGCGCTGGCAGAACTTGAGGTCGGCCAGATCCATGGCCAGGCCGCGCGAGGCGATGAACTCGGCAGCGGCGGCCTCGTCCATTTCGCGGAAGCCCGCGATGATCTCCACCTTGGCGGGCGTGGGCACGGCGGTGCGCAGCGTCTCCTTGGCCTCCAGTCCGGCTTCGCGCGCTTCGACCGGGTTGATCACATAGCGCTTGATGGCGGCCACGTCCTCGTCGGTCAGGTTCATGCCGGCCAGCGCATACACTTTGGCGGAACGCACGGTGGGGCGCTCGCCCTGCGAGATAAGCTGGATGCATTCGGAGGCGGAGTCGGCGCGCTGGTCGAACTGGCCAGGCAGGAACTCCGTGGCGAACACCTTGTCGCCTCCGAAGTCTGGCATGTCGGTCGAGGCGTTGTCCACCGGCGGCTCGCTGAACACGACCGGCACGGTCTGCTCGAACAGTTCGGCGGAGATGCCCTCCACGTCGTAACGGTTGACGATGCGCACGCCCTCAAGCGCCTCGATGCCGAGAATCGTCTTCAATTCGGTGCCAAGCTGCTGCGCTTCGACGTCAAAGCCCGGCTTCTTCTCCACATATACGCGATAAACCACTGATACTCCTGTACTTGCCAATAAGTGGTGCTGGTTCGGATTCCCGGTAAGGGAGGAAAAGCCCGCATCCGATCTTCGGGTGCGGGCTGGGTACGGATTAGTCGTTGACTGCGATGCCTTCGGATTCGGCCAGGGACTTGAGTCGGCCGTAGATCTCCTCATAGGCGGGGATGATGTTGCCCAGGTCGCGGCGGAACAGATCCTTGTCGAGATGCTCGATCTTGCCGGACTTATCCTTGGTGTCCCACAGGCGGCAGGTGTCGGGGGTGATCTCGTCGGCGAGCAGAATCGCGCCGTCGGAGGTCTTGCCCTCCTCGATCTTGAAGTCCACGAGCTTGACGTCGATCTTCGAGAAGATGTCGAGCAGGGCGGCGTTCACGGCGCGCGCCTGCTTGGAGATCTCGGCCATCTCCTCCTCGGAGGCCAGTCCCAGCGCCACCACGCCGTCTTCGGTGATGAACGGGTCGCCCAGCGCGTCGGACTTCACGCAGAACTCGAGGATCGGCTTCTTAAGCGGGGTGCCCTCCTCCACGCCGTAACGCTTGGCGAAGGAGCCGGCGGCCGTGTTGCGCATGATGATCTCAAGCGGGAACATGTCCATCTTCCTCACCAGCTGCTCGGTGTCGGAGAGCTTCTTGACAAAGTGGGAGTCCACGCCGCGGGCCTTGAGCAGGTCGAAGATCACGGAGGTGATGTGGTTGTTCAGGCTGCCCTTGCCCTCGATCTGGGCCTTCTTCTCGCCGTTGCCGGCGGTGGCCTGGTTCATGTAGTCGACCCACAGAACATCCGGGTCGTCCGTCGCGTACAGTTTCTTGGCCTTGCCCTCGTAGAGCTTCTCCAACTTCTCCATGATTCGCCTTCCTGATGCGCCAAATAGGAGTGGAAATACGGTGAACTAACGGAGAATAGGTTACCAAGCGCCGGCTACATTGCGGCAGAAGATGCGAGTGCAATAAATCCGATATTGCGGGATGCGCGTTTTGTTTGGTGGTGAGGCTTGCGATGACCCGCAAGGTTGAATTGAACGAAATGGGTGGCAACATCGTGAAACGAATAGGCTGTGGGATGAACGCGGCGGCTAGACTAGGACCATGACTCAACCCACTAGCAATACGGCAACGATGGCCGAAGAGTGGTCCAACCCGTTGCGCGATCCGCGCGATCTGCGTTTGCCGCGCATCGCGGGCCCCTGCGGCATCGTGATCTTCGGCGTGACCGGCGATCTGTCACGCAAGAAGCTGCTGCCAGCCATCTACGACCTGGCCAACCGAGGCCTTCTGCCGCCGAGTTTCGGCCTGACCGGCTTCGCCCGACGCGACTGGAGCGAAGATGAGTTCCGCGCGTTCGTGCGTGAGAACGTCGAAACGCACTGCCGCACGCCGTTCCGCGAAAGCACATGGAAGCAACTGGCCGCGGGCATCCGCTTCGTGCAGGGCACCTTCGACGATCCGGAGGCGTTCGCACGCCTGTCCGACACGGTCTCCCAGCTCGACCGCGAACGCGGCACGCGCGGCAACCACGCCTTCTACATGTCGGTGCCGCCGCGCGCCTTCCCCATCGTCTCCCGCCAGCTGGCTGATTGCGGTCTGGCGAAGTCCGAAGACGACGCGTGGCGTCGCGTGATCATCGAGAAGCCTTTCGGCCATGACCTCGACAGCGCGCGCGAGCTTGACCGCGTCGTCTCCGAGGTGTTCGACCCCTCCAGCGTGTTCCGCATCGACCACTATCTGGGCAAGGAGACCGTGCAGAACCTGCTGGCTCTGCGCTTCGCCAACGCGATGTACGAGCCGATCTGGAACGCCAACTATGTGGACCATGTGCAGATCACCATGGCCGAGGACATCGGCGTGGCCGGTCGCGCGGGCTATTACGACGGCATCGGCGCGGCCCGCGACGTGATCCAGAACCATCTGCTGCAGCTGCTTGCGCTCACCGCCATGGAGGAGCCGGTGAGTTTCGCGGCCTCCGACCTGACCGCGGAGAAAACCAAGGTGCTGTCCGCCGTCAAACTGCCCAAGGACCTCGCCGCCCACACGGCCCGCGGCCAATACGCCGCCGGCTGGCAGGGCTCGCATGAGGTGGTGGGCTATCTCGACGAGAAGGGCATCGACCCGAACTCCACCACCGAAACCTATGCGGCGATCCGTCTCGACGTCGACACCCGACGCTGGGCCGGCGTGCCGTTCTACCTGCGCTGCGGCAAACGCTTGGGCAAGCGCGTGACCGAAATCGCGGTGGTGTTCAAACGCGCCCCGCATCTGCCGTTCGAATCGACCGCCACACGCGAGCTGGGCAAGAACGCGATCGTGATCCGCGTGCAGCCCGACGAGGGCGTGACCATCCGCTTCGGCGCGAAGGTTCCCGGCGGCACCTCGATGGAGGTGCGCGACGTGTCGATGGACTTCAGCTACGGCCGTTCCTTCACCGAAAGCTCGCCCGAAGCCTACGAGAGGCTGATTCTCGACGTGCTGCTCGGCGATCCGCCGCTGTTCCCGACCACCCGCGAGGTGGAACTGTCTTGGGAGATCCTCGACCCGATCGAGGAGTTCTGGTCCACGCTCGGCCAGCCGCAGCCCTACCGTTCCGGAACGTGGGGACCGGCTGAAGCCGATGAGATGCTCGCCCGCGACGGACGCCAGTGGAGGATGCCATGATCATCGAACTCAACAACACACGAACCCGCGAGATCGCTGCGAAAATCGACGAACTGCACGAGGAGCGCGGCGAAGCCGCCTTGGGTCGCGTGCTCACCCTGCTTATCGCCACCAACGAGGGCGAACTGGAGCACGCGCTTGAGCTCGCGAACAACGCCAGCCGCGAACATCCCTGCCGTGTGATCGCCGTGGTGCCGCATGCCGGCAAAGCCCGCGCGGCGGCGAAATCCGAATCCACGACCAGCGCCGACGGGCAGACCTCACAGGCCGCACAGGGCGCGCAGACGGGCAAAGCCCAAGTTTTCGTCGACACGCAGGGCGGTATGGCTGCCGACGCGGCCAGCGAATCCGGGCGGTCGAATCTGGACGCGGAGATTCGTTTCGGCGCGGATGCCGGTGCCGGCGAGATCATCGTGCTGCGCCCGCGCGGCGGACTCATCCACCATCCGGACACATTGGTGATTCCGCTGCTGGTTCCCGACGCGCCCGTGGTCGCCTGGTGGCCGACCGAGGCGCCGGCCAATCCGAAAGCCGACCTGCTCGGCGCGATGGCCCGCCGCCGCATCACCGACGCCAAACGTTCCAGCAATCCGGCCCGCACCATCGAGGATCTGCGCCGCAACTGGTCGAGCCAGAACATCGACATGTCGTGGACCCGGCTGACCGTATGGCGCGCGATGATCGCCACCATGCTGGACCAGCCGCCGCATCTGCCGATCATCTCCGCGAAGGTGAGCGGGCCGAAGGACTTCATTTCGATGACCATGCTTGCCGCATGGCTGCGGCTGAAGCTCGGCGTGTCCGTCACCATCGAGGATGTGCCCGGCTCAGACGCGGTCACCGGCGTGTATCTGACCCGCGCGGACGGCGTGCTCAGCTTGGAACGCCCCTCCGTCGAGGAGGGCGTGGCCACGATCAGCACCCCCGGTCAGGCGCCGCAGACCATCTCCGTGCCGGCCCGCACCTTGGAGGAATGCCTGAGCGAGGAGCTGCGCCGTCTCGACCCCGACGAGGTCTACGCCGAAGTGCTCACCCGCGGCTGGGACCTCATCCACCCGCAGCGATAAACGGCCATGCCGACGTGCATCGGGCATGTGCGTCGGCAACATCGTGTTTACGGGTAAGAGGCGCGGCTGTGTGCTCCGTGCCATTGCGAACCAACGGTACAACCGCCGAAAGGAAACAGATATGAGCGTTCGACAGACCATCGTCTATCCGGATCCGGAAACGCTGGCGCAGGCCGTGGCCGCGCGCACGCTGCTCACCATCACCGACCTGCTGGCCGAACCGGGCCGCACGCGCGTCGACCTCGGCGTGACCGGCGGCACGGACGGCATCTACGTGCTCAAAGTGATGGGGGAGAGCCCGCTCGCCGCGGCCGTCGACTGGTCCCGCGTGCATATCTGGTGGGGCGACGAGCGTTTCGTGGCCGCCGACAGCGACGACCGCAACGCCAAGCAGGCGCGAGAGGCGCTGTTCGACGCGCTGGTGGAATCGGGTCGCCTGCCTGAATCAAATATCCATGAGATGCCGGCGGACGTGCGTTCGGCGGATGAAATCGCCGCCGCCGACGAGGAGCGGACCGACGCCGTGCTGGCCCAGGCCGCGGCCGCCTACCAGCGAGAACTGGTTGAGGAATTGGGGGAGAATCCGCAACTGGACATCCTCATGTTCGGCGTCGGGCCGGATGCGCATTTCGCCTCGCTGTTCCCCGGCAAGCAGGAGGTGCTGATCGACGATCCGCACACGCTGGTCGCCGGCGTGCGCGATTCGCCCAAGCCGCCGCCGCTGCGCGTCACGCTCACCGTGCCGATGATCGCCAAGGCGCACCGCACTTGGGTGTTCACCTCCGAAACCCGCAAGGCCGAAGCCGTGGCCAAAGCGTTCGCCGCGCCGCGCAATCCGGACGCGCCCAGTTCCTACGCCGACGCCGCCGACGAACTGCTCTGGCTGATCGACACCGCCGCCGCCAGTCAACTGTAGAAATTCCTGCGCTCGTCATTCTGAGCGGAGCGTACCTGTTTTCCGTCATTCTGAGTGGAGCGTAGCGGAGTCGAAGAATCTCATACCGGCAAAGGCAAGAGATCCTTCGACTCCGGCCTAACGGCCTCCGCTCAGGATGACAGGGAAAAGGTCGCCTGCTGCGCTCAGGATGACGGCGGTACTGGTTATTCGTCATGCTGAGCGGAGCGCAGCGTAGTCGAAGCATCTCCGCAGGACGACAGGAAAGACGGAACCGCTACTGCGCGGAGCAGTTCAGATCCACATCCTGCTGCATGCCGGAGGGGTCCGCCATGGCCGCTTTATCAAGCCTGCTCTGCAGCATGTCGCGGGTCGGCTCGTCGACCCGGTCCGACTGCATGAACGGCATGTCTTTGGCCTTGTTCAACTGCTGCAAAGCAGAGCTCGCCTCCTGCTCGTTGGTGGCGTAGCTGTTCAGCCAATCCTTCTCCCACGCGCACATCCATATGAACGAGGCCGAGGATTCTCCGGAACCCTGTTCGAATTGGGTCGCGCCGGAAGTGTCCATTGTGGCCGGCGGAGTGTATCCGTCGGGGAATTCGAGGCTTTCCAGCGTCGAAGCGTATTCCTTCTGTATGCCGTCCGCATCGAGGAACTTCGATGTCGAGCCATCTGCCGAGCCGTCCTCGGTGGTCTGCTGGTCCGCTGTCGAGGCGCTGCTGTTCGTCTGCCCGCCGATCGTGCATCCGGCGAGGCCAAGGGCCATGCAGAGAGCGATTGCTGTGGCCGCGATACCGTGCGTGTGTGATATGCGCATCATATTCTCCTTAGGTTGGATTGGTTATTGCGACAGATGGTGACTTGCTAGCGCAACGCCATCGCGGGTTCGAGCCGTGCGGCCTTGACCGCGGGAACGGCGCTGCCAAGCAGCGCGGTGACTACGGCGCCGGCAAGGGCATAGCCTGCGGCGTCATACGGATATGAGGGATGCGGTATGGGACTGTCCGCCGGCAATATCGAAGGAATGAACGCAACGAACGCCACGGACAACGAGATCGCCACCGCCGCGACGATAAGGGACAGAATGACGCTTGAACCGGAAACCAGCAGCATCACATGCGTTCTGGACGCTCCCAAAGCCCGGCGGATCAGCAGTTCGTGGCTGCGTTGCTTGATATCGGACAAGCCGATGTTCAGCAGTCCCAGCGCCGCCATGGCCAACAACAGCGCGGCGCACGCCGCGAACGCGGTTTGCAGGTAACTCAACACTTCGGTATACGAATCGCTGTTGTCGATGCGCTGCACTCCGGTCGCGGATCCCGAGAACGAGTCATACGCGATGTCTGACACCAGCGATGAGATGTCGTTGGCCGTGCCTTCTAAGGATTGCGGATGCGCATACACGTCGACGGATTGCGGCTCCCATAATTGGGGTTCGAACATGGCGAACGAGGTGGCGTTGATATAGACGCGGGGCGAGTCGTCGGCGTCGTTGATGACTCCGACCACCGTGGCGGAGGTCACGGTCTGCGTGCCCTGCGAGGTGAGGGAGAGCATGCTGCCGACTCCGCCATACCGGTTCTGCCCGGCCTCGTTGACGACGATCTGCAGTCCTGCGGCGTCGGATTCCGCCGAGAACCATTGCCCTGAGACAAGAGGAAGCAGGTAGACGTCGCGGTACCTCGACGTGGTGAGCACGGTTTCGGACACGGTGCTGGGAATGATGGTTCCTCCGCTGTCTGAGGGGACGATGGTCAGACCTTCCGACAATGTGACCACCGGTGCCATCGCCACGCCATCCGCATCGGCCAATGCCGCGGCGAATGCCTGCATCTGGTCGGCATCCAGTCCTTTCGGAGCTTCGACCGACACCAGGTAGGAGGCCGGTCGTCCCGCTATCTGAGCGTTCGTCGCTTCAAGGAAGGTGCTGCCTATGGTGCCCACCAGCGACGCGCCGACGACCGCGATCACACCGATGAGCATGCTGAAGGCGGTCAGCGCCGTGCGGATAGGGGCCAGACGCAGGTCCCGCAGCATCATGATCAACATGGTGTGATCATCCCCCTGTCCATGCGCAGCTGATGCTGGCAAAGCTTGGCGATATCGGTGTCGTGGGTCACCATGACCAACGTGCGCCCTTCCGTCCGTACCAGCCGCATCAGCAGCTCCATCACGGCGTCCCCCGTATCCTTGTCCAGCGCTCCGGTCGGTTCGTCGCAGATCAGCAGGTCGGGAGCGCATACCATCGCCCGCGCGATGGCCACACGCTGCTGTTCGCCTCCCGACAGCGTGCGGGGCCGATCCGCGGCGCGAGCGTCCAATCCCACCTGTCGCAAGCAATCCAAGGCGCGGTGTCTGCGGCGCGAGGATGATCCTTTGCGCGCGTACTGCATGGGAAGTGCGACGTTCTGCCACACATTGATCTGGGGAATCAGAGAATAGTTCTGAAATACGAATCCGATGCGCGTGGAGCGGACCACGGCGCGTTCACGGTCCGACATGGAGCGCATATTCTTGCCGTCGAACATGAGCTCGCCGGAATAGCGCGCGTTCAGCAGGCCGAGAATCGAAATCAGCGAGGTCTTGCCTGAACCGGATTTGCCTACGATTGCATAGGATTCGCCTCGTTGGATGTCGAGCGACACGTCGTTCACAATGCGCAGCGTGTGTTTGCCCGTCGACGCGACATGCGCGGTGAGATGACGCGCGGAAATCAGCATATCGTTCATGTCGGTTGGCTACTGGGTTTGTTTGACGGTCAGATTCGGTGCGGTGGCGAGCACCGTGTCGCCTTCCGACAAGCCGGAGGTGATGACGATGCGCGCGCCGTCGCTGGCACCCAATTCGACGGATACCTGCTCCTGGCCGTCGTCGGTGACTTTGGTCACGGTGCCTTTTCCGCTGCGTCCCGCCACTGCGGACACAGGCAGCAGAAGCGACGGTTGGGTTGCGGACGCGGTGAGTACCAACGTGCCGCTTTCCCCTTCACGCACATCGATGTCTTTGCCGACCAGACAGGCCATGGTGGTGGATGACGACGGCGCTGCGGAGGCGGAATCACCACTGGCGGCAGCGTCGTTGTCGGAGGCCGAATCACCGTTCGAGGATGCTTCGCCGCCATCGCTGGTTCCGCCGGATGCGCTCGCGTCATCTGGGTCTTTGACATACGCGGAGATGGGGATGATACGCGACGGTTCCGCCGCCGGTGTATAGGCGATGCTGCCGGCCGTCGATTGGTCGCCGCTGCTGTCCGTGGTGCTGCTGTCCGTGGAGTTGCCGTCTGCGGTGCCGCTGCTTGAGTCCGTTGAGGATTCCGCCGCCTGCCGTGAAGGGACGACGGCCGCGCAGGAGGTCGGTCCTTGGCCGTTGGTGATTTGGAATTTGCCGCTGAGATTGTCGGATGAATCCGTCATGCGCAGCAGACGGGTCGCGTCGGTTTGCAGCGCGAACCCGCTGTATGTCAGTGTGACGACGGGATAGTTGCGCGGGACCGTCACGCCGGAGCCCGCGACCGAGACGATGGTTCCCTCGACCGGTGACGTGATGGGAGTCGAATCCACCCAACCCAGCACCTGCTGGGCCTTGACGACGTCGCCGACCTTCGCCGAGGCTTGGAACACACCTTGCGCCGAGGCCGTGAGCGTGAACGCCGTATTCGATGTGACGGTGGCCTGCGCGGAGATTGTGGGTGCCAGCGTGCCGCTGGTCACCGTCACCGTATTCGTCGAATCGGAATTCACCGTTGGGTCCGTGACCTGGTCGGAGTCCGAAGTGGGATTTCCGCAGGCCGCGCATCCCGACAGCAGCAACGCGGACAACGCTGCAGCCACTAATTTGTTGCTATTCTTCATAATTCTACGGTTCTGGGTGGCGATGCGATCGCCAACGGGGATGTCCCTCGATCAGTCGGACCGCTGCGGAATGCGTGCGGTCACACCGATCGTGGACGATGGTCGTCCGTCACACGATAGATGGGTGTGATGCGGCGAATGAAATGCCTGTAGTGAAATCTCTGTAGGGTGAACACGCCACAGCACAGATGCCGGTGAACCCATTACCGCTGCTGTGACGTACGTTCCGATGCCGTCGACTCCGGCGAATGATCATCGATAGGGAAGACGGCATGCAGCGTCCATGTGTTGTCTTCCGCTTGTGTGGTCAACGAGCCGCCGAATGACCGGATGATTTCATGGTGCAGCTCTAGTCCGTGACCACGGGAAAGCGCGTGTGCTGTTGGAGAGATGGTGTTCATCTGGATGAGATCCACCATGCGCGGCCGGCAGCGAAGGATGAAAAGGAATTCTTTATGAACGGTGTCGGCATGCTTGGATACGTTTTTGAAAATCTCGCTGATGAGTTGCGCCATCTCATGGCGAATCTCTTCGGTGAGAATGTTCTCGTCGAACTGATCCACTTCATAGTATCCATGGATGTCAAGCT
Organism: Bifidobacterium sp. LH_558; assembly: GCF_056356295.1. Classification (NCBI taxonomy): domain Bacteria; kingdom Bacillati; phylum Actinomycetota; class Actinomycetes; order Bifidobacteriales; family Bifidobacteriaceae; genus Bifidobacterium; species Bifidobacterium sp. LH_558. The sequence continues at coordinate 498,631 of NZ_JBKETZ010000001.1, read as the reverse complement.
GCTCTAATTCCGCACGTTGTTGTTGGATCAGCGAATGAATGGTTCCCTGAAATAGTGTTGGCTTGGCGTTGGCATCATGCAACAGTCGGATAACCTCATGCGTGGCATCGAATGATTCATTGGCCTTCGTGGAAATATTTCTCCACATCGGCCCTTCCTGTGCGTCGGCTATGGAGATGATGTAACTGAGATTGTTCGCAACCGTATCATGCAGATTTCGAGCTAAACGTAGGTTGCGCTGGTATATGTGCAGTTGAGCATGCAGCTCGGCTTCCTTTTTGGCGTTCTGCTCTCTAGCCAATGAGATTTCCCGATTAAGCTTGCAAGTGTATCCAACCACGATGGCAATAAGATAAATTGGAACTGTTACTAATGCGGCAGATAATGTTTTTTCGTAATATATTTCTGAAAAGAACAGGATTGCAGCTGTTAACGCAGAAATGATTCCTACGGCAAAAATCGGCATAGTATATGCGAATATACCGAATGTAATGATGATGCCAGCAAACATGTACTGGTTATCGCCAAGATCAGGGAATAGACAAAGTATTGATAACAGCAAGATTATTGCACTGCTGGAAAAACGAGGAAATTTCGAAAGTAATGAGCAAAGCAACATGTATATGCAAAACCAGCACCAATCCTCTGTGCTAATAGGCTGAGTCAATCTTGCGATAATGATGACATACCCGTCGAAAACCATTGCCAATATTGAGAAAAAAAGTATGTAAGGGTGTTTAATGTGAGGGGATGATATGACAGGAATAAGCCTGCTCAATTTTTTTCGAATCGATATCAGAGAAGGTTTATTTTTAATTGCCATAATGATGCTGCCGTTCGAGCCATAGGACGACTAGATGCGTGCGGTTGCGCGCTTCGGTTTTTTCCAATGCGCGTTGCAGATGCGTATTGACCGTGGCGACGGCTTTGCCGAGCGTGTGGGCGATTTCGACGGAGGTCATTCCTTGGGCGCATAATTCCACGATTCTCGATTCCATGGGGGAGAGTGTGTCGATGCCTGTGGGCTGGCTTGCCGCCGCAATGTCAAATGCTTGTTGCGCTGTCGGGAAGGTGATTTCGCCAATGGGTTCGCCTACTCCGCCTTGTCCCACGGATAACACCGCCTCCGCGATCTTTTGAGGGTACTGTTTACTGACCAGCGCCTGGCCTCCGGCTTGTGCGACGGCGCGGGCGTACTGTTCCATCGGAAAAGCGGTTATGGCAACGACGCCGAGATGGGAGTCTCGCTGGCGAATCCGGTGGATAAGTTCAATGCCTGATACGTTTCCCATTGAAATGTCGGTCAACAGAACATTCGGACGTTGCCCATTGTGCAGTTTTTGCAGCGCACTACCGGCATCGGTCGCCGTCCATATGATATCGAGCTGCGGAAACCGTGCGCTGAAGAAAGACATCAGACCGGACAGCACCCATACGTCGTTATCCACAATGGCCAACGTGTTCGCCCGCATGCATTCCCCCTTCACATGTCCGCGGATGATTATAGCCGTGCATCCACAGAGCAAAAAGCGATGTAGTCATTTTTCATGACGGGCGTTCAGGGCTTGGTGGGTGACGTCAGAATGTGCCGTGAAATACGAGCGTCCGCCATGCTTTACGGGATCTCCTGACGTTGAACGTCAGAATGTGCCGTGAAACATGGCGGACGGTGGCTGCGGAACTATCCGACGACGAGGCCGGTGTCAGGCCTCGATCTCCTCGCGGTCTTCGGTGGCCCACAGCGTGTGGAACACGCCGGGGGTGTCGATGCGGCCATAGGTGTGCGCGCCGAAGAAGTCGCGCTGACCCTGGATCAGGGCCGCGGGCAGGCGCTTGGAGCGCAGGCCGTCGAAGTAGGAGAGCGACGAGGCGAACACCGGGGTCGGCACACCGTATTCGGCGGCGCGGGCCACTACGCGACGCCATGCGGCCTGCGCGTTCTCGATGGCCTCCTTAAAGTAAGGCGCGAACAGCAGCGACACATTCGCCTCACCCGATTCGAAGGCGTCGGAGATGCGGTTGAGGAACTTCGCGCGGATGATGCAGCCGCCGCGCCAGATGCGCGCCACCGCGGCCAGATCGATATCCCAATCATGTTCCTTCGCGGCGGCTGTGATCTCATTGAAGCCCTGCGCGTAGGCGACGATCTTGGAGGCATACAGCGCCTGACGAATATCGTCGATGAACGCCTGACGGTCGGCCTCGGCCACGTTCAGCGAACCGTCGGGGCCGGCGAAACCACGCTTGGCGGCCTCATCGCGCAGCTCGGTCTGCGAGGAGAGGCCACGGGCGAACACGGCCTCGCCGATGCCGGTGACCGGCACGGCCAGATTCAGCGCGGACTGCACGGTCCACGTGCCGGTGCCCTTCATGCCCGCATGGTCCACGATCACATCGACCAGCGGCTTGCCGGTCTTCTTGTCGACCTGATGCAGCACCTCGGCGGTGATCTCGATCAGATAGGAGTCCAGCTCGGTGGAGTTCCACTGTTCGAACACGTCGCCGATTTCGGCCGGTTCCATGCCCAAACCGCGGCGCATGAGGTCGTAGCTTTCAGCGATCAGCTGCATATCGGAGTATTCGATGCCGTTGTGCACCATCTTGACGAAGTGACCAGCGCCGTCCGCGCCGATATGCGTCACGCAGGGCTCGCCTTCCGCCTTGGCGGCGATGGATTCGAAAATCGGCTTCAGTGTGGTCCAGGACTCCTCGGTGCCGCCGGGCATCATGGAGGGGCCGCGCAGCGCGCCCTCTTCGCCGCCGGACACGCCGCAGCCCACGAAATGCAGTCCACGGGCGCGGATCGCCTTCTCACGGCGGATTGTATCGGGGAAGTACGCGTTGCCGGCGTCGACGATGATGTCGCCCGGCTCCATCAGGTCGGCCAGAGCGTCGATCATCCGGTCGGTCGGCTCGCCGGCCTTCACCATGATGATCGCGGTGCGCGGCTTGGCGAGGCTGGCGACGAACTCCTCCAACGTCTCGGCGGGGCGGAACTCACCTTCGGAACCGTGCTCGGCGATGAGCTTCTCCGTGCGGCCGTAGGAGCGGTTGTACACCGCCACGGTGTTGCCGTGATGGGCGAGATTGCGTGCGAGGCTGCCGCCCATGGCGGCCAGACCGACTACTCCGACGTTTGCTTCAGCGGTCATGCTGAATCCTTCCATGTCAAAAAGAGTACTTTTCGATATCCAGTCTATAACTCGCCCCGCCCGCACGTCCGACGACGTACACAGTGCGGACAAGTGGTATGGAATATGGAATCAGTCCACGGTGATGGTCAGCGCGTCGGCCACACGACCGGCCTTCGCGCGGGCATCCGCCTCGTCCGTGCCAATCGCCAACGCCACCGCCATACGGCGATGCCCATGCACTTCGGGCTTGGCGAAAATACGCAGATCGGTATCCGGCGCGGCCAACGCCTGCGCGACATTGCCGAACACCGCCTCGCCGTCGCCCGCGACCACAATCGCATGACTGGCGGCCACCGCGCCCTCCGGCATCGCCAACGCCACATGCCCCTCGGCAACCGGCAATCCCAGAATCGCACGGGCATGCAAGGCGAACTCACTCAACCGCTGCGAAGCCATCGTCACCATGCCGGTGTCGTGCGGACGTGGCGACACCTCATTAAACAGCACCGAACCATCGGTGAGCACGAACAACTCCACACCGAACACACCCCACCCGGTCTCGCCGGAGGCCTTGGCCTTGGCCACCAAACCCTCCACGGCGGCGCGGGCGATGCGACGAGCCTCATCCAACACAGCGCCAGGCGTAGAGGCAGGCTGCCAGGATTCGCGGTAATCCCCGCTTTCCTGACGCTGGCCGATCGGTACGCAGGTCGCGATACCGGCGCTGGAACTCACCGTCAGCACCGTCAGCTCATAGTCGAGCGGCGCCAACGCCTCCACAATCACCCGCGACACATCACCCTCGCCGGCGGCTCGGCGACCCTCCTGCGCCTCGGTCCACGCGGCGTCGATCGCGTCGGCCCCGCGCACAATGGACTGGCCGTGACCGGAGGAACTCATCACCGGCTTGACCACGCACGGATAGCCCACAGCCAGCGCCCCCTCGCGCAACTCGTCGAGCGAACCCGCGAAACGATACGGCGTCGTCGGCAACCCCAACTCATCATGCGCCAGCACACGCAGACGCTCACGATCCATGCAGATCCCCGCGATCTCGGCGCTCGGCACCACCTGCGCGCCATGGGCCGCCGCGCTCGCCAACACCTCGGTGGCGATGGCCTCCACCTCGGGCACGATGATATCCGGACGAACCTCGTCGAACAGCGCTTGCAGCTCGTGGGCGTTCGCCATATCCAGTACGCGGGACTCGTGGGCCACCTGCTGCGCGGGCGCGCCCGCATAGGAGTCGGCCGCGCACACCCATGCGCCAAGCCGCATCAGCTCGATGGTGACCTCTTTGCCCAGCTCGCCGGAGCCGAGGAACAGGACGCGGGTCGGACGGGAACCAAGGGGAGTGCCCAGCGGGCGGTCGATTTCACTCATACGCAATATTGTGCCATGCGCCCTGTGCAGGCCGCGCGTGGGCGTTGGAGGGAGGCATCTGGCTGATTGGGACTGGATTGAGGTGGCATGGAAGAAGGCGCGACACGACACGTAACACGCCGTGGTCGTGCACGTCCGAGAAATCATGTATAGTATCCATCTGTTGTGTGGATTTCGGTTCACCGAAATAACTCAATAATGGTGGATATAGCTCAGTCGGTAGAGCATCTGATTGTGGTTCAGAAGGTCGCGCGTTCGAGCCGCGTTATCCACCCCACTAGGAAACCCAGTGTTTCCAACGATTAAGCCCCTCTTGGACGATATTCCGAGAGGGGCTTTTTCGTATCCGTGTTTGACAAACGCATGACAAATGACGCGGGAGTGCGGCGCGACACGCCCGGACATGCGAGAAAGGCCCCGCCGAAGCGGGGCCGGGTGAATCTGGCTCATCAGTAGTTCTCGAAGAACCATTCAGTGCATTTCGATGGGTCTCCGCCGACCATCTCTTGCCGGAGGCATCTGCCGTAACTGTCGCTCACCTGCTCCTCGTGGCGCTTCTGCGCGACCGTCGAACCGATCGTTACCGCCAGTGCGATGAACACGATGATGCCGAGTGTGGCGAGGGCCATCGTCAGCTGTTTCCTGTTCTTTCGCGTCTGTGCCGCGGTCGGGGACGCCTCCACCGCACGTATGATGCCGTCGAACACGATGGGCGCTATGGTCGGGTCGTTGATCGTGACCACGCAGTCGTCGCCGTTCGGGAATATGGACGCGGTGAAGCTCCTGCCGTTGATGGTGGCCGACAGTTCCATCGTCACGTCGCTGGCGGACGGGTTCTCCGTATGTTGTTCCGCCCATTGTTTGAGCGCTTGGAACACGGCTTGGGCCGGGCGCGTGTAGTATTTCTGCGCTGGCTGCTGGGGAGTGGGTGCCGGTTGCTGCGTCGGCTCGGTCATTTCTTCTCACCTTTGTTTGCGGCGGGCGGTGCCATGCGTTCGAGCGCGTCGGCGGCGCGGCGCATGTCCTTCGCGAGTCCGCTTTCCCTGATCGAGTCCATGACCGCCTGCTTGACGATGACGAACATGACGCCCAACGCCACGACGGCCACGATCAACGCGATTACGAGTGTCTCCATGTCGGCTCCTTCTCTCTGATATGGGAATGCCCCGCGCGGTGGCGGGGCGCTTGCTGGATATTTTATATGAGGATGCTGAGTTGTTGCCGGTAGTCCTCCAAGACTTGCACGGTGACGCCGAGTTCGCCGGCCATGTGCCATACGTCGGCCTCGTACATTTGTTCGACGGTGGCATAGTCGGCCTGGCTTATAAGCCGTAGGGCTGTCTCCTTGCGGGTGAGGCGTTCCTCCCTCAACGTGCCCACCTGCATGCCTCGTCGGTGGTGTTCGGCGTGGATGATCTCGTGCTGCAGCGCGCAGAGTCTTTGGTTCGGGCTGAGTCCGTCGTGCAGGTAGATGACGCCGTGCCGTGAATCATATAGGCCGTTGCCTCGCGCAAGGGGCTGTTCGATGATGAGCAACCCCATTCGCATGGCCTTCTTCTCCAATTCCCCCTGTCTCAATCAGCCCTCCGTCGGTGTCTCCGATTCGATGTCCCTGTTCTCGTCGATGTTAGCGGCGATTCCGTAGGTTGGAAAATCTTTACCGTCGATGGTGGTCGGGTCCACCTCCATGTCGGGCTCGACGTGGATGGTCTCGCTGTCGAACGAGCTGCTGTAGTCGCCTTGCGAATGGTAGTCGTTGATGCGTCGGGCCATTTCGTTGATCAGCTCGTCGTTCGTCGCGTTTCGTAGGGCGCTTGTCATGGCGGACATGTTGCGTTCCGATTCCTCTAGGTATCCGAAGGCGATCAGTCCATCAACGGGGTCAGCGCCGAAGGCGCGGGCGATTTTAATGACGTTCTCGGCTGAGAAGTTCAGGTCATCATTCCACTGACGCCAAGCGGTCGATCGGGTGATGCCGGTTTTGGCGGCTATCACGTTGGCATTGTCTGCATGTGTTACGGCTTCAAGCCATGTTTTTTTACTCATGTGTTTCATTATGAAACATTTATTGATTCTTGTCAAGACACGCCGGCGTGTGATTTATCTTGACACAAAACGTTTCATGGTGGTACATTCTGTTGCAGAACGAATCACGAAATGATTCACTCTAAGACTACCGCACAAGGAAAGGGGTGTTATGGCAGAAGCAAAGCTCATGTTCAATGACGGTTTTCTCGACCGTGCCCAGAAGATGAGCGGCCTACGGACAGTCGAGGCGTTCGCCGGCGCTATAGGCGTAAGCGAAAGCGTTCTCAACAATGCTCGAAAAACGAACGTGGCTACTCCGGCGATGATCGTCGGCCTGTACAAGGCGTTCGGTTTCCAGCCGGGCGAGGTGTGCAAGGTTCGACCGACCACGCTCGCCAACGCCAGCCAGATGGAAACGGAAGTGGCCGCATGAACGCCGCGAATACCGTAGCCGTCTCCAATCGAACTGGCATCATCAAACGCATTCAAGGCTTCATGGAAGGCGTTGAATACAGGTCTTTGCGGTTCCGTCCACTGGCTAACTCCAAGGAGAACATGCGCGTCTACCGCAACGGGGTTGACATGGTTGCCGACTCGCTGGTTGGAATCAAGAAGACGCTTAACAACGGGGAGTTGGACAAGCTGCTGCCGCTCGTGAGGTCTTTCGGGATTCTATCGACGGTCTGCCTTGAAATGCGCCTTATGGCCGTGGCGGCGAACAACCGCGTTCCGAAGCGGCTTCATTCGGACTACTGCACCAACGCCGATTGCGAAATGAAGAAACTCGACAGGCGGTTCAATCAGGCGCTGGACGATCTTACCGAAACGCTTGCGGTCCACGAGGACATTCTGACCATCGAACAATACGCGAATGGAAAGGAGATTCGATGAGCAGCGAACTGACTCTCACGTTCGAGGGCGTGGATATCACCGCCCTTGAAGTGGACACCGACGAACCGCTGTTCGTGGCAGGCCCCATCGCCAAGAAACTCGGCTATGAATCCGCGAAGGATATGCTCCGTAATTTAGATGCCGATGAAAAGGGTAGGCACATTGTGCCCACCCTTGGCGGACCGCAGGAAGCCAGCGTAATCACGCTCCCCGGATTGAACCACGCTCTCAACAACCGTCGATCCGGCGCGATCAAAGACGAGGCCACGCGCAATATGGTGGTTCGTTTCCAACGCTGGGTGAACCACGAGGTGCTGCCGAGCATCCAGAGGCATGGTGCTTACGCGACGCCGGCGACCATCGAGAACGTGCTGAACGATCCCGAGTTCGGCATCAGGCTGCTGACTGCGTTAAAAGAAGAACGCGACGAGAACCGCACGCTCACGGCACGTAACCGTGAGTTGGAGCCGAAGGCCGCGTTGGGCGACGTGTTCCTCTCCACGGACGGCACATTGAGCATCACCGAGGCCGCGAGGCATTTCCGCACGCTCGACAAGGACATGACCCGGGACAAGGTGTATGGCCTGCTGCAAGGCAGCGGATACATCGTCATGAAGGGCAGGGCTCCGACAGTGAAGGCCATCGAGCCCGGATATCTGGTGCAGCGCCAGTTCGTCCGCAGGGACGGGAGGAAGTGCGCGCCTTACGCGAGGTTCACCCCCAAGGGCATCGACTGGTTCATCCGCCGTTTCATCTACGGCACAAGCCAAGGCGAATTGGATGTGGCGGCATGATTCCGAACATCATCGAACATATCGGCGATAACGGCATTCCAGCCCTCATATGAGGGCCTTGCCCGGAACCGGCGTCACAGCCGGTACGTGGACGCGCCCAGAACGTCGCGCCACCTCTCAACAGGTGTCACTCCTAACTCCGCCGCCATCCCGAACCTTGTCCGGATGGCGGGCATTGCCAATAACCGGAAACGGTGCGGCGAGGGCGCTCGCGGTTCGAATCCGCGTCCGGGCACTCCCGTGAGGGAACCCATAACTGAATATCTTGCCGCCATGCGGTGGCGGGCGGGAAGCATGGCTAGCCGCCGTCCGGCAGCGTTCCGGTTTGGGACTGTCGGCCGGCACACCGTTCGAATCGGTGCCCGTCCACGCTCGAATACAAGTGAACCCCGTGCCAGCGGGGTTCGGTATCCACTTGAAAGGAGATTGAAAGTGAACAGCCCCATTCTACAGGAATACGACGATGAGTAGCCAGCCGTCGTTCGATGAGATAGCGCACGCACGTGCGGGTGATCCCGAGACCTCGTTCATCGCGGCGGAATCGGTGGACGTGAAGGCCAACAGGAGGCTTGTGGTCCTCGCTCTTCATTCGCTGTTGCAGTCCAGCGGGGAACCGCAGATAGCGCCCGACATATCAAAGAAGGCCGAAGAGCTAGGCAACGCCGAGCATCCGAACAAGAAGATTCGTTACGGGGACAGCACCATGCGAAGCCGACTGCCTGAACTGAAACGCAAGGGCTATGTGGAGGTCGTTGACCGTGACGGGCGGGTGAAGGACAGCAGCAGGCCATTCAGCCGCTACCGGCTCACCCAGCAGGGCGTCAGACTCGCGGAACAACTACGCAGAAAGGACATGGAATGAGCGACGAGCCAATAGCGTTCGAAGCGTTGAACGAAAGCGAAGCCGCGAAACGATGCGGCATGAGCCTCAAATCGTTCAAGAAAGTGTATGGCGACCTATGCCGCACGCCGGTGGATCTCGACGGAAGAGAGCTTCGCATGAAGCAGTATTCCAGCGTTCAACTCGCGCAACGGTTCAACGCTTTCAAGTACGCCGAACCGGGAACCTATTAGACATTTAAGGAGAAACGATTATGAATCCGAACGAAACCGCGCACGTGGACGTGACCGCATTGCAGGCGGGCGACCTGTACGAGCGCATGGACGGCGAGGATACCGTCGTGCTCGGCAAGGTCCTAGACCGTGTGGTCGAAGGCTCCGGGCGAATTATCGTGACCGTGATCGAGGCCCGCCAGACGCAGGACGACCTGCATCTGTATACGGAACGCCGCCTTCTGTCCGCGATGGATATGACCGAGGTCGTGCCGGTGAATCTGCAGCAGGCGCTGCAGTTGGCATACCAGTGGCGCGAACCGGTCGAGCACGCCATCGAATTTTTGGAACGTCGGAGCATGGCCGCTCAGGGCATGCTGGCCGAACTGGTGTCGATGACCAAGGAGTGGCCTGATGTTGCGCCGCCAATGGGATGAGGGCATGGAGCAGTTGGAACGCATGGTCAACACCCACGCGGCGCAGCGTGAAACGGTCGTCCTGCCGGTGGAGCGGGTCATGGCGCTCGCCGAAACCGTCGGGAGCCACGCGTTGTGAGACCGCGTAGGCCGGACGTGTTCACGCGCATTCTCTGGCATTTCACGTTCGACAAGGACTTCAGGTACGCGCTCAGGCTTTCGGATCCGGTCATGTACCAGCGGCTCGAAGAACACAAACTCACCACAGTAAGGAAAGGCAGAAACGACAATGAATGAGACATATCCGGACAACGTCCGGGTCATCGACCTGACCGGCCCCGAGGACACGCGCAGCCGAAGCGAGATCCTGGCGGAACTCGCGGCCGGCACCGCCATCGAACGACGGGCCAAGGAACTCAACAAGGCCAACAAGGAGAAGCTGGCCGACATGCTGGATCCCGGCGAGACCGTGAACGCGATGATCGGCAATAAGGTCGGCGCTAAGGTCACGCTCACGCGCGGCTCCGCCGGCGGCGGCTACAAGGTCAAGGACGAGATGGCCTACGGCGTGTGGCTCGCCAATCATGGTCGCGAGAACGACGTGTACGCGGTGCCCATGCCGACCGAACCGGCCAAGAAGAAAGGCTACATCGACTCCCTCGTACAGGAGAACGGCGGCGAACTGCCCGACGGCGTGGAACTCTACACGGGTTCCCTGCCGACGGTCAAGGTCACGATGGACAAGCAGGTCGAGGCCGAGATGTGGGAGCGCAGCGAACTGCCCGAGGCGAACGTGCTGCTCACCGCGGGAGGCGAACTCTGATGGCCGCGCCGATCGTAGAGAAATCACAGACCGCGAACGCGGGCAAATACCAGTACAAGTACGCGTCCCTCGCGGACACGCTGCGCGTCGCCGACGAACAGTACCACGTGCGCGTCGATAACGACATGCAGATGATGGACTGGATGGACCTGCAAGGCGTCATCCGCCGAATGCCGGTCATGATGACCCGCTACAGGGAACGCGACAAGCCCGACGCGGAATGGTCCGAATGGAGCGGCCACGTACCCGTGATGCCGACGGGCGGCTCGAACCCGATGCAGGCGTGGGGCGTGGCCATGAGCTACGCGAAACGATACAGCATCCAACTCGCCCTCGGCATGGCATCCGAAGACTCCGACAGCCAGCCAGCACCGAAACCCCGCCAGCCGAAACCCAGCACCGAACAACAAACCCAAACCATCAACGCCCTCCTGAAAACCGTCGGCATCACCGACGTGCAAGGCGCGCACGACGCCTACCTGAACGCGCTCGCGGGCCAACAGGTGCATAAGGCGAGCGATCTGAACGACATGCAGGCCGAGCAGGTCATCGCGTATCTGAACGCGATGATGCAGCGGATGGCGCAGCAGAACGCGCAGAGGACCATCGAACAAGCGAAGGAGAACAGCAATGAGCAATCGGGTTGATTTTAGGTGTGCGAAGCGTGGCATGTGGGCCGAGTTCGACCATGACGGCGAGCATTGCGCCGGCACCATCGAACTGTTCAATGGTCCGAACGGCGTGTGCCAGTGCGCCGCATGCCAAGTGGCGTACGAGGATAACGTGCACACGTACGGCGTGGTGACGCGTGACGCCGATGGGCTGGCCGACGAGTTCGTCGTACTGTTCGCGAATACCACCGGTTTCGCGACGACCGCCGAACACCTCACCAAGGACGTGCAGAACCTCGTGGTGTGGGATGCGAAGCCCGAGCCGGACGAACCTGCCGTCGAACCCGAAGAGCCTGAGATGGAGCGCATCGAGGACTGGGAGCAGGTGCGGGAAGGCGACATCGTGCACTTCTTCCGTGACAGCGAACCGCTCGCCAAGCTCAGCGGCCCTATGGAAAGACCGCTTTTCGAAGAGCATTGGTGCAACATCGGTGGACAGCATGTCAGCAAACACTGGGTGTTCGATTATGCGCTGCGTCCGAAAACGACCGAACCCGATACGCCTGCGATGCCAACCGAACCGGGCTTGTACAAGGACAAGGACGGCGACGTTTGGATTCTGGACCAAGCCAAAGACTGGTATTTGCTGGGGGGCGCAGGCGGATGGGCGAGCTTAGACAATCGGCGACATCATGTGCCCATTTTCTTTGCCCCGTTCACGCGGATCGAGGTGGACTAGTGGCCTTCAACGACAAGCGTAACGGATGCAGCTGCATCAACTGCCTTCCTCCCGGCGTGACTCCATTGTGTCCGGACTGCGGGCGCATGGATTGCGCGAAACGGTGGGGTCATTGGCTCAGCTGCCAGCACAAGGACGAAGCGAAACAAGGGAGGCGATCATGAGCGAGAACACCGGTGTGAGGAACGGCAACGCCGTGCTGAACCACCGTCAAGGAAAGGCCCTGCTGAAACTGTTGAAGGCCGGCAATCTTTGCAAGCTGTTAAACATCTGGCATATCGGCGGGAAGGCGTATGCGTCGAACCGTTTCGTATGCATCCGCTGGGATCTCAAAGGCGTGCCCGAATTGCCGGATGGCGCGTACATTCCGCTCGACATGGACGGCTCCTGCCGGTTCATGGACTGGCTGCACGGCGAATCCAAAGAGCCGTTCCCATTGTACGACGCGGCCTACTGGCATGAGCCGGACGAGCATCACACGGGATGGCGCGACATGGGCAACGGGCGGACGATGGCCGACCTGTTCAAGAAAGACAAGACGATCAAACGGTTCGAACACGTCGCGTTCGAACCGGAGTTCCTACATCTGATCGACAAGATCATCAACCCGTTCAGGAATCAGGGCGTGTTGAGGCTTTCCCCGACGAAGAAGGGGCTCAAGACGACCAAGGCGCACTGCGTGTGGCATGTGGGCGGCCAACTGGATTCGGTGGACGCGGTCATAGTGCCTTTGCGCGGCAACTAGGAAAGGAGACAATCATGGCTAACGAGACGATTCTCACGATCATCGGCAATCTGACCGGCGATCCCGAGGTCAGGCAGGCGGGACAGTCGCAGGTCGCGAACTTCAGCATCGCTTCGACCCCGAGGGCGTTCAACCGGCAGACGAACTCTTGGGAGGACGGGCAGGCGTTGTTCATGCGCTGCAGCGCGTGGAACGACATGGCGTCCCATTGCGCGCAATCCCTGCGCAAGGGTATGCGCGTCATCGCGCAGGGCCGGTTGCAGCAGCGTTCCTATCAGGCGAACGACGGAAGCAACCGCACCGTGATGGAGTTGCAGGTGGACGAGATCGGCCCGTCCCTCAGGTATGCGACCGCCCAAGTGCAACGCCAACAGGCGGGCAACAACGGTCAGGGCTATTCGGGCGGTGCGGGCTTCGGCGGTAATCCGGGATTCTCGAACAACAGTCCGTTCGGTGGCGCTCAGCCCGCGCAAGGCCAGCAGACGCTGCCGAACACGCCACAGGATCCGTTCAGCCAACAGGCCGCGATGGCCGAGGCGTCACGTCCCGCCGCGTCGGACCCGTGGGGCCAGCAGTCTGGCGGGTTCAGCACGTTCGGCGGAGCCGCGGACTTCGGCGCGCCGGCCGGCAGCGAAGAACCGGAATTTTAGGACGGTGGGAGCAATGAGCCGACCGTTTGAACCGCCGTTGGACGAGCCGGATGTGTGCCCGAAGCACGGATGCGGCCTGTATCCGTTCCGTTCGCAGCCGTGCCCGGAATGCGAAGAGGAAGCACTCGAATACCATGCGTCGTTCAACGACGCGCACGACCTAGGAGGCTGGTGATGGCGCGGACCACATTGGAAAGACCGAAACTCGAACCCGGATTCTACCAAGACGAGGACGGCGACTACTGGCTCAAAACAACCGAAGGCATATGGCTGTACGCGGACATGCTGTGGGGCGACCAGTGGACGGTCGCGACCAGCGACAAAATCCACGTCAACCCGGAAGAGACCCATCTGGAACGCATCAACCCCGCCGAGTTGGACTGTCTCATCTCAGACAAGGAAAGGGACGCTCAATGAGCAAGTCGAAAAAGAAGGGCACCGCGTGGGAATCGGCCGTGGTCGAATACCTTCAATGGGCATTGGACGACAGGCAGATCCAACGCATGGTGCTGTCAGGCAACAAAGACAAAGGCGACCTGACCAACGTGTGGCATCACGGCCAGCGTGTGTGCGTCGAATGCAAGGACACTCAGGAGCTTGCAGTCGATAAGCAATGGTCCGAAGCGGTGGACGAGGCCGGCAACCTCGATGCCACGCTCGCCGTGCTCATCAAACACCGCGAGGGATTCGGCGTCAAGAAGATGGGATCCCAATACGCGATTATGCAGGACATCATGCTCGACCGGTTCCTCGAGCGCAGCGAACCGTCGTTCGCGACGCTCGCGCGCACCGTAAGCCAGCCGTTGAAGTCGTCCAAGCTCGGCCTTGTGTGGATACCGCTGCGCGTGTTCGCGGTCATCCTCAACGACGGATTGCCGTTGGGGCCGGAAGAGGAAACCAAGGAGGAATCATGAACGACAATCGCAAACCTTGGATGAAGGCCATGGACGCTTTCGACCGCGGCTTCAGCTGGGTGCGCCGGCATTACGTGTTGGAGTTCGCGTGGACGCTGCTCGCGCTGACAGGACTCGTGGTCAAAACCATCAACGGCGATACGGGCATGGCCGTGTTCTACATGTTCGTGCTCTGCTGGTTCCTCACCGCCCTCGGCATCGAAGCGTTCTTGGACCATGTGATGCCCGACCTGATCCGCGAAGCGCGGGAAGAGGCGTGGGCCGAGGGCTTTTACGCGGGCGGACGCCACATGTTCAGCATGAGTTCGGCCGTCAACCCGTACACGGAGGCGGAGGAATGATGCAGACCGTCATAGCCGTGCTATTGGTCGGCCTGACCGTGCTCATCGCATGGATTGGAGGCCGATCATGAGCTTGGGTGAAATCATTGCGCCCATACTCGCGGCACTGACCACGCTGATCCTGCTCGCTGGTGGTCTGGCGCTCATATTCATGGCCGCATTGGGCTGCTTCGAGAACACCGCCGGCGCGTTCGATTTGGCTATGGCGTTCGGGTTCCTGATGATCCTGGGCGCGTTCTTCCTCACCATATGCGTCGCCACCTTCCTCACATGCTGAAAGGAACTCGTATGAGACTGCTCCCATGCCCCTACTGCGGGCAGATGCCGAAGCTCGCCTATCAGAAGCGCTGTCTGCCATTCATCGTAGGCGGAATGGTCTGGCATCTTCCTTCGTCCCAGTACTTCTACAACTGGACGTGGATGCGCCGCGACGATCGTCTGCGGGGCATGCGCATCGGCACCTACGGATGGTATCTGCACTGTCCATGCGGCGAATCCGACTGGGCCACGGGATTCCAGAAGTCAAGCCGCAAGGCGTTGGGCCTATACAACCGGTGGGCCGCATACCACTACCGGCACGACGACGATCCAGACATTTTCTAAGGAGAACAAGAATGGCTGTTTCCAAAAGATTGAGATTCGAAATCCTTCGACGTGACAACTACACGTGCAAGTACTGCCATAGGAGCGATGTGGAACTGACCATCGACCACGTGGTGCCACAAGCGCTCGGAGGGCTGGACGAGGCTGAGAACCTTGTGGCGTGCTGCATGGAATGTAATTCAGGCAAATCGTCCATCAACCCGGACGAGCCGCTGGTGTCCGATGTGTCGGAAAGCGCGTTGAAATTCAGGGACTTGCTGAGAATGACGCGCTCATGGGTGGAGGCGGACATTGAGAACGAGGGTGATTACGTCTCGATGGTGTTGGACATGTGGCAATCGATCACCGCCGTGGATGACACGCATTGCTTCGTTCTGCCTGATAACTGGAAAAGCACTGCGCGCTACTGGTTCAAGATCGATGTTCCCGAATCGTACATCGAATACGCGTTCCAGATAGCCAGGGAGAAAAGCGACAACGGTCGATTGCCGCGATACAAGGTGTTCAGGTATGCGGCCGGGGTTGTCGGCAACCGTATGGATGAGGCCATGCGTCTTGCGCAGGAAAGAATGTGAGCGAACCATGAGAATACGAACCATCCGCCCTGAGTTCTACGAGAGCGAAAGCATGGGCAACGTGTCGTGGGATGCGAGATTCGTGTTCGAATGCCTGTGGAGCTATGTGCAGGACAACGGCGTGAACCGTGACAACGCGCGTCTCATCAGAGGCGCGTGCATGCCCTACGACGGCAACGAGGCGCTGCCGCGAATCGAGGCCGCGTTGGACGAATTGGAGCGTGTGGGATGCATCGTCCGATACGAGTATGCGGGGAAGCGGCTGTTGTGGATACCGACGTTCCGCGAGTATCAGAAGATATCGAATCCGAGCGCGTGCCCGCTCAAGTCACCCCCGGAACTGGGGATCGAACCAAGCCGATTCTGTGAGGAACGCGCAGACACTGTGAGTTCCTCACAGACACTCACAGACCCTGACACAAATCCCTACAGCGAAAACGGCGGAATTTCAACGACTGTGAGTTCCTCACAGACACTCACAGACCCTGACACAAATCCGTCTAGTAGTAGTAAAGGGAGTAGTAGTGATAGTGGGAGTGGTAATAACCCTTCCTACGCGCGTGCGCGCGATGTCATTCCCCGCGATCCCGACTTCGAGAAGTTCTGGGCGGTGTATCCGAACCACGACTACGAGGACGCGGCCCGCCGCGAGTTCCACAAGGTCATCCACCGCACGGAGGACCGTCCGTCGATAGCGGCGCTCATCGCGGGCGCTCAGCTCGCCGCCCAATTGGACAATCCGCCGCAGGCCCGCTGGTGGCTGCACGACGGCGGGTGGAAGAACAAGCCCAAACCGGCGCGCAAACCCACCGGCGGCGGCTATGTGCCGAAGGCGCAGCGGGCGCAGGCGGAATGGGACGAGGACCGGCGCATCCGCGAACAACTCGTCCAGCAGGAACAACAACAGCTACAGAACCAGATCGGAGGTGGTTTCGATGCTCTCACAGGTTGACGCGTGGGACCTGATGACCGCGATCAAGCATTTGGACCATCGCAACGCGACCCTTGAGGACGCGGTGCTGTTCGCGCAGGTCGTCAACGGCAAGCTGCCGGACGTGACGAAGGCGGAATGTTTGGACGCGGTGGCGGACTGGTACGGCACGCCGCATGAGTTCGGCATGGTCAGGCCGGGCGATTTGGTGGAGCTGATCGTCAAACGCCGTCCCGCGTCGAAGCTGTCGGACTATGACGTGCAGCGGGCGCTGGAGCGTGCCGGCGCGACCCCTGACCAGTCATGGCCGGGCGCGGCACCGAAATTGGTGCGCGAGGCGGTCAACAGGGGAGTGCCGTTCGAGCGGGCGGTGCGCGAGGCGGTGGAGCGCACGCGAGGTTTCAGTCTCGAATCGGCCCCGCCGAAACCGAAGCCCAAGCGTATCGGCCCGGGCTTCGCGGGCGCGGCCCGCAGCAATGGTTTGTCCCTGTCGGATGTGTTGGGAGGCGAAGCATGAGCGGGTTGACGGAGTTGTGCATGGCGCAGACCGAGCTGATCGAGCGGATGCGCGCGGGCGAATACGAGTACAAGCCGGCCGGCCGGGTCGTGCCGGCCGTGGCGGACCCGAGTCTGATGGTCGGCCAGTTGGATCCCGATACGCGCGAGCTGGTGGCGGTGTTCCCGTCGGCGAACGCGGCGGCGAGGGCGTTCGGACGCGAGGGGCGCGACGCGGGCGCTTCCATCCGCGAGGCGATCTGCACCCGCGGCCTGCGCTACGGCTACCGGTGGATTCGCGGAGTGGAGGACATCATATGAACGCGAATCCTATGGGCGGCCCTCTGAACGGCGTTTACGACCCGACCCTAGCAAGGAGTCGTGTTCGACGGGAACGGCGAACGACACGCATAAAGAATCACGAAACGGGGCATGTGGTGGCCGACCGTGGAAACGGAAACTCGGATTGGTGGACGCGGGCCGCGTGCCTGGGCATGGACACCGACCTGTTCTTCCCCGAACTGGGCGACACCATGGGCGGCGTTCGCGCCGCGTTGGACACGTGCAAAGACTGTCCCGTGAGCGTGGAATGCGGACGCTACGCCGATATGACGCGCGCCTGCGGCTATGCCACGTGCGGCGTGTGGGGCGGACGGCTCAGAAAACAGATACCGGACAAACGAAAGGAAACCGATGGGTGAGAACTGGACGATAGCGGCCAAGGTCGCGGTCGTGGTCGTGTTCATACAGGCGCTCGTGCTGAGCGTCGTGGGCGGCTACCTGCTGGCCGAGGCGAGCGTGCGACCCGCGCAGACGATGGGCGTGCATTCCACGGTCGTGGACGGTGTGGAATACACGTGCCTGACCGTCGAGGAGCCGAATTTCAAATGGCAGGACAACAGCGTCGCGGCGATGAGCTGCACGCCCGACGGGATTCTGGAAGGAGACGAACGATGAGCGGCTATGACGCGAAGATCTTCACGCGCGCGCAGCTCAGCAAGGCGATATCGCGCGCGTTGGACGACGGGATCTACGAGGCGGACTCGCTGGCCGACGCGGTGTACGACGGCGAACTCGGCACCTACACGGAGGTGCTGGAATGAGCATCGACCTGTACGTGCATAGGCCCGACCTGCCCGACGACACGGTGTCCACCCTCTGCAAGGAGGAGGATTACGGCGAATGGTCGGACGCCCGCCAGTTCGGCCGGCGCATCACCGTCAGCATCAACGACTACAGGCCGTGGGCCGACCACGGCTTGGACATCAAGGACTTGGACGGATTGACCGGCCAGCAGGCCGTGAACCGGATCCGTCCCGTGTTGGACGCGTGGCCCGCCACCAGCGTGCCCATCGCATTGCCGCGCGAAACGGCATGGTATCGGGACCATCATTCGCGTTCCGTGCTGGCCGAAATCGAAGCGGTGTGCCGGACGAATCCCGACTGGATCATCTTGGAGGAATCATGAACATCACGGAAAACGAGTTCGACGCGATCATGCAGCGTCTCCACGACGAAATGACCGAAAACGACGATGCGCAGATGAACGCCTGGCTGCGCATGGGCTTCTACATCTGTGAATACCGCGGTTACCCCGAAGAGACGTGGAACGACTGCGAGGACGAGCTGCGCGCGTCCATGCGCCGCATCCTCGACATGGAAGACGTGAAGGAGGAAGTGTGAGCGACGTGCTGTATCTCGACGCGATGAACTCCCGCGGCGTGTACGCGGACCTGAGGCGGCTCGGATTCCGCAAATCGCCGACGGGCGGTGTCATCTGGTATCTGCATCAACGGTTCTTCGGCATACCGGTGCGCCTCATCGCATGGGCGTACGTCTACGAAGACGGCAAATACGTCAGGATCACGAACGAGATGACCAGAGAACACAGAATCTTCTATCCGAGCGAACTCGAAGCGATCGACCATATCGAAATCAGGAAAGGCGGCGAATGATGGGCGACCCGGTCAACCATCCCGAACACTACGAACTGGGCCCGTTCGAATGCATCGAACTGTCCGGACTGTACGACTTCTGCCTAGGCAACGCGGTCAAATACGTGTGGCGGCACCGCCACAAGGGCCAGCCCATGCAGGACCTGAACAAGGCGTTGTGGTATCTGCGCCGGGAACGCATGCACGCCGGCCCGAACCTTCTCGCCTACATGCCGGAGGGCGGCTGCTCCGAAATGGCCGACAAGTTCGACATGTTGCGCGAATCCCATTGGGCCGGAGCCGACCGCTTCTGGACCGCGTTGGAGAACGACGACCTCGAAGCCTGCATCCAAGCGGTCGAACAGCTCATCAAGGAGGAATCATGACCAGTCCGATCGAAACGCTCGCCGAACAGGTCGCGGAGGAGCGCTATCCGGCGCAATACTGGCTGGGCCGTGAGCCGTCCGGCGACCGTCCGGGCAGGCTCCGCTACCTCGAGGGCGTCACCAGCGAGGACATGCGGGAGGCGTTCGTCCAAGGAGCCGTCTGGTGGGCGCGGCACGAGCCGACCAGTGAGGAGTTGGACGTCGCCGCGCTGGCGTTGTTCGTCGGAAACAACATCGGATTCGACGAGGACGACGGCAGGGGACTGTTCGAGCGGTTGCCTCTCTGGCGCGAAGGCTACCGCGTGCAAGCCGGACGCATCCTGCGGGCGGCGCGAAACACGCTTCTCAAGGAGGAATCATGAGACACCGTTACCGTCGCATCAGCCGCTGCCCCGACTGCGGGCGCAAACCCAAGGCCATGCTCAGAACCGTGTCCGTGGACACGATGGACATCCCGCCACGTGTGGAAAACGCATGGTGCTGGCGCATCGAATGCAGGTGCGGATTCAAAAAATGGATGCTCGTGACCCTCCTGCTGGCGAACTATGGCTTCGCGGAGATGATGGCCCGTTCCGAAGCGATGCGCGACAAAGCGATCCGCTACTGGAACATCTGGGTCACCGACGGAACGGGCGGCGCATTGCGCAGATGGAATGAGTGGGCATGACCAGCATCTCGCAAACCGAAGCTAAAGAATACGTCAGTGGCTTGGAGGAATACTACGGCGACCTTGAGATCGCCTCGATGCAGGAGGCCTACGAGGCCGGCCGTCTCTCCGACCCGACCGACACTGAGGTGGAAGCCGCCGCCGAGGCGATGCACGATGCCACGGAATCGCTGACATGGCACGACTGCCGCGACCTCGCGCGCATAGCCCTCGCCGCCGCGCGAAAGGCGGTGGTGTGATGCAGGTGACCAGTGACGAAATCGATGTCGCGTTGAAGGAGCAGGCCGCGCACGCTTGGATGCACAGCGAGGACGGGCGTG
Organism: Bifidobacterium sp. LH_558; assembly: GCF_056356295.1. Lineage (NCBI taxonomy): Bacteria > Bacillati > Actinomycetota > Actinomycetes > Bifidobacteriales > Bifidobacteriaceae > Bifidobacterium > Bifidobacterium sp. LH_558. The sequence goes on along the minus strand of NZ_JBKETZ010000001.1, from coordinate 478,198 downwards.
CGTGGCGATGCGAGTGCGGGTGGACGTGCGAAAGCCGATTCAACGCGCACGAACTCCAGGAACGGCATCGGATGACGAAAATCCTCGAAGCCGTGAAGGACGTGGCGTGCGGGCCGGAATGCTCGGGCAGGGACGAACCGCACGAACTCATGCCATCCCTTGGCCCGTGGTGCGGCTGCTGCGGCACCATCGTCGAACCATGCGACCCGATCGACGGTTCGCCGGCTTGGGAATGCGAGACATGCCAGCAGGTCTGGCTCGAACAGGAGGAAGGATAATCATGAACGAACGGGACAAGCCGGAACGACTGCTCTGGCTGGATGTGGAGACCAGCGGACTCAACCCCGCCAAGCACCAGCTGCTGGAGGTCGGCATGACCGTCACCGACATGCAAGGCAACCGCGTCGAACACAAGGCCGACTATCGGGCCGTGCTCAACATTCCCAAATGGAAGGTCGGACTCGACGGCGACAACTTCTCATTGTGGGCGTTGCGCGCGCACATGGGCAACGGGCTGATCGACGAAAGCCTCGAACAGGGGAAGACGTTGGTCTCCGTGGCGAGCGACGCGCGCATGTGGCTTTCCGGCCATGCGGGGGAGACGCTGCATCCGGCGGGCACGAACGTGCAGTTCGACCTCGACTGGCTCAAACCCACCGGCATCCTCGACAACGTGAAACTGTCGCACCGCCGTTTGGACGTGACCGCGTTCCGCCTGGCCGACATCGCGCTCGAACGGGATCCGTACAATGACGCGCACCACACGACCCACCGCGTATCCGACTGCATCGAACGCGACCTGCGCGACTACAGGCATTATCTGGAAGCCCTCGGCGAACGATAACGCACGACCCGTTGCAGGACGCGTTGCGGATGGTATAGTGGTGGCCGAGATATTCAGCCATGGTCCCATTGCGGGGAGAGTCAAACACGCTCCAAACCGCGAAAGGACCCGTCTCTTGGCCACCACCTGCCCCAACTGCCATCGCGACAAACCCGACGAACACCGCGTCTGCGAACGATGCGAAACCAAGTTCACCGACGACCTCAAATGGCTGCAAGAGCATCTGCCGGACCTCGAATACCGGCTCAACAAGGCCAACAAGGACGAAGGCAAAGGTTCGGGCGGCGCAAGCCGCGCCAACGCGCCCTCCCCGGTACGCGAGAACATCTGGACGTACCTGTACGGCGTGGACGACAAAGGCAACGACGGCGTGGAGACCACACTGCGCGTCATCCTCCGCTGCCTCGGCAACCCCATGCATGACCGTATGGAACTCACCGACATGGTGCAGCTGATCGCCCAAGCGGCATGCGGATACGACTTCAGAGGCGGCGTGTTGGTGATCCTGCCGCCTAATATCACGCCGGCCATCCTCACCAGTCCCGCGTTCCCCGCGCACGTCGATGAGATCCACCGTCTTCGCGTCACCGGCCACCGGCTGCTCGACACGCGCGACGAGGAACACGTCATCCTCGGCCCCTGCGCCAACAGCGAATGCGGCATCCAACTCAGCGCCCCCATCGACGAACGTGAGGTCAAATGCCCCCGCTGCGGCAACGTGTGGACCGTAGGATACCTCACCCATCTGCGCGAACAACGCATCCTCAACAGCGGCATCACCGCCGGCCAGGCCCGCCTCATCGAACTATTGGCCGAAGTCGCCGGCCTCGCCGTCAACAAAAGCACCATGCGCAGCTGGGTCCACCGCAACCAGCTCAAACAGGCGGGGGAGGACGAATTCAGCAAGCCCGTCTACCGGCTCGCCGACGCGTACCAGCTCGCCACCAAGGATCGCAAGGAAAACGCGGGGGAGGAGAACACGAACCTCTGGAACCTCGTCAACGCCGAATGGAGGAATCACAATGAGAGGACCTCTACCGTCGAGGGATGACATCGAATCAGACGCATACAAGCCGCTGGGCCACGTCAACGACCTCATCGAGGAAGTGATGGAACTATATCCAAACACCATGCGCCTGCTCGCCCACGACGACGGCCCATACCTCCCGGAACCGCACGGTCCGAACCCGCACGTCATCCACGGATTCAAATACTCCGCGAACTGCGAGGTCACGTATCAACGCTGGCATGCGATCCGCATGAAAGGCACGATCAACGAGGGCGACGAAATCATATACCGCATCGACTATCCGGACGTGAACCGGCTTGATCCACGAGACCTTGAATGGCGACGCGGCATCCTCCACGCAAGCTACGAATACAGCTGCGACTGCTGCGACGACGACGTGCTGTTCACCGGCTGGTGGCTCGAAAGCCACGCCCCGCACTATTCGCAGTACATCCAAGACGCGATACTCCCGAATAACCGCATACGCCCGCTCGACGGACCCTTGCGCGTGGCCGCGATCATCCACCCGCCCGAAACCGGCTGGTGTTGCACGCCGGACGGGCCGAGGGAAACCGTCGGCTTCGAAATCACGGAAGTCAATCACGAACTCATACGCGAACTCTACGGAAAGGACAACGACCGATGACGGACGGCCACTACAGCGTCATCACGAACTTCGGATGCCATTGGAAATGCCCCTACTGCGTGGTCAAAACCACCGGCATCGACGTGCCCGAAACCGACATGAACGAGACGACACGAACCATCGAACGCCTCCTGCCGAACATGCGGTTCCTCAGCTTCAGCGGCGGCGGCGACCCGTTGTGGCGCATCGACGACGAACGGCGCGCATGGTACCGGCGAATCACCGAACAATGCAAACAGAAAGGCGTGGCAACCGAAATGCACACCAGCATGATCGCGGCCCCGCACCTCCTGCACGCTGGCACGCCGGACGAACCCATGTTCGACCGCATCGTCTACCACATCCGCCACGAACGCCTCATACCCCGCATCCAACGCATCCAAGGCACGGCCAACCGTGTGGTGTTCGTCGTCGCACCAGATTTCACACCCGACCGCATCGACCGCATCGACCGCATGTGCTCGGGCGTTCAGAACGTGGACGAACTCAGCTTCAGACAGATGATAAACCCCGACTACAGCATCGATCGCACCTGCGAGGACCATCTGCTCGAAGGACATGGGAAACGCTGGCATTACATCACACAAGGCGACTACAACACGTACATTCTCAACGACCAGACAGCCGACACCTACGAATCACTCAGGAGAACCGCATGAACGTCAGCAAACCCAGCAAGCACCGGTGGCAGCCACAGATCATGCCGCACATGAACACGATCCTCGACGGCGACTTCGCCATCCGCGACGGTAAGGTCACGTGCACGAACCCGCGCGCCCTCAGCGTCGAAACCGACGATCCACGATGGTGGGTCAAAGAAACGGCCGAACTCATCTGCCGAGAATACTACGAATCCGCACGAGCCGCCGGATCCCATCGGCGCTGGAAGCAAGCGGTGGAACGCGAATCCGCGCTCCGCATGCGACTGGCCAAACTCGAGAAGCATCCCCTCGGCACCAGTCCCGTCGAACTCGAAATAGACCGTCATGCCGTCATAGGCACCAGTTTCCCCGGCTTCCACGGCATCAACGCCGGAATCACCGAAACCCTCACCGGCACCATCCACTATCTAAACCCCAACGGCATAGATTACGAACCCGACACCACCATCACCATTCCGATCAAATCCATAATCATCCGAAACCACGAAATCGAGGACTACTGATGGCGGGCATCTTCGCGAACTATTGGCGTAGCGTCCTCGGCTTGCCGTTCGACCCGGAAGGAGCAAGCATGAACGGCACCATCGAAGCCGAAAACATCCTCGACCTGAGCGAACCGCCGAAAAACACCATGTCATACCATCTCAACAGGCTCGGCTTCGAGCCTGACCAGAGGCTCGGCTGGTGGGAGATGCGCCGCGGAATCCTCAACAGGATACAAGCCGAAGCGCACGTCGAATGCAGTGCGTGGACGGCGTCCGACATCGTGAAAATCTTCAACCTGCGCAACGGCGTGACCGCGATCCTCACTCTCGAACAACTCGCCGAAATCGACTCGATCAAACTCGCCTGAGTATGACAACGCCACGATAGAACGCCACGCCACCGGCCTCTATTGTTCCTTTTTGACGTTTTGGAACAATAGAGGCCGTTTTCAACGGTTCAAACGCTCTCGCAAATGGTCGAAGAACAACGGGTCGCCCAACTGTTCGACCGTGGGCGCGACACCGCTCAGTTCGATCAACTCCGTCGCATCCTCAGGCCACACACGCCCATCAGGCAACACGCCCTCGGACACGCGCACGTCGAACGGATCCACCACGCCCTCGATAATCCCATCACACATGGGATCGAATGATACTAGACAAGAGAGCCGCCCATAAGGACGGCTCTCCGATTGTTCCCACAAACCAATTAACAACCAATCACTTTTCGGCCGTTTCGGCCAGCAACGCGTCGATCTCCGCGACACGCTCCAACAACCTTGCGCGCTCGGCACGCAACGCCGTCACGTCGGGCGCGTTCGACACCAGCTCATACAAGCCAGTGTCCACGCCCTCCAACACGCTCGCGGGCAGACCACGCGCCTCCAACACGATACCCTCCGTATCGCCGACGCTGGGATTCTTCGCGGAGCCGCCGCTATCCCCGAACCGGCCCTCGACCACGACCACACCCACGGCGAAATGAACCGGCCTGTCACGATCCGTGCGCCACACCAACCGCCTGTCGCCGACACGGATCTCACCCGCATGATAGAAATCCTCGGCCTTGAACCGCACATCAACCAACTCACCCTCACCGGCCGCGCCGGAGGAGGGCGTGTATCCGAAATACTTCGCCGCGATCCGCTCCACACGTTCCATGTCGCGCTTGTCGAACGCCCACGCGCGCCGGCCCGAATCCCATTTCCCGCCCATCTGGCGGCAGTCCTTCACACACTCCGCGTCGTACGGACTGTACAGCAGCACCTTGTCGCCGTCGGCGACCACATTCACATCGACCATGACCCACTCCAATCAGTCAAGCCCGCGGCCATCACCGGCCACGGGCGGCGGAAAGAACAAAACCCACGATGGGCGACCCGCGCGAACGGCGGAAGCCCACGACTAAGAAACGGGCGGAGCCCGAAGACCCCGCCCGACAATGCCACGACCATTCACCATAGCACTCATATAGTTTCGATCCACGCCCGCCTTACGGCGGGCGACACGCGCCCAAGGCTCACGCCCCGAACGTCGCAGATGCACCGCTACATGTACTTGGCATCCTATTTCGATCCACTCGCAAGGAAAGTCGCCCCTCCTTGCGAGACAGCCGGGCGGAGTCCGAGGACCCCGACCGGCGGCGATAAACATATCGTCTATCAGCATGCCTCACGTATGTTTTCGATCCACTCGCAGGAAAGTCACCCCTCCCTGCGAGACAACCAGTCGGAATCCGAGAATCCCATCCGGCATGACACACGCTTCCGCAATGTATAATCCTTAATTTCGATCCGCTCACAGGGGAGTCGCCTCCCCTATGAGACATTCGGTCAAAACCGAATCGGCAACACCGGTGGCGTCGCTTTTTCCATTTCGATCCGCACACGGCCGAAACCGTGAGACATTGGACGGCCGAAACCATCCAAACCACACTATAGCACACGTTGCAACAAACGTTGCGCAAGCATGCGAGACACCAGACAACGGCCTAGACCCTGCTGCAGCCCGACAGTCCAACGCTCTAACAGCGGCTCCTCCAATTGCCTCGACCGGCACGCCAGCCATTGCTCAAAGCATCCATGACCGCCTCGGTCTTCGTGTCGAACATGCCTCCATACCGGTAACTGAACCGCTGCTCACCGATGCCATACTTCACGCCGTCATCCGAATTCACGAACCACACGCGGCGGAACTTAATGTCATCACCGCCATCCTCATACGGGCCAAGACGGGGAACTCTTTCAATCAGATCGAAGCGCTCCGCCATATTCCACGCGCTGCGAACATCATCCACCGACACACCGCACTCGTTGGCAATCTCCACAAACGACAACATTTCGTAACCCTTTCATTTATTCGCACGCCTCAATGCGCGCTCCAACTTCGCGTGAGCCTCGCACAGGCCACGCGACTTCACCGGCCTGTCGCAGCCGCGCTCGCGGCACGTCACATTATGCTTCGCATACCAGGCGGACGGGGCGATGCCGTGATGATGCCTCATATGGTTCGACAGGTTGCCCAACCGTTCGCCGCAGATCGGACACGGCCACCCATCCGGAACGTCGCCCGGAACACGGTACATCGACTGGCCGTAATGGCGGTTGCAGTAGTCGCCGCACTCCCTAGGACGGATGCAGCCGGACACCGCGCACATGCCGCTAACAGGCGCTGTACGAGCCATCGTCGCACCCCTTGCACAGCCAGCAGGGCAACCCGCTCATATCATGCGCCTGATGGGCACCGTGGCGGCCGCACGAATCGCAGCGATGCCCCTTACGGCGGGTGGGATAGCGGCGGCGTTCCTCCCGCTTGGGATAGCCGAACACGTATTCGACGCCATCCCTGCCGGTGAACGGCTTGCTGTATCCGGTGACCTCCACGATCTGCGTGTCGCCGTTGGCCTTTTGGACGGTGAATTCGCTTTCGCCCGCCTCCTCATAGTTGTCCCGCATCCGACGCGGAATGCGGATGATCCAGTCGCCGTCGCGCCCTTTGGCCCATGTGCAACGCGAATCGTTTCCCATGAGAGACTCCTTTCCTTTGTTTCCTCAATGAAGTGCCATGCGCGTCAAGGCATGGCAAGCCCCGTAAAACCGTCCGTCGCACCATTCAAGCCGTGCCAGCGAAGTCCCCGGACAAAGGAAAGGCGGACACGATACTATCGCATCCGCCCCGAAGAAAGCAAACCAACGCCACGTCACAAGCGGCGCAAATCCTCCTCATCCTGCTCTTCCAATTCGCGCAGCACCTGCCGCTCGGCATCCCAATCGTCCGCGTCACGCACATGCTTGGCCTTCCAACGATTGTTCAACGTCTTTTTCACACCCTGATCCAAATGGGACAGCTGTAACTGCAACGTGCCGCGCGTCTGACGATACTCGACGCCCAACGGCGTCTCCACACGCTTGAACTCGCCCTCACCGGCCCTGTTCGTCGTGACCGACACGACATGACCCCACGGGTCAGTGGCCGTCACGGTCGGATACGCCACACGATTGTCGTACGGCTCATTCAACTCCGACAAATCGTATTCCAGCTTCGGCAACGCCTCCACACGACGCATCTCGAAACCGTTGTCATCAAGAATCACGAACATAAGAAACACCTCCATAGTGCAAGCCGTCCGACACGCAAACACGCGTCGAACGGCAATCAGCAATCACAAACCCCACAAGCGTGGGGAACACTATGCGACCCGAAGAATCGACACACATCTTCAAGGGGTCATCCCCGCGTGAGCGGGGAACACATGTATTCCTACATCATATCGGGGTCATCCCCGCCAAGGCGGGGAGCACCATGTAACCCAACATGTTCAGGGGTTCATCCCCACAAGTGCGGGGAACACCACGTAATCCCAATTTTTCAATGGGTCATCCCCACTCGCGTGGGGAACAGGTACCAGCAACGCTACCACCAGGCGCGAGGACACGCCAAACCGGCATCACAACAGACGATACGACGTATCCGCCACGCCCAGATACCGGTCGGCCTGCTCCTCCCACTCGTCGCGATGATCGTCCAACCATTCCTCGACAAGCTCGGCGGGCATGTCGGGAACGTCAAGCACGGCCACGCCCTCCAGCCGCTGCTCATACCACACTTTGACACGCATCACCGCACCTCCTAATCGTTCATGTTCAACTGCAAGCTCATTTCGGTGAGCTGCATGCACACGCCCAGCTCGGTCATCAGATTGACCGCGCCGGACCAATTACCCGCATCCCACCTATGCCGAAACAGATCGGCTCGCTCGACGGCATCCGAGACGCCCTGCCCGGCCAGCCAGTCCGCCAACGGGAACTTGGCGCACCCGCATGCACTCGGCACCGGCATCACCGCATAATCCTCGCCGTCAGCCGACCAGAACCTCAGCTGGGCATCGCAGCTCCACCCGTCCGCCAGCAACCCCAGCAGACAATCCGCATCACCATGCACATCAGCCATTTTCGACCACTCTTCCTTTCCTAAACGATCTCAACATCGACGGGCAGCATGTCCGCCGGCAGCACGTCGCCACGCCACCTGACCATGACATACATCCAGCTCGCGAAACCAAGCCGCGCATGATTCGCGTCGCGCACGACATCACGCAGCCAGTCCAACCACAAGCGGGGGAGACGTACGCGCCGCCACCGTTCACGATTGTTCATAACATCGAACCCGACGTAACGGTAAAATCTTTCACGCCTTAACATCAGCGAACCTCCTTTCGCGCGCAATCCACACACCGGAACACACCCAACGAATCCATCTCACTGCATTCAACGCACAGGAACCGCTTGCATTCCACGCATTCGCAACAGCCGTTCCACTCCAATCCGTCATCCTCGCGAACGACTCGGGAACACCGGTCACACGCCAAACACTCCATAAGACACTCCTTAACCAATGAGGGCCACGCCCACGCGCGACCCTCGAACCAATAAACAACGAAACGGTCAACGTTTCACCAGATGGCAGTCATCCACCCAATCAGGCCAATCAGGCAAATCAAGCGCCGCAGATGACGCGATATCATCCACGGTCAACTCGCCGGCCTCATACTCGGCGGCCAACACCGGCGGCACCAACACCTCAGCGCCCGTCACCCCGTTCACCAGCCAATACCGTTCCTCACCCACGTATTCGCCCTTGAACCAGTGCGCGAAAACGCTCTCGCCCCTGCCGCACACGGCGCAATAGAAATTGCCAACCAAACCACACTCGACACGCGCGGGAACATCCCCGCACATTTCCGTCTCGACAGCTATCTCAGACATAGCCAAAATCCTTTCAGAACAACGCCTCGGCGACGGCCTTGCACGGCAAATCCACCGAAGCCACCAGCGAATCCAACAACGCCGCCGTGGTGGACGGCAACGCCTTGCGAATCCGCCGCACGTTCGACTCGGTGGTCGCGAATCCCGCCCGCTCCAAAGCGTTCACGATGCTCACATCCGTAACGACAATGTTCGCCATGGTCACACCCTCGCCTTCAGCTCACGCGCCCGCCTCTCGGCAAGCATGTCCACATGCTCAAGCCACAACGACAGGCGACACAACACGTCACGCTCACAAGCGCGTTTCCGCGGCTCGGCAAGCACCCGCCACCAACGGTAGGCATCCAACACGGCACGCCACGACGAACGACAGAACGCAAGCAGATGATCGCAATTGAGGACCGAATAGCCACCACGCCCATCCCTGAGCACGAGGACACCATTCAATTCGTCACCGAACACGCAGACGCGCTCCACGTCGTACTCATTGCAGAAACCGCACCTGCCATAGGTCAGCTCTTCGCAACCATCACCGCACACGCGGCAATACAGCATATCGTCTTCCATCTTTCACGCTCCCAACTCGAAACCAATGGAACGAACGTAATCGGCCACGCGGGCCTCTAATTCAGCGTCGCCGCCCGTGTACGTCTCACGCCACGCGACAACACACCTGCCATCGTCATGCGCGACATACACCAGCTTGCGGCCCCTCGCGTCCCGGAAATGCTTCGGACGTTTCAGCCCCGCAAGCTGAGGCAGCTCTTTGGCCGGAATCATGGCCGGCACCGTGCAACGAACAGCCGCCCTACCGTTAACCGTGGGCGGCACTTCGGGAATCTCAGCCGTCACCGGCTCAGGCTCAACAACAACGGCAGCATCAGGCGCGCCACGCAACCGGCCAACGTCGCTGATGTCGCCAACGACATCGTTCACGTCGATCACCCACCGCGCCGGCACCTCATACGCCACCGTATCCGCGCTGGGCTGCACAATCTCAGCCGCAAGATACGTCCAGCCGCCGCTCTCACACGTGGAACCCGACAACAACGCGTCGGGAAACGGCAGCTTGGGTAACGCCTGGAACTGCTTGCTGAACCCGTCGGGCTGCTGCACGCACGACCATCCTTGTGAACGCAGCACCGCAAGATAACCGGCGAACCCATATTCCTTCAGCTCATTCGTGAGCGCGCCGCGCACGTCCCGCCACTCATAGCTATCGAAATTGTCGAACAGTTCCCAAAGCTCAGAACGCTTGTCGGAACCGTTGTCACGCGCCCACAACACGCGCGTATTGCCGGGATTAACCCAAAAACCGGTCTTGACAACCATCAGCAACTCCCATCATCATTGGCCGTCGTGTAAAACACGCAATCGGGGTCCTCACGTATGAACGAGTCGGTCAGACGACGGTCCAAAGCGTCCACGCCGCCCGTGTTGTACAGCCGGCACCACTCGCCGGCCTCATCGGGACGATTCCCGTCCAGCATGTACACCGTCGCAGCCCACTCGGGCTCAGGCTCGAAAGCGGCCAGATAATCATCCTCACGGACATAGCCCCAGTCCCCAAGACGGTAGATGCCCTCGCACGGCTCGAAACCGCCACGCCGCGCCAACGGATACAGCCGGGCGTCAACACGCCCAACCATCTCCTCCACCATTTGTTCCGTCAAAACCATGACCGCTCCCTCTCATTTAATCGACACGCGCCATTTCGCGCGCCCATACCGTTCCACGCCCACCGTGTGGCCGTGCGCCTCAGCGTATGAGGCGTAGGCCACGGCCACAGGCAAACCCGACACCACAACCGACTCAGGCAGCATCACGCATACCCCCTATCGTCGGCCTCGGTGCCGAACGCGCCGGTCTCCGACAAGTACGTCGCCTCAGCCCACTCAGGCTCACCGGCGAACGCCCCATCCCACTCGGCCTCGGTCACATACCCGCCGAAAAACCCGCCAATCCGATACACCCACTCGCACGGTTCGAAACCACCGAACCGCGACACCGGCATCAGACGCGAGTCCACACGCTCCACCATCGCCTGAACCACTTCGGGCGCGACAGCCTCGCAACCATCATCGTCAAGCTCAGAAGCCGACATAAGCCATCTCCTCCTCACGCATGGCACGCCACGCGGCCACAAGCTCACCATCCCCGTAATGACGGCCACCGACATCCCACCCCTCATACAGGGCGCGATTATGGAAATTCAAATCAGACCGCATGAGCGGCAGCACGAACCCGCGCGACTCGGCCGAACGATGCCAATTCTGGTCGAACCGGTCAGCGTCCACCCAAGCGTCACGCTCTTGTTTGGAATCGAACACGCGCACGCTGCACACCGGCGAGTTATCCTCGCTGTGGCGCACGCCCACACCAAACGGCCAATACGCCGCATACCAACACCTGGCCATCTCACACCTCGTTTTCCTCGTAGTAGGCCCGACATTGGGCCACCGTCGTAAAAGGACTGCTGCCGTCCGCTACGGACGCCTCGCAATAATCGGCCGCGCCGACAACACCCGACGCGGCGAGAACAAGAAAGGCGACGGCCATCACAGCCGCCGCCACCAACGTCTGACGATCGGACACGCTCACCACGCCCAACCGTCCACCGGCACACCGTCCACAAGCACATAGGACGCGCCCGCACCGTTGCCCATCGTCAAACCATCCCAATAGCACACCGGCATATAATCGCCGGTGGCCGGGTCTGAACCATCCTCGAACACGCACGCCGGAATCCCCGCAGCCGAAGGCGACGACGCCACCGGCTCAGGCTCAGGCGCGGGTTCCGGAACCGCCGGCTCAACGACGACGGGCGCGGCAACCGGCGCGGACCCCACCACCGGCGCGGGTGCGGGCATCAGCGAATCCACCAACGCCTGAACCTCGTCGTACCGGTCCCCAAGCGCGTCCCTACGCGCCTGACCATTCCCGTACTCGCCGCGAATCACAGCCGCCGCCAATTCCTCAACGGACGGCACCGGCGCGGGTTCCGGCTCCGGCGCGGGCGCGGGCTCCGACACCGGTTCAGGTTCAGGTTCCGGCGCGGGTTCCGGCTCGGGTGCGGGAGCCGCCACCACCGGTTCAGACACCACCGGCCCCGACGCGTCAGCCTCGCCGCACGCGGCAACCGACACCACCAACGACAGCGCCACAACAGCGCCAACGAATCTACGCATGATTACACTACCCCCTAGCAGATAGACGGATTGATCAGAATGTTTGTTTGGAATAACGCCCGAACGGGCAAAGCGGGGTGCGAAGCGCCCCGCGACGCTACAGACGGTCAGTCGTCAGATTCCTGACCGAAATACCGGTAGCCGGATACGGCGTACAGCACGTCACACATGGTGTCCTCGCTGAAGCCGTTGATATCCGTCACCACTTGCAAAGTCTGCTCAGACACGCCGTACCGTTCGCGCAGTGCGTCCCACATGTCCTCTTTGGTCATGATTACCTCACTTCCTTGTGAGGCGTGATAGAATCTACCACGCCTCAAAACTTGTATTCGCATTCAGTTTTCAGGGCAAACACAACGCGGCTAGAGGTACCAGCTCTAGCCGCGTTATTCATTCACCCCACAGTGCGCCCCACGTCCCATAAAGAGACCCGAAGCGCCAAAGGGCACACACAACCTACTCAGTAGGCTTGTTTTCTTTTGGACTCTCCATAGAGTCCTCAACAAGTTTGCGCGGATTACTGACCCGCAAGGCGTCGCAAATCTTAAGCGACGTGCCTAACGTCATATTCTCAGCCGGAATCGCACCAATCTCGTAGGCGCTAATGCGTCCGCGAGTGGTGCCGACACGTTCGGCTAGCTGCTGTTGGGTCAGTCCGCGTTTCTCTCGCAATTCCCTAAGTCCCATATCATTCCCACCTCACTATGTCAGGTGGGAACAATCATACCCAGTATCAAACTCATTCACGCGCGGGCCAATTCCATGGCGGAAACCGCGCAACCTTAACCACTCAGCAAGCGTTCAACGTCCCGACCGGTGAGGATGCCGGCCGACACCGAAGCAGTCGCTTGCGTCTCTGTGATATCCACTGTTCAGTTCTCAAGCTTTGGGACCGTCTGCCTCCGACTCTCTCACCGTCTGAGGTGTCCCGTTCCGTTTGGCTGTCTGCCTTGCGGTAATTACGACTATACACGCTACAGTACTGTAGCGCAAGCTGAGACTGAGAAACGTTGCAAACACTGGCATCTATCGGCGTGTCGCAACACAAAAACGCGACGCGAGACAGACGGATAGGGCGACGTGGATAGGCGAGACAGATAGCCAGGGCGACGATCACGGCAGACGGCACACAGACACGCATAGACGGCGCATAGACGCGCTTACAGAGACTGACACGCACACAGAGGCAGACAGAGGCGCAAGCACGCTCACAGAGGCGCACGCGAGGGCGTATAGAGAGATAACGATAACCAATATCGGTAAGAACAGCCACGATAAAGAGAATCGTTATCAATAACGGGGTGGGGGAGGCTCCCCCCGGGTGTTCGGACCGAGGCCGCTGTGCCTCTGGTTCTGACGCTGAATGCGTTCCCCAGACTTTTTGAGCTATCCGTCACATGTCAAAAACCGGGCGTTCGGCGATCTATTCCATGCAACGTAACTCGCCTATATTGTGCAACGTTTGCGGCAACACGGTTCCTGAGTACGCTTACGCTTGTCGGATGTTGATGGGATGGCGTAGCGGTCGTATCAATGTTCTTCGGCTTGGTAGCTCAGATGGCTAGAGCATTCCCCTCGTAAGGGTTGTGTCGCGGGTTCGAGTCCCGCCCTTGCCTCGATAGGCGTGTATCTGCTCGTCGCGGGAACGGCGGGCGGACGCGTCGAGTGCCGGCCTTGCCCTGTCGAAGGGGCGTGGGTTTCCTAAAGTTGACAGCCTTGGTGCAACTGGCGCGTAATACGGGGCGGGCCTTCCGGTCGGCGCGACACAATAAGTGGGCCGGAATGCACTGGTGGCGTAATGGTAGCGTCTCAGCCTTCCAAGCTGATGGTGCGGGTTCGATTCCCGCTCGGTGCTCTGCCCGTCTGCCTAGTTGCAGAACTGGGTCTCCTGGGTCGCCGCGGCGATCCTTGCATTAGCTCATCCACGGGTTGTGGAGGGAGTCTCTGGCATCGTCTTTTGGGCGGTGCCTGTATGCCGGTGGTCCAGTGGTAGGATGGCGGTCTCCAAAACCGCAAGCGGGAGTTCGATTCTCTCTCGGTGTGCTCTTGGATGGTTGGCAGAGTGGTTTAATGCGGCATCTTGCTAAGGTGCTGACGCTTCGGTGTCCGCGAGTTCAAATCTCGCACCGTCCGCTTGGGATTGGCCGGTGAATCAACAACGGAATAACGTGTGGTTCGTCAGCGGCCGGCCGGTCCTGTTTATGTGCGCGCCCTTGTGCCCATGTCTCTCGATATCCCATTGTTCCATTTCTGTTGACGGTGGAGCCGGGCGCGCATGTTCTTAAAGGGGTGGTTATGGCGTGGTCGAGCAGTCGTCGTAAGGAGCGGTTCGACCCGTCGTGGCCGCGCACCCGTCAGATGATCTTGGAACGGGATGGCTGGCGGTGCCAGTGGCCCGTCAAGGATGAGTTCGGGGTGGAGAGCAAATGCTTGGCCCCGTCGAATGAGGTGGACCACAAGGAGCGTGCCGAGAACGGTATGCCTGATGATGATTCGCCTGAGAACCTGTGGGCGTTGTGCCACTGGCATCATTCGTATAAGACGGAGTTGGAGTCGGCCGACGCGCGCGCTAAGTATCGTGAGCGTCGGAAGGAGAAGCGATGGTATTCTCACCCGGCCTTCCTCTGATGTGCGGTGTCGCCGGTTGCGGCGGTCCGGTGTGTTCCAAAGGCTTGTGCAGGCGTCACTACGATATGGCGCGCAGGAACGGCGCGCCTGTTGAGTTGTCTCGCCAGCGGTTGTGCGCCGCCTGTCATCAGTGGTTCGAGCCGAAGCGTTCCGACCAGTTGTATTGCTCGCATCGTTGCAGGCAGCGGTATTTGCGGTTGAACAGGATGGATGCGGAACGGTATCCGAAGAATCCTCGCACGAAGCTGTTCGTCGCGCCTGTGAGCGCCGCGAGCGTGGATGGCGCGCCGGTGGTGGTGGAGCCGTTCACGGACATGCAGGTGTTCGACCGTTCCGATGGTTTGTGCGCCGTGTGCGGTGGTGCCATCGATGTTGAGGTTGATGTGTTCGATCCGGATGGCTTGTCTTCGCAGTGGCTTGTGCCGGTCGATATGGGAGGGGTGCCGGCGTTGTCGAATCGTGTGCCGGTGCATAGGCGTTGCAAGGGAGGTGTGTCCGATGGCAGGAAACGGAAGAAAGTCGAAGAAGGGCGCGATTCCCGTGCTGAGAAGCGACGGTGAGAAACGCGGCCCTAATCTGCCGTCCACGCGGCCTGACGGAGAGGAATGGTTGGAGCGCACCGTCAAGGAGTATGAGGCGTGGCGGACGAGTCCGCAGGCGCAGCGTATGGGCACCGAACCGGACTGGTATGCGCTGCAGGATCTGATGTTCATCAAGGATCTCTTCTATAGGCGTCCTAGCGCCATTCTGGCTTCGGAGATTCGCATGCGCGAGGCGTTGTTCGGTGGCAGTCCGGCCGCGCGTCAGGCGTTGAAGTTCGATGCGCCGCAGCCTGACGATATGGCCGCGTCCACTGGATTGTCGGACACTCAGGGCGCTCGTAACGAGCGTGTGAACCATGTGCGCGCCGCCGCGTTGGGATTGAGGGTCGTTAACGGAGGTGGCTGATGCATGACCGCATTCCGAACCTTCAAGGCGAGGAACTGTCTCGTTCGATGGGTTGGTTTGCGGTCTGGTGGATCGAGACGTTCTTCCGTGTTGGGCGCGGTGGCGGCGTGGGTTTGCCTGAACGGTTCGACATGGACGAGACGGTGTTCATGCTGAACGCCTACGCGCTGACCAAAACGGGTTCACGCCGGTTCAACCGTGTGTTCTATTCGCGTGCCAAGGGCAAGAACAAAAGCGGTAAGGCTGCGGGCACCGCGGCTTTCGAGGGTCTTGCCCCGTGCAGGTTCGACCATTGGGCCGAAGAGGGCGAGACGTACGAGTTTCTAGGGGAAACATACCATTACCGTCCTGGCGAGCCGGTGGGTCGTATGGTGCAGATGCCCGAGATCATCTGCTTGGCGACCGCCGAGGGGCAGACGGGCAACATCTTCGATTCGATCTACTACAACTGCGACGAAGGCCCGTTGAGCCAGCTCAAGGGCGTCGGCTTGGACGTGGGGCGCACCCGCATCGGTCTGCCGGAGGGCGGCGAGATCATTCCGTCCACGTCCGGCGCGGCGTCGAAGGACGGCGGCTTGGAGACGTTCGCTTGCTGTGACGAAACGCACCTGTACAACACTCCGAAGCTGCGCAACATGTACAAGACGGTGCAACGCAACCTTGGCAAGCGTAAGGGCGATGCCGACCCGTGGATATTGGAGACATCCACCATGTACCGGCCGGGTGAGGATTCCGTGGCCGAATCCTCGTACAAGTACGCTTGGGACACCGCGTCGGGCAAGGTCAGGCATCGTTCGGGCATCTACTTCGACCATGTGTACGCGAACCTCGACATCGAGGATTTCGCCGACGAGAAGAAAACGTTGCGGGCCTTGCAGGTCGCGTACGGCGCTTCGGCGAAAAGCGATGACGGGAAGGATTATCTGATTCTCCCCGACGGGCGCATGACCGTGTTGGATGAGAACGGTTTCGACGCCGAGGGGCATTCGTATTGGGATGGCGAGCTTGGCCCGTCGAAGGACGGGTGGATCGACCTGAACGGGCAGATGGACCAGATCTATCAGCCGGACTCCGATCCGGCCGATTCCATCCGCTACTACATGAACAACCTTTCCAGCGTGCACGACTCATGGCTCACGGAGTCCGACATCCAATCGCACCTGCTGTACAGGGACGAGATGAGCGCAGCTCAGTCGAACTTCAAGCTCGACGACGCTTGGCAGTCCATCATCTCTCCGAAGGAGCCCATCACGTTGGGCTTCGATGGTTCCGTGTCGGACGATTCAACCGCGTTGGTCGGATGCAGGGTGAAGGACGGGATGCTGTTCCTCATCAAACTGCAGCAGTGTCCTGACGGGCCGGAGAAGGCTACATGGCGTGTGGACCGTGATTCATTCGACGGGAAGGCGCGTTGGATGCTTGAGCATTACAACGTGGTCGGTTTCTTCGCCGACGCCGCCCGTTTCGAGAGCATGATCGGCGGCTGGGAGTCGGACTACGACAAACAGCTCAAGATCGGTCCGCGCAAGAGCGGCGACAAGATCAAGTTCTGGACGAACAGTTGGACGCATGACATGCACCGCGCGTTGGAGAACGCGCACACCGGCTTCCGCTACCCGTACGAGAAGCCGACCGGACCGCACGTCAAGGGCGATATAGCGCTTCTGGCGGACCCGCGGCTGGTGAACCATTTCCGTAACGCGCGCCGCCGCGAACGCAGCTTCGGCTATCTCATCTTCAAGGAGACGCCGAACAGTCCCGACAAGATCGACGCGTGCATGGCGGGCGTGCTCGCCTACCACGCGCGATGCAAGTACTTGGAACTGGCCGAGGAAAAAGCGAAACCGAAGGCAGCGCCGCGAAGGCTCTACTAGGAAGGAACGGTCATGGACGCTTCCAATCTGGTCGTTCAGGAGGAATCCGAGGACGCTTTCGTTCTCACGAATCTGGCCCGCCAGCTCGGCCGCAACATTCCGCGTTTCGCCGAATTGAAGGCGTTCAAGGACGGGCGCGAGATGGTGGACGAGTCGAGCGTCCCGCAGGGTGTGGATCCCGATGCGGCACCCGTGTATCAGAAGATACGCCATTTCGGCTCGTTGAATCTGGCCCGCCGCATCAGCGAGGCGGTGACGGACCATCAGCAGCCGAATGGTTTCCGCCGCATAGGTGACGAGGATTCGGAGAGCGAAGCGGTGGACGGCATGTATCGCAGGTGCAGGATGGCGACCATGCTGCGACGCGACACGTTCCCCGACGCCGGCGACTACGGCTGCGCCTACGGATACGTCGGCAGAGGCATGGGAGGTCGGTATATCAGGTCCGTCAGCCCGTGGGAATGCGTGATGAGCGACGACGGAGACAGCGCCGTCATGTATACGTTCGACGCCATGAACCAGCGGGAGTGCATGGACTTGTTCAGGCTCTCCCGCGACGATAGCGGCTATCCGGTGAAAGTGTATTCGCGGACCGCGGTGCGCGAAGCGGAATCCCGTTCCCTGCTCGCCGAATCGGACGATGAGGGGATCGACAAAATACTCGATGACAACAAGGAATGGGACCCCGGCAACGATTGGGAATGGGAAGGCGACGAGAACAACGATTTCGACTACGCGCTCCGATGCGGCTCTCTTCCCATCGTCCAGTATTCGACGCCTGACGGTAAAGGGCTGTTCGAGCCGCATCTTCCCACGTTGAAGCGTATCGACCGGCAGTTGTTCGACCGGTTGTGCATCACGATGATGCAGGCGTTCCGCCAGCGCGCCCTCAAGGGCGAACTGCCGCAGGCGTATGCGGAGGACGATCCGCTCGTATTGTCCGGACAGGTGAACGCAGGCGACCCAATCGACTATTCGAACGCTTTCAGGATGGCTCCCGCGGCGATGTGGAATCTGCCGGAAGGCGTGGACGTGTGGGAGTCGCAGGTCACGGAAACGACCTCTCTGCAGGCCAACATCGTCGGCGACATCAAGCAGCTCGCGGCCACGTCCGGCATTCCGCTGGACGTGCTCAGCCCCGACGTGCAGGGTTCGGCGGCTGGCGCTGACCTGAAACGCGAGGGGTTGAAGTTCAAGGTCGAGAATCTGAACATGCTCGCCGCCGACGCGATCACGCTCATGCTTCGCATGGCCATGGTGCTTGACGGCGACGCTTCGGCCGCTGACGCGGATTTCGAGATGATGTGGAAGCCGGTTGACACGACTTCCCAGCTTGAACTCGCCCAAGCCGCCCAGCTCGAATATTCGACCGGGTTGAAGTCCCGCAAGACGATCCTCACCCACTCGTATGGATTCACGGCGCAGGACATCGCCGAGGACGACATGAACCGTCTGAGCGACCAGTTCAATCTACAGCCCGTCACGACGGGCGCGCAGCCTGCCACGTCGGCGGCGGCGACGCCCGCCACCGGATGGGACGTGGGAACGCTGGGGACGGATGACATGCAGGCCGTTGACGATGGTCTTCCGGAGGCGTTCTGATGGCGTCGGCGACGACACGGTTAGCGCAGCTGAGCGACATGCAGCAGCAGCTGCACAGCCAGCTCGTGGAGACGTACGTGGCCGCATGCCGGAAGATGTGGCTGAGCCTCACGCCGCAGGACTGGTGGAACGACGCGGTGGTCATGGGCGCGGCATCACGCACGGCGATGCTCGAACTGCAGATGGTCGCCGCCGCCCGACGCGCGGGAATCGAATACGCCGACCAGACGCTGCGACTCATAGGCCAATTGCCGCAGGGCGTCGTGCAGCAGCTCGTGTATCCGCGCGTGAACACGGACCCATGGCTCGTGGCCGCGCGTCCGGCCGACTCGTATCGAAGCGAGGCCGTCAAGAATCCGTCCGTAAGACCGGACGAATGGCCCTCCTCGGACGATGCCGCCTATGAGACGGTGAGCGAGTGGATACAGGCCGCGTTGGGCCGCATCGACGCCACGTCGTCAATAGACGTGCAGATGGCCGGAACGCAGGCCACTATAGACCGCTACCGCGGCAGCAAGGTCCTCTCATACAGGCGCGTCCTGCATCCCGAACTGTCGAAGTCCGGCTCATGCGGCCTGTGCATCGTCGCCGCGGACCGGTGGTATTCCACCGCGAACCTCATGCCGTTGCACGTGCGCTGCAAATGCGGCGTCGCGCCGGCCGGCTCAGACGAGGATCCCGGACTCGACCTGAACAAGGCAGACCTCGACCGCCTCTACGCGGAAGCCGGAAGCAACAAGGCCGAAGACCTCGTGAACGTGCGAGTCAAGACGATATCGCACGGGGAACTCGGTCCGGTGCTCACCGCGGCCGAGGCGAGGGAAACGGACAATCCGGTACCCGGCGTCGAATCGAAGGAATGGCGTACGCCCGACAGGGCGACGACCGTCGAACAGCTTCAACGCATGAAAAACCGCGCCATCGAATTCTCCAAACACTACAAGGAGGTTCGCGACGGCGGAAAAGAAGTCTCGTTCAGATACGAAGGCAGAACATACGTGTTCAAACCGTCGTCGCATCTGAACCAAGCGTGGGCGTACCAGCGCTCCATGCTCAACCAAGTCACGGCCCTGCTTGACAAGGCCGCATAACACAAAAGCAAAGGAATACAAATGTCTGGAATCGAAGAACCCGACAAGACGGAAACCGTCGAGAAGGCTGAGCCGGAAACCGGCAACGACGATACCACCCATACCGACGAGCCTGACACGGCCAAGAAGCCGGACCGGTCCGAGGATGCGGAAGGTCTGACCGACGAGGCCGCGAAGTGGCGCACCCTCAGCAGGAAGAACGAGGCGGAGAAGGTCGAGAACAGGAAACGCGCCGAAACCGCCGAAGCCAAGACCGCCGAAGTGGAGTCGCAGCTCGCCGCCGCCAACGCGCGTATCGCACGTCTCGAGGCGCAGGCCGCCTATCCGCAAATCAGCGACGAGGCATTCGAAGCCCTGTGCAAGGAGACCACCCCCGACGGCATCAAGGCGTGGGCCGAAGCGTATTCCCGAATCAATCCCGTCAACGTCGCCGCCGAACCCGAAACGGGCAAGCCCGACGAATCCCACACACAGTCGGGCGACAACCCGTCGCCCATCTCCCAGCGCGTGATGAGCAAGGGAATGCCCCAACCGACTCCGCCCGCAAAGGGCACGGAGAAGTCCGGGTACGACTACGCGGTCAAGCATTGCGCGCCAAACACCAACACTAAGAAGGAGTAAAACCATGGCAGAAACCGCCAACAATCTCGTGCAGTACGAGAACTCCGCCGCCCCCGCGGACAAGCAGGATTGGCTGCTGAACCGCATCACGGATGGGATTCAGGAAGCCACGTTCGACGTGAACCTGTTCCTCGGAGGCGACAACGAAAGCCTGTATTGGGCTTCCCTGACCGACACCGACACCGTTGGCTGGCTGCGTTCCGGCATCCCGGTCGCCCGCGCCGACAGCGGTTATTACGGTCCGTATGATCCGAACGCCACCGACGGCCGTCAGAACGGCGTGGCCGGCTTCCTCGAAAGCCAGCTCAAGGTCGAGTTCGGACGCAAGGGCGTCAAGCAGCCCATCGTGACCACCGGCGTGCGCTACATGGCCGTCATCAACAAGCGCAAGCTGCCCGTCACCCTTGCCGACGGCACCTCCATCGCCGGTCTGATCCTCGACTACGACAAGGAGGCGGGCGGCGCTGTCACCGTGCTTTCCGGTCAGGGAGGCGCTTCCACGGCTTCTGTCACTTGGGATCAGGTGCAGGACAAGCCGACCATCCCCGCAGCCGCGTCCAATGCGACCGCATCCAAGGCCGGTCTGGTGAAGATGGGCGCGAAGGTCGATGACGCGACCTCCGACACGCTGCTCACCCAGTTCAACGCGCTGCTCGCGTCGCTGCGCGCGTCCGGCGCTCTCGCCAAGTAGGCCAGCGAACCAACGTAAACAACCCGCCTTCCATGGCGGGTTTTCTCATATTAGGAAGGAAACACGATGGCCCTTATCAATCAGGACTTCATCACGCCGGCCGAAGCGTCCGGCATCGTGTTGGGAGCCTACCAGACGGTGACGGCCCAGTTGCCGTTCTCTCAGGTGCTTCCCGACATCAACAATCCGACCGGCCTGCGCGTCGATTGGATTCCGAATCAGGCCCGTCCCGAAGAGGACGAGATGCACTTCGGTGCTTGGGACGCCGAGGCCGAATACGGTCAGACCAAGGGCGGCGAGAAGATCGCGTACACGAAGATGCTGCCGCTGCGTAAGCGCATGCGCATCAGTGAATACGACATCGCCGAAGGCAAGGTCGATCTGAACGGAAGCAACGTCGCGGACTCTCTGCGCGAATACTTCCTGCAGCTCGGCAAGGAGCTCGCGTTCCGTTTGGAGCGCGCCCGTGTGACCGTTACGGTGGACGCCGCGCTGTCCGTTGACGAGCATGACGTGAAGGCCACTTGGGACTACCAGCGCGACGCATCCCTGACCGTCACGGCCGCGCAGAAGTGGAACGTCGACGGCGACCCGGTGGCCGACACCCGCCTGTGGGCCGATGTCATCGACGCGGTTGACGGCTACGCGCCGACCGTGATGCTCATGACCCGCAAGGTCATGCGCGCCCTTGAGGCGAACCCCGTCATCATCCGCTACGCGTTCCAAGGTCAGGGCGACACGCTGCCCAACCTCGTCGGCGAGAACGTCGTGCGCAACGTCATGCAGCAGATGGCCGGCATCGACAACATTCTCATCGTCGATGACGTGTACAAGAAGTACGCGCAGGCGCAGAAGATCCAGCTTCCGGGTGGCGTCAAGTCGTTCTTCCCGGAGGACACGGTTCTGCTGCTGCCCGACCTCGGCGGAACCGACATGGGCTACACGGCCCTCGGTCCGACCGCCGAAGCCAAGGCCAAGGCCAACGGCATCAGCCGCGAACACGACGCCGGCCCGGTCGGCTTGGTGACGGACATCGCCGCCAGTACGCCCGGCTACGAGGCGTACGCCACGGCCACGGCACTGCCGGTGCTCATCCAGTCGAACAGCACGCTCAAGGCGACCGTTCTGTAAAAGGAGACGCGCATGGCTGCGAACATCGAAAACATCGACTGGCTCAAGCACATGCGCGTCGCCGCACTGGTCGAACCCGAACTGTTCGACGAACGACTGCCGACCGAATGGGTGTTGCGCGAATGCAGGCTCGCCGCGGCGCTCGCGGTGTCCGAATGTCCGGCGGCGTCGGTGCGTTTGCGTGCCGGGCGGCTCACGGAGGACGAGTTCGCCGGTGTGGTGTGCGACATGGTGATGCGCGTCGCACGCTGGCATCGGATGAAAACCGAATCGAACGGGTCGTACTCGTACACCGAGCATGACCCGCAGTCGAACACTCCGGGCTACGATCCGTCTCCGCGCCTGTTCATTTCCAAGGGCGAACGAGCGTTGTTGAACGGATATTCGGGGTCGTCCGGTCGCATCGGAACCATCAGCATGGGCTTCGACACTGGCTTCGGAGGATAAGCATGGCGGGCGGTTTCCTATACGACGGCGAGGATATGACCTCGTTGGGCGGCGGTGGCCTGTACGACGGTGTGGACGTGCCCGAAACGGTGCCGGACACATTGCTGTACAGGGATCTGATCGTGGTGGAGCTGACCTCGTTCGAGCAGACTCCGTATGGGACGCGGGTCACGCCGACCGGTGAGGTGTTCGGCTGCTACTGCTCGGTGGAGGGCCGCACGCAGAAGAACAGCGTGTTCTCGGATAACTGGGCGCAGGATGATACGCCGACGAGCACGGGCGGTCTGCGTGAGGTGAACATGGTGAAGGTTCTCGCGCCGGAATGGCACGGGGACATCTACACGCGCTTCTGGACCGCTGACGGCTCCTGTTGGCAGGTGGACGGTTCACCCGTGGACATGCCGCATTCGACCGACGTGGCCCGTCATTGGGAGATGCAGGCGCGACGCGTCTACGCGCCCGAATTGGCGCGCAACAGGATCGACCCGCCTGCGATTCCCGAAGGGAGCCGCGTATGGGGTACGTGAAGCTCAAACCACAGAAGCAGTTGAACATCGAGGTCGCGCTGGCGTTCGGTGCCGAGGTGACGCGTCCGAAGGCGTTGAAGGTCGCCGCCAGGGCGAAGGCGTTGGCGGACGCGAAGGCGAAGCATTCGAGCGTGGCCGACCGTATCGACATCAGCGTGCACGGCGTGGGCATCCACCATGCGGTCGTGATGAGCGTCACGGGTCGTGACGGCAGTCAGGTCGCCGGCCATTTGGAGTTCGGCTACTTCAACAAATGGTTGGAGAACAAGTATGGAATCCGCAGCCCGCGCGCTTGGATGCCGGGCTTGTTCATCATGAGCGAGGCGAAATATGCGGCAGTCGGATAGTGACCTCAATGTGGTGCGCGTGGGCGTCGAGACCGTGGATTTGAGCATCCGTGAGGATTTGGACGCGGATGCGCTCGTGTACGACATGCTCCATCGCATCGACTTCGACGCGGCGGGCTTGCCGAACGTGGTCGTCCAGTCCGAAATCGATCCGGCGACGGAATCCCTGCTGCTCGACCATGACGTGGTGTTGTACTCGTGCGGTGCGCCCGAACAGCCCGACTGGAACCTCAAAGCGTGGATATGGCGGTTCACGCTCTCGCTGACCGTGCTCAGCAGCGATCCCATGCGCTGCCGGCGCATCAGCGCCCTGCTGAACCGTCGGATAGCCTCATGGCCGTATGAGGAACCCACCGATCATGGCAAGGTCGGCCGTCTCGTGGACAATCCCGGCTTCCGCAAGATAAGCGCTGGCGACATGACGACCAGCAAGACGATCACGGCGCGGACCAGCACGAAACTCGTTCAGGCCGCGTCCCCCACGAACACGACCATGCCCGCATAGGCGTGGCCCCGATATTCTTTCCCTTTTCCAAAACCACTCTCCGCATACGAAGCCCCGAAACCATCCGACGGTTTCGGGGCTTTCCCATTGCGGCATACCAGAAGGAGTTCATCATGGCAGTCGATCCCATCGGCATCCACGACAACGACGTACTGTCCTCAACGCGAGGCGCGATCTTCATTTCCAAGGCCGGCAACATTCCCGCCGTGTCCCTGCTCAAGCAGTTCGACATCGAGGTGGAAACCCTCGGCACCGACGACGACCTGTGGTCCAACATCGGCCACACGTCCAACGACACGCTGCCCGAGTTCGCTTTGGACGGCGGCGACGCGACGGAACTGTCCACATGGCTCAAGGCCCAGTTCCGCACCCGCTACGACGAAACCACCGGAACGGTGACGTTCAACTCGGTGCAGGGCGACGCGGCGAGCCTCGAACTGATCTACAACGGCGTCGTGGACACCGACGGCGGAGTCGCCCTCAGCTTGGAGAAGTCCAACAACCCGTACGCCGTGCTCATCCTGTTCAAGGACACCAACATCAACAAGAAGTTCGCGATCCTCATGCCCAACGTGGACCTGACGTTCAGCAACCTTCCCGCCCTGAGCAGCGGCGACGACGGCTTCGTGGAATACGGCGTGTCCGGCACGATCAAAACGTCCGACGCGCTGCCGAAGGACAAGTCCGGCAAGACCACTTCCGTCAAGCTGTACCCGCAGACCGCACTCGCGGCCTGACGGTTCCTGATTCCTCCCACGGCCGCGGCGTTCCTCCATGCGCCCGCCGTGGGATTCCCTTTCTTTCGTTTCATGGAGGATTTTCTTTTCATGGAGGAACAATCATGGTTGCGAAGAACACCGCTAAGAGCACCGAAAACATTGAGAACGTTGAAGCCGTGGAGACGGAGGCTTCGAACACGTTCCCCGAGACGTGGAACGAACTGAAGGGGAATCCTCTGTTCGAGGGCGTGCCGGATATGGTGCAGGCCGCTGATTTCTCGCCGACCGTTTCGGCTCGTTTCGCGGTCATGCGCGCGCACGTGCAGGAGCGCGCGGACCTGCTGGATAAGATGGGCGCGTTGGGCGGCGATCATACCGATTCGTATGATGCGACCGCGGAGGTCATCGCCGTCGCCGAGACCATCGAATACGCCAACTATTTCTACGAGTCCATCGCCGTGAGCGAGGAAGCCTACCATACGTGGGTGAAGGGCCGCACCGCGGTGGACATGTTCTATCTGATGCTGCTGCTGACCCGATTCTATGAGCGCGCACTGGGAAAATCCAGCGCCTCGAAGGTGCGCTTCGAGACTGCCGAATAGAGGTCACGGCGGACTTCCGCCGTTTCTACAATCTCGACCTGCCGTTGATTCTGCATGATTACGACCCCTCGTATCTGTGCGACCTGTTGGACGGGTTGGAGGGGTATGACGGGAGCCTGTATCGGGCGTGGATGATGGAGCATCATCCCTTGTCCCCGAACGGCGGTGGGAACGCCGCGCGTCGTCAACTGGGGTGGCTCGGCTATTCGCAGACGAACATGCTGCTGTTGGATGTGGCGAACATGCTTGAGGTCATCCGCGTGCAGTTGGCCCGGTTGGGCGGCGACGGTAAGACGAAGCCCGACATGATTTTCCCGCCCGGCGTGGAACCCCCGTCGGAGCGTAGGCGTTCGGGCGTGGTCAAGACCGCGGGCATGGGTTTCGACGAACTGTACGAGACGATGCTGGCGATGTGGGGCGGCAACGGTTTGGCCGACTAGCCCCCTTTTCGTTCCGGTTTGAAGCGGTTCCGCAACCACGGTTGCGGGGCTGCTTGGAACCTTTTGGAACGGTTCTTCTCTCTTTCAGCCCCTCGAATTTCGAGGGGTTTTCTCATATTCCCTCATTCTCGCGAAGGCGGTGCTTCCATGGCCGGAAATCTGCTGAGCGCCGGTCAGGTCGGCGTCGATATCGTTCCCGACACGACGTTGTTCTGGGCGCGGTTGAACGGCGAACTCCATCGTCGTAATCCCGAGGTCGAGGTCGGGTTCGTGCCCGACACGACCCGCGTGTCCGCGGAGATGAAACGCATCGACTCGAAGGATGTCGATGTGGATGTGGAGTTCAAGGGCGACAGCAGGAAGATCGACCGCATCATCAAGGACTTGGACGATGCGAAGGTGTCGCCCGAGCTGGACGCGAAGAACATGCTCAGACAGCTCGACAAGGTGTCGAAGGAGCTGGACGAGACGCGCAGCAAGCTCAGCTGGCAGAAGTATTGGGACAAGAACGAGCAGGGCGTCGAGGACTACAACAAGCTGCTCGACAAGTCGAACAAGCTCGCCAAGGAGCAGTCGCGGCTTCTTGAGACGGAGGCGAAGCGCCGCGTCAAACTGTTGGACGACTACCAGCGGGCCATTCTGAGGCTCAAGCCGTTGGGCGCGGACAATCTGCTCGACCAGCAGGCCGCTACCGACATTCGCAAGCGTCTCGACAAGCTCGTGGCCGACTTCAACGACGGCAAGGTGTCCGCCGCGAAGGTGCGTATGGAGTTGGACGATTCGTCCTACCAGCACGTCGCGAACCATCTTGAACGGACGATGCGCGACATCAGGGAGGTGAACAGCACCGCGGCCCGCGTGCGCTTCTATGAAGAGGGCGCTGACCGTCTTGAACGTCGGCTCCGCCGGTTGAACGCCACCCATGTGGACATCCCGGCGAGCATCCAGCTCGATCAGGAAGACCTTATCAAACGGCTTCGCGAGACGGCTGAGATAGTCAGGCGCGATCCCGACTACGTGTTCGAGACGAATCTCGACCTCGACATGCGCCGCGCCGAGGAACGCATCAAGGACTTCCAGAAGAAGAACGACGAGCTGAAGATGGATCTCGATATCGAGACCCTGACGGCGCGCGCGCATCTGGCGTATTTCACCCGCCCCCGCACCATCGATGTCTTCGCCCGCTTCCGTGGTACGGACTTGGGCAAGATACTCAACGGCATCACGTCCGGTGCCACCGGTCTGAAGGGCGTGCAGAACCAGTTCGACAAGCTCGTGAACACGTTCGACAAACTCGACGACGTGGTGCCGAAGCTCAGCCTCGTCGGCGCGGCCATGACCACGTTGGGCGCTGGTGCGCTCAACCTGGGCCGCACCGTCGGCGGCGTCGGCACGAGCCTTGTGAGCCTGAGCAAGGCCGCGCTGGCCGCTCCCGCCGTGTTGGGCGGATTGGCTTCGGCCGGCTACGGCGTGTACGCGGCGGTCAAGACCGCGGGCGACGAGTTCGACATCACGAAGACGAAGCTCAACGGATTGCAATCCGAGGTCGGCACGGCGTTCTGGGACGAGTCGCGTGACGCGATCTACCGGATGGCCGACACCATCGACGGGAAACTGCGTACCGGCTTGGTTAACGTCGCGAAGGCCGAGGGCGAGGCCGCCGCGGGTTTAGCTGACCTCGTGTCGCAGGAGACAAGCCTGAGTCGCTTGGAAGGAATCTTCCAAAATACAGAGAAGGCCGTGGGCGAACTGTCGCCCGGCATCAGTGACGCGGCGAGGGCGATGCTCGACTTGGGTGACACCACGTCGCAGTATCTGCCGAGGGCCGCCGCCTACATGTCCGATCTGGCCGAACAGTTCGCGAACTGGGTGGAGCGCGCGCGTGAGACCGGCGCGATCACGCAGGCCATGGAAGGCGTGATCGAACAGGCCGGCTATCTGAAGTCCAGCATCAAGGACTTGGGTGGCATACTGTCCGGCACGTTCGGCACGCTCGCCGCCGAAGAGAACGGCTTGGAAGGCTTCGCCGACGCGATCCACAAGGCCAACGACGCGGTGCAGTCGGCCAAGTTCCAAGAGACGTTGAAGGCGTGGTCGAAGGGAGCGCAGGACGCGCAGGACAACATGCGCGGCTCGTTTGGCGCTATCGGCGACGCCGCGTATGAGCTGCGGGACGCGACGAGGCAGGTGTTCGGCGATTCGGGCGACATCATCGGCAACGCGGCGAAGAACATCAGCCGCGTGTTGGGCAATTCCGAACAGGGCGTCAGGAACTTCAGTTCCGGCGTGCGCGAGGGCTTCACGCAGGTGTTCGACGCTGTGGGTGACTCGTCCGATATGTTCGACCAACTGTTGACGATGGTCGGCAAACTGTCCAGCACGTTCGGCGGCACGTTCGCGAACACGCTGCGCGCGTCCGCGCCGCTCATCGAATCGTTGGCGACCGCTGCGGGTGCCGTGGCGGATGCGTTCGCTGCGTTGCCCGAACCCATTCAAGCGGCTATCGGCTTGTACGCCACGTTCGGCAAGGCCGGCATCAATGCGTTCGACGCATTGAAAACCGGCATGATGGAGAGCACCCTTCAGTCGATCCAATATCGTAGGGCGTTGGCCGAACTCGGCGTGGACACCACCGACACCATTCTGAGCATGCGGTACGCCGTGGATGGTTTCGTGGCGGCTCACCCGTCTCTGCAGAACGTGACCAACGGCGTTAAGGACGCGACCGGCGTGATGGGCAAGATGGGCGCGGCCGCTAAGGGCGCTGGCAGCGCTTTGCTGTCCGCGTTCGGAGGTGGCGCGGGTCTGGCCATCACGGCCGGTGTGGGAATGGCCATCACCGCGTACGCGGACTACAACCGCAAGGCGTCGGCCACGAAGCAGGCGTCCGAGGAACTGGCTTCGGCGATGCGTGAGATACCCGATTCCGCGCAGGCCGCGGCGGACGGCATCGGCGCTGTGGGCAAGGCCATTCAGGCGAACTTCGAGAACACGGACTTCGGAGAGACCGGTTTTGCATGGTTGAACGACCTGCGCACCGGTTTCGATGATGCCGAATCCGCGGCGAAGGAGCTTGGCTATTCCACGCAGGACCTCGCGAACATCGTCATGGAAGGCGGCACCGCCTACGAGAATCTGCAAGCGCATCTCGCTGACGTGGCTCAGGCCGGAACGTATTACGGCAACACGATTCTCGATGTGATTTTCCCGAGTATGACGAAGCAGGCGAAGGCCGCTGAGAAGCTGTCGAACGCTTTGGCTGAGAACGAGAAGCAGTATCGGGAGAATTGGGAGCAGGTCGCCGTCGCCAACGGCTATACCGCGGAGTACGCGGACGAGCTGATTGATGCGGGTGAGAGCGCCGAAGCGTTGAGTGTGATTCTCGGCACGACGGCGCAGCGTCAGGAGATGCTTTCCAAGGCGCAGCAGATCGCGACGGAATGGAGCCAACGTCAGGCGGACGCTCAGAAGAACCTGCTGAACGCAATGAGCGACTACGGCGAAACCTACTCGAATATGGGCGACGCGATATCGCACGTTCAGGAGCTGGTCGCCAACGGCGAGCACGTGTGGGATGAGACCGCGAACGCCATCAGCGGCGTGACCGGCTCGTTCGACGTGATGAGCGAGGCCGGACGGTACGCTCAGGAGGCCATCGCGAACCTTGGCGAATCCGGGCATGACCTGTTGGAAAGCATGGTCGCGTCGGGCGCTTCGGTGGACGATGTGAACGCGAAGCAGCAGGAACTCGCGAAACAGCTGTACGACACCGCGACCGCGTTCAAGGTGCCGGAAGAAGCCGCCGAACAGTTGCAGAAGGTGTACGGTCTCACCCCGGAAGAGGTGACGACCCTGTTCAAGGCCGAGGCTGAGGAATCGAAGCAGACGCTCACCCAATATTTGAGCTATCTGCGTGCGATATTCCCCGAAGAGGGCAATACGGCCGTGTTCCAGACGGTCCTCGAAGGCATCAACTCGGGGGCCATCGAAAGCACCGAGCAGGTGTACGACGAGCTGCAGAAGCTCACCGGCAAGGATTACGTGACCGTGTTGGACGCCGATGGCGATCAGGTGCGGATCAAGAAGTCCGATGCCGATAAGCTGGGCTTGGAGTTCGAGAACGAAAAGTACACGACCACGCTTGACGCCGAGGATCTCGCTTCAGGCAAGATCGAACAGGTCATCGCGCTCAAGGACAAGGGATTGTCCGACAGGGCGGTCACTCTGCTGCTCAACGCCGACGGCGACGCATTGTGGAAGACGGAGAACGTCGAGAAGAATCTCCAGAAACTCGGCATGAGCCAGAAGACCTACGAATGGCTGCTCAACGGCAGTGGTACCGCCGAAGAGCGGATGCAGAAGGTCCGTGAGGAACTGTCCGAGCTGAATCTGACTGACAAGCAGATTCAGTGGATATTGGACGCGGTCGACAACGCCAGCGAAAAGATGGACACCATTGAGAAAAACAAGGTTCCTCTTGCGAATGGCGTGAGCTTCATCATCGAAGCGGACAACCAGCCCGCGTTCGACAGTATGGATGAGGTGCGCGCCTACGACGGGAAGACCATTGCCGAGCCTTGGACTCGCGTGCAGGGCGAATGGGACGGTGCCAACACGGCCATCCAAGCGTCCGCCGCCTATGATGGCGTGACCGTTTCGGAACCTTGGGCGCGCGTTCAGGGTGAATGGTCGTCCGCCGACCGGGCGATTCAGGATACCGTTTGGTATGACAAGCGCACGATCTCACAGCCTTGGGGCCGCGTGCTGGGCGAGAACAACGGGGCGCGTCAGGCGTTCCGTGATACCGCCGCGTATGACGGGCGCACGATCTCCGAACCGTGGGGTCGCGTCAAGGGTGAGAACAACAGTGCGAGGAAGGCGTTCCAGGATACCGCTTGGTATGACAAGCGCACGATCTCACAGCCTTGGGGCCGCGTGCTGGGCGATGATTCGAATGTGTGGAACGTGTTCCGCAACATCGCGAACACGAACGGAAGCATCCTCGCGACCCGCTACGTGGATATCGTCACCCGTTCGTCGGGCACCGTGCAGGCCGCTACGGGCGGTCGTATCTACGGTGCTGGCACGTCCACGTCGGATTCGATTCCCGCGATGCTGTCGAACGGTGAGGCGGTGCTTCGCGCGGCCAGTTTGAAGAAGCTGGATGCGAAGTACGGCCGCGGCTGGTTCGACTATGTGAACCGGTACGGGGATGTTCCGGATGGTTCGAGGCCGAGCGCGACCGCGCTCTCGTATCGGCGTAATTCCTTCGCGTATGCCGATGGCGGGCGTGTTAAGGCGGTCGAGGGCATGGTGAACGTGACGGTGAATCCGGTGGTGAAGGTCGAGGTTCCGGGTATGGAGCGCGCTTCGACATCGAATTACAGCGTGACGGTGAACGGTGTGGGCGTCGGTTCCGACGCTCAGGCGATGGAGTTGGTCGATCGGCTCGTCGCGTATGTGGGGCGTCAGCGTCGTATGCGCTGACGTGGGACGGGGAGGACGTGTGTTCTCCCCGTTCGTTTTTCTCTTTCTTTTCCGATTGTCGTGAGGAGGCTCGTATGGCCGACGGTTATGGTGCGATTCAATATGGTGCGTGGCGTTTGCATTTGGCGGCGTGGGTCATCGCGTATACGGACACGACGGATACGATTCGAGTCGAGACGCGCTTCCAGTCGGTGAATAACTGGTACCACTCCGGCATGAACTGTTCGGTGAGTCTGAACTGCAACGGGCAGAAGGATTCGTGGAGCGGCACCGCTTCGACGAGCACGAACGGCGAGGCCACTATCCGCCGTTATGATTTCGTGGTCGCGAAGGCCGATACGGACAGGAATGTTTCGGTGAGCGCGTCGATGACCACGACCGGCTATCAGGCCGGTACGAGCTCGGCGAGCTGTCAGGTGTTCACCGGCGCGAAGACCTGCCGCAAGCCCGACGCGCCGAAGAACGTGTCGGTGGCGACTTCGGGCGACACGCAGATCAACATGTCGTGGCAGTCGGCGGCTAACGCGGGCGCGTTCAAACCGTGGGCGAACGTCATGGTCGATATCCAGACGTGCGACGGGGCCGGCAGCCAGAACGGTTGGGGTCATCTGACCACGTTGTCGGGGTCCGCGACGAGCCATAGCTTCACGGGACTCTCCGCGAACCACCGCTACTATCTGGCCGTGTACTCCAAAAACAGGGCGGGCGAGTCGGATCATGTGAATCTCGGCTGGGTGCAGATGACGCCCGCCGCGCCCACGATCAGCGCGACGAAGACCGGCGACACGAGCGTGAAGGTCAGCGTGAAGGGCACCACACGGTGGACGAACACGACCGACATCTACCGCAGCGCGAACGGCGGCGGCTGGACGCTCGTCGCCGGAGGATTGTCCGCGCCCGACGTGGAATGGACCGACAATTCGGCTCCAGGCGGCACGGTGCGGTACATGGCCCGCCAGTATGCCATCAAGTACACGTGGATAGGCTGGTCGGGCGGCAGCGTCCATTCCTCGGACGCGGCGACGGGCAGCATCACGACGACGCTTACGCCGGACCCGCCGAAGAACGTGACGTTCACGCGCGAGTCGGACAGCGCGATCAGCGTGTCGTGGCAGAGTGCGGCGAACGCGGGCGCGTCGAAGCCGTGGAGTCAGATCATCCTCGCGTAGCGGCGTTCGTCGGGCGGTGCGGACTGGGGCCAGTGGGCCGATCAGGGCGGCACGCCCGTCTACCTGTCCGGTACGACCATCAACTACCGGTTCACGAATCTGCAGGCGAACACGCGCTGGCAGTGCGCGGTCTACGCGCGTAACGCGGCCGGCGACAGCACGCACGTCGGCCATGATGTCATCTACACCACGCCGAAGGCTCCGACGGTCACGGCGGTGAAGGCGTCGAACACGAGCGTGCAGGTCGGCGTGAACTGTTCCGGCAGCTACGCGAACGGCTTCCAGATCGAACGCCTCGCGGCGGGCGGCTCGTGGACGCTCGTGCATACCGGCTCGTGGTCTTCGGGCACCGTGCATTGGACCGACACGAACGCTCCGGCCGGTCAGGTCACGTACCGCGCCCGCGCCACACGCCCCATCTACGGCGACGACTCGTCTAAGGGCGTCCTCTATTCGGCGTACACCACGTCGAATCAGGTGATGACGGCGACGCCTCCGCTCGCGCCGACCATCACCGCGCCGGCCAACGGCAGCGCATGGCCGACGGGTTCGACCGTGCGCGTCGCGTGGACGCCGAACCATCCCGACGGGTCGGGCCAGTCGGCCGCGCAGGGCGAGCTGACGAATCCGGACGGCACGACCACGACCATCGACCTCAACGGCACGGCCACGTCCACGACGGTCACGGCCTCGGTGATAGGCAAGTATTCGTTCCGTGTCCGCACGAAGGGCGTGCACGCCGACTGGGGCGAATGGTCCACGCTGACCACGGTCACGGTCGCCGACCCTCCGAACGTGGTCATCACCGGCCCGTTGACGGAGATACAGGAGAGTCCGTTCACGGTCGCGTGGAGCGTGCTCGACGATACGGGCGTTTCGGAACAGTCGTTGGAGATCGTGCGTTCCGGCAATGTGGTGTTCTCCACGCGCGTGGACGCCGGGGCGCGGAGCCTCACGGTCACGTCGGGCATGTTCCTTCCGTTGGATGGGGACCTGCTGACGTTCAGACTGACGGTGCGTGGCGGCAGCACGCTGTCGAGCACGGTGAGTTCCGACGCGCCCGTACTGTTCGTGGCTCCGCCCGAACCGCGCGTGTCGGTCACGTATGACGACGCTTACGCGGCGCATCTGACGGTCCTGTTCGGTTCCGGCGCGGACGTGCCGCCGACGCGGCGCATCCTCGTGTATCGGGTCATGCCGGACGCTTCCGAACTGCTGCTCGACGGGAACCTGTCTGACGGACAATCGACGATCGACCGTCTGCCGCCGTTGAACACGGACTATTCGTATCGCATCGTCGCCCAGGCGGAGTCGGGAGCGGTGAGCGACATCACGCAAGAGGCGCGTGTCGAAGCCCATTACGGGATTTTGAACTTCGGCCGTGACGCGAGCGTGGCCGTGACGCTCGGATTCAATATGAGCGCGCGTCACAATCGCGTGCATGCGTCCAGCGAGATGCATTTCGCGCGCGGCGACAACACGCTGCCGGTCAGCTATTCGATGCGCCAACTGCAATCGACGGCGACGGTGCGCGGATTGTTCGAATGGGATTCGGCGTTGTATTCGCGGCTTGTGGCGACGGCGGACGCCTACACGTACGCATGGTATCGGGAGCCGAGCGGGTTGCGCTGGTATGCGAAGGTCGATCAGGAATGGGCCGTGGACACCACGGAATATAAGGATATCGAGTATGCGGTCGATTTGACGCAGCTCGCATGGGAGGAACCGGTGAGGTAATGGCTGATTGGTCGAAACCGTATGAGGTGGCGTATCGGGTGATGCGCGTGAAGCGTGGCTCGTATGAAGAGACTGCCGTGTTGGACCGTGTGCTCACGGGCGGCAGCATCGAACGCAATCAGGACACGAGCGTCACGGAGTCCGGGTCGATCGTGTACGAGGGTTCGTTGGATTTGGGTACGGATTGGCTGCGCGTGTGGGCCGACTGCGAATGGCATGACGGCAGTGTCGAGTCGGTGCCGTTGGGCACGTTCGAGCCGTCGATTCCGTCGCGTGCGGTGAACGGTTCGGAGAGCCAGTCGCAGATCGAACTGTCCGGGCTGTTGCAGGATCTCGCGGATGACATGTTCGAGAATCCCATCACGATGGGCAAGGGGTTGAAGGCGGTGGACTGCGCGGCCCGCATATGCCGTGAGGCTGGTTTGCAGGTCGCCGCCTATGATCCCGGCTCGTATGTGTTGAAGGAGAATTGGACGTTCGGTTTGCGGTCGGACAAGGATCCCGGCCGGGGGTCGAGCAAGTTGGACGCGGTGAACGATTTGTTGGATTTGGCGGGGTTTTGGAACGCTCGCACGAATCCGTATGGGCAGGTCGTGTTCGCCCCGTATGCGGAGCCTTCGGACCGTCAGCCCGCGTGGAGTTTCGTGGAGGGTGAGAACGCGACGTTTCTGGCGGAGATGACCGACGAGTTGGACACTTCCGGTGTGAAGAACGTCGTGAAGGTCATCTATTACGACACGGACCGTGAGTATGTGGGCATCGTCGTGGATTCCGATCCGAAGAGCCGGTGGAGCACGGTGTCGTTGGGTCGTAGGAAGGGCACGACGGTCGAGTATTCGAGCATTCCGGAGTCGGTCAAGACGGACGCGCAGGGGAAGGCGTTGGCGGAGTCGAAGGCGCGTGAGTTGTTGCGCACGAGCCAGTCGGTCATCCATCGTGTGACGTTCACGCACGCTTACGCGCCTTGCACGATCAGCGACGCGGTGGAGGTCGAGTATCCCACGGGTGGCGTGTCGGGCAAGTATGCGGTTCGTTCGCAGCATATCGAATTGGATGCGGGCATTCCCACGCAGACCGAGGCGCGTATGTATCAGCGTCCCTCATAGGACAAGGGATTTCGTAGGGAGGTTTCATGGTTTCGGATATGGATGTCGCCCGTGCTGGCCGGTTGCTGGCGGAGGAATTGGACGATGAGAACGTGGAGGTGCCGGTCGTGTCGTTGGGCACGGTCACGGCCGTGTCGAACGCGCGTTGCACGGTGAGCGTGCAGGGTGGTTCGTTGGAGGATATTCCGATGACGACCGCGTGTTTGGGTGTGCGTGTGGGGTCGCGTGTGGTGGTCGAGACGAGCCGGCGTATCTCCGTCGTAACGGGCGTTATCGGTAGTGACTGGACGATGCCGCGGCAGACCACACTCACCGGCTATCCAACCTCCGGAGGGTTCGCCCGGTTCGACCTCCGACGCATGGGCGACCTCGTATGCTGCTACTCCACGATGAACAACATCACCGGCGACGGATTCAATTCCTTGAACCTGACCGTTCCCGTTGGATGGAGGCCCCCGCACGGCGAATTGCCGCCTGTTCTGATGCGCACCGACAGAACGGCGAACGAGGTCGTGCTGAACGTGGACACCAACAACGGCTACAAAATCACCTACTACAGCGGCATATCCACCGTGAACACCTACCACACGGGCTTCGGCCTATGGAAGACGCACGACTACCTGTGATTTCACGCGGTGCGTATCCATGCGTGGTACGTGTGGTCGCCGACCCTGAGACACCATTGCTGCGCGGCGGTGTTGTTGAACTCGTACAACTGTATGTTCTGCCCGCTTGATAACACAGCGCTTTCGATGTCGATCGCATAGCCGGGGTCGTACGCGCTCACGATGTTGACGTACGCTATGGCCCACGTGCCGTGATAGCCGACGGATTCCGGCGTGACGCCATCCTGGAGCCATATCAGTTGCCCTATGTTCGCGAGTGAGCCGATAACGCCCGTTATGTTCCCGCCAATAGGCGGGTTTTTCTTTACTTTTCTTTGAAAGCGAGGGGCAGATGCCGCCTTTCCAGCAATTGTTTTCGTCCAACGAGTTCTGGACCAGCGTCATCGTCGCATTGGTCAGCGGCGGCGGCGTCGGCGGACTGATAGGCGCGTGGTCCAGTCGCAGGAAGGACGCGGCCGATGTGGCGCGCATGGCTACGGACATCCTCACGAAGGATGTCGTGCAACCGTTGCGTGACCAATTGGACTATCAGGAGTCGCAGATCACGCATTTGGAGACCGTGCAGGAGCGGTATTTCAAAAGCGTCGCCTATACGCGGCGCTTGTTCCACTGGCTGCAGGATTTCTGCGAGCTGGTGAATCCGGATTTTCTGGCGCGTCATCCGAAACCGGCTCTGCCTGACGAGCTGCGCGCCGATGTAGCGCCGGAGACGATAGCGGCCGTCCATAAGGACATCCGCGGTAAAGATTCCATTCCCGTTATTAAGGAGGATTAGTCATGACGAACATTCATGTCAGCATCCGCGTGCCTGTTGATGGCGGTACGGAGGCGGCGGTGGGTAGGCTGCGTTTCTCGCCGGTGCGTCGCCATTACGACGCGGCGAAGAACGTGGTCGTCGCCCAGGGTTTCGACATCGCGTTGGCGGATGGTCAGGCGACGGTGGATTTGCTGCCCACGTCGAACAATGGGTTCGTGTGGCGTGTGACGGAGTTGGCGGACACGCCGCAGGCTTACGACCGGTATGTGGAGGTGCCGGAGTCGGAGGCGCTGTTGGAGTATGTGGATCTCGTGGATGTGGATCCGAAGACTCTTGTTCCGTCCGCGTTGGTGGATAATTCCGACATTCTGAAGGTGCGGTATGCGGCGGATTCGGTGGAGGCGGCGGCGTTGAGCGCGCAGTTTCCGAACGTGTTGGTGTTCTTCGGTGAGGATGGCACGGCGACCATGTTGAACGAGACGGTGGCGTTCGCTTTGCGTGCTCGGAGTGAGGCTGAGGATGCTGCCGTGGCGGCGAAGTCGGCCGCGAATGAGTCGCAGACTGTCGCGAATCAGTCCGCGAGCATCGTTCAGAAGACGACGCAGGATGCTGCGGCGGTCGCGGCGAAGACCGATGAGGTCGGGCGTTTGAGCGCGGCGGCGGTGTCGTATGCGCAGACCGCTACGAAGCGTGCCGACGAGTTGGTTGATGGGATGGGCACGCAGGCGGCTTCGGTGGAGACCGCGGCCACTGAGGCGGCGAATCGTATCAGTGAGTCCGTTTCGGATGTGGAGTCGAAGGCTTCGACCGCGGCTGCTGCGATTGACGCGGCGGCGGCGAGTGTGCCGACGGTGCTTCCCGAGACCGGTGAGACCGGGGACGGTGGCGAGACCGGAGACGCCGGTGAGACCGGTGAGACGGGTGACGCCGGGGATGTGACGGTGCCTGACGATGGCGAATCCCAGCCCGAAACGGAAACCGGCTCGAATACCGGAACGGACACCGGCGTGGATACCGAAACGAACACCGAAACAGGCACCGAAACGGAAGGCGACGCGGATGGCGACGCGAACGCCGACACGGATACCAGCGTGGCACCGGACACGGAGGCCGATAAGACCACCGGCACGGACAGTGAGGAAACCACCGACATGAACGCCGATGCCGACGTGAACCCGGACTCCGACGCGACCGCCGCCGAACCCGCCGAAACCGAAACGAAGGACACTACCCCGGCCGACGAGGCTGACGGAACCGATGCGAAGGAGGCGTGATGCCCGCGTATCTCAATGGCAAGCTGATCGAATCGCCGCCCCTGATGAACGGCGTGCAGGTCAACGCTTTGTACAACGGGCTGATGGTGTGGCCGTACCGTTTCCCCGCCTTGTTCATACGGGTCATGGCCCGCGTGGACGGTCAATCGTTGATGGTCGAACAGTCGGTCATGGCGAAATGCCATCGCCGCTATCTCATCACCGACGCCGGTTCCGAACCGATCGTGGAGTATGACACGGTGTGCCGTAAAGCGGACGGTTGGACCGACTGGCCCGAGAGCGGTGAGGTCAGCGGCGCTGAGGGTCAGATTGTGTCGGTGGTGGATTGCACCACGGCGGGCGCGAAGGCGCGAGCCTACGGTACCGCCGTCCTGCCGAAACCCCTGTCCCGCAACCTGCTGCAGTACGGTCCTGTCGCCGAGACCGATGGTGTGACGGTCGGCGTGGACGGTGAGGGCGCGGTCACGCTGACCGGCACCACCACCAAGGCATGGCAGACCGTCAAATGGGATCTCGATAAAAGCAAGTTCGTTCCCGGAGGAACGTATACGCTTTCTCAGAATCCGAAGGTTGACGGGTATAGGAATATTCAGACGTGGATTTATGTGGACGGGGTTACTGTCGGCCGGACGGACTTGCTTTCCGGCGAGGAGGCTAAGGAACGCGACACTTTCACCTTGCCCGACGTGATCGGAACCATTTCGCTGAATCTGCGAATGATTAACAACAATACGGACCAAGGTGGAGTGGCCTACAAGCTCCAGCTCGAAGCCGGGGACGTTGCGACCGCTTGGCAGCGTCCGGACGTGACGGATTTGGACCAAGGAGTCATCGCTGCGGTCAATCTCCTGAGCGTCGGCCCTGTCGCTGACGGTGATAAGAGCGTGGCCGTGGCGGCTGACGGTCTGACCGCCACCGGATTGGCTGCGGGCGACAAGGCCGTATGGTCGAATCAGGTGAGCCTGCCGGCCGGCACGTACACGATGGGCAATCTCGCCCCGAGCGGCACGGTGGTATTGTCCGGCACGGGCATGGGCACGGAGATAGTCAACGGCGGCGCGAGCCGCACCATCACCATCGCCGAGGATGTCGCCGACGCCACGGCCGAGGTGCAGTTCTGGAATTTCGGCCAGCCGGTGAAGCCGTATCTCGTGTCCGGCGACACCGCGCCCGCGGAATACATCCGCCCGATTTCGGAAACGAACGGGGGGGGGGCTATTGATTTACGCACAAACCTCCTCCGATACGGAGACGCCACGGAAAACGGTCTGACATGCACGGTGTTGGACGATGGCGGGGTCCATATCACGGGAACCGCTGTCGGTTCGTGGGGCGGTGTGAGATGGTTCCTTGACAACGCTCTCTTTCAACCGGGCGCGACCTATACGCTCTCCGGTGGAGTCTATGACGCTCCGGCAGGCGCATTGCTGGGCAGCATCGTCGTGAAGACCACAAGCGGCGCAGCCGCTGTGGATACGAGTTTCTCATACGAGAGCAGATCGACGCGATTCACGATGCCGGATGACTTCTCGTCCATTGAGTTTCGGATTCGCAGCGGCAGCGCTCCAGCAAGTGTCGATGTGGTTCTCCATCCACAGCTTGAGATTGGCACAGTGGTAACGACGTGGGAGCCGGGCGAGGTCGTCGCGGGGGGGCAGGCGGTTAGCCTCAATCTCTTCCCCCACACGGATAGTGCCACCGTCAATGGAGTGACGTTCACCGACAACGGCGACGGCACCTTCTCGTCGGGCGGGACCAGCACCAACGGCGACTGGTGGATAATAGTCGCCGAAAGCGAGATAATCACGCTGCCGGCGGGGGATTACGTGCACTACTTCCGCGACATCGACGGACTGGGCCGTAATCCGACGTGCGAGTTCCGCAACGCCGACACGAACGCCGTCATAGCGTATTTCAGCGTCAACGCGCAGAAGATCACGCTCGCCCAGGACACCCGCATGCGCGCGCGGTTCGTCTGCCCTCCGCTCGGCACGTGGCCGGAAGGGCGCTACGAGCCCGTTCTCATTCCCGCCTCGCTCTGGGGGGGCGTTGAGTTCGACGACCATAACCTCTTCCCCGTCGACGAGCTTCCCGACAGAACCGTCGACGGCGTGACGTTCGTCAACAACCATGACGGCACGTGCATGGTCGGCGGCACCAACACGGGCTCGAACCAATACAACGGCGTCGGAACGTTTTTTGCGTTGGAGGCCGGCTGGTATTCCATGGAGGCGACCACGGTCGATGGTGATTATTCCGACACCACGGTCGGCGTCACGGACAACACGAAGTATGCGTGCGAGTACGGCAGGTATAACTCCCGGTCGTGGCTGCCCGCGAACACGTACAACGCCGTGGTCCGCAGGGGCCTTTCCTCCGACGGTGGGGAAGTCACCATCCGGCCCGTGCTGGTCAAGCTCGCCGACGGGCCAAACCCAGAATCGGGGGAGCTTCTCGTTAACGGCGGATTCGAGTCCGGCGACCTGACCGGTTGGACGCAAACTGCCGGCAACGATTCGAACGTGGTCGGCGCTGCAGACGCGGACTGGATCGCCCCGCATTCGGGCGATTGGATGCTTCGTTCCTCGCAGGGTGGGCGTGCGGCGTCCTTCGACCAGACGGTCAAGGTGCCGACGGGTGTGCCCTTGCGTCTTACCCTGTGGTCGGCGCACTACAACTCCGAACGAACACTCGCGGTCGAGGTCGGGCCGGACGTGCAGCATCTCACGCGGATACTCTTCACGTCCGGCGATGGGCTCAACTGGCACGAGAGCATGGTGGACATCCCCGCGCAGGAGGCGGACGTTATGCTCCTGCGCATCATCACGGACAATGTGGTGCGCGTCGATGACGTGAGCCTCACGCAAACCATCCTCTAACCCACGGTCCCGCCCGATCACGGGCGGGACCGGTCTTGTATTCACAGCCCGCCGGCGCAAACCGGTGGGCTAACCCATTTAAGGAGGCATTATGCCGAGGCATTGGAATGGTCGGCGTAAACGTCCGCCGCCGCGGGATGACCCGGTGGAGGATGCCCGCCGTGACCGCTTGTGGGAGCGCTTGTTGTGCGCGCTTCTGGTTCTTCTTCTCACCCTTACGGGGTCCTATGCCGCCGCGTGTCTTATCACGTGGACGGTGTTCACATTATCCACCTGAGTATTTAAGGAGCAACAACAATGAATGTGGATCAGTTCGTAAACACGTATAACGGTCGCGTCGTGGACGTGGACGGAGCCTATGGAGGCCAGTGTTGGGATTTGTGGTCTCGTTATGCGCAGGATGTGTGCGGCGTGCCGCAGTCGGCCACGAACACGATGGTCGGCAGTGGTCTGGCCGATAGCGTCTACTATTCGACATACGGCCGTCAGCCCCAGCTGCAGGCGGCGTTCTCCAAGCTGGGGGCGGGTGAGTCGGCCCGTAAGGGTGATGTGGCGTTCTGGGCGGACAATAGTGCCGCCTATCCCGATTCGCACGTCGCGATCGTGTTGGAGGACAGGGGCAACAGTCTCTACTGTTTGACGCAGAATCCGGGCGCTACGAAGAAGGCGCTGTTGACGAAGAGCGGCCTGCTCGGGTATTTCCGTCCGAAGAAGGACGTGGGCGGAGGCACCACCGCATCCAACGGCAATAGCGCGTCCAGTAATCCGGTGGTCGTCGCCGGAAACTACCGGTGCGTGGTGGACGTGCTGAACGTGCGCGACCAGCCGACCGTGAAGGGTGCGACCGTGGCCCAATACAAGAAGGGCCAGACGGTCAACCTCGAAGGCTGGGGCGTGTACGCGGACGGCTACCTGTGGGGCCGCTACAAGGGCGGTTCAGGCAAG
The DNA here is from genome assembly GCF_056356295.1 of Bifidobacterium sp. LH_558. Taxonomy (NCBI): domain Bacteria; kingdom Bacillati; phylum Actinomycetota; class Actinomycetes; order Bifidobacteriales; family Bifidobacteriaceae; genus Bifidobacterium; species Bifidobacterium sp. LH_558. The sequence goes on along the minus strand of NZ_JBKETZ010000001.1, from coordinate 435,947 downwards.
ACCCGTTATATCGCCATCGGCACGCAGTCGGGCGAATGGTATCTCGCCCTCAACAAGTAACCACCCATCCATTCGGAACGCTGACGAACCACGTTGATTGAAAGGAACAGATTATGGCTGAGAACGACGGAAATCTCGACATCGAGGACGTCATCACCGGAAGCGAGGCGGAGAGGATCGTCTCATGGGGCAAGGCCGCGTTCGTGCGCGCGGTCAAGACCGCCGCGCAGACCGCGGTCGCGACCATCGGCACCACGGTCGTCGCCATCGGAGACGTGCAGTGGGGCATGGTGGCCGGAGCCGCCGCCCTCGCCGCCGTATTGAGCGTGCTGACAAGCGTCGCCGGCGTGCCCGAGGCGGACGACGGCAAGAGCCCCCTGACCGCGTGAACGCCTGACCGTCTGAACGACATAAACCTCTGAACGATGAAGCCCCTCCCTGAGCATGATGCTTGGGGAGGGGCTTTTCGTCGTTTGTATGGCATCTAGGAGGTAAGATTCAACCGTTCTCCGACTCGCTCCATCGCACGGAGTCGTTCGCCCGATCCCGCATGACGGTAGTGGGCGACCATCGCGTCTGACGAATGGCCGACGATTTCCTTGATGAGCTGGAAATCGACGCCGCATTGGGCGAGCAGCGTCACCATCGCATGACGTGTGCCGTGCCCTCTGTGGAGCTCGGGGTCGATTCCGCTCATCTCCATCAGCCTGTCGAAGCCTGCGCTGTCCTCTTTCGGGCCGAGAGGCGTTCCATCCGGCCGTCTAAATATCAGCCCGTGAGGATTGGGCCAATCACGGGTCGCTTTCTCGTACTGTCGCATCTTCGCCGCGAGCATGGGGATGATCGGCACCTTCTTGCCGGTCTTCGACTTCGGTCGCGCGAGGATCCACCGCCCCTGCAATTCAACGAAGGAATAGTTGTCCGGCAGCCTCCATTGCTTCAAGTCGCAGAACGCGGCCTTCTTGTATCCGCATGGATATACGCCGTCCACGTCCGGCTCACCGCAGCCGTGAACTCTCGCCGCCTCGTTGAGCTGCCATTCGACCGTGTATTCACCGACCGTCATCTTTCGCTTCACCGGTATGGTCTCCGTCGTCGTGATGGTACCCTGTCTGACGATGCCGTTTTCGTCGGTGAAATCGACGGTCTTTTCGACCTCGTGCTGTTCGAGAACGTCCATCGTGTCGGTGTAGGTGCGCAGGTGCGACCATTGCGCTCCCAGTATCTCCATCTGCCTCATGCCTGTGAGCAGACGCCACCACCATATCGCCCCTTGTTCCACCGGCATCCTGTCGGCGATTTGGAGCATCATCATCAGTTCGGCCGCGCTGAACGACTGGGCTTCGGCTTGTCGTTCGAGTTCGTACTGCATGTCTTTCGTCTTGCCTATCGTGATCGCCACGACCGGCGAATGGTTCACGAGACCGTCCCTTACGGCCATTTCGTAGACCTGTTTCACGACGGTAAGAATCTTCTCCTTCAGCGATACGCCCGCAGGACCGTTCTCCGTTCCGCGTTGCGTGTACGACTTCGCGTTGTCGATGAGGCTCTGCACCATGCCGGGCGTGATTTCGTTCAGCGGGTACGGGCGCAGGGGCGTGAGGTGGCGTGCGTTCACCGTCATGTAGCTTTCGTAGGTCTTGCGTCGCACCTCGTTGAACTTGTGTTCCAGCCATCGGTCGGCGTATTCGCCGAACCTTGGTGTGTCTGAACTGTTGACGGGCAGTCCCTTCTTGAGGGATTCCCTGAGTGCGACCATGTTCGTGCGGCATTCCTGTTTGCTGTTGCCGCGCGCGTACTTGTAGCGTTTGCGCCCGTTCGGGTATCTTCCGTTCTCGACGGCCCCTAGCCAGACGCCGCTTTCCGTCTTGAAGGGTTTGTATGCGCCGTTGACGCTTCTCTTCGACATTCCACGCCGCCTTCGATTGACAAATGATTGACAAATACATACCCAGTAAGTATTGGGTATGTACTTTCCAAGTATAGGAAAAGCGTTGGAATTTCAACGTTTCTTTCGCTTAAATGCTGAGTTTTCGAAGTGTGAAAAACAGTGTAGCAGATAATTGTGGTTCAGAAGGTCGCGCGTTCGAGCCGCGTTATCCACCCCACTAGGAAACCCAGTGTTTCCAACGATTAAGCCCCTTCCGGACGATATTCCGCGAGGGGCTTTCCTGTATCCGGATTCGATAAACGTTCGATAAATGTCACGGGAGCGCGGCGCGACACGCCCGGACATACGAGAAAGGCCCCGCCGAAGCGGGGTGTCGATGCCAGCTTGATAAGGCAGTGGCTGTCTTTTCTTTATCAAACAGCCCCCATCTAATCGCCGTTTTTGCCTGTTAGGGTCGGCACCATTCGATAATCGTTGGAATCATGCGGTTTTGTTGGGGTGAAAGCGTGTTTTTGGCTGGTTTCGGCACCATCTGTTTCATTGAAATCAAGCCATTCTTGTGTTCGTGTGCTCGATGGATTCAGACATGGTTTCTTTATCAAAATACATCGTGGCTAATCCGCTTTCCGGCATATATAAGTAAGCCCCGCCGAAGCGGGGCCGAAGAACTCTGGGTCAGCGCACGTCGTTCACGTCGATCCACAATGCGTCTCCGATGTACTCCCACGTCACATGCGCGTGGCCCCACGTCATGTCTCCCTCGGAATCTCCCGTCAGCATCTCCGTCTGCACGGTCTCGGGGATGCTCAGCGCCTTGGCGGCGCAGTCGAACATGCGACGGTCCACGGACGGGACGGACTTCACGGACGCTTTGCTTGTTGAGTCATTGCTCATGACGGAATACACTTGGGCTTCCGAATCGGCCATCTTCTCCGGGTCCGGATATCCGTCCATGAGCTTGGAGCATGACGTGATGAGGTGTGTGGACGGGTGCAGCGCCGCGTCGCGGCGATCCATGACGGCGGATGCCACGGTGGTGGTGAGGATGATGGCGAGGATGATGGCGAGGGCGGCGGCCATGCCGATCTTCATGTTCCTCGGCATCATCCTGATGTACGTGGGTATGTCCATTTGAGGCTTCTGCTGCTGGGGTGCCGGCGGTTCCATGGCGGGTTGCGGGGCGTACGCGCCGTATTGCGGCTGCTCCGGCTGCTGCGTCGGTTCGGTCATGGTCGCTCCTTCTCTCTTGATACGAAAATGCCCCGCGCGATGGCGGGGCGCTTGCTGGATATTCTATATGAGCACGCTGAGTTGCTGCCGGTAGTCCTCCAACACTTGCACGGTGACGCCCAGCTCGCCGGCCATGTGCCATACGTCGGCTTCGTGCATGCGTTCGATTAGCCGGAACAACATCCGGCAAGGGGCTTTTCGCATCCCGTCTGACAAACGGATGAGACAAACAACAAACGATGCGGCTCTATTTGCGTTAGCGGTAGTGCCTGAGAGACTTCGCGAAGGTCGATTTGCGTTAGCGGTAGTGCCTTTATGAGCCAACGGAGTGTATAAACCAGGGAATGCCGGTCCTAACAGATGAAGTAGGGTCGAGAGTCCACTACCGCTAACGCAGTTATCCGCTTGTGGCCAAGATCACATCAGAAGGCTGCACGGTTTTCAGCAACGGAGGTAGGCCCAGAAGACAGTATGACTTTCGAAGATGGCAGATTGCGACAGGGTATGGCCTGTTTCTGACACGCACGGGGCCATGGGTGGCGACGATATGCTGTATCCGCATATATCATTGACGATGATGACACTTCGAATAGATGATGCGGAACTTAAAAGTCTGCTGGTCGAACACTCCAAGCAGATAGGGCATGGGTCATGGGCATCGGGAGCCGCAGATGTGGTTGCGGGAGCCGGGTGGCCGATGGCCGCATTCGCCGCTCCGTGGCCGGCTTTCGTACAATGGCCGCTAGGTATGCTCGGCTTCGCCTATTCGATATACGGTGGATATGAGATTGTACGTGCATGCCGGAAGCCGTATGATCATGTGAAACTTCTGGAGGATATCAAGAGCATGGACAGAACCGAGAAACGGAGCTCTATTGTAGCCGTCCGTGACGCCTCCGGTGACACGCGCAACAAGTTCCTGCTGTATTGGGATGTTCGTTGGGAATGTGATTTCTTCCCGAACAACGACACTGAGGGAACGGTTCCCATGGAGAAGCCAGAACTCTCGAAATGGTTGTCCGGGACATTCGGAATACCGGAATCATCGTTCGAGCTGACCTATATCCGTGAGATGACGCACTCCAAGCCGTCCCTTTCGCATGGCGGGAAGATGCGCGACTATGTGTACCGGCTATGGACGGCGGATGTCACGGTCATGCCTGAGGCGTGGAAGTGTGAGACATTTACCGCCGGAGGATACCGTTGCCGTTGGGATACCATCGCGGGAATGGAATCCAATTCGAGGATTATGGAAGTGAATGAGGACGTGGTCGGCATGGTGAAGGGATACGTCCACTAACGGCGTTTCACTTACATAGGTCGGTTGTCTCGTGCGAAATCCGGGCGAAAAAATGTATGAAACGGAAAGGCTTTGCTGATGCTGGCTTTTGAGAACGACTACTCCCGTGCGGCGCATCCCGCAATCCTCGAAGCGTTGGAACGCACCTCGGAGAACCTCTACTCCGGCTACGGTTCGGACGAGATCTGCGCGTCCGCCAAAGAGAAGATCAAGGCCGCGTGCGGCAGCCCCGACGCGGACGTGTGGTTCCTGGTCGGCGGCACGCAGGCCAACCAAGTCGCCATCGATACGATCACCCCGGCTTGGGCGGGCGTGGTGGCAGTCGAATCCGGCCATCCGAACGTGCATGAGGCCGGCGCGATCGAATACGCCGGACACAAGGTACTCACCCTGCCGCATCACAACGGCCTGATGGACGCGCATGAACTCGACGACTACTGCGCCACGTTCTACGCGGACGCCAACCACGAGCATATGGTGTTCCCCGGCTGCGTCTACATCTCCTTGCCCACCGAATACGGCACGATGTACACCAAGGCCGAGTTGGAGGCGCTCGCCGCCGTGGCCCACAAATACGATATGCCGCTGTTCGTGGACGGCGCGCGCCTGGGCTATGGCCTGACCTCCACCGGCTGCGACATCACCCTGCCCGATCTGGCCGCCATCGCCGATGTGTTCTACATCGGCGGCACGAAAGTGGGCGCGATGTTCGGCGAGGCCGTGGTGTTCACGCGCGGCAACACGCCCAAGCATTTCCTCACCTCGATCAAGCAGCATGGCGCGCTGTTGGCCAAAGGCTGGCTGCTGGGATTGCAGTTCGACACGCTGTTCACCGACGATCTGTATCTCAAAATTGCCCGCAACGCCAACGCCGCGGCGGACCGCATTCGCGCCGCGCTGCGTGAGAAGGGCTACATGCTCACCTTCGACGCACCGACGAACCAGATTTTCATCACCCTCGACCGACCGACCATCGAACGTTTGGAGCGCGACGTGCGGCTTGGGTTCATGGAGAAGGCCGACGACACGCATACGGTGATGCGCATCTGCACCAGCTGGTCCACAACCGACGAGCAGGTCGACCAGCTGATCGCGCTGCTCTAATCCGTCATTCGCGCATATTGGGCGTTGGTCGGCCGATCAGGCGCGCAACTACGTAATCGCGCCGTGCGTGGAGGCGCCGGTTCCGACGTGTCGCACGGTATGCCGGACCGTTGCCGTTCCGTTATTTGACGGCGTCGGCGATCGCTTCGCGCTCCATGGCCACGAAGCGGCGCACGGAGGACTCCACCGAATAATGCGATTCGGTGTGTTCCGCGTACCGCGCGCCCCACGCCGCCAATTCCTCGGGATGATCGAACCACCAGTCGATGCGCCGGGCCAGCATCGCCGCGTTGCGCACGGGGAACAATGATTCGTCCAGCAACGCGAACTGGCTGGCCGCGCTGAGTTCGGAGGCGGCGATCACCGGCACCAGCCCGCAGGCCATGGCTTCGATCACGCTCACCGATTCGATGTCGGCGATGGAGCAGTGCACGAACAGATTGCAGGAACGCAGCAGCGCCGGCATGTCGGCGTTCTTGTGGAAGCCGATATGCGCTTTGCGTGCCAGCATCAGGTCGGCGCGGAATTGCAGGTAGCGTCGCAGCGGCCCGGTGCCGGCGATGATGAGTTGGATGTCGCTGGCGTATCGGCTCATGGACACCGCTTTGATCAGGGTGATCTGGTCTTTCTCGTGGGCCAGCCGCCCCGAGGCGACGATGGTGAGCGGCTTGCGCACGGCCTCCTGCGCGTTAAGCGGCTTGCGTGCCGAGAATCGCGGCGAATATCCGTTGGAGATCACATGCATTGTGCCGCGGTATCCGTGGGAGCGCAGCAGACTCGCGGTCATCTCGGTGGGAGTGTGGATGTGGTCGATGCGCCGATATAACCACAGATGGAACAGCCGGTAGAGCAGGTTCTGCATGCCGGGGATATGGCGCAACGGGCCGGCCGAATACAGGACGTTCTCGGGTTGCAGATGGAATCCGGCGGTGACGGGAATGCCCATGTCGCGTGCGATTTTGGCGGCGCGGCGGCCGAATTTGAAGGGCATATAGATATGGACGACGTCCACGCCGGCGAACGCGGTGCGGAACAGGGTGTCGCTCGGTTCGGCGAACTGCATCTGCTGTTTGGCCGCCACCCAGGAGACCAGCGGCACTTTGTTCACTCGGGCCGGATATTCCGGCGCGCCGACGCCGACCAGCCGCACATGATGCCCCTGCCGTTCCAATTCCGAGGCCCATTGCAACGCCGAATTCGAGGTGCCATTGCCTTGGTTGCCGATTGAATCGACCACCAAGGCGATGGTCAGCGGACGTTCGTCATATTCCGACTCGTTGCAAAGCATTGCTCCATACTACGCCCTGAGATCCTTCGACTGCGGCTCCGCCTCCGCTCAGGATGACCTGAGAGGGGAGCGGATTCCATTTGGGAGGGGTGCAGTTGAAGGACTGTTTTTCTTACTGCGGATTGGCGTTTCGCGTGATTGCGAGCTATACTGAGAGTGCTGGAAGCGGCAAAGGTAGTACGGCAAAGAGGCCGGGCCGCAGCGGATATACAAGACGAACAAGAGCAACAGATAACACAGAATAGCGGATGTGGCGAAAAGGAAATCTCCCTCCTTCCCGATAGCGGTGGCCCCGGGTGACATAGTCTCCCCGGGGCCACTTGCTGCGTGCCTTCACTTCCGATTTGTAGGCCCAAATCGGGTGGGCAAATAGGGCGATAACGAGTTTGGTGTGTCGGATTCGCCTGACAAGGCCGATTGCGCACACCAAACTTGAGAATCAATCGTTTTACATGAGCAAGGCTCGAAGGCCCGACACACCAAACTCCCATCCTGGTTTGAATCGGTATCGTTGTGGTCGGTGGATTCAGGCTGATTGGGGCGGCTCGGCGAGCCGTTGTCTGACTTGCGTGTATTATGGGCATTTGTGTGTGCCAGCGGCATGCCTTATGTGACAGGCGTGCGCGTTGGGATATCCCGCCCGTCCGGCGAGAACCACGCAGTAATGCGGCGGTTGGAGGACGGCGGGCCATCGGGCCGGTGGGCAGTGGCTATCTTTTCCGATTCGGACCTTAAAGGGTCTCGGAGGTAAGGGGAAGTGTGGCTGCGGTGCGGCGGCCTCACGAAGCCAAGAGAAACCACTGAATCGGAGAATTCAAGTTGCCTACGATTGAACAGCTCGTCCGTAAGGGACGTCAGGCCAAGCCGAAGAAGTCGAAGACTTTGGCCCTGAAGGGCAGCCCGCTGCGCCGCGGCGTGTGCACCCGTGTGTATACCACCACCCCGAAGAAGCCGAACTCGGCTCTGCGTAAGGTCGCCCGTGTGCGCCTGAGCTCGGGCATCGAAGTCACCGCCTACATCCCGGGCGAGGGCCACAACCTGCAGGAGCACTCCATCGTGCTCGTGCGCGGCGGCCGTGTCAAGGATCTGCCGGGCGTGCGCTACCACATCGTGCGTGGCGCGCTTGATACCCAGGGCGTCAAGGACCGCAAGCAGGGTCGTTCCCTGTACGGAGCAAAGAAGGCGAAGTAAGAGATATGTCACGTAAAGGACCCGCTAAGAAGCACCAGCTGCTGCCCGATCCGATCTACGGCTCGACCGTGGTGGCCCAGCTCATCAACAAGATTCTGCTCGACGGCAAGAAGTCGATCGCCGAGGACATCGTCTACTCCGCGCTCGATATGGTCAAGGAAAAGACCGAGCAGGAGCCCGTGGCCGTGCTCAAGCGCGCGCTGGACAACATCCGTCCGTCCCTCGAGGTGCGTTCCCGCCGCGTCGGTGGCGCCACCTACCAGGTGCCGGTCGAGGTGAAGCCCGCCCGTGCCAACACGCTGTCGCTGCGCTGGCTGACCGACTTCTCCCGCGCCCGTCGCGAGAAGACCATGGCCGAGCGTCTCGCCAACGAGATCCTCGACGCCTCCAACGGCCTCGGCGCTTCCGTGAAGCGTCGCGAGGACACCCACAAGATGGCCGAGGCCAACAAGGCCTTCGCCCATTACCGCTGGTAATCACTCGAACCACAAGCTTAAGGAAAAACAATGGCTGAAGAGGTGCTTTCGGACCTTAACCACGTCCGCAACATCGGCATCATGGCGCACATCGATGCCGGTAAGACCACCACCACCGAGCGCATCCTGTTCTACACCGGTAAGAACTACAAGATCGGCGAGACCCACGACGGCGCCTCGACGATGGACTTCATGGAGCAGGAGCAGGAGCGCGGCATCACCATCCAGTCCGCCGCCACCACCTGCTTCTGGAGCCGCCAGTCCCACGACACCAAGGACAAGTTCCAGATCAACATCATCGACACCCCCGGCCACGTGGACTTCACGGCCGAGGTGGAGCGCTCCCTGCGCGTGCTCGATGGCGCCGTTGCCGTGTTCGACGGCAAGGAAGGCGTGGAGCCCCAGTCCGAAACCGTGTGGCGTCAGGCCGACAAGTACGGCGTTCCGCGTATCTGCTTCATCAACAAGATGGATAAGCTGGGCGCGAACTTCTACTACTCCGTCGACACCATCAAGGACAAGCTGGGCGCCACCCCGCTGGTCATGCAGCTGCCGATCGGCTCCGAGAACGAGTTCACCGGCGTGGTCGACCTGGTCGAGATGCAGGCCTACGTGTGGAACGGTCTCGAGGAGCTCGGTGCCAAGTACGACACCACCGAGATTCCGGACGACCTCAAGGACAAGGCTCAGGAATACCACGAGCAGCTGGTCGAGGCCGCCGCTGAGGCGAACGACGACCTGATGAACAAGTTCTTCGAGGACGGCGACCTGTCCAAGGAAGACATCCGCGCCGGCGTTCGCGAGCTGACCATCAACAAGGAAGCCTTCCCGGTCTTCTGCGGCTCCGCGTTCAAGGACAAGGGCGTGCAGCCCATGCTCGACGGCGTGATCGACTACCTGCCGAGCCCCGAGGACGTGCCCGCCATCCAGGGCTACGATCCGAAGGACGAAACCGTTGAGATCGACCGCAAGCCGGTCAAGTCCGATCCGTTCTCGGCTCTGGTCTTCAAGATCTCGACCCACCCGTTCTACGGCAAGCTCGTGTTCGTGCGCGTCTACTCCGGCGCCGTCAAGCAGGGCGATTCCGTGCTCGACTCCACCCGCTCCAAGAAGGAGCGCGTCGGCAAGATCTTCCAGATGCACGCCGACAAGGAGAACCCGGTGGACGAGGCTTCGGCCGGCAACATCTACACCTTCGTGGGCCTGAAGAACGTCACCACGGGCGACACCCTGTGCGCCCTCGACGCTCCGATCACCCTCGACTCCATGACCTTCCCGGATCCCGTGATCCAGGTGGCCGTCGAGCCGAAGACCAAGGCCGACCAGGAGAAGATGGGCATCGCCCTCGCCAAGCTCTCCGAAGAGGATCCGACCTTCCAGGTCTCCACCGACGAAGAGTCCGGACAGACGCTGATCGCCGGCATGGGCGAGCTCCAGCTCGACATCATCGTCGACCGTATGCGCCGCGAGTTCAAGGTTGAGTGCAACCAGGGCAAGCCGCAGGTCGCCTACCGCGAGACGATCCGCAAGGCCGTCATGGATCAGGGCTACACGCACAAGAAGCAGACCGGTGGTTCCGGCCAGTTCGCGAAGGTCCTGATGAACTTCGAGCCGCTCGACACCACCGAGGGCAAGACCTTCGAGTTCGAGAACGCCGTCACCGGCGGCCACATCTCCAACGAGTTCATCGGCCCGATCGAGGCCGGTGTCAAGGAAGCCATGGAATCCGGCATCCTCGCCGGCTTCCCGGTCGTGGGCGTCAAGGCCACCGTCACCGACGGCCAGATGCACCCGGTCGATTCCTCGGAAATGGCCTTCAAGCTCGCTGGCTCCATGTGCTTCAAGGAGGCCGCTCCCAAGGCGAAGCCGGTCATCCTCGAGCCCATCATGGCCGTCGAAGTGCGTACGCCCGAAGACTACATGGGCGAGGTCATCGGCGATCTGAACCAGCGCCGCGGCAACATCACCAAGATGTCTGACGCGACCGGTGTGAAGGTCATCGACGCCAAGGTGCCGCTGTCCGAGATGTTCGGCTACATCGGCGACCTGCGCTCCAAGACCCAGGGCCGCGCCATGTTCACCATGCAGATGGATTCCTACGACGAGGTGCCCAAGAGCGTCTCCGAGGAAATCATCAAGTCGCAGCGCGGCGAGTGACACGCGTAGCCGCATTGGTGGCGTCAGTCCCCAGTCAGCGGTAATATGTTGTACCGCTGACTGGGTTCTGGCACCAATGTGGCACGAAACCCAGAAACCCAGTAACCCTACGAAACGTCCAGGAGGACAAAGTAATGGCAAAGGAAAAGTACGAGCGTACTAAGCCGCACGTTAACATCGGCACCATCGGCCACGTCGATCACGGTAAGACCACCCTGACCGCGGCCATCTCCAAGGTGCTGCACGAAGAGTACCCGGATGTCAACCCGGCCTACGACTTCAACCAGATTGATGCCGCTCCGGAAGAGCAGCAGCGTGGTATCACCATCAACATCGCCCACATCGAGTACCAGACCGCTGAGCGTCACTACGCTCACGTGGACTGCCCGGGCCACGCCGACTTCGTGAAGAACATGATCACCGGCGCCGCTCAGATGGATGGCGCCATCCTCGTTGTGGCCGCCACCGACGGCCCGATGGCCCAGACCCGCGAGCACGTGCTGCTCGCCCGCCAGGTGGGCGTGCCGCGCATCCTCGTCGCCCTGAACAAGTGCGACATGGTTGAGGATGAGGAGCTCATCGAGCTCGTCGAAGAAGAGGTCCGCGACCTCCTCGACGAGAACGGCTTCGACCGTGACTGCCCGGTGATCCACACCTCCGCCTACGGCGCTCTGCACGACGATGCGGACGACCACGACAAGTGGGTTGAGACCGTCAAGGACCTCATGAAGGCCGTCGACGAGTACATCCCGACCCCGACCCACGATCTGGACAAGCCGTTCCTGATGCCGATCGAGGACGTCTTCACCATCTCCGGCCGTGGCACCGTGGTGACCGGCCGTGTGGAGCGAGGCCAGCTGGCCGTCAACTCCCCGGTCGAGATCGTCGGTATCCGCGAGACCCAGAGCACCACCGTGACCTCCATCGAGACGTTCCACAAGACCATGGACGCCTGCGAGGCCGGCGACAACACCGGTCTGCTGCTCCGCGGCATCAACCGTACCGATGTTGAGCGTGGTCAGGTTCTGGCTCTGCCGGGCTCCGTCACCCCGCACACCAAGTTCGAGGGCGAAGTCTACGTGCTGACCAAGGACGAGGGCGGCCGTCACTCGCCGTTCTTCTCCAACTACCGTCCGCAGTTCTACTTCCGTACCACCGACGTGACCGGCGTCATCGAGCTGCCGGAAGGCGTCGAGATGGTGCAGCCGGGCGACCACGCCACCTTCACCGTTGAGCTGATCCAGCCCATCGCTATGGAGGAAGGCCTGACCTTCGCTGTGCGCGAGGGTGGCCACACCGTCGGCTCCGGCCGTGTCACCAAGATCCTCGGCTGATTTTCATCACCGGATCTGACACGCGCTAGAACGTAGCGTTCACGAGACCCCAGTCCTTTCGGGCTGGGGTCTCGTCGTATTCAGCCATATCCCCGCACGATGGGGTGCCGAACCGATGGTCGGATGCGGAACATGCCGGGAAATAATTTTGATGGTGCTGCAACGAATCGCATGGCTCGTGCGTATATATCAGTACAGGAAAGCAACTGGAAGAACGGGCTGAGGCGATGACAAGCGAACGCAGGCAAGAACGCGAGATCAGGCGTCTGATTGACGCCATCGTGGTCAGGCGTTCGCATCGTGCCGCCGACAAGCTGGTGCGCACCTACTATTCCATGGTCTACCGCAGCGTGTTCATCCATGTCACATCCCTCGAAGAAGCGGAGAACCTGACTCAGGAGACGTCCATCGCCGCATTGCGCGCGCTGGAATCATACGATGCGAGCAAAGGCGCGTTCGCCACATGGCTGTTGCGCATCGCCTCCAACAAAGTGATCGATTCCCACCGACGAACCAGACCTGTCGTTTCGCTGGAATCGTCATCGACCGTAACAGACGACAATCACAGCGGCTCGAAGGCCGAACTGCCGGACGCGCGTGCCGATCCATACACCGCAACCATGAACATCGACCTGTTGCACCGCATCGAACGGTTCATCACATTGGAAGACGAACAGTCGCAGACAATCTATCGCATGCGGATATACGGGCAGTGCCCATTCCAAGACATCGCTGCGGCATTGGACATGCCCGAACCCGCCGTGAAAGCGCGGTACTACCGACTGATCGCCAAGTTGAGAAAGGAGTTCGGCAATGAACGGGAGCCATAATCACAGCGTCGATGCAAGCGATTCGTATGTCGTGCCGGACAGTCGAATGGTTGAGGATCCCGCGATTCCTCACTCGTCGCTTCAGTTTGAAGAGCTGCTGGTGAACGCATACGAGACGGTCGGCGGGACGCATGTTCCCATGCGGATCGATGCGCAGGACGTGAACGCCATAGTGGAGCGTGCGTTGCCTCAGCACGTGCGATTACGCGATCTTATCGCCGACACCGCGCGCATGCTCAGCGTACGGAACCTGTTTTTCGGTGTTGGGGATTGCGTGTTCCTCGCGGTGATGTGCGGTGGCATGGTGTGGGGTCTGCTCGCCATGACGTTCCTATCGCAGACTGGCTCGGAGTTTGCCAGCGTCACGACGGGCATAACGGCCGGCGCTCCGGATGGTGGTTTAGCCGTTGATGCCATCGTCTCGGGAACCGCATCCGATTGGCGGGTGCAGGCCTTGTTCGTTCCCACCTTCGTTTTTTCCCCACTCATCTACGAATTCGTCCACTTGCTGATCTCGTTCAAGGAGCGTTCGTTGCGCACCGCCCAGGTGTTGCGCGCCTGCCGGTGGTCGTTCCGCCGTATCGCGGCGATGCGCATGTTGGTGTTTGGTGGAATTTCGATGGTGATGTCGACCGTGTTCTCCGTAACCGTCGCTTGGATGTCATCGTTGCGGTTCGACCTGCTGACGCTGCTGGGACTGTCGTTCGCCGCATTGTTCCTGTTCGCGTTGGGGCAGCTGCTCGTGGATATGCATCTGAGATGGCCCATTTCGGTCATACTGATGCCGGCGCTCTGGGTGGTGTTGAGCATCGGCATGGTTTGGCACCACACATTGGTCGAACCATGGCTTGCCAGCCTGCCTCCGGCTCTTACCGTGGGACTCGCCTTTTTCTCCGCCATCGCCTTCTTCGCCGCTCTACGACGATACTGCGCCATGCGCCCCACTGAATTCAGAACTTTCGCATACGGCACGGAAAGGAGCCGATAATGCTTACGTTGCACCATGTGTCCAAACATCTTGGCGGACGCACCATTCTGCATGACATTGATCTCGAACTCACCCAAGGGGTGATAGGTCTGCTCGCGCCGAACGGCGCCGGAAAAACCACACTGCTGAACATGATCGCCACACTGCTCTATCCGACCAGCGGCTCGATCCAATGGAACGGCGAGGATATCGTAGCCATGGATGACCTGTATCGAGGCTTGTTGGGGTATCTGCCGCAACATTTCGGATATTATCCGAACTACTCTCCACGTCGGTTCCTCAAATACATCGCCACCTTGCAATCGGTCAGACCGTCCCGCGTCGACGGCCGCGTCGACGAACTGCTACGGCTGGTGGGGCTCGCCGACGTGGCGGATAAGAGAATGCGCACATTCTCAGGCGGCATGATCCAACGCGTCGGCATCGCCCAGGCGCTGATCCACGATCCGGACCTCGTCATCCTGGACGAACCGACCGCCGGGCTTGACCCCAAGGAACGCGTGCGGTTCCGCAACATCATCCACGAACTGGCGGCTGACCGTACGGTGATCCTCTCCACACACATCGTGTCCGACCTCTCCACCATCGCCGGGCGCATCGTCATGCTCAAAGACGGCACGGTGCACACCAACAGCACACCAGAGACACTGATCTCCACATTGCATGAGCATGTTTTCGAAATGCCCGCCGCTATGCCGTTGTTGCCCGGCCAACGGCTGCTGTCGGAAGTGCAATACGGAACGGAGACCCGGCAGCGCGTCTGGTCGCCGACGCCCGTCACGGATGCCGCAGGCGTAGGGCGCGTGATGATGGTCCAGCCGAATCTCGAGGACGTGTTCCTCGTCACCTACGGCGAATGACAAGTCGCCTCACGAATAAGGAGGGAAACAATGATGTTCGCCATATTCCGCGCCCAATTGCGCAATGTGTTCCGTCTGCCGGCTCTACTCGCGGCACTGGTGTTCCTAGCGCTGTGGTCGGGGCTGATGTTGGGCGGAGTGCCCGCCAGTCTCAATGCGACCTCGACCTTCCATTCGCTCGGAGCCAATGATCCGGGTGACCAATACGCCGCCCATCTGGCTAGGCGTTATGGCGCACGGCTCACGCCTTCCACGCGCGAACGACTGAATGATGAACTGGAATCGGAGAAACGGCATTTCGCCGACGACTTGGCCGAACTGCCCGCGGCCGTGGAAGCGGGCGTCACAGATTGGGAATCCTACCAGGCCTATCTGAACCAAGCGCAGCGCAGCGAGGAAGGCATGGCAGTCTCCGGCTACGACGACGAAGGTGGGGATGTATATCAAGATCCGGTGCTGCAAGCCATCAATGTGGGTGCGTACTCGTCGCGCGTGAGGGTGGAGTATCTTACCCAGCTGGTCGATCCGTTGACTATGTATACGGGCGGTGACGTTGGCACGAGCGATGCGGAGGCGGTTGAAGCGGCGAAAACCGACGCGTTGTCCACATTGCTCATGACTCGCGAGCAGCCGCTGATCGGTAGGCAATCCAGCGGTTCCGTCACGTGGGATGAACAGGATTCGTCCGAGGATGGGAACGCGACGATATCTGCGTCGCTTCCTCCAACGATGGTGGAGCGGGTGGATGCCTTGTTCGCCCAGCTCGATACCGAAGACTGCCAATTCGGGTATCTGCCCGCGCAGGCCCGCAACGCTGCCGTCAATACGGTTGTCGCCCTGCTGGTCGGTCTGCCCATTGCCACTATGATTGTGGTCGTTCCGGTTCGCACGCGGGACCGGCGATATGGGATTGTCGCTCTGCAGTTCGCTTCGCGTGTGGGACGTGGCATCGTCTGGCCTCAGATATTGGCCCTGTTCGCTGCTGCGTTGCTGGTTTCGTTAGTCGCCGGCTTGATTGTGCTGTTGCCTATGCTGTGGGTGTTCCGGGATTTTCTCGCGTTTCCGATGCTGGATGTCACGAGTGTGTTCAACGCCGGGAACATGCTGTGGTTCGATGTGGATCTTGCGCAGTTTCTGGTGCTGGGCTGCCTGTTGGCGACGCTGTTCGCCTCGGCCTGCGCCATGCTGTCGGCATGGCTGGTGCGGTTCGTTGACTCATTGATTCCCATGCTGCTGCGTGTGGTGCCGTTCACGGCGGTGTGCGTACTGGCCGGAATGATCGGCATGGGCATCGATGTGTTCCAGTTGGACGCGCTGTTGAACCGCTGGATACCGATGCCCGGTTGCGAGTATCTGGTCTGCGCCGCCATTCTCATCGTCACACTGGCATTGTGGTGCGTCACCGGCATACGTTCCCGCACCCGCGAGCTGGTGGCGCGATGAAGCGGATGCGGCGCGGGCGTAAACCGGTTATGCGCCGGCTGTTGGCGGCGGAATGGCGCAAATTAGTCGGCGTGCGCGTGCTGTGGGGATTGCTTGGACTGTGCATGCTCGCGAACGTCGCGCTTGTCGCGGTGTATGCCGAATCGGCGGCTCCCACGATTCGAGCGGCCAGTGAGACGACGCACGTCATCGGAACAACCGTCGACGATGATGCCAAACAACGGTTCTCGGCTTGGTATGCGACGCGTGAATCCAATGGAGAAGACACCGCTGAGGAACGCGCGTTGGCGGCTCTGGCATCCGCGGTCGAATCCGTTCGCGACCCGTTCACGGGCTATGACGCGCAAGCCGTCGCGCGACGGTATGCGGCCGCGGCTGGCGATACTATCGACCGGGAATCCTCACGCAGCGGCCTTACCGAACTGATATATGGCAAATATGATCTGGTCGAAACCCAATCGGTCCGACTGTCGGATGCCCAGGCCGGACTGAGCCTGTACGCAGGCGCGGAAACGCCATCCATACATGGCGGGTTGTGCGTCACGATCATCGGGGGAGTGACCTGGGAAGCGATCATAGCCGCCGTGCTTGCCATGGCGCTGCTGCTTGGTATGGAGCATGCCACCGGTGCCGAACCGGTGGTGATGGCGTCTCTTGCGGGGCGGCGACGGGTGTTCGCTGCGAAATTGATCGTAGGGTTGACGATTGGTGTGGTGGGGTTCATCGCTCTTATGGCATCGGCGCTGGTGCCGTACGCGATGCTCACCGGCGTAACGGGTCTGTGGGCTGCGAATGTGGCGAGCGGTTTCAACACGATGACGACCGAACTCGCCGACCTCCAGCCGTTTCTGACCTGGGCTGATCTCACCGTCGGCCAGTACGTGGCCCTGTCGGTGGCGATGTCGTGTGCCGCCATAGTATCGTTCGCGCTGCTTGCCGGCATCTGCGGTGTATGCTGCCGCAATTCCTATGCCGCCGTCGGATTGGTCGCAGGTTTGTCGTTGACAATGGCTGCTGTGTTGACCATCTGCGCCGACAACGGATGGTGGGTCGCATACCATCTGCTCAGCCTGAACCCCATGTATGCGCTCGACACCCGAGCGCGATGGTTCACGGATATGGGATTGAAGGAGCTCGTGCCTTGGCAGGAGACCATCGTCATGACGCTGTCCCTGCTATATCTGGCCGTGGCGTTGACCGTCGCACTGAGATGGGTCGTCACACGCCGAGACCTGAGTTGAATTGGGTCAGTCGGACGGAGACGATGAATTCTAGGGGATATGGCATAATTGGCAAGGCATTTTTGCAAGGTCGGCCCTATGTGGCCAGAACGATTAAGGTGACTCAAGTGGCACAGACTACCAATGACATCAAGAACGGTTCCGTCCTGAACCTCGACGGCCAGCTGTGGGCCGTCACCAAGTTCCAGCACGTCAAGCCGGGCAAGGGCCCCGCTTTCGTGCGCACCACCATCAAGAACGTGCTCTCGGGCAAGATCGTCGACAAGACCTTCAACGCGGGCATGAAGATCGACTTCGAGACCGTGGACAACCGCACGCTGCAGTACTCCTACGAGGACGGCGACAACTTCGTGTTCATGGATATGACCACCTACGACCAGGTGATGGTTCCCAAGACCCTCGTGGGCGATCAGGCCAAGTTCCTGCTCGAAGGCACCGACTGCATCGTGTCCTTCAACAACGACGTGCCGCTGTCCGTCGAACTGCCGGGCTCCGTGGTGCTGACCATCACCCACACCGAGCCGGGCCTGCAGGGCAACCGCTCCAACGCCGGCACCAAGCCCGCCACCGTCGAGACCGGCGCCGAGATTCAGGTGCCGCTGTTCATCAACGAGGGCGACCGCGTCAAGGTGAACACCTCCGACGGCTCCTACACCGGCCGCGAAAACGGCTGATCGCCGATCACCTGATCTTCTCAGGCGCATCGCGCGCCGCGAACCAGACGCACGAACGACTACACAAGGAGAAGGCCATACATGGCACGTTCCACCGCTCGCAAAAGGGCTCTGAACACGCTGTATGAGGCGGACGAGAAGTCGCAGAGCTTCACGTCGCTGCTTGAGGAGCGCATCAAGGAGCCCGGCGCGCAGACGCCGCTTCCCGAATACGCCATCGAGATCGTGCGCGGCGTCGCCGAGCACGGCCGCGAGATCGACTCCATGCTGGACGAGCATTCCACCGGCTGGAAGGTGCGTCGTATGGCGGTTGTGGACCGCAACATCCTGCGCATCGCCGTGTGGGAGATCCTCTTCAACGAGGAGGTTCCCGACAAGGTGGCCATCGATGAGGCCCTGTCGTTGGCGAAAACGCTGAGCGACGACGATTCGCCGGCCTTCATCCACGGATTGCTGTCCGCCGTGTGCTACGCCAAGGATCATCCCGTGGCCGAGTCCGCTTCTCAGGACGCGGACGATACGCCCGATGCATCCGGTGCGTCTGATCCGGATGCGCCGTCCGTTTCGGATGAGCCGACGGATTCGTCCGCATCCGCAGATCCGGTGTCCGAACCGTCCGACGAGACGGTCGACTGATTGTTTTCATAAACGCCTCCCCTCAACACGGGAGGCGTTCTTTTGAGCGGTCGCAGCGTCTGCGCCGGCCGCTAATCTTGGTACGAATACCCGAACTTGACAAGGGGGCTTTGGTGAGCCAGAACGCGAATTATTCGCAGGATGATGCAGTTCTTGTGTTGGAGGATGGGCAGGTCTACGTCGGCGAGCCGTATGGCGCGCAAGGCAGGACCACCGGTGAGATCGTGTTCGCGACCGGCATGACCGGTTATCAGGAGACGTTGACCGATCCCAGCTATGACCGCCAGATCGTCGTGCAGACCTTCCCGCATATCGGTGATACCGGCATCAACCAGGAGGATCCCGAATCCTCCCGCATCTGGGTGGCCGGTTATGTGGTGCGCGACCCCAGCCCGAACGTGAGCAACTGGCGCGCCACCGGCAGCCTTGACGACGATCTCGTCGCGCAGGGCATCGTCGGCATCAGCCATATCGACACCCGCAAACTCGTGCGCCACCTGCGTTCGGCGGGCGTGATGCGCGCCGGCATCTACTCTGGAGAGGCGCTGCTCGACGAATCCGGCGCGCTCAAAACCATCGACGCGCTGCTCGCCGATGTGAAGACCACCCCGCAGATGCAGGGGCTGAGCCTGTACGACGAGGTCAGCACCAAGGAGACCTACACCATCGAACCGGCCGGCGAATTCGAAGGCCAGGAGCCGCTGTTCACCGTCGCCGCCGTGGATCTGGGCATCAAGGCGATGACCCCGCAGCGTATGGCCGAGCGCGGCTGCCGCGTGCATGTCGTGCCGTCCACCGTCACCTTCGACGAAATCGAGGAGCTGCATCCCGACGGCGTGTTCTTCTCCAACGGCCCCGGCGACCCCGAACAGGCCGACCCGGAGGTGGAGCTGCTGCGTCGCGTGCTCGACGCGGGCTACCCCTTCTTCGGCATCTGCTTCGGCAACCAGCTGCTCGGCCGCGCGCTCGGCTTCGGCACCTACAAGCTCAAGTTCGGCCATCGCGGCATCAACCAGCCCGTCAAGGACGTGACCACCGGCAAGGTCGAGGTCACCGCGCACAACCACGGCTTCGCCGTCGACGCCCCGATCGGCGACCCGGTGCCCGCCCCGCACGAGCACGGCAAATACGGCAAGGTGTTCGTCAGCCACATTGATCTGAACGACGACGTGGTCGAGGGCCTGCAGTGCGTGGACATTCCCGCGTTCTCCGTGCAGTACCATCCGGAGGCCGCCGCCGGCCCGCATGATGCCGCCTATCTGTTCGACCGTTTCGTTGATCTTATGAAGAGCAACAAGGAAGGTAAGTGATATGCCGAAGCGCACCGACATCAAATCCGTGATGGTCATCGGTTCCGGTCCGATCGTCATCGGACAGGCCGCCGAGTTCGACTATTCGGGAACCCAGGCATGCCGAGTGTTGCGCGAGGAAGGCATTCGCGTGATCCTCGTCAACTCCAACCCGGCCACCATCATGACCGATCCGGAGATGGCCGACGCCACCTACATCGAGCCGATCGCCACGCCGATCCTCGAGCAGATCATCGCCAAGGAACGCCCCGACGCGCTGCTGCCCACGCTGGGCGGCCAGACCGCGCTCAACGCCGCCATGGCGCTGGGTGAGGCCGGCGTGCTCAAGAAGTACGGCGTCGAACTGATCGGCGCCTCGCTGGAGGCCATCGACCGCGGCGAGGACCGCGAGCTGTTCAAGAAGGTCGTGGATGAGGCCGGCGCCGAATCCGCCCGCTCCTTCATCGCGCACTCGCTCGAGGAATGCGACCGCATCGCCGACGAGCTCGGCTATCCGCTGGTCGTGCGTCCGAGCTTCACCATGGGCGGCCTCGGCTCCGGCATCGCCCACGACGAGGAGGAGCTGCACCGCATCGCCGGCGCGGGCATCCACTATTCGCCCACCGACGAGGTGCTGATCGAAGAGGGCATCGAAGGCTGGAAGGAATTCGAGCTCGAGCTGATGCGCGACCGCAACGACAACGTCGTGGTCGTCTGCCCGATCGAGAACGTCGACCCCGTCGGCGTGCACACCGGCGATTCGATCACCGTGGCCCCCTGCTTCACCCTGACCGACCGCGAATACCAGAAGCTGCGCGACATCGGCATCGCCATCATCCGCGGCGTGGGCGTGGACACCGGCGGCTGCAACATCCAGTTCGCCATCCACCCGGACACCGGCCGCATCATCGTCATCGAGATGAACCCGCGCGTGAGCCGTTCCTCCGCGCTGGCGTCCAAGGCCACCGGCTTCCCGATTGCGAAGATCGCCACCAAGCTGGCCCTCGGCTACACGCTCGACGAGATCCGCAACGACATCACCCAGTCCACCCCGGCCTCCTTCGAGCCGACCATCGACTACGTGGTCACCAAGGTGCCGCGTTTCGCCTTCGAGAAGTTCCCCGGCGCCGACCCCACCCTGACCACCTCCATGAAGTCCGTGGGCGAGGCCATGGCTCTGGCCGGCAACTTCCAGGAATCGCTCGGCAAGGCCATGCGCTCCATCGACAAGCGCCACATGGGCTTCAACTGGGACGGAGAGAAGCCCGCCCAGGCCGAGGTCGACGCCCTGCTTGAGGCGATCAAGGTGCCGAACGAGAACCGCTATCTCGACCTGATGCGCGCCATCTGGGGCGGCGCCACCATCGAGCAGCTGTTCGCCGTGACCAAGATCGACCCGTGGTTCCTGAAGCAGCTCACGCTGATCAACGATATGGCGCTCGCCGTGCGCGCGTCCGAAACCCTGGACGCCCGCCTGCTGAAGAAGGCCAAGCTCGCCGGCCTGTCCGATCTGCAGATCGCGCATCTGCGCGGCCTGGGCGACGAGGGCGAGAACACCGTGCGCGAGCTGCGTTGGAACTACGGTCTGCGTCCCGTGTACAAGACGGTCGACACCTGCGCCGCCGAGTTCGACGCGGCCACGCCGTACTACTACTCCTGCTACGCGGACGAGACCGAGCTCAAGCAGCGCGACCGCGAGGCCGTGATCATCCTCGGCTCCGGTCCGAACCGCATCGGCCAGGGCATCGAGTTCGACTACACCTGCGTGCATGCGGTGCAGGAGCTCGGCAAGGACTATGACACAATCATGGTCAACTGCAACCCCGAGACCGTCTCCACCGATTACGACATCTCCGACCGCCTCTACTTCGAGCCGCTCACCTTCGAGGATGTGCTCGAGATCTACGAGGCCGAGAAGAAGATGGGCCCCGTCAAGGGCGTGATCGTGCAGCTCGGCGGCCAGACCCCGCTGTCGCTCGCCGCGCGTCTGAAGGCCGCGGGCGTGCCGATCCTCGGCACCACTCCGGAGGCCATCGATCTGGCCGAGAACCGCGAGCTGTTCGGCGAGGTGCTCAAGAAGGCAAAGATGAACGCGCCGCGCTACGGCACCGCGCTCAGCCTTGAGGAGGCGCAGACCGCCGCCCACAACATCGGATATCCGGTGCTGGTACGCCCCAGCTACGTGCTCGGCGGCCGCGGCATGGAAATCGTCTACGACGACGCCCAGCTGGAGAAGTATGTCGAGCGCGCGCTCAACGAGGCACAGGCCGACACGGTCGTCTCCGGACGCCTGCCCTCGCCGCTGCTCATCGACAAGTTCCTGCAGGACGCCATCGAAATCGACGTGGACGCGCTGTTCGACGGCGAGGAGCTGTACATCGGCGGCATCATGGAGCATGTCGAGGAGGCCGGCGTGCACTCCGGCGACGCGGCCTGCACCCTGCCGCCCTCCACACTGTCCGACGACCAGATCCGCCGCCTGCGCGAAGGCACCTACGCCATCGCCAAGGGCTGCAACGTGCAGGGCCTGATCAACGTGCAGTACGCCTTCATGGCCAACACCCTGTATGTGATTGAAGCCAACCCGCGCGCCTCGCGCACCGTGCCGTTCGCATCCAAGGCCACCGGCGTGGCGCTGGCCAAGGCCGCCGCGCGCATCATGGCGGGGGAGACCATCGCCGACCAGCGCGCCAATGGACTGCTGTTGCCCAAGGGTGACGGCGGTGTGATGCACCGCGGCCAGCAGGTGGCCGTCAAGGAGTCCGTGCTGCCGTTCAAGCGTTTCCGCACGCCTGTGGGCAAGACGGTCGACGTGCTGCTCGGACCCGAGATGCGCTCCACCGGTGAGGTGATGGGCTTCGACCGCGACTTCCCGCACGCCTTCGCCAAGAGCCAGCTGGCCGCCTACGACGGAGGTCTGCCGACCAGCGGCAACGTGTTCATCTCCGTGAACGACACCGACAAGCGCCAGCTGCCGTTGGTGGCCGTGCGTCTGATCGAGCTCGGCTTCACGCTGTGGGCCACGGAGGGTACCGCTTCGGTGCTCAGCCGCTACGGCATCGAGTCGAACGTCGTCGACAAGATCACCACGCGCATCGACACCGATCCCGAAGCGCCGGTGAAGGTGGAACGCGCCGAAGGCTCCATCGGCAAGAACGTGGTCGAGCTGATCGAGGACGGCAAGATTGATATGATCATCAACACGCCCAACTCGCGCGGCTCCCGTTCCGACGGTTACGCCATCCGCGCGGCCGCCATCGCCTCGGACCTGCCGCAGTTCACGACCTTCACCGAATTCCAGGCGGCGTTGCTTGCCATCGAGGCTGTGAAGCATAATGATTACCAGATCATGAGCATTCAGGATCACTCGAAGCAGCTGTTCGCGTTGGAAAAGCAGGGAGACTGACATGACCACGGCACCCACCAGTGAGGAGATCCAGGCGTTGCGCTCCGATTTCGGATTGCGCCTGAGCAATTCCATGGCCAAATACGGGCCGCTATGCGTCGGCATCGACCCGCATAGGAAGCTTCTCACTGACTGGGGCTACAACGTCGACGCCGACGGCGCGGAAATGTTCGCGATGCGTATGCTGCAGGCCGCGAACGGCCGCGCCGCCGCCGTCAAATTCCAGATGCCCATGTTCGAGCGGTACGGCGCCAAGGGTTTCGCCGCGCTCGAGCGTGTGCTGTACGCGGCCCGGCAGATGGGCATGATCACCATCGTGGACTGCCTGCACGGCGGCCTGTCCACCACCATCTCCGCCATCGCCGACGCCTACTTCAAGCCGGGCGCGCCGTTGCTGGCCGACGCGATCACCCTGCTGCCGTATTACGGCGCGCGTTCGTTGGCCAATCTGATCGACGACGCGCTCGACAACGGACGCGGCGTGTTCATCGCCTCCCTGACCTCGAACGAGGAGGGGCGAAGCCTGCAAAGCGCGATTCGCCAGCGTGGCGAATATAACGGCAAAACCGTGGCCTTCGGCATCGCCAGCACCGCGCAGAAGCATAACGTCGGCATCGAAGGCATGGGTTCGGTCGGCCTGATCGTGGGCGCGACCATCGGCAAGTGGATTAAGGAGACCGGCATCGACCCGGCGAAATTCACCGGCCCCATCCTCTCTCCCGGATTCGGCTGGCAGGGTGCCGAAGCCGAGGATCTGAAAACCGTGTTCAAAGGCACCCGCGGCAATGTGCTGGTCACCGTCTCGCGTTCGATCGCCTCGCAGGGACCCGACATCGCCGACCTCGCCGCCGCCACCGAATCGATCGCGCTCGACGTGCGGCAGGCGTTGATGGAGGCCATGGACGGCGATGAAGAGGATAAGCATGATAAGCGTGGCGAGCGCGATAACAATGGCGCTTCCCGTGTGATGCCCGTCGCCACCAGCCGGTCCGCGGTTCGGCCGTAGCGCCAGCTGAGCGGCTCAATTCCGCCCTTCCCAAGGAGATTGTCATCGTGCACAGCGATCTGCAGAATATCCAAGCCTCCCATAGCGATGCCGCCGGCTCTCGTGGCGCTGGCGGCCGTCTGATCGTGCTGTCCGGACCCACCGCGGTGGGCAAGGGCACTGTTGAGGCGAAGTTGCGCGAGGAGCATCCCGAGATCTGGATGTCGGTGTCCGCGACCACCCGCGATCCTCGCCCCGGCGAGGTGGACGGCGTGAACTACCACTTCATGACCGAGGCGGAATTCGTCGCCAAAGAGAAGGCAGGGGAGTTCCTGGAAACCGCCTTGGTGCATGGTATGGCGCATTACGGTACGCCGCTGGGGCCTGTCGAGGAGCATCTGGCCTCCGGAGTGCCCACGATTCTGGAGATCGACTTGCAGGGCGCGCGTCGAGTGCGCGAGCGTGCCGCCGAGCTTGGATTGGATGTGGTGACCGTGTTCATCGCACCGCCGAGTTTCGAGGAACTCAAGCGTCGCTTGATCGGACGCGGCACCGAAACGCCGGAACAGCAGGCCAAGCGTTTGGAAACCGCCAAGGTGGAGCTTGCCGCCGAACCGGAATTCGACATCGTCATCGTCAACGAAACGGTCGATAAGGCCGCCGCCGACCTCTGGAACGTCATCGCCGACGAATACGGCATCGCGCGATAGTGCGGTGGTGCGTGTAATCACTGTAGTGCGGTGGTGCGTGTAATCACTGTAGTGCGGTGGTGCGTGTAGTCACGGCAGTGCGACAATGCGGTAGTTGGCTGAATGCTCTTCTTCGCTACCTCAGCGTGGATGAAATGGCAGTAGGTGACGTTCCTGCCACGCTAAGCATGGCCTCAGTGTGGATGGATTGATGGTAGGTGACGGGGCATCCACGACAAAAGCCCCGCATGTGCGGGGCTTGCTGTTTGAAGGGGAGGAGAGACGAAGCTCTCCGGTTGGTTATGCGAGACCCGAGAGCTTGTTGATCAGTTCGGGATCGCGGGTGGCGCCTTTATCGGCGGAGCGGGCGAAGGCCGCGTAGGCCTTAAGCGCCTGGCTCACCTGACGGTCGCGGTGGGCGCGGTAGCCGTCGCCGGCCTCCAGTTCGGCGCGACGCTGGGTGAGCTCCTCATCACTCACTTCCACATTCACCGTGCGGTTCGGAATGTCGATGTTGATGATGTCGCCGTTGCGCACGAGCGCGATCGGTCCCTTGTTCGCGGCTTCGGGGGCGATGTGTCCGATGGACAGGCCGGAGGATCCGCCGGAATAGCGGCCGTCGGTGAGCAATGCCACTTCTTTGCCGATGCCCTTGCCCTTGACGAAGGAGGTCGGGTACAGCATCTCCTGCATGCCCGGGCCGCCCTTGGGTCCCTCATAGCGGATGATCAGCGCCATGCCGGGCTTCAGGGTGTCGTTGAGGATGACCTCGATGGCCTGCTCCTGCGATTCGACGACCAGCGCGGGGCCACGGAACGTCCAGATCTCCTTGGGCACGCCGGCGGTTTTCACCACGCAGCCGTCGGGAGCGAGGTTGCCGCGCAGCACGGCCAGACCGCCTTCGGTGACGGCCGGATGGTCGATGTCGTGGATGGCGCCGTTTTCGCGGTCGTGGTCCAGTTCGTCGAACAGGGTCTCATGCGTCCACGGGTCGGGGGAGACGATATGGCCCGGCGCGGCGCGGTACAGGTCCTTGGCCTTGTCGGTGCAGGTGTCGCGCATGATGTCCCAGTCGGCGAGCTTCGCCTCCAGAGTCGGATAGTCGATTGAGCTGACGTTGCGGTGCAGCTTGCCTGCACGGTCGAGCTCGCCCATGATGCCGGTGATGCCACCGGCGCGATGCACGTCGGAGATCTCCCACTGGCCGGAAGGGGAGGCCTTGCAGATACAGGGAACGGTGTGCGAGATGCGTTCGATGTCGTCGAGCGTGAAGTCCACGTCGGCGGACTGCGCCATCGCGAGGATATGCAGCACGGTGTTGGACGAGCCGCCCATGGCCACATCCATGGTCATCGCGTTCTCGAACGCCTCCTTGGTGGCGATGGAGCGCGGCAGCACCGACTCGTCGTCCTCGTGGTAGTAGCGGTTGGCGATGTCGACCACCTGCTTGGCGGCGTCCTCGAACAGACGCTTGCGGTAGGCGTGCGAGGCGAGGATGGTGCCGTTGCCGGGCAGAGCCAGACCGATCGCCTCGGTCAGGCAGTTCATCGAATTCGCGGTGAACATGCCGGCGCAGGAGCCGCAGGTCGGGCACACGCTCTTCTCGTAGGCGAGCAGATCCTCGTCGGAGATGGAGTCGTCGGCGGTGGCGTACATCACGTCGATCAGATCGGTGTTCTTCTTGACCGTGCCGTCGGAGAGCACCGTGGTGCCGGCCTCCATCGGGCCACCGGAGACGAACACGGTGGGGATGTTCAGACGCAGCGCGGCCATAAGCATGCCCGGCACGACCTTGTCGCAGTTCGGGATGCAGATAAGCGCGTCGGCGCAGTGCGCGTTCACCTGGTATTCCACGGTGTCGGCGATGATGTCGCGGCTGGGCAGCGAGTAGAGCATGCCGGTGTGGCCCATGGCGATGCCGTCGTCCACGGCCATGGTGTTGAACTCGCGCGGGATGCCGCCGGCGGCCTTGACGGCCTCGGCGACCAGACGGCCCACCTTGTTCAGATGCACATGTCCGGGGAGGAATTCGTCAAAGGAGTTGGCGATGGCGATGATCGGCTTGCCGAAGTCCTTGCCGTCGACGCCGGCGGCGCGATAGAGGGAGCGGGCGCCCGCGAATACGCGGCCATTCATGATTTTTGCAGATCGCATTTCCATACCCTCTATTCAATCGCTCCAGCGGGACACGAACCCTCCCCGCGATTCGTGCGGTGGGATGGGGCGTATTGCGCGCCATGTGAGATCCCTCGACTCCGCGCTTCGCGCTCCGCTCGGGATGACGAGAAGGGCGTGCTCCTCTCTGCCATCCCGAGCGAAGTCGAGGGATCTCAAGTGGTTCGCACGGTGGATGACCGTGTATTGCGCAGCGTCGGGGCTCGCGGCTATACTTGCTTCGGATTAGATGGATTCCCTATTGTTTGGAGAATAACACCATGGCTTTTGGCACCGCGCCTACCCCCACCGGACTTGCGAACCCGCCCATCGACGATCTTATGGAGCATGCCGACTCCAAGTACGCGCTGGCGATTTTCGCCGCGAAGCGCGCACGCCAGATCAACTCCTACTTCACCCAGCTCAACGAGGGCCTGCTGCAGAACGTCGGCCCGCTGGTCGAATACCAGAACCAGGAGAAGCCGCTGTCCATCGCGTTCCGCGAAATCGACGAAGGCCTGCTGGAGGAGACCCTCGGCGAGGACGACCTGTCCGAAGGCAACTGACCTCCATCGTCTCCGCCTGATAACCGGCTATCGGAATAACCGGTAGCGGCGGCCGGCAAGCGCCATTGCCAACCGGCCTGATATCAGCTACAACGAGACATGGAACCTGGAGCGAACAAACCTGAAGGCTCGCGCCAACCATCCAAGGCTGGCGCGAGCCTTTTTCTATAGCGCTCCTGTGAGGCCCAATCCCGTTCGAGTCGCCGCCCACACCCAATCAGCGTCAAAACCATAGGCCGCCGAGCCGCAAGCCGGCACCAACCGCCCGAAACAAAGGACCTAAGATGAGCGAACCACGATTGATCAGCGCCGAATCGGTGACCGAAGGCCACCCCGACAAGGTCTGCGACCAGATCTCCGACGCGATCCTCGACGACCTGCTGCGTCAGGACCCGCAATCCCACGTCGCGGTGGAGACCTCCGCGGCGACCGGTACTTTCCTCGTATTCGGCGAGGTGACCTCCGAAGGCTACGTGGACGTGCAGTCCAAGGTGCGTGAGGTGCTGCGCCGCATCGGCTACACCAGCTCCGCCATCGGCCTGGACGCCGACTCCTGCGGCGTGCTCGTGGCCATCAGCGAGCAGAGCGCCGAAATCAACCAAGGTGTGGCCCGACTGAGCGGCGAACGCGAATCCGCCGCCTCGCGCGAGGAACGCTACGAGGCGCAGGGTGCCGGCGATCAAGGCGTGATGTTCGGCTATGCGACCGACGAAACCGATACGCTGATGCCGCTGCCAATCTACCTGGCGCATAAGCTCTCCCAGCGTCTGGCCCAGGTGCGCCATGACGGCACGGTGCCGCATCTGCGCCCCGACGGCAAAACGCAGGTCACCATCGAATACGACGAGAACAACACGCCCAGCCGCGTGGACACGGTGCTGATCTCCACCCAGCATGACCCCGAAGCCACCCACGAATGGTTGGAGGCGCAGCTCAAGGCGCATGTGATCGACCCCGTGCTTGATGAGGTGCTGGGCGGCGGTGTGGAGCACGACTCTTACCGTCAGCTGGTGAATCCCACCGGCTCCTTCGTGCTGGGCGGCCCGGCCGCCGATGCGGGACTGACTGGCCGCAAGATCATCGTCGACACGTACGGCGGTGCCGCGCATCACGGCGGCGGCGCGTTCTCCGGCAAGGACCCGAGCAAGGTGGACCGTTCCGCCGCCTACGCGACCCGTTGGGTGGCGAAGAACATCGTGGCGGCCGGGCTCGCGCACCGCGTCGAAGTGCAGGTCGCCTACGCGATCGGCGTGGCCGACCCGGTGAGCGTGAACGTGGAGACCTTCTGCACCGAAATCGGCGTGAGCCGCGACCAGATCGCCGCCGCCGTGCGCCGGGTGTTCGACCTGCGCCCCGCCGCGATCATCGACGAGCTCGACCTGAAACGCCCGATCTACGAGCACACCGCCGCCTACGGCCACTTCGGCCGCACCGACGTGGAATTCCCCTGGGAGCGCGTCAACAAGGTCGAGGAGCTCAAAGCCGCCGTTCGCTAACGGAATACACCCATCGGCGAAACGAAACATCGCCCCATCCGAGCGTCTCGGGTGGGGCGATGCCATGCGACCGTATGAAAGCCGGTATGAATTCGCATGGTTTTTCGCAGGCAGGGCATCGGATACGTGTTGCAACGCGCCGTCTTATCGGCATGCGTGCGTGATCGGCGATCTGCGCGCGTTACAGTGGAAGGCATGAGTATGAGCGACGCCGAGCAGTTGGCGCTTGACGGGCTGGCCCCGCGCAAGCGTCGCCGCCGCGCGCCCGCCGAGCACACGCCTGCGACCCGCGATCCCATCGCCCACGTGGTGCTCGACGTGCAGGCCATGCATCTGGGGCAGACCTTCGACTATCTCATCGACGAGAAGGATGCGGAGGCGGCCGTGCCCGGCGCGTTGGTGCGCGTGCGTTTCGGCGGCCAGCGCGTCAACGGCGTGATCTGGAGTAGAACCGCCGCCAGCGACACGCCTCGATCCTCCCTACGCTATCTCGAACGCGTGCTCGGCGGTGACGTGCTGGTGCCCGCCTCGATGCGCGACGACATCGCCGCCATCGCCGAAGCGTACGGCGGCACACGGGCCAATATCCTGCGGTTGGCGGTGCCTCCGCGTGTGGTCAAAATCGAACGCGAGCAACGACTGGCCGCGTCCTTCAACCGCAGGCCTTCCCCAACCCTGACCCAAGCCGTGCAACGTCGCGGCGAGATGATGGAGGCCTCATACGGCCAGTGGAGCGCGCTGCGTGACGCGCTTGACGGCACGGGTTTCCGCTCCTTCGTCTTCGATTCGCTGCCCGGCGTGGGGGAGCAGGCGCGCTGCGTCGCATGGATGATCGCGCGGTCGTATCTGGCGGGGCATGGCGCGGTGGTGGTGCTGCCCACCATGCGCGAGGTTGGCGATGTGATGCTTGCCCTGCGTGAGTTGGGACTGCGTCCCTTCGGTCCATCTGCGGATGCCTCACAGGCTGCTTCTTCGGGTATGGGCGCGTGGCGTGGCGATGTGGCGGTGCTGACCGCCGCCACCGCCCCCGCCGACCGATACCGCGCCTACTTCGCCACCGCCATCGGACAGGTGCGTTGCGTGATCGGCACGCGCGCCGCCATGTACGCGCCGGTCGACGGTCCCGCCTTGTTCGCCATCGTCGACGACGTCGCCTACCAGCAGGCCGACGGCATGATGCCTTACGCCCAAGCCCGCGGCGTGCTGCGTCTGCGCGCCGAACGTCATGGCGGCGTGTTCGTCGCCATCGCCAATGCACGCAGCCCCATCAGCCACGCGGAGGTCGAAGGCATCGGCGCGGCCACCGCGACTTCAGGGCCGGCCACGACGATCCACGCGCTGCCCACGGTGACACGGGAACGCATGCCATGGGTGCGTTGGCTCAACCGCGACGAACTGGCCCGACTGGCGGATCCCTCCATCGGCGCGCGCGTGCCGCACACCGCCGTGAACAACATCCGTCAGGCGCTTGACAGCGGTCCCGTACTGTTCTCCATCCCCTCCGACGGTGTGAGCGAGGCGTTGAGCTGCGCCGCATGCCACCGTCAGGCGCGATGCCGGCGCTGCTCGGGCCCCTTGGCGGCTGTGGTCGGCAACCGCACGCCCCGATGCCGCTGGTGTGGCGCGGCGGCGGTGAACTGGGTCTGCCCGGGATGCAAAGGCGAACGTCTGCGTGTGGTGCGCGTGGGTGCGGCCGGCACCGCGGACGAACTGCGCAAACTGTTCCGCGGCGTGCCGATGCTGCTCTCCAGCCCCAGCCAGCCCAAAGGCGTGATCCATGAGATCACCGCGCAGCGGATGATCGTGATCGCCACGCCGGGCGCCGAACCGCGCGTGAACCCCGTCACCGACGAGCAGGGTGCGGCCGGGCACGAATACAGCACGGTCGCGATTCTCGACGCGTGGACCAGCCTGTATTCGCCCGGTATGGACGCGCGCGTGGACACGCTGACCGCGTGGATGCGCGTGGCCGCCATGTGCGCGCCACGTTCGCGCGGCGGCCAGGTGCTGATTCTCGGTGAGACGGATCCCGCCATCGCGCAATCGATGATGACGTGGAATTCCGCGTTGCTCGCCACCAAAGACGTTGAGGAGCGCGGCGAAATCGGACTGCCTCCCGTGGTCACCGCCGCCTGTGTGTGGGGACAGCGTGACGCGGTGCGTTCGCTGCTGCTCAGCATCGGCGCGATGGACGGCGGCGATATGGCCGTATGCACCGCCCCCGATGGCAGGGAACTGCCGGCCGTGCTGGGGCCGGTGCCGATTCCGCCGCCGCGTACGGTGGATGCGCGCGAGCTGGAGGTCACCGCCGACCGCGTCAAAGCGGTGGTGCTTGTGCCGCGGTCGCGCCGCGGGGAACTCGCCCGTCGGCTGCATCTGCAGGTTGCCCGTCATGTGGCCGCCCGCAAGCCCGGCGAGCTGCGTTTCCAGATCGATCCCAAGGATCTGATCTGAATTATCCCTCGAATCGTCCTCTTGGCATGGGACGATGGTGGCGGATGATCCCCGTGACTTTGAGGAGGAAACCATGAAGGGATGGCCCGGCGAACCGGACATGGACTATGACGTGATGATGGCGCAGGGCGAGGCCGCGGCGAACGCCGGCAAGCCCGTCACCGACGTGATCTTCGACTTCGGCAATGTACTGATCTACTGGGATCCGGCGGCAGTGCTGGTGCCCCGCTACAGTCAGGAGACCATCGACCAGTTCCTCGACAACGACATCTCCGGCTTCTACGACGGCAACGACATGATGGACGGCGGCATGACCCCCGCCGAAGGCATCGAATGGATGCGCCGCACGCATGGCGATAAATGGGCCGACATCCTCGAATACTACATTGCGAACTTCCGCGACTCCCTGACCGGCATCGTGCCGGGCGCTCGCGTGCTCGTCAACGATCTGAAAGCCGCCGGCGTGCGCGTGTGGGGCCTGAGCAACTGGGAGAAGGAGCTGTTCTCCGTGGCCGAGGAGCAGTGCGACATCCTGCGCGAGCTCGACGGCAAAATCGTCTCCGGCTTCGTCGGCATGCGCAAGCCGCATAAGGACATCTACGAGCGCGCCCTGCAGGAGTTCGGCATCACGGCCGAAGGAGCCGTGTTCATCGACGACAAGGCGATGAACATCGTGGGCGCGAACGAGGCCGGCATCCGCGGTGTGCGCTTCCAAGACCCGGTGAAGCTGCGCGAACTGCTTATCGCCTCCGGCGTGAACATTCCCGCGCTGCAGTAAAGGAGAATCATGCTCAGACTGGTGTTCGCCGGCACGCCCGACGTGGCGGTGCCGTCCCTGAAGGCCTTCGCCGCCGATCCACGTTTCGACGTGGTCGGCGTGATCACCCGCCCCGACGCCCCCACCGGGCGCGGCCGCAAACTCATGCCCAGCCCGGTCAAAGCCGCGGCGCTCGAACTTGGCGTGCCGGTGATCGACCTGAAACCCCGCAGCGACGAATTCCTCGAGGCTTTGCGCGAGCTGCGCGCCGACATCGCCGCCGTGATCGCCTACGGCAACATCCTTCCCTCACCGGTGCTCGACGCGGTGCCGCTCGGCTGGTACAACCTGCACTTCTCGAATCTGCCCAAGTGGCGCGGCGCGGCCCCCGTGCAGCGCGCCATCTGGGCGGGCGACGCCACCTGCGGCGCCGACGTGTTCAAAGTCGGCGAAGGATTGGACGACGGTCCCGTCATCGCCTCGATGAGCGTGGACCTCACCGGACGTGAGACCTCCGGCGAACTGCTCGACCGTTTGGCGGCCGACGGCGCGCCGATGTATGTGGACGCTCTGGCCGCAGTGGGGGAGGGCACCGCTGAATTCACGCCCCAGCCGGATGAGGGCGTGGAATACGCGCATAAGATCACCACCGAGGACGCGCATATCGCTTTCGCCGACGACGTGGAATCCATCGACCGGCAGGTGCGCGCCTGCACGCCCGCGCCCGGAGCATGGTGTGTTCTGCACGCTGACGGCGTTGGCAATGCTGATGACGTTGACAGCGCTGACGGCGAGAACGCCGCAGGCGGCGACGACAAGGGCACGACCCTGCATGTGTTGTCAGCACGTCCCGCCGATTTGGGCAATCCCAACACTCCTGCGGATCTTGGTGCCGGCGCGATTCGCGCGGGCAAGAAGAACGTGTGGGTCGGCACCGGCACCACACCGTTGGAACTACTCGAGGTCAAAGCGCAGGGCAAAAAAGCCATGCGCGCCGCCGATTGGGCGCGAGGCGCGCGTCTGACCGATGCCGCCTACTGCGACTGACGCATCAAGTCGAGTACTAGCCGCAGGTCGCGTTCGTTGATGGCAGCGGGCGCGGCGAGCTGCGTTTTCGGCTTGGCACAGAAGGCGATGCCCAAACCTGCGGCCTGAATCATCGGGATATCGTTCGCGCCATCGCCCACCGCCACGGTCTGGGACATGGGCACGCCGCATCGCCGCGCCCACTCCTGCAAGGCCTGCAATTTGACGGTTTTGCATACAATCTCGCCCAGCACGCGGCCGGTGAGACGCCCATCCACCACCTGCAGCCGATTCGCCATCCAATAGTCGATATGCGCCTCTTCGGCCAGATGATCCACCACCTCATGGAACCCGCCGGAAACCACGCCGACCTTCCAACCATGCGCGTGCAAGGTGTCGATCAGCTCCAACGCGCCGGTGGTGAAGTGGATGCGTTCGCGCACTGCGTCGAACACCGACACGTCCAAGCCCTCCAGCAATGCCACGCGCGCACGCAACGCCTCGCAGAACTCCAATTCGCCGCGCATCGCCCGCTCGGTCACCTCGGCGATCCGCTCGCCGCAGCCCGCCGCCTCGCCCAGCTCGTCAATAACTTCCTCGTCGATCAGCGTGGAATCCACATCCATCACCAACAGGCCGGGTTCCGACAGCGTAGGGGAAGCGAAGGACTGGTCAGGGGAGGTCGTCTCGTCAACAAACTGCGCATATTCTTCGGACATGCTTTTGATTGTCGGAAAACATTGGGACAATGGCCGGTATGGCTTTTTCCGATTCCGTAACTCTCGCACTTGCCACCGCCGCGCCGACGCCGATCTGCACCGCGGAAAGCACAGGATTGATCGGCATGATCACCGACTGGCTGGTGAGCCTGATGGAGACGATCGGCGGCATCGGCGTCGCATTCGCCATCGCTTTGGAATCCGTCTTTCCGCCCATCCCCAGCGAGGTGATTCTGCCACTGGCCGGATTCACCGCCGCGCGCGGCTCGCTCAACCTCGCCGAGGCGATTATCTGGGCCACCATCGGCTCCGTCTTAGGCGCGTGGGCGTTGTATGGCATCTCTCGCTGGGTGGGATTGCGCCGCATCAACCGCGCCGCCGACAAAATCCCCGGCGTCAGCCGCAAGGACGTGGGCAAGGCGAACGACTGGTTCACCAAGTACGGCACATGGTCGGTGCTGCTCGGCCGTGTGATTCCCGTGGTGCGTTCGCTGATCTCCATTCCCGCGGGATTCAACCGCATGAACTTCCTGCAGTTCACCGGATGGACGCTGCTCGGCTCGGCCATTTGGAACACGATTCTCGTTTCGGCCGGCTATCTGCTCGGCGACCAGTGGTGTTCGATCCAAGGCGCGTTGGGTGTGTTCGAGGACGTGGTCATCGCCGTCGTGGTTGTGGGCATCGTGTGGTACGCGGTGCGCAAAGTGCGTAGTGTGGTGCTGAGAAGACGCGCGGCTGCACAGGACAGCGCGACGCAAGGCACTGAGGAGAGCGATGAGCGAGCATGAGATGGCGGCCGACTACGACCGTCTGCGCGAGAAGAACCATGCGCTGGCGCAGGCGCTGAACCGCGCGGGCAAGGAGCTCGCCAAAGCCAAGGCGCAGCTGGCGCAGATCGCCCAACCGCCGCTGACCTTCGCCACCATGGTCAAAATCGACCGCGCCACAACCGACGAGCAGGGCGTGCAGCACGCGTCGGCCGAGGTGATCGCGGGCACACGCCGCATCGTCGTGCCGATCGCCACGAACGTGAACGCGGCACGCCTGAGCGCCGGCGCCACTGTGGTGCTCAACGAGCAGATGGTTCTGGTCGAACAGCGCGACGTCGACACCGTGGGGCAGATCCGCACGGTTCGTGAGATTGTGGACGACGGCCGCGTCATCGTGCAGGATGGCGGCGGCAATCCCGTTGTGGTGCGCCGGTCCAGCGCGTTGGCGAACGCCGCCATGCGCCGAGGCGACCGCGTGATCGTCGACCCGTCCGTGCGACTGGCTTTGGAACTCCTGCCCGGCGAAGATGACCAGAATCTGGTATTGGAGGAGACTCCGGACGTCGCCTTCACGGATATCGGCGGCCTTGATACCGAAATCGAACGCATCCGAGACGCCGTGCAACTGCCGTTCCTGCACCGCGCGCTATTCGAACGCTACAACCTGCAACCGCCCAAAGGCGTGCTGCTGTACGGCCCTCCCGGCAACGGCAAAACGATGATCGCCAAAGCCATCGCCAACGCGCTGTGCGAAGGCAGCGGCGACGGCACGGGCGTGTTCCTGTCGGTCAAAGGCCCCGAACTGCTCAACAAATTCGTCGGCGAATCCGAACGGCTGATCCGCCAGATCTTCCAACGCGCCCGCGAACGCGCCGCCGACGGCAGTCCCGTCATCGTGTTCATCGATGAGATGGATTCGCTGCTGCGCACGCGCGGCTCCGGCGTCTCCAGCGACGTGGAGACCACCATCGTGCCGCAGTTCCTCGCCGAACTCGACGGCGTGGAAAACCTCGCCAACGTGATGGTGATCGGCGCCTCCAACCGTGTGGACATGATCGACCCCGCCGTGCTGCGCCCCGGCCGCCTCGACGTGAAGATCCGCGTGGACCGCCCCGACGCGGAACAGGCGGTTTCCATCATCCGGCACTACCTCACCGACGATCTGCCCTTGCAATCCGGTGTGGACGCGGCCGCGCTTGCCGGCGTGCTGGCGCATGACATCTACGTGCGCGACGAACGCCGCCATCTGGCCGATATCTGCGACGAACACGGCCAATGGTCCGCGCTGTTCCTCGCCGACGTGGTCTCCGGTGCGATGCTCAAGAACATCGTGGACAGGGCTAAGACGCGGGCCGTCAAAGCCTCCATCACATCGGGTTCCGACGTGGCGTTGGATGTGGATCTGCTCGCCGCCGCCGTCGAAGAGGAATTCCGTGAGACGCGCGATTCCGTGCTCGACGCCGACCCCGCGCAATGGGCCCGCGTCAACGGCATGGACGCCGGCCGAGTCGCCCGCATCCGTTCCATCGCCTCCTGACCTAGGCCTCCGCTCTGCTGAGTGGAACGCCCCCTCTCTTGTTGCGCTGAGCGTAGCGCCCCTCCTTCGTCACGCTGAGCGGAGTGACCTTCACCCCGTCATGCTGAGCGGAGCGTAGCGGAGTCGAAGCATCTTATTGCGTGTGGTGAGATCCTTCGACTCCGGCCTACGGCCTCCGCTCAGGATGACGGTGGGTAGAGGGGTTGTGCGTTCCGTCAGGATGACGGTGGGGCTTGAGGCCTTTGCTCAAGATGTTGGATGGTGGCCTGATGTCCTTCGATCAGGATGACTGGGTTATATAGTGTGATCAGTTGAGTCGGGCGGAGCGGGCCTTGCTGACCGCATGCTTTGGGAAGGAGAACGCGGGATGAGCGTCAAGCGGGTGATGGGGACGGAAACCGAATATGCGGTGTCGCAGCCGGGCATGGCCTACTATCAGCCGGTGCAACTGTCGTTCGACGTGGTCAAGGCGGCATCCGATCCGCGAACCGCGCATATCCGCTGGGACTACCGGCAGGAGGATCCGGTCAACGACGCACGCGGCACCCGCCTCGATCGAGCCGCCGCCCGCCCTGACATGCTCACCGACGAGCCACAGCTCAACATCACCAACGTGATCGCCCCCAACGGCGGGCGTATCTACGTGGACCACGCGCATCCCGAATATTCCGCGCCGGAAACCCTCGACCCCTTCGAAGCCGTGGCATACGACCATGCCGGCGACCGTTTGATGCTCGCCGCCGCCCAAGCCGCCAGCGCCACCGCCGCACACCCCATCGTGCTGCACCGCAACAACGTGGACGGCAAAGGCGCGAGCTGGGGCACGCATGAGAACTACATGATGGACCGCTCCGTGCCGTTCGGGCAGGTGGCGCGCCTGATGACCCTGCATTTCGTCTCCCGTCAGATCTACGCCGGATCGGGCCGTGTGGGCTTGGGGGAGCGAGGCGAGACGCCAGGCTACCAGCTGAGCCAGCGGGCCGACTACATCCAGTCGAAAATCGGCCTGCAGACCACCTTCGACCGACCGATCATCAACACGCGCGACGAACCGCACGGTCCGGCATCCAGCCGCCGCCTGCATGTGATCGTCGGCGACGCGAACCGTATGGAAGTGCCGCAGGCGCTTAAACTCGGCGTCACCTCCATGCTGCTGTGGCTGCTCGAACACGCCGAAGAAACAGGTTTCGAACTCGACGCGCTGCTGGACGAACTTGCGCTGGCCGACCCGGTCGAGGCTTTGCACACCGTGTCGCGCGACCTGTCTCTGGCGGCCGAACTGCCGCTCGAATCCGGTGAGATGACCACCGCGTGGATCATTCAAGTGCGGCTGCGTATGGCTGTGTATCAGGTGGCGGCGGTCGCGTACGGCATCGACGCGGCTGGAGAGCCGGCATGGCCGGACAGGGCCACGCGCTCGGTGATGGCGATGTGGGGGCAGGCTCTCGCCGACGTGGCCGCCATCCGCCATGCCGACGACGACGCGCGATTGGCGATGAGCGGCGAGGCCTCGCGTGTGGAATGGCTGCTCAAATGGCAGCTGCTGGAGAAGTTGCGCCGCAAAATCACGGCGACCGCAACGCCCGCGGCCAATGGTTGGGATGATCCGCGGATCGCCGCCATTGATTTGAAGTGGGCGGCGCTCGACCCTGCGGACAGTGTGTTCGATCGTCTGCGCGCCCGCACCGAACGGGTGCTGACGGGCGGCGAGGTGGCGCATGCGGCTGCCGAACCGCCCGAGGACACGCGCGCCTGGCTGCGTGCCATGATGGTGCGCCGATACCCCGAACAGATGGTGGCGGCGAGCTGGTCGCATCTGACCGCAGGAACGCGGAACTCCGGCGAGCCCGGCGGCGACGTCTACGGCAACGCCAGCCGAAGCGCCGCTCAACGCACCGCCCCTCATGCCACGGACCTGTTTTCGCTGGATATCGCCGATCCAGAAGCCTTCACGCGCGCGGATTGCGAGCCTGTGCTGGAGCAATGCGAACAGGCCGTGCAGGTCTTGCGCAGGCTTGCCGAGACGCACACTGCGACTGTTCGGAACATCACCGGTAGCCGGTAGAATCCTGAACCATGGAAACCAGAGAGGAAACACCCAACGATCTGCGCGCTCTGGCGATGCAGGTCGCGAAGATTCTTGAACAGGCCGGCAAGCACGCCCTGCAGGACCAGCTCAATCCCCACGATCTGCACCTGCCGGACATCAGCGACGGCCGCCGCCAACATGTGGAGACCGACACCCGCGTGCTGCGTTATGTGAGCGCGCGTATCGCCGACACCATGCGTTTCGACGGCTTCTGGAGCGCGCGTCCCGCGACCAGCCGCCCCGGCCAGCGCTACTGGTACATCGGCAAAATCGACGGTGTGATCAACTTCATCCGCAATATGAGCGAATGGACGCTGACCACCGCCCTGTTTGAATTCAACGAGGACTGCCGCCCCGTGCCCATCCTCGGCGTCGTGCACGCCCCGGCATTGGGCCTGACCTATCTGGCCGCGCGCGACGCGGGCGCCATCCGCATCCGCACCAGCCCGATTGGCGAGAAGCGCGAGAAGGTCGTGCCTTCGGTGACCCCTTCGCTGGACGGCGCGATCATCAGCTACGGCATGTCGTTCATCCCCGAGGAGTCCAAGCGCGCGCTGGAGACGGTGGTCGCCATCGCCGGCCGCCCGGCCGACATCAAGCGTGTGGGTCCCGCCTCGCTCGACCTGTGCAAGGTGGCGGACGGCACGTACGACGCCTACTTCGAGCCGATGCTGCATGACTGGGATATTCCCGCCATCGCCGCCGGCACCGTGGTGGTGTGGGAGGCGCAGGGCACCCTGCATCGTTGGAACGGCGACTACATCCACTGGCGCCATGACAACGACGTGGTGGCCACCAACGGCCTGATCTACCGCGATCTGAAGCAGTATCTCGACTAACCGCAATACCAATCGCAATACCAAAGATGAGGCTGCGGCGGGATGCCCGTGGGATATATGGTTCCAAGGCGTCCGCCGCACGCCTCTTGTCTGAGACGATTCGCGCCGCCGACCCGACGGCCGCGCTAGACTTGCGTCACATACACAGCAGGAATGAGGAGGGCGTATGCCTCAGGAATTTGAACAGGCGCAGGCCGCGACCGAAGCCGTCGCCGAGCAGGAGGCCACAGCCGTCGCCGCGCAGGAGTCGAGCGACCAGCTCGACGTGCTTGACGCGGTGCTCGACGACATCGAATCGACCTTGGCCACCAACGCCGAGGAATACGTGAGCAGCTTCGTGCAGAAAGGCGGCGAGTGATGCCGCAGCTGCGCGACAGCTCCACCAGCGCGAACGCCCAGGAACCCGTATCATCCGCCGCGATGAGCGGGTTCTGCCGTATTTTCGGTGTGGAAACCGAATATGGCGTGTCTGTCACCGGCGCGGATAAGCCCGTGGATGCGGGGCAGGTGGCGATGACGATGTTCCAGCCGGTCGTTTCGCGTTCGCGCTCCACCAACACCTACCTGACCAACGGGTCGCGGCTGTATCTCGACGTCGGTTCGCATCCGGAATACGCCACCGCCGAAGCGCGCGACCCGTTCGGCGCGCTGGTCCAAGACCTGGCGGGGGAGCGCGTGATGCGTAGGCTCGCCATGCAGGCGCAGGAACGGCTGCGCGAATCGCACGGCACGAACGCCGCCATCCATGTGTTTAAAAACAACGTGGACTCGGCTGGGCATGCCTTCGGATGCCATGAGAACTATCTGGTGCGTCGTTTCGTGCCGTTGGAGAACGTGGAGCGCGAGCTGCTGCCGTTCCTTATCACCCGCCAGCTGTTCACCGGCGCTGGGCGGGTCACCGACGAGGGATTGCAGATCACGCAGCGCGCGGATTTTCTGGACGAGGCCGTCTCATCGGCCACCACACGCGCCAGACCCATGGTGAACACGCGCGACGAACCGCATGCCGACCCGGACAGCTTCCGCCGCCTGCATGTGATCATCGGGGATTCCAACCGCTCGCAGTGGGCCACATGGATGAAGCTCGCCACCACGCATCTGGTGCTGTGCGTGATGGAATACGCCGCGCGCGCCGGCGTGCCGTCGGGATTCGAGCCGATGGCGCTGGCTGATCCGGCCGCGGCGAACCGCGCCGTCAGCCGGTATCTGATGCGGAGCGATATCGCGTTGGAGACGACTGATGGCATGATGTCACCGCTGGCCATGCAGCGCCGGTACCTGAGCGTGGTCGAGGCTTTCGCCGCCGAACGGGCGGATGCGTTGAACGACGCGCTGAGTGGTGCGTTGGGTGCCGTTTCCGGAGGTTCTTCGGGTTCCGCGGATGACTCGTCAGAAGAGACCTTCGGTGGCGCTGTGGGCGATGCCAATGCGAACGGTGCGAACGACGTGCCGTATGTGCTGGAGCAGTGGCGCGAAGCGTTGGACGTGTTGGAATCCGGCGATTTCGACGTGCTCGCCGACCGTGTGGATTGGGCGGCGAAACGACGTCTGTTCGCGGCCTTGAAAGCTCGTCATCCTGGAATCGGCCGCTCTCGTCTGGAGCATCTTGAATTGGATTATCACGACGTGGCCAACGGTCGGGTCTATGAGTCGCTGCTCGCCCGCGGGCAGATGCGCGTTCTGGTTGATGACGAGACCGCGTTCCGTGCGATGAACGAGCCTCCGGCGGGCACCAGGGCCGCGCTGCGTGGCGCGTTCGTCGACGCCGCGCTGAACGCCGGCGCGCAGTTCTCCTGCGACTGGACGCGACTGGTGGTCAGCGCTCCGACACGCCACGAGGTCGCGCTGCTCGACCCGTTCCGCGCCGAACCCACCGAAGAATACCTTCGCATGATGCGCACGTTGGGCAGAGAACGCCGGGAATGGAAAATCCCCCCGATTCCATATGAATCGAGGGGATTTTCCTAATACGTCAGTAGACGATGCCAAACTGGCCGATCTTACTTGGTGACGGCCTTCTTCAGCAGGGAGCCGGCGGAGATGCGGACACCGTAGGAAGCCGGGATGTTGATGGTCTCGCCGGTGCGCGGGTTACGGCCGGTGCGGGCGGCGCGCTTGACACGCTCAGCGGAGAAGAGACCGGTCAGCTTCAGGCCTTCGCCGGACTGCATGGCCTCGACGAACACATCCTGGAAAGCGTTGACGGCGGCTTCGGCCTGGGCCTTGGTCAGGTTGGACTTCTGAGCGATCTTCGAGACGAGATCAGACTTGTTGTATGCCATAAAGCATCCTTCTTTGTTTCCGGGGACCTGCTCTATTCGTTGCAAGGTCCATCGTCATCAATGATATTAGCGCACGGTCTACCGAAAACCCGCATTGCGTAAGGGTTTTTGCCGCATAATCACAGGTTTTGGCCCCTTCGTGCCCCTTGAGGGGCAAAATCAGACGAGATTACGCTTCGACAACCACCGCATTGCCAACGCTCCCAACGGAATACGCAGCCAGTAGAACACGACGCGGTACAGCAGTGTGGCCGAGAGCGCCACGCCTTGGGGAACGCCCACGGCCACGAACGCGAAGGTCAATGCCGCCTCCACGCCGCCCAGGCCGCCCGGTGTGGGCACGGCCGAGCCAAGTGCGTTGGCGAGCATGAACACGAACATCGTCTCGATGGGATTCGTGGTGGTGCCGAACGCCAGCAATGCCGCCCAAAACGCCAAGCCAAGCGCCATGTTCTGCACCAGCACGCCGACGGCGCTGCACGCCAGCGCGCGAGGTTGGGAAAGCACATCCCACAACTGGCTGGTATACGACTTGACGATGGGCACCAGCCTGCGTGCGATCAGCCTGCGGACCGGCGGAATCATCATCGCCACCGAACAGACGATCACCACCACGCCAAGCACGATGATCAGCGTGTTGGTGGGAATCATGCCGGAAAGCATGTCGCGGCCGGTGAACAGGCCGATGATCACCAGCATCGTCACATACACCGCGTAATACACCACCAGCACCGCGCTGATGATGGCGGTGGCCGGCGTGTTGCGGTAGCCGCTGCGGCGCAGGAACTGCAGGTTCACGAACGAGGGGCCTACGCCGGCCGGCATGGACACGGTGGCGAAACCGGCCGCCACCTGCGACATGAACACACCCATGGCATTGCGGCGGTCGTGGTCGATGAACGCGCCCAACGACAGGGACGAACCCAGCCAGGCGATAACGCTGAGCAGCAGGCAGAACGCGGCCATGGAGGGCCTCGCGTTGGTGACCGCGGCGATCACCTCGTCCGGCTTGAGCTGGGTGAACACCACG
Organism: Bifidobacterium sp. LH_558; assembly: GCF_056356295.1. Classification (NCBI taxonomy): domain Bacteria; kingdom Bacillati; phylum Actinomycetota; class Actinomycetes; order Bifidobacteriales; family Bifidobacteriaceae; genus Bifidobacterium; species Bifidobacterium sp. LH_558. Next base: position 393,216 of record NZ_JBKETZ010000001.1, on the reverse strand, counting down.
GCCACTGCCACGATCAGCAGCGCCATCGCGATGAACGAGCGCGGCGAGAAACGGGCCAGCGCCACGGGCTCCATCGATTCGGCGATCTCCTGCGGGCCCAAGGCGAGCAGCTGCTTGCGCAGGCGGTCGATCAGTTGGCGATCCCACGAGGGCAGCGCGCGGATGTCGGAGGGGACGGCGACCTTCTGGACGAACGGTGCGAGCTCGACCAGCGTGTCGGTGCCCCACGCGACCCGTGCGGACTCAATGGTGCGGTCGATGCCGATCAGCGCGCTCATCAGCGCGAACATCTGCACCTTGTCCAACGCGATGTTGGCGGGCATCGAAGCGTTGTCGCCGTTATGCCATCCAGCGATGATCGGCGTGCCGTCATCCAAGCGGGCGAGCGTGTCCGGAGTGATGCGGCGATGCGTGTACCCGCGGCGGTTGGCGACATCGAGATAGCGCATATAGGCGATGGCGTCGTCGTTGGTGAGCGTATTGAGATTGCAGGGCAGCGCCTGGGTGTTGGCGTCGAGCACCAGCACCGAGGAATCCTCGGTGTCGGCGATGCCATAGGGGCGTGAGACCGGCAGCCCCGCATGCTCCAAGCCCAACAGCATGGCCTGATGATGCTGGGTGGCATCGCGTGTGGAACGGTCGCGGCGCATGGAGACGCCGGTGAAACGCATCCACTGCCACAGCTGTTTGAGATAGCCGGCGGTATGGCGCTGGCCGTCGAGCACGGAGACGAGATAGCGGCGGCCATTGCGGGTCTGCATATCGTAGATGCGTGAGCCCTCGACCAGATCGTCGTCCAATACGGCGGTCAGGGCGTTGCCGGTGACGACGGGATCATGACGGCGCACCAGCGAGACGGGATTGAGCCCGATGCCTTTGAGCGCGACCACCAGCTGCTCGCCCCACACTCCGGTGTTGCGCGTGCCGACGATGAAGCGGATCAGCATGCCGATCACACGACCGGTTGCCAGCGCCACCACCATGCCCGCCACCGAATGCCACGACAGCACCACCATGATCGCGGCCAGCGCGTAAAGGATGTTCCACGCCCATTTGACGCTGGAACGGATGCGACGCGGGCCGGCGACGGTGAGGAACGCGCCGATGCCGGCGTAGACGTCCGGCAGCAGTCCAATGCCGGTCGCGGTCGCCGCGGAAGACATCGCAGCAATCAGCGCGGGACTGCCATTGATGCTGATCAGCGCGGAAATACCCCAGATCGCGCCATAGCCGACCAGCATGGCGACGGCCGAAACGGCGGCCTGCAACCATTCTCGCGAGATCAGCAATTGGGCGAGCACCATCACCACGATCACGATGGTGGCCAGCTGCTGCAGCACGGACGACGGCACGTCGGCCAACCATTCGATGGCCTGCGCCGCGGTATGCGCGTCGGATTCCACGCCGGCGGTCAGTCCGCGCATCGTGGCCGCGCACACCACCGCGACGATCGCGACGATCACCGACAGCGCCGCACGCGTCAGATCGCCGAAATCGCGGGTGCGGTGTGGCGCGATGTCATCGATATGCACGCCGTCCGCGGATCGCGCGGACGGCGAGTTCAACCCCGCCTCGAGGGATTCGGTCGTCTCCGAAGCGTGCCGATTGCTTTCGATGCCGTTCGTCATGCTGTGAACAGGTTGCTCCTTATGCAGAGGATTCGAGTGGGCTGGGCGGCCCCGGGTGTGGAGTCTCGGACCATAACGCCGTTGAGATGCGAGGGGTCGATCTCAACGGCGTCGGTTATGTGTGCGGTTGGCGCCCGTCAGCGGTCGAAGGCGACCAGCTGGTCGGCGACGCCGGTGTAGGTGGCGGGGGTGAGCGCCTTGAGGTACGCGGCGGTCGCCTCGTCGAAGGCGAGGGAATCGATGAACGACTCCACGTCCTTCTGGCTGATCTCGTGTCCGCGCATCAGCTCCTTGACCTTCTCGTACGGCTTCTCCATACCGGGCAGGCCCCTGAGCTCGCAGGCGCGCATGGCGGTCTGGATCGGCTCGCCGAGCACCTCCCAGTTCTCATCGAGCTCGCGCGCGATGACGATGTCGTTCGGGTGGATGGACTTCAGGCCTCCCATGAGATTGTTCAGGGCGAGCAGGCTGTAGCCCAATGCGGAGCCGATGTTGCGCTGCGTGGTGGAGTCGGTCAGATCGCGCTGCCAGCGGGATTCGACCAGCGTTGCGGCGAGCGTGTCGAGCAGCGAGCAGGAGAGTTCGAAGTTCGCCTCGGCGTTCTCGAAGCGGATCGGGTTCACCTTGTGCGGCATGGTGGACGAGCCGGTCGCGCCCTTGACGGGCACCTGCGCGAACACGCCGCGCGAAATGTACATCCACACGTCCACGCACAGGTTGTGCATGATGCGGTTGGCATGCGCCACCGTGCCGTAGAGCTCGGCCTGCCAGTCATGGCTTTCGATCTGCGTGGTCAGCGGATTCCAAGTAAGTCCCATGCGGTTGGTGACGAACTCGCGTGAGACGGCCACCCAATCCACGTTCGGCAGAGCGGCCAGATGCGCGCCGAAGGTGCCGGTCGCGCCGTTGATCTTGCCCAGATACTCCTGCGCCTTCAGATGCTTGAGCTGGCGGTTCAGGCGGTACACGTAGACGGCGAGCTCCTTGCCCAGCGTCGTCGGCGTGGCCGGCTGACCGTGGGTGAGGGAGAGCATGGCCATGCTCTTGTATTCCTCGGCCTTGGCGGCGAGGTGGTCGATGATCGCCTCGAAGTTCGGCAGCCACACCTGTTCCATCGCGTCCTTGACGCAACGGGCGGTGGAGAGGTTGTTGATGTCTTCGGAGGTGCAGGCGAAATGCACCAGGGTCTTGATGTTCGGCAGCTGCGTGTCGGCGCCGAGGGTTTCGGGCGCTTTGTCGAGCTGGTCGTCGATGTAGTATTCCACGGCCTTGACGTCGTGGTGGGTCACGGCCTCATGTGCGGCGTGGGCCGCGATGCCTTCGGCGCCGAAGTTCTCGGGGATGGCGCGCAGGAACGCGATCTCGGCGTCGGTGAAGGGCTTGACGCCTTCGACGATGGGCTGGTTGCCGTTGCCGTCGAAGCCGTTGGCGAGCAGAATCATCCACTCGACCTCGACGCGCATGCGCTCGCGGTTCAGGGCGGGTTCGCTCAAATATTCAACGAGGTCGGCGGTCTGCGCGTGATAACGGCCGTCGAGCGGAGTCAATGCGATTGCGGGGTAGATATCAGTAAGCTTCATAACTCTCTAGGGTACTTCCAGCCCAAGAATTGGAAAAGCGGTTCGTCGTCATTGCGCGCAGGTTTCTCGTCATCCCGAGCGAAGTCGAGGGATCTCGTCATTCCGGTTGAGATGCCTCGACTTCGCTTCGCTCCGCTCGGCATGACGAAGAAGGCGCGGATATGCCATTGTCATCCCGAGCCTTTCCTTTGTCATCCCGAGCGAAGTCGAGGGATCTCATAATCCTGTGAAGAAACGTCCATGGAAGGTCGGAGGTGACGGCGGATGGCAGGCGCGCGGATTCTGGTGGTCGAGGACGACGCGGACATTAACGAGGTGGTGTGCGCGCGGCTCACCCGCGCCGGATACGGCATGACGGCCGCATACTCGGGTTCCGAAGCCCGCATGCTGCTGGAACGCGAATCCTTCGATCTGATCGTCACCGACCTGATGCTGCCCGGTGTCTCCGGCGAATGGCTGATTGCCGACCTGCGCGAGCACGGTTCCGGCGCGCCGATTATCGTGATCTCCGCGCGCGGCACGGTGGGCGACCGTGTATCCGTGCTGGCGATGGGGGCGGACGATTATCTGGTCAAACCCTTCGACCTCGACGAACTCGCCGCCCGCGTCGAATCCCAGCTGCGCGGCCGTTCCTATGCTCTCGCCACGCTGGGTGACCGCGATGGCGTCACCCAAGATACGGAGCTGTTGGTCCGCCGAGGTGGTCAAACAGACGGCTCGAATTTGCGAACGGGGAGCCTCGGACATGACCTGTTAAGGGTCGGTCGTTGGTCGGTGAACGCGGCCGCCAGAGTGTTCTCCGTCGACGATGAGCCGGTGCCGTTGACCAACATCGAATTCAATATCGTCGAACTGCTGGCAGCCCACCCCAACCAGGTGTTCACCAAACAGCAGGTGTACGAGCTGTGTTGGGGTGAATCGTATCTGGTCGACGACAACACCGTCACCGCGCATATCTCGAAGATCCGCGCCAAACTCAAAGCCTCCGGCACGGACTCCTACATTCGTACCGTCTGGGGGTTGGGCGTCAAATTGACCGTCGAATAACCCCGATGTGAAGTTTGGTGTTTCGAGGTGCGGAGAAAACGGCTATGTGAACGCTACCATTGCAACATCAATCGTTTGACGCGGCCTTGTCTCGAAAGCCTGACACACCAAACTCGAAAAGCGTTCGTCCGGCATGCGGGAAACATCACGCTTTGGTAAGAAATAGGCGCTGATTGCGCAAGAAACGCATCGTAGCGTGAAACCATCGGCAATGAACGCAATGTGAATGGAGTGATGGCTATGGAAGCGGTGAGGGTTCGCGCGCTCGCCAAGCGATACGCGGGCAGACGGGTGATCGACGACTTCGAGATGCACGTGCCGCAAGGCGCGATCTACGGATTCGTCGGCAAGAACGGCGCCGGCAAATCCACGGTAATGAAGATGATCGCCGGATTGGTGACGCCGACCGACGGACAGATCACACTGTTCGGCGGGCAGACGCCCGATGTGCGACGTATCGGCGCGTTGATCGAGAATCCGGGTCTGCTGCCGAACCTGAACGCCTACGACATGATGATGACGCAGGCGCTCGCCCTCGGAGTCCCCGACCCCAAAACCGCCTGCCGCGACCTATTGGCGCAGGTGGGGCTCGGCGAGGCCGGACGCAAACCAATCAAAGGCTTTTCGCTGGGTATGAAGCAACGGCTCGGCATCGCCTTGGCGTTGTTGGGAGGTCCGGATCTGCTGCTGCTCGACGAGCCGCTGAACGGCCTCGACCCCGAAGGGGCCCGCGCCATGCGCAACTATCTGGTGAATCTCAACCAGACCCGCGGCATCACCATCGTGATCAGCTCGCACGTGCTCGACCAGTTGGAGCGCATGTGCACGCATTACGGCGTGATCGCAAACGGCCGCATGACGCGCGAGATGACCGCCGGCGACGTGGAACGCGAATGCGGGCAAAGCCTGCGCGTGCGCACCGCCGAGCCGACGAGGACATTGGCTCTGTTGGAGGATGCCCTCGATCTGAGGAATTCACTCACGAATGGTGACGGCATAGGCGAGACGACGCGTCTCGTCGCCGAACCTGACGGGTCGATCATCATCTCCGGCGCATTTGATGCCGACCGGATATCGGGCATCCTGCACGCCAATGGGCAGGAGGTTCGCGAGATGTCCATGCAATCCAAGGACATGGAGGAATACTTTGTGTCTCTCATGGAATCGCGCGGACGCTGAAGAGGAGGGAACAAGCCATGATCAACATATTCAAATCCGATATCTATCGTCTGATTCACGGGCGCAAACTCTGGGTGATGACCGCGCTGATCGCCGTGATGAATATCGGTCTGATTGCCCTGAGCTTCTATATGGTCCGGCATGTGGAGGGCGAACTCGATGCCGATACCGCGATATTCGATTCCATGCGATTCGACAGCCATGCCATGCTGTTGAGCGAATTGGGCATCACCGACGCCGCGTTGAGTGTTCTGGCGACGATTTTCGCGGTGTTGGTCGTCAACGAGGATTTCGAAACCGGCTTCGTCAAAAACCTCGCAGCCGGACGGCCCATGGGAGGCTACTATGTCGGCAGGCTGCTGACGTTGGCGGCACTGACGGTGTGGCATACGCTGGTGTACATCGTGTCCGCGGAGATCGGATTTGGCATCTTGGGATTCCGTTTCGACCAACGGGAGGATTGGGGCATCTACCTCGGTTTTGTGGGGTTGGTGATGCTGGGCGTGTTCGCGATGTCCTCCGTCGTTGCATTCGCCACATGGCTGTTTCGCAGCAGGGGAGTGGGCATCGTCACGATGATTGTGGTACAGCCAACGGGTCCTGCGGAAGTCGCGTTGTTCACTGCCGCTCAGTTGTTCGATAAGCCGGACTCGCCATGGTTCGCAAACGCGATGGAATGGCTGCCCTCCTACAATTTCTCACAGCTCGACGCCACCGCCACAATCGGCGGCATGCCGGTGTGGCTGCATGCGTTGATTGCCTTCGTCGGATGGGTCGCGCTCGCCGGCGGCGCCGCGGTGCTGGTCAACCGCCGCCGCGACGTGTGCTGAGGTGAGGAAGCATGCGGCGGTTAGGATGGGCGTATGGGATATGTGCTGGTGCTGGTCGTGGGAATCGCGTGCGGCGCGCTGGGCGTGGCGGCGGTGGTCGCCCATGAGCATCGGCGCGCGGCGCGGTTCCTCACGCGTCGGCCGGCCGACGGCAACGCCCGCCTGGACGTGCGTGTATCCGGGATGGCCTGGGGCGAGCTGGCCGCTTCAATCAACGCCGCGCTCGATGAGATCCAGTCGGAACGCATCCAATCCATCGGTGATCGGCAGGAGTTCCAGCGGGGCATGTCGGCCCTCGCCCACGATGTGCGCACGCCTTTGATGGGCGCGCAGGGCCATATCCAGCTCGCGTTGGACGGAGTCGACGAGTCGCCCTGCGGAAAGGAGCCGTCCCGGCATTTGACCGCGGCACTCAACCGTCTGAACGATATGCGCGATCTGCTTGACCAACTGTTCTCCTATGCGCGCGCCAACGACCCCGACCGGGCGCTCGAGATCGAATCAGTGGCCGTGCATCCGCTGGTCGCCGGCGTTCTGGTGGGCCATTACCCCGAGTTCGAGGAGCGCGGCTGGGAGCCGTCCGTGGATTTCGAGGACGAGGCGTTCTCGGTCGAGGCGGACAGGGCCGCGCTGGTGCGCATCGTCGACAATCTCGTCATCAACATGCTGCGTCATGGCGAGGGCGCGCCGACGATCGTCCAGCGTGGGGGAGTCGTCTCGTTCTCCAACGCCGTGGACGGACCGGCTGTGGCGTCGCTCGATCCCGACCGTTTGTTCGCCCGGTTCTACCAAGCCGATGACGCCCGTTCGTCCGGCGGCTCCGGATTGGGTCTTTCGGTCGCCCAATCCTTGGCCCAATCCATGGGCATGTCCCTGACAGCACGGCTGGAGCGTGCAGACGGTGATGTCGCTGGCGCGGACACCCTGCCCCAATTGGTGATCGACCTACGCGTTCACTAGCTGGTACGCGCGTTGGTGGAACGGGTCATGCGGCCTTCGAAGTAGCGGGTTTCCTTGAGTTCTCCGGCGATGGTCTCCTGAAAATGCTGCTCGTGTCGTTGCAGTGCGGGCGATCCCAGGTCGGTGGCGTTCTGATAGGCCGCCTGATGGTATTTGAGCCAGTGGCTCAGCTCGCGCTGCGTGGTGGAACCCAATACGGGTGCCGCATCGAAGGGCGTCGCTCCGGCGACCGGCGTGGATCCCGGCGTGCACGACCCATTCTCGTCGACGCTCGCTTCGGTTGCGTTCGGCGCGAGGGAGACGTGCCCGCGCACCGTCAGCCAATTATCGGTGGCGGGATTCTCTGCTCCATCCAACGCCGCCACCAACTCGTCGTCGATTTCGATGCTGGTGACCCACGTGTTCTCGCCGATGGGGTGGTTGGCCACCGGCGAGCCGGCCGTCACCACATGTTGGATGTTGTAGTCATCCGCCTTGTCTGCGGCGATGGCCGCGGCCACGATGCCACCCTGCGAGTGCCCGATCAACGCCACCGGATCGTTCTCGCCGATTCCCGCCTGCTCCATCGCCTCCACGACCATGCGCGCGCTGTCCGCCTTCATGCGTCGATCCGCGTCGGAACTCATCAACTCCACGTTCTGCGCCCATCCGAACGGCGAATCCGCTTGTCCGTCGGTACCGGGAATGGTGACCAGCCATGCATTCGACCCGTCGGCCCGCTCATAGCGTTGGATGGCGATGGTGGCGTATTCGAGTCCGCTGTCGAGATCCACCTTGCCCAACCGCTCCTCGGCAAGCCGCCGCAGGTTCTCCAAGGAATCGCCCACCGACGTGCTGGCCCGTACCACCGATGTCCGCGACGTGACCTCGCGCACATGCAGTTGGTCGCCTTGTGCGAGGTTCTTCACCGGAGCGGACACGCCGGCGATGCGCCCCGCCGCCGTGTTGACCTCGTCGGTGCGGGCCAATCCCACTCCGACTGGCACGCCGCCGACCTTCGCGCCGATGCCCGACATCATGCCCTCCTGGAATCTCGCCGTGGTGGTGGACATCCATGCGGGATTCGGTTTGCCTTCGACCGCCCATCCGGCGAGCAGTCCGCCGGCCGCCAACGCGCCCGTGCCGGCGGCCGCGTATCCGGGTTTGATCTGGGTGCCCACCTGCATCATTTCGGTGAGGATGCGGCGCGAGGCGAGTTCGGCGTCGGCGTACAGCGAGTGGGCGCGGACCAGAAGCTGCGCCATATCGGACAGCGCATCACCCAGCCGTCGGCAGTCGACGGCATGGTTCGAGCAGCGCGAGGACAACGTCTGATAGGGGAGCGTCGTGTGCTGCGCGTTTGAGGCGGTGATATCGCCCGAGGCGAGCGTCGGGCACATCGGCGCGCTGGCGCGATGTGAGCCGAGCTGCACGCCCGTGGAACTCCACGAGGACGACAGCGCACCCAACGCGCAGGCCTCACTGTCCAACGCGCGGGCGATACGGGCGTATTCCTCCACGGTGGCGGGCGTGAAACCCTTACCGCCGTAGATATGCGAAGTGACTTGCCAGCTCATGGCGCACCTGCCGACAATGAAAGCCGTATGGTGGCGTCCATCTCGCCTGACAACGCGGCGGCTTCACGCGCCACATTATCGAGCCGCGTGCGGAACAGGGTGGCCGCGCGGCCCTGCCATGAGATGTCTCGCGATTGCGCGATGGCCGTCGCGGCGCGTTCGAGCGCGGCTTCGGTGGAACGTGCCGTGACGGCGATGAGATCCCGGCTGGACTGGACCGCCGCATGGCATGGGCATGAGGAGTCGAAGGCCGTGACCGTATTGCCGGCGAGCCCCGACCAGGGCGAATACGACTGGGGTGTGGGTAATGCGTTCATGATTCCAGTCAAAGGGGAAACGAGTGCCGTTGTCCAGCCGGAACGGGTTATGTGGTTCGAGCCTCGAAGTTATCCACATTGTCGGCGAAGACGTACCCCCATGCATCTTGGAATTGCGCTAGCGGGTTATCCTCCAATGCTCCAGCGCATATGGCGTTGGATGAAAAGATTGGCTGCGTGGCAAATGCCCCCGCAAGCATTGCGGCGGGATGATTCGGAATCCCTCCGCAATTGGCGTGTCACGCCGAACGTATGAACATCAGTTCTCAACAAGGCTGCGAAACTCGCTTTTTCATGGATGTTGACGTTAACATCATCAAAGTGTTAACGTAAACATCAATGGAGGAAGCAATTCTTCCAAAGGAACGGGGAACTCCGTGGTCGTGGTTGATCTCTGCGGAGTTCCCGCGCATCGTTCCACCCGAATAATCGGAAAATTCGAAGGAGAAATCGACGAGAGCGTCGGCAAGCCGTACAACGACGCCGCATGGACCAACGTGCTGTCGGCGACGACATCCACGTCCATCCCCCAGGATCAGGCACCGATCGCCGCATGGCGGCGTACCGGCATCCTCGAGCGGTACGGCCCCGACATCCCGACCACATGAAAGGCTTCATCATGACAACAGTGACTATGTCCGGCGTCCGTCTGGCGCATGACGACCGTGGAGAGGTCGCCCAGCTCCACGGTTTGGGCATCCAAAAATTCGGCGACCTGTACTACGCCTATGGCGAGAACAAGGTGAAGGGCAATCTCTTCCAAGGCGTCGCCTGCTACACCTCGCCGGACTTGCGGGATTGGACGAATCAGGGCATCGTGCTGCCGGTTCGCGACGAAGGTCTGCTTGCGGCGAACACTATCGCGGAGCGCCCCAAAGTGCTGCGGTGCCCGTCCACCGGCGAATATGTGATGTACATTCACGCGGAACGCCATGACTACAGCTACGCGCATGTGGCGGTGGCCGTGGCCGACAATCCGCTCGGCCCGTTCCGATTCCTGTTCTCGATGCAGCCGTTCGGCAATATCAGCCGCGACATCGGCGTGTTCCAGGACGAGGACGGCGAAGGCTACCTGCTGTCCGAGGACCGCGAACATGGCACGCATATCTATCGTCTGTCCGCCGACTACCACAGCGTGGTCGAGGACGTCGTGTGTCTCAAAGGCACCAACTATGTGTTTGGATATGAATCCCCGACCATGATTCGCCATGAGGGGCTGTACTACTGGTTCGGCTCGCAGCTGACCGGTTGGGATTGCAACGACAATATGTTCGCCACCGCGCCGGCCATCGAAGGCCCGTGGAGCGATTGGAAGCCGTTCACTCCGGAAGGCTCGCGCACTTTCGACTCCCAATGCGATCTGGTGCTGCCGTTGCCTGATGGGCAGTTCCTGTACATCGGCGATCGCTGGAATCCCGACGATCTGGGCAATTCTCCCACGCTATGGCTGCCGATTCGCATCGGCGACGGCAATGCCAGCCTCGAATGGCATGACGAATGGCAGTACGAGGCGTGACGCGTCAGTCGCTTGGCGCTTGATACGCATGATGCCGTGGGCGACGGTTGACCGTCATCCACGGCATCATGCTATGCGGGCGAAATCACGACATCGAGCGTGATCACCACGGTTTGGGGGTTTGAGTGCCGCCGGACTGACCTTCCTGCTGAGTGTCGGAGGAATCGGAGGTGTCGGAATCCTGTGAGCCGGTGGACGACTGGTTGGATTGCAGCAGTTCCTCCACCTGTGCCCGCTGTTCCTCGGTCAGTCCGCCACCCTGCTCCGTCGAATCCTGGTTCGACGAGTCGGTGTCGGCATTATCGGAGGAGCCGTTCTGCTGCTGGTCGAGCTGCTCGCGGGCAAGGGTCGTCAGCGAACGCGAGGCCTCGCTGTTCGCATCGATGGCTTCGCGGATCTGGCTGAGCAGCAGTGGACGGAATGTGTTCGCCTCGTCGAATTGGGCGTCGGTCTGCTCCTGCAAAGCACTTAACGTATCGTAGTCGACCGTCTCCTCGGAGGCCGAGGCGAGGTTCTCCTGCAGACTGCGGGTGGCCGCGTTGAAGGTGAGTACGGCGGCGAGATTCACCGCGGCCACGCAGGCACCCAGCGCCAGCACCGCCGCCGCGGCGATCAGCGCGATACGCACGCCCAACGGCGCATGTGACGCACGCGACGTCTGGGACGCGCGGGGCGTGGACTTGCCCATACCATCGCCCGTGCCATTGCCCGTATTGCCCATACGGCTCATATCAGCCTCCTTGACGTGGCGATCCACGCGCCGGCCTCCATGGCCAGCAACGCCAGCAGCACGATCGCCTCGGGCCATACCACCGGGGTGGTGCGCAGGCGTTCCTTGGTGGTGCTGGTGACGCGCCACTGGTTTGATGCTTCGGCCGAAACGCCGTTCGCCAGCGTCTGCTCGGCGGACAGGATGATGGTGGTGCCGCTCATCTCGTCGGCGAGTTCGTTCAGCGTGGTCTCGTCCATCGTGGAGATGCCGGGCTCGCCCGTATCCGGGTCGGTGACCCAATTCTCGGAGTCCGGATCGATCGCGCCCACACCATCCGAGACCACGGGGATGCGCCCGCCCTCGGTGGAACCCACGCCCACGGCGAAGGCGTCATCCAAGTACTGGCGCAGCGATGAGAACGTGCGTCGGGTCCCGGTCGAGGTCTGCTCGCCGTCGGTGATGAGGTACAGCACGATGGCATCGTCGGGATGCTGCTCGCGAATCGACTTCAAGGTGAGCAGCAGCTGGTCGATCGGCTCGTCCAAGCTGGAGCCGGCCGAAACCGAAGTGGATTCCACCGACAGGGTGTCGGCCCAATTGTCGATCGCCAGCGCGTCGGGCGTCAGCGGCACGTCCAGCGTCGCGGACGCGCCGAAGCGCAGGGCCGCGAAGCTCGCGTCGGCATACTGTTCGGTCAGGTCATGCACGGCCTGTTTGGCGGCGTCCAGCCGGCTGACTGTCTCGTCGGCCCCGTAATGCGCGTCCGTGACGGCCATGGATCCGGTCACATCGACGGCGACCACCACGTCGGTGGCGTTCACCGCGCGGCTGGTGGTGGAGGAGACCACGCTGGGGGTGAGCACCATCAGCGCCAACGTCAGGCAGATCAGCACGCGCCGCACGCAGGCGAACAGCGTTTCGTCGCTGTCGGCGCGCCGCACATGCAGCACCACCTGAACCACGGCCATCACGCACAACAGCGCGACCAACGCGATCGCGACCGGCCATCCGAGCTCGGGGGAGAAGGTGAACTGACTCATCGACGCAACCTCCAAGCTGCCAGCAGCCACAGCACGACCATCACCACCAACGCCAGCACCCACCAGCCGGGCGCGTCGACCATGGCGGCCTTGCTGGCCTCATCGTTCTGGGCGTCGCGGCGCTGCTGGATCTCACGCACCAATTCCTCGACCGAAGAGCCGTTGGATTGGGTGAGGAACACGCCGCCGTGCGCTTCGATCTGCTCGCGCATGGCGAGGGTGTCCTCGTCGCCTTCGCTGGAGCGGGGGCCGGAATACAGGCCGTCGACCGTGATGTCCGCGCTGCTGGTCAGGTCCAACGCCTGCTCGAGCGTGTAGGTGGGGTCTCCCGACACCACATTGTCGGTGGCGAGCACGATCGACGCGGCGCGTTGGCGTTCGGCGTTCGCCTCGTTCGCCTCGCCGTAGGCGAAGCCGGGCAGCATGGCCGCGCAGGAGACCACGCCGTCGCCGATCAGCGAAGTGGCGTTCTGCTTGTTCTGCGTGCCCTCCAGCCAGTCGGCGATGCTCTGGTATTGGATGTCGGTCATCTGGTCGATGTCGTCCTGCGTCTGTACGCCTTCGAGCACTTCGCTCGCCTTGGTGAGCTGGTCGGTGACCAGTTCGTAGTCGTCGGTCAGGGGGAAGACGGTGCGCGAGGTCGAGTTGAAGATGCTCAGGCCGATGCGTTCGCCCTCGAAACTCTCCACCAAGCTCAGGTAGGTGTCGATCACCTCGCGGTCGTAGGGCAGGGTGGAGCCGGACACGTCCAAGCACAGCACGATATCGCGTCCGCTGGCCTGCTCCTGCCCTTGGTCGACGCGCAAGGGGCGCGCGACCAGCACGATCGCCACCGCGATCATCACGGCGAGCAGCGCGATGCCGATCCGGCTGAGCATACGCCACTGGCCCATCAGGCGCGAGGCCTCATCGGTGGCGAGATCGTCATCCAGCGAGAACACCGCATCGTCGCCCATATCGTCGGGTTTCGTGCGCGTGGCGAACACCACGGCCAGCACGATGACGGCCACCGCCGCCAGCACGGCGGCCAGCGCGGCCCACGGCCATTGCCATTGCATGCTCATCGCCGCCACCTTTCCACCAGATTCGACACCCAACCGGCCGCCTCATCGACCTCGACGCCGCGGGCGCGGCTGTTCACCGCGGCATTGGCGAATTCGGGCGGATACAAGGCCTCGATGGTCTGGCGCAACAGTTGCAATCCTCCGCGCGCGGTGCCGGCGTGCTGCGACGCCAGATCGGTCAGCGTGCTCGCGACCAGGTCGCGGCCGCTGGAGAGGGAGGCGAATTCGCGGGCGATCTGCGCCAACGCCACGAATGCTTCCTCACGGGAGATTTCGCCGTCGTGGTACGCGCGCGTCACCTTGGCAATACGTGCGCGCCACTGCGCCTTATCCGAAGCGTGGGTGTGCGCTCCGCGGGCGGGTTTCGTCGCCACCCGGCGCGGGCGCGACAGCAGCACCGCAACGGCCGCCAGCACGGCGGCCAACAGCAGGCAAACCGCCAGGAACACCAGCAGCGGCGTGGCCAGCGACAGTTCGCCGACGGTGTTGATTTCGTTCAGATCCGTAGCGACACCCCTCATGCCCGACCTCCCGGTGAGACGGCCGCGCCGGCCAGATTCAGCGTGGGGGCGGCGTTGAGATGGTTGCGCGTGGAATACGCCAGCGCGCGCGACATCAGCGCCACGAACGCGGAGAACATCTGCTCGCTGGAGACGGCGCGGATCATATGCGAACCCGTTTTGCGCAGCTCGCGCTCCAACGCCGCGGCCATATACTCGCGGTGCGTGTCGACCTCGCGCGCGGCGCGGGCAGCGCGCAAAAACGCGGGCACCCGGCGTTCGCTGGTGCCGTCCAGCGGGGATTTGCGGCCCGGAGCCAACGGCTGGAAGGGATTCATCGTGGCCACGTCGATCAGCACGATCGGATGCGTGCGCGCGATGCGGCGAATCTGTTCCAGATGGCGTTCGGCCAACGCATGCTCGTCGGTGGCGAGCACGATCAGCGCCTCGCGGTCCTTGATACGACGGGCGTATTCCAACATCGCGTCGATATTGCGCCCATGCTTCCAATCGCGGTCCAACGCTTGGTCCAGCGTGCGCTCGAACTGGGCGAATCCGCCGTTGAACGGCACTCGTGTGATGCTCGCCTCATGGCACATCACCAGCGACACCTCGTCGGACCGGCGCAGCGACAGGGCCGCGAACATACGCAACGCGTTGGCGGCGACCTCGTACGCGCGTTCGCCCGAAACGCAGGTGCCGCGCATCTGGATCCCCACATCCATCAGCAGCCACACATGCGAGGTCGCGGGCCTCTCGCGCTGCACCACCATGGGGCGGCCCATGCGCGCGCTCGCCTTCCAGTCGATAAGGCGCGATTCGTCGCCTGGCTCGTAGACGCGCACATCCAGCGCGTCATCCGCGCCGCCGCGCTGGTCGGAGGAGTGTTCGCCCTCCAGCACGCCCAACGCCCGTCGAACTGTGGGCAGACTCAATTGGGTGCCGAGGGCCTCGATCTTCCTGCGGATCGGGTCGTCGTTACCGGTTGAACTCATGGAACGGGAACCGTTTCGACGATGCGGTCGACGATCTGGTCGGTGCTCACGCCGTCGGCCAGCGCCTCGAAGGTAAGCATGATGCGGTGGCGCAGCACCTCGTGGGCGAAGGCCTTGATGTCCTCCGGCACCACATAGTCGCGTCCGGCCAGCAGCGCGTTGGCCTGGCCGATGCGAATCAGGGCGATCGAGGCGCGCGGGCTGGCGCCCAAACGCACCAGCGAGGCGAGTCCTTGGATCGGGCGCGATCCCGCGCCGCGCGAGGTGGCGGCCAGATCGACCGCGTAACGCATGATCGCGTCGGAGACGTGCACGCGCCGGGCGGCCGAACGCAGGAACTCCACATCGTTTAAGGAGATCTTCTCGCCGGTGATGGTGTCGGGGCCGATCATATCGGATCCGCGGCGGGTGAGCATCGCCAGCATGCGCGTCTCATCCTCGGCGGAGGGATAGGTCATGACGGCCTTCATCATAAAGCGGTCCATCTGGGCTTCAGGCAGGTTGAAGGTGCCCTCCTCCTCGATGGGGTTCTCGGTGGCGATCACCATGAACGGCCGCGGCAGGGCGATGCGCTGTCCACCGACGGTGGTGGCGCCTTCGGCCATCGCCTCAAGCATGGCGGACTGGGTTTTCGCGTTGGAACGGTTGATCTCGTCCAACAGCACGAAATTCGCGTGGATCGGGCCGATCTGCGTGGTGAACTTCTGCGTGGAGAAGTCGAACACCTGCGTGCCCACCAGATCGGAGGGCATCAGGTCGGGCGTGCACTGCACGCGCTTGAACGTGCCGGAGACGCAGGTGGCCAGCGTCTGCGCCGCGGTGGTTTTGGCCAGACCGGGCACGGATTCGATCAGCACATGGCCGCCGGCGACCAGCGTGACGATCAGGGATTCACGCAGACTCGTCTGCCCGACCAGCGTGAGTGCGAAACGCGAGCGGATCGTATCCGCCAGCGCGCGGGCTCGCTTGACATCGGCGGGAGCGAGCGCGGCGGCTGCCTGAGGCGCGGGAGCTGCGGTCGGTGCCACGGCCGGTTTCGGGGGCATCTGCGGTTGTGTGGGGAATAAAGCCATGCCCACCACGGTAACAAGTCTTGCTGACGGAAGCCGAAAAATGGCGGAATACAGCCGCTTTCGTCAGGCCGTGGGCAGCGACCAATCCACGGGTTCGGCCCCCATGGCGGCCAACGCGGCATTGGCGCGCGAGAACGGCCTGGAGCCGAAGAATCCACGCGAGGCCGACAGCGGGCTCGGATGCGGCGACTTGATGATGGCGGCGTTCGTCAGCAGCGGTTCGAGGCTTTGCGCGTTGCGTCCCCACAGAATCGCCACCAGCGGGCGCGGGCGGCCCTGCTCGTCGACGCGGGCGTTCAACGCGCGGATCGCGGCCTCGGTCACCTCCTCCCACCCCTTGCCCTGATGGCTGTTGGGCTGGCCCACACCGACGGTGAGGCATCTGTTGAGCAGCATCACCCCGCGTTCGGTCCACGGCGTCAGATCGCCGTTGGCGGGCGCGGGCAGACCCAGGTCGGAGGCGAGCTCCTTATAGATATTGATCAGGCTTTTCGGCAGCGGCCGCACGTCGGGCGCCACGGAGAAGCTCAATCCCACCGGATGGCCCGGCGTGGGGTAGGGGTCCTGGCCCACGATCAGCACTTTGATCGAATCGAAGGGCAAGGTGAAGGCGCGCAGGATATTCGCGCTTGCCGGCAGCCAGGGGCGGCCCGCGGCGGTTTCGGCCCGCAGGAAGTCGCCCATGCGGTGGACCGTGGGCTCCACATCGGCCAAGGCCTGGGCCCAACCCGGTTCGATCAGCTGCTGTAGCGGTTTGACATGCGCGTTCATGCGCTCCACTGTAGAAGAAGCACGGGGCAAAACGTGCATATCCGGTGCATGCCGCGTGCCGTGAGATGCCGATTTCGGTCAATCCGGTTACACTCGTGGATAGTTTGAACGGAAGGGTGACGATTATGGCACGCACTGATAAAACGACGTATGAGGACTACAACAGGGACGCGTTCGACAATCCGCCGAAGGGTCCTGTCGGTGTGCACCGCGGACCGCGCTCGCTGGGTTCGCGTGTGATGCCGTATATCGTCGTCGTGCTGGTCGCCGCCCTGTTCGGCCTCGGCGCGTGGGGCGTGTTCTCGGGCGAGTTGGCGAATGTGCGCTTCCCGTGGCAGTCCTCCGACACTTCGCAGACCGCCGACGACCAGACCGATGCGGATGACTCGGCCACCACCGACGGCACGGACGCCTCGGATGGAACGGATGCCGCCGACTCGGATGCGCAGACCGGCACGGACGGTTCCACCGACGGCGAGCAGCAGGATCAGACCACCACCGAGGATCAGACCCAGTCCACTGTGAACAAAGAAACCGCCGTGAGCGTGGTCAACGCCACCGGCATCCAGGGATACGCCGCCCAGCAGGCGGGCGTGCTGCAATCCGCAGGATATGCCAACGTCACCGCGGAGAATCCTGCGGGCACGGTGCCGGCGTCCACGGTGGTGTGGTACCAGAACGAGACCGACCGCGCCACCGCCGAGGATGTGGCGGCCACACTGGGCATCACCGCCGTCGAGCAGGCGGAAGGACTTACGTCTCCCATCACCGTGATGCTGCTGAGCTGAGGTTTTTCGTGGGACCCACCCCCGTTTATCTCCGACACGCCCTGTGACACGCTGTCAGACACGCTACAATGGGGCATCAGTCGCGAGGTAGGGGGAGCGCGATGCGGTTCTTTCTACATTCCCTGACATGAGTCGCGCAAATGGGAACGAAGGAAAGATCAACTATGACGCAGGGTACCGTGAAATTCTTTCTAGCCAAGAAGGGATTTGGATTCATCCACCCCGACGATGGCGGCGAGGATGTGTTCGTGCACTACTCGGAAATCAAAGAAGACGGCGGTGACGGCAAGTTCAAAATGCTCTATGAGGGCGATCGCGTGGAATATAGGCCCGCTGCCGGTGGCAAGGGCGCCCAGGCCGAGGAGGTCGTCAAAATCGCCTCCGCCGAAGAGACGGAGAGCTGAACGCGCAGGCGTCTGCATTAAGCCATAATCATGTTGTGAAGTCCCGGTTCGCCTTGAGCGACCGGGGCTTTTTCTATGTCTGTTTTCATGCCCTTGGCGCAATCGTCGCGCGCGATGTTGGCACTCGAGTGTCGAGAGTGCTAATCTCCTCAATTAGCACTCGAGGCGTGAGAGTGACAATCGGTGGCTGACGGCCGGTTGCCGCCCCGCTGTCCGTCGGGTGAGAACCAGTCCATTAGCCATTTGGAGGAACAACACACCATGGCAAAGATCATTGCGTATCAAGAGGATGCCCGTCAGGGAATGCTCGCGGGCCTCGACAAGCTCGCCAACACCGTGAAGGTCACGCTGGGACCCAAGGGCCGCAACGTCGTGCTCGACAAGGCCTACGGCGCGCCGACCATCACCAATGACGGCGTTTCCATCGCCAAGGAGATCGATCTGGATGATCCGTTCGAGCGCATCGGCGCCGAGCTGGTCAAGGAAGTCGCCAAGAAGACCGACGACGTCGCCGGCGACGGCACCACCACCGCCACCGTGCTCGCCCAGTCCCTCGTGCATGAGGGCCTGAAGAACGTGGTCGCCGGTTCCAACCCGATCGCGCTGCGCCGCGGCATCGAGAAGGCCACCGAAACCATCGTCAAGGAACTCGTCGCCGCCGCCAAGGACGTCGAGACCAAGGAGCAGATCGCCGCCACCGCGACCATCTCCGCCGCCGATCCGGAAGTCGGCGAGAAGATCGCCGAAGCGCTCGACAAGGTCGGCCAGGACGGCGTCGTGACCGTCGAGGACAACAACCGCTTCGGCCTGGACCTCGACTTCACCGAGGGCATGCGCTTCGACAAGGGCTACATCGCCCCCTACTTCGTGACCAACGCCGAGGACCAGACCGCCGTTCTGGACGAGCCCTACATCCTGCTGACCTCCGGCAAGGTGAGCTCCCAGCAGGACATCGTGCACGTGGCCGAGCTGGTCATGAAGTCCGGCAAGCCGCTGCTGATCATCGCCGAGGACGTCGACGGCGAGGCGCTGCCGACCCTGATCCTCAACAACATCCGCGGCACCTTCAAGTCTTGCGCCGTCAAGGCTCCGGGCTTCGGCGACCGCCGCAAGGCCATGCTGCAGGATATGGCCATCCTGACCGGCGCCCAGGTGGTGTCCGACGAGCTGGGTCTGAAGCTCGACTCCGTCGACGTCTCCGTGCTCGGCTCCGCCAAGAAGGTCATCGTCTCCAAGGATGAGACCACCATCGTCTCCGGCGCCGGCTCCACCGAGGATGTCGCCGCCCGCGTGGCCCAGATCCGCGCCGAGATCGAGAACACCGACTCCGACTACGACCGCGAGAAGCTGCAGGAGCGCCTGGCCAAGCTGGCCGGCGGTGTGGCCGTCATCAAGGTCGGCGCCGCCACCGAGGTGGAGGCCAAGGAGCGCAAGCACCGCATCGAGGATGCCGTGCGCAACGCCAAGGCCGCCATCGAGGAAGGCCTGCTGCCCGGCGGTGGCGTGGCCCTCGTCCAGGCCGCCAAGAAGGCCGAGTCCGATGCGGCCATCACCTCGCTGACCGGCGAGGAGGCCACCGGCGCCGCCATCGTGTTCCGCGCCATCGAGGCCCCGATCAAGCAGATCGCCGAGAACTCCGGCGTCTCCGGCGACGTGGTGTTCAACAAGGTGCGCGAGCTGCCCGAGGGCACCGGCTTCAACGCCGCCACCAACGAGTACGAGGACCTGCTGGCCGCCGGCGTCGCCGACCCGGTCAAGGTGACCCGTTCCGCCCTGCAGAACGCCGCCTCCATCGCCGGCCTGTTCCTGACTACCGAAGCCGTGGTGGCCAACAAGCCGGAACCGCCGGCGGCTCCCGCTCCGGGCGCCGACATGGGCTACTAAACCCAGATCGTCTCACATCGTGCGGCTGAGCGCACGGTGTAAGTGATTCATAACGAAGCCCGCTTTCCCGACAAAGGGGAGGCGGGCTTCGTCATATCCGGGCGGATTTCGCCATTGAGCGGCCGTCTTTGTGGGGCCGGCCAAACGTGGGTCATCCGACCGTGAACAGGCGCGATGCCTGGGTTTCCGCCTCGGCGTACACGGCGGAGGCTTGGGTGAGCGCGCGTTGAATGGATTCCAGCGAGGCTTCCATCTGCTGTTGCGCGGCACGCCATTGCGCCGCCACGGTGGTGAACTGGGTGGCCGCCGAACCCCGCCAAGCGTTCTGCAGCTCGTTGAGATTGGCGTACATGCCGCCCACCGCCTGTCTGATCTGCGAGATCGAGGCGCATACCGCGGCCGATGAGGATTGGATGCGTTCCGAATCCACCTGATACTGGGGCATGACTGCTCCTTTCCATGCCAAAAGTCGTTTTCGACGGTCGGCGTTGGCATCACCGGCCGCTAAGGTGGAGCGTATGACAGAAACGATTCGCACGGTGGAAAAAACGACCATGGTGGTTCCAGCCTCGCCCTTCGGCGTGTCCCTTCGACGCGAAAAAGGTTCGAAATGGCTGTATACGGCCGTTTGCGCGTTGTTGGCCGCGGTATTGTGCATGTGGATAACTCCCGGTGCCTTCGCGGACGAGGCGACGGATACCGTGGACGACAGCCAGAGCAGCGGCATCACGGTTACGGAGAACATCACCGACACGGGCAACCTGCTGGGCACGCATGTGGCCGAAGTCACCGACGCCATCGACCAGGTCAAGGAAACCACCGGTGTGACGGTGCGTCTGATGTATCTGTCGAGCTTCAACAGCGAGGAGGATCCCGCCACATGGGCCGGCGATGTGCTGGAATACCTCGATCCGGACCCCAATACGGTGATGCTGGCCGTCGCCTCCAACGACGGCAATCTGGTGGTGGCGGTGTCGTCCAACTCCGAGGAATGGCTCAAAAGCCAGACCGCCGTGGACGCGCTGTCCGACGCGGCGCAGCAGCCGCTGATGGAAAGCACGCCCAACTGGTCGCAGTCGGCCATCGCCATGATGGATGAGATCACCGTGCTGCATACGAGTTCGGCCAACGCGCCGATTATGCTCGGCGTGGCCATCGCCGGAGGCGTGGTGGCGTTGCTTCTGGTGGCTGCCGTCGTGGTCGTCGTGATGCGCCGCCGTGGTTCGGGCAAGCGCCGCCGGAGGCATGGGCGTCGTAAGAATTCGGCGAAGTCCGAAGAATCCGACGAATCCGATGCGACCGACGAAATCGACGAGCCAGACGATGCTGGCGAAATCGGCGAAACCGATGCCTCCGAGGCATCTGAAGAGGCCGGTGAACCCGGTGAATCCGCCGTCGATTCAGCTGAATCCTAGACTCCCGGCGAGTCCATCGAGATGGAAGATACGGAACTTCAAGACGGTATTCAGGAAACGTTCAGTCAGACGGACCACTCTTGAACCCATGAGCAAGCCTATTGAAGCATCGATTGTAGTTGTCGACGACGAGCCCTCCATCCGCGAACTGCTGGTGGCCTCCCTGCATTTCGCAGGGTTCGAGGTGAGCACCGCCGCCTCCGGCTCCCAAGCCATCGAAGTGATCGAAAAGGTCCAGCCCGACCTGATCGTGCTCGATGTGATGCTCCCGGACATCGACGGATTCACCGTGACCCGTCGTATCCGCCAGGAGGGCATCGACGCGCCCGTGTTGTTCCTCACAGCGCGCGACGACACCCAAGACAAGGTGATGGGCCTGACCGTCGGCGGCGACGACTACGTCACCAAGCCGTTCAGTCTTGAGGAGGTCGTGGCCCGCATCCGCGCCATCCTGCGTCGCACCCGTGAGCAGATCGAGGACGATCCGATCATCCGCGTGGCCGACCTGGAGATCAACGAGGATTCGCACGACGTGACCCGCGCCGGCCAGCCCGTCGACCTGAGCCCCACCGAATACAAGCTGCTGCGCTATCTGATGGACAACGAGGGCCGCGTGCTCTCCAAAGCGCAGATCCTCGACCATGTGTGGCAGTATGACTGGGGCGGGGATGCGGCCATCGTCGAAAGCTACATCTCCTACCTGCGCAAGAAGGTCGACGGCGTGGAATTCACCGACGAGAACGGCGAGACGCGCAAAGTCACCCCGCTGATCGAAACCAAGCGTGGCATCGGCTATATGATCCGCGAACCCAAGGGCTAAGGCGAGACGCAGTGACGACGCCGCAGCAGCAGTCAGCCCCGGACGACGCGACCAAGCAGCAGCCTCGCACGCCCAACTGGTTCCAGCGTTTGTTCTTCGGTCATTTCGACCGGGTGTCGCTGAGCACCAAACTCGTGGTGTGCACGGTGGTGGTGATGCTGGTCGGCATCTCCGTCATCACCCTGTCGATCCGCACGCTGGTCGGCAGCTACGTGCTGGAACGCACCGACCGACAGTTGGTGCAGCAGCGCGATCTGGTGTTCCGCAACATCGACCTGCTCAGCCAAACCACCGGCGGCACCAGCGGACTGAACTCGTATTTTCTGCAGATCCAATACACCGACGGCACCGTGGACGACAACGGCAACCCCAAAACGGTGGTCGCGCTGCTGCCGCGTCTGAAAGACGACATCGTCTCCATGCCGGCCCTGCCGACCAGCGGAGACACCTCCGACATCACGCTAGGCGAGCCGTTCACCACCTCGGCGATCGTGCAGCGCTTCGTGTTCCCCAGCTCCGACAACCGCAGCGATTCAAACGAATCAGACGGCGCGAACGATGAGGAAAGCAGCGGCCTGCTGACCAGCTCCCTCGGCTCCGTGGACCGATCCACCCTCAACGCCGCCCGAGCCCCCTGGCGCGTGCTGGCCATGCAATGGGTGGAGAACAACCAGGTGCGCGGCATCGTCTACATCGGCCTGTCCTTAAGCGACCAGATCGACACGATGAACACGCTTACCCGCTACTGCGTGATCGTCGGCATCGCGGTGATGCTGCTCGGCGGATCCATCGCCACGTTGGTGATGCAACGCACGATGGCGCCGCTGAAACGCATCGAGAAAACCGCCGCAAAAATCGCCGCCGGCGACTTAAGCCAACGCGTGCCCGAAGCGCCGGAGAACACGGAGGTCGGCTCCCTCTCCGCCTCGCTGAACACCATGCTCACCCGCATCGAATCCAGCTTCCATGAGCAGGAGGAGACGACGGCGAAAATGAAACGCTTCGTCTCCGACGCCAGCCACGAGCTGCGCACCCCGCTGGCCGCCATCCACGGCTACGCCGAGCTGTACACCATGCAGCGCGACATGCCGGGAGCGCTGGAGCGCGCCGACGAATCCATCAGCCATATCGAGAAATCCAGCGCGCGCATGACCGTGCTCGTAGAAGACCTGCTGTCGCTGGCCCGCCTCGACGAAGGCCGCGGCATCGACGTGACCGGCACGGTGAAGCTCACCTCCGTGGTGCGCGACGCCACCGACGACCTGCACGCTCTCGACCCCGAGCGCGGCATCAGCCTTGGCACTCTGCGATTGGATACGACGGGCGCAGCGAGTGCGGCGGGCTCATCACAGGGCGCGCAACTGATGTTCACCGACGACGAACCGCTCCAGGTAACGGTGCCGGGAGACGCCTCGCGCCTGCGCCAGGTCGTCACCAACATCGTGGGCAACATCCATCGATACACGCCCGCCGACTCCCCGGCCGAGGCGGGAGTGGGCGTGATCACGGCCGCCATCGACCCGATCCAGCTGGCGAAACTGCCCTCCAGCGACCAGTCGCTGCGGCGCTTCATCGAAGCCGCGGAAGTGGCCGAATCCATGCCCATCGGCTATCGGTACGCCGTGGTCCGTTTCTCCGACCATGGCCCGGGCGTGCCGGACGAGTCGCGCTCGCAGATCTTCGAACGTTTCTACACCGCCGACCCTTCGCGCGCCCGCGACAAGGGAGGCACCGGATTGGGCCTGGCCATCGCGCAGTCGGTGGTCAAGGCGCACCGCGGTTTCATCTGCGCCACGGCCACCCCCGGTGGCGGTCTGACCTTCACCGTGGTGCTGCCCATCGAACAGGTGGTGCCGAGTACTGCTATGGCCTCCGCCGCAGCCTCCGCCGCGGTTCGCCCAAAGCGTCGACGTGGCGCAGGTCAGGAGATGTGAGGTAGAATAGCCTGTCGGTTCTATTCGCATTGAGATAAGAGAGGTCTGGACATGCCCACCGGTCGAGTTCGTTGGTTCGACGCAGCCAAAGGTTATGGCTTCATCACCAGTGAGGAAGGTAAGGATGTGTTCCTGCCGGCGACCGCTTTGCCCGCCGGCGTCACCACGTTGCGCAAGGGCGCGAAGGTGGAGTATTCCGTTGTGGAGGGCCGCCGAGGGCCGCAGGTGATGGGATTGACGCTGGTGGCGTCCGCTCCCTCGCTGGTCAAGGCCACGCGCCCCAAGCCCGACGATATGGCCGCGATCTGCGAGGATCTGATCAAGCTGTTGGATGACGCCGGCAACACGCTGCGCCGCCATCATTACCCGAACGCCCAGGAAAGCAAGAAGCTGGCCACGCTGCTGCGCGCCGTGGCGGACAACTTCGACGTACAGGACTGAAACGTATGACCGATACCGCACTCGACCCCCAAGCCATCGCCCAGGCGGTGGCTATCGAAGTCGCCGACGAGCCCGAGCATGTGGGCGGCTTCGTCACCGCCGTCGCACTGGATGACCACGTCACCGACTATCGATTCCAGTCGAATGTTCGCGGGTATGAGGGCTGGCAGTGGTCGGTCACGCTGTACCACGACGAGGAGCTCGACAACTGGACCGTGAACGAATCCTCGTTGGTGCCCACCGACCAGGCGCTGATGCCGCCGGCGTGGATTCCGTGGAAGGACCGTTTGGAGCCCACCGATCTCTCCCCGACGGATGCGCTCGGCACCGAGCCCGACGATCCGCGTTTGGAGGATGGGGTTGCCTCCGCCGAAGCCGAGGGTGATTCCGCTGCTGAGGCTGATGCTGCTTCTGATGAGGCTGACGGAACTTTCCGTGCGACGGAACCGGTGGTCGGGGGAGAGACCGCGGAGGAATCAGCGTCTTCGGGCGAGGAACCTTCTGACGGGACTGAATCCGCTGGTGAATCTGCATCCGTGGGTGAGGCTGTCCGCGAGGGCGAGTCCGAATCCGTCACCTCGCCTGAGGATATGGCCGAGGCCGTCGAGGCCTTCGAACTGTCGCGCCGCCGCGTGCTCACCCCGTTGGGGCGCGCCCAGACGGCGAAGCGCTGGTATGAGGGTCCGCGTGGTCCGAAGTCGCTTTCGACCAAAACCGCCAGCGGCAACTTGTGCTCCACCTGCGGCTTCTTCGTGCCGCTGCAGGGCGAGCTGAACCTGATGTTCGGCGTATGCGCCAACAAGTGGAGCCCGGACGACGGACGTGTGGTCTCGCTCGACCATGGCTGCGGCGAACATTCCGAAATCGAGCCTCCCGAGCCGGGGCGTTTGTGGGTGCAGTCCAAGCCCGCCTACGACGATCTGCATATCGATGTGGTGGCCCAAGCGCCGCGCGAGGAACGCGTGCAGGTCGAACTGCTTGAGGAGGAGTTGGACGAGGAGGCCGAGGCCACCGAAGCGGATATCGAAGCGCAGGCCGTGCCCGCCTCCGCCGTGGAGGATGAGGATTCCGCCGAGTCGAACGACGAGCCCGCTGTGGAAGCCGTCATCGATCTGGCCGAAAACGATGAGCCCTCCGAGTCCGACGAGAGTGACGATTCCGAGGATTCCAGCGACTCCGATGAGTCGGATGACTCCGATGACGTTGATGGTGCCGGTGATTCCGACGAAGCCGATAGCGCCGATGGAATCGATGAGGCTGAGGACTCCGGCGATATCGACGTCCCCGCTGAGTCGGATGACTCCGCCGTTGCGTCTGAAGCCGAAAACAAGGACGATGCGGCTCCGATGAAAGAATCCGACGAATCCGTCGAAGAGTAAACGGATTCCTCGTTATATGTGTAAGCCGCCGTGCGAGTGATTGCACGGCGGCTTCTATGTTATGCGCCCCAATATGCGTCCCAGCCATCCGGATTATGAGGTGATGACGAGTTTGGTGTGTCGGATTTGCTGGACGCGGCCGATTTTCCACACCAAACTCGAGAATCAATCGTTCTACACGAGTGGGTCTCAAAGCCCCGACACACCAAACTCTCAGAACCCGTTGGAGGGATGGGGTTTACGCCATCCCCGGAGGGAATGTGCGGGGCATAATCGTTAGTGGACGACGGTGACGGTGCATTCGGCGAAATTGACGATCTGCTTGGACACCGATCCCAGGAAGTGCGCGTCCAAACCGGACAGGCCTCGAGATCCGACGACCAGATGGCTCGCGTACCGCGAGGCCGCGATCAGACCTTTGGACGCCGGAATATGGAACGCATTCGTGGTGACCGGCACATCGCCGGGGATCTCCGTCTGCGCAACCATCTGCGCGAGGATTTCCTCGGCGCGACGCTGCCCGACCTCAACCGGCGCGACCGCGTTCTCATAGCCGGGAATCGCACCCAAATCCTTCAACTGCCAGCAGAACATAACATTCAACGGCGCGTGATGCAGATGCGCCTCGTTAACGGCGAACCGCAACGCGTGATGCGAGGTGGATGAGCCATCCACCCCCACCACCACGGGCCGCACGCCCTCGACCGGCGGGCGTTGGGGCTGCACGTGACGCACGGTCACATCGGTGGGAGTCAGCGCGTTGGCGATCTCATCCTGCACGGAGGCGTCCTCGTCGTCCATAATGCGCACCACAGTCACCGGAACCTGCGCCTCCTGCGCGAGCGAGGCCGACAGCGAACCCATAAACCAGCGCATCACACGGCCCAAGGAGCGGCGGCCAACCACGATCTGCTGGGCGTTCTCGCCGATCTGCAACAGCGCCGATGTTCCCGAAGCCTTCACCGACGTGAGTTTGAGGTTCTCCGGGTCGAAATCAATGTCGGTGGAGGCCTTATCCACCCATTCGCGCAGCTCCGAGGCGATTTCATGGCGCAGATTGGCCCACGCCTCGTCGCTATCCGGCTCCGAACCCATATCCCACGAATGCGTCCAGCCGAACACGGCGTTGACCTTCTGCCCGGACAGGCCGGCCTCTTTCAGCGCCCATTTCAGCGCCGCGAAGGATTCATCGGATCCGTCCACACCGACGACGATGTCGGCCATGGCGTTGGTTAGTTCAGTCATCATGCCCTCCCTAGAACACGTCAATACCCCAAGCATAACGTTCCTTGGGCCCACTTCTTTGCGTTGTCAGCGCAATTCGTGGAATACCGGGAAGAAACGTCACCGTGAATCGGTAGAGTAAAACGGAATGTCATTTGAGGAAGGACAAGCATGTTCGAACGGTTTACCGACCGTGCACGGCGCGTGATCGTGTTGGCGCAGGAGGAGGCTCGTGCCCTCCAGCACAACTACATCGGCACCGAACACCTGCTGCTCGGCCTGATCCGCGAGGGCGAAGGCGTGGCCGCCAAGGCGCTCGCCTCCAAGGGCGTGGATCTCGACGCGACGCGCAAGCAGGTCGAAGAGATGATCGGCAAAGGCAATGCGGCGCCGAACGGGCACATCCCCTTCACGCCGCACGCCAAGCAGGTGCTCGAGTTCTCGTTGCGCGAGGCACTGCAGTTGGGACACAGCTATATCGGCACCGAACACATCCTGCTCGGCCTGATTCGCGAGGGCGAAGGCGTCGGCACGCAGGTGCTGATCAAAATGGACGTCGACCTGGGCGAGCTGCGCGGCGCCACCATCGACCTGATCCGCGGCAATTCCGGCAACGGAGCGGACGGCAAGGGCGAACTCGCGAACGCGGGCAGCGTGTCTGACAAGAGCAACAAAACCGGCTCCGCGATTCTCGACCAGTTCGGCCGCAATCTGACAGCCGAAGCCGCCGAAGGCAAGCTGGACCCGGTGATCGGCCGCACCAACGAGATCGAACGCGTGATGGTGGTGCTTTCCCGCCGCACCAAGAACAATCCGGTGCTGATCGGCGAACCCGGCGTGGGCAAAACCGCCGTGGTCGAAGGACTCGCGCAGAAGATCCAGGCCGGCGACGTGCCGGAGACCCTGCGGGGCAAGCAGGTCTACTCGCTGGACCTCGGCTCCATGGTGGCCGGCTCGCGCTACCGCGGCGACTTCGAGGAACGCCTGAAGAAGGTCTTGAAGGAGATCAAGACGCGCGGCGACATCGTGCTGTTCATCGACGAGATCCACACCATCGTGGGCGCGGGCTCCGCGGACGGCGCTCTGGGCGCCTCCGACATGCTCAAGCCCATGCTGGCGCGCGGCGAACTCCAGACCATCGGCGCCACCACCACCGACGAGTACCGCAAGTACATCGAGAAGGACGCGGCACTGGAGCGTCGATTCCAGCCCATCCAGGTGCAGGAACCGACCATCGCCGAAACCATCGAGATCTTGAAGGGTCTGCGCTCGCGTTACGAGAACCACCACCACGTGACCATCACGGACGGTGCCATCCAGTCCTCCGCGGAGCTGTCGTCGCGCTACATCCAGGACCGCAACCTGCCGGACAAGGCCATCGACCTGATCGACGAGGCCGGCGCGCGCCTGCGCATCAAGCGCCTCACCGCCCCGCCCGAGCTCAAGGAACTGGACGACAAGGTGGCCAAGCTCTCCAAAGACAAGGACGAGGCCATCAAGAACCAGGACTTCGAGAAGGCCGCCGAATTGCGCGACAGCCAGGAGAAGCTGGAGCAGGAGCGCAAGGAGAAGGAGAACGCCTGGCGTGAGGGCGAATCCGACGTCAAGATGGTTGTGGACGAGGACGTGATCGCCGAGGTGATCTCCGCCACCACAGGCATCCCGGTGTTCAAGCTCACCCAGGCAGAGTCCAAGAAGCTGCTCGGCATGGAGGCGGAGCTGCACAAGCGCATCATCGGCCAGGACGAGGCCGTGAGCGCGCTGAGCCGCTCGATCCGCCGCACCCGCGTGGGCCTCAAGGATCCGAAGCGCCCCTCCGGTTCGTTCATCTTCGCCGGCCCCACCGGCGTGGGTAAAACCGAGCTGGCCAAGACGCTCGCCGAATTCCTGTTCGACGACGAGGACGCGCTGATCCGTGTGGATATGTCGGAGTTCTCCGAGAAGTACGCGGCCTCGCGACTCTTCGGCGCGCCTCCGGGCTACGTGGGCTACGAGGAGGGCGGCGAACTCACCGAGAAGGTGCGTCGCAAGCCGTTCTCCGTGGTGCTGTTCGACGAGATCGAAAAGGCGCATCCGGACATCTTCAACACGCTGTTGCAGGTGCTGGACGACGGTCACCTGACCGACGGCCAGGGACGCAAGGTGGACTTCAAGAACACCATCATCATCCTGACCACCAACCTGGGTACGCGCGACATCGCGAAGGCCGCCAACACGGGCTTCAACCTGGGCGCGAACACTGAGTCGAGCTACCAGCGCATGAAGGATCAGGTCTCCAGCGAGCTCAAGCAGCAGTTCCGCCCCGAGTTCCTCAACCGCCTGGACGACATCATCGTGTTCAAGCAGCTCACCGAGCCCGAAGTGCGTCAGATCGTCGATTTGGACGTCAAGCAGCTCAACGATCGTCTGTTCGACCGCCACATGTCGCTGGAACTGACCACCGGCGCCAAGGACCTGCTCGCGCAGAAGGGCTTCGACCCGCTGCTCGGCGCGCGTCCGCTGCGCCGCGTGATCCAGCGCGACATCGAGGACGCCATTTCGGAGAAGATCCTCATGGGTGAGCTGCAGGACGGTCAGCGTGTGCTGGTCGACGCGGAAGGCGAAGGCATCCTCGGCGAGTTCGTTTTCAAGGGCGAGGCTTTTGAAGACGCGACTCCTGCGGATGGTGGCGATGGTGCCGGTGCCGGTGCCGGTGACGGTGCCGAAGCGGGGGAGACCACTCCGTCCGAACTCGTCAACGCCGCCGCAGCCAACGAATCCGCCGAAGGTGATTCCGCCCCGTCGCAGGAGTAGTCATTTCCTGTGCCAAGTCCATGCGGCCGGCGCGGAACCTCAACAAACGGGAGTCCTTCGTGTGATCACCACGCGAGGGGCTCCCGTCGTATGAGTGCCATCTGTCCGAGCCGCTATGTATTCATCTAGGCGATTACGCCATTCCTTCGGGTGGTCGCAATCAGCCGCCGGGCGGTTCCAATGCCTTTCGGGCGGTTTCAACATCGCTTGGGCGGTTGGTGTTTATGCGTATTCCTTGTCGTTTATTCGCAGCAAGAGTCAAAAACGTTGAAATTCCGCCATTCTTGATTTCAGTAAATGGCCAGACAACAAGGAATCTCCAATCCTGCAACCGCCCGAGAGATATTGGAACCGCCCGAAGGATGTTGGAACCGCCCAAAGGGTATTGAAGCAGCCCGAAGTGATGGCATAACCGCCCGTCCGATGAGGCGTTCAAAAACGCCGACGTGATTACGGTCTGCGCACGAGTCCGTTGAACAAGTCGTCGGGGTCGGTGTCGGTGATGTCTGTGCGCTGCGCGGTCAATGCGCGCAGGTCGGGCAGCGGTTCATCCGCGCTGAACAGAACGTGCTGTTCGAAGGCTTGCAGCTCGTCCGATGAGCGGAGTATGCGCGAGCTGGCGTTGCGCAAGGCCAACGCGTCGCGGAAATACTGCGCATGGTCTTGAAATGGTCGGTTGTCGACGGCGAACCCGAGGAATCGCAGATACTGGATGGCGAATACGGCGCAGGTGCGGGTGTTGCCTTCGCGGAACGGATGGATCTGCCACAGGCCGGAGATGAACGCGAACACACTGTCCGCGGTCTGCTGATCATCGAGCCGGTCGTAGTCGCGCTGGCGTTTGCGCTCCTCCTGAAAGTCGTAGTCGAGCGTCGGCTCGATATCCGCGGGAGCGGCGTAGGCCACGGACTTGCCCAGCAGCACGGGCTCGCGTTTGACGATGACCTCATCGCGCCATGCTCCCACCCAAGTCGGGTCAAGCATGTCGGCGAACAGAAAACGGTGAATGGTGCGCAGCGTGGCGGGGGAGAAGGAGAACGTGGGGGACTGCAGAATCCGGCTGATGCGCGACGCAACGATATCGGCCTCCGCATGCGCCACCTCGTCGGGATTGGCCGCATGATAGTCGCGAAGCATGGCGTCCACGGTCTGATAGTCGATGTCGCCCGCGATATTCGCCTCCGCGGCTTCCCTCGCATACGCGGAGGGACTGAGTCCGTCCGCACGTTGCAAGCCGAAGCCGACGGACCAGCCGTACGCGCGGCTGCGCGCGGTGCCTTCCAAAGACTGCACGATATATTCGTCGTTATTCATATGATCTTCCTTAAATCGATGAGGGCCGACATCCATTCCATGCGATGTCGGCCCTCATCGATTGTTGTAATCTCGAAGACTACTTGATGGCGTTGAGCCACTGCTCCTTGGTGGCCTTTTCGGCCTCGAGCTTGGCCTTCTTCTTGGCGTCGGTCTCGGCGGCGATCTTCTCATCCAGCTCGGCGAGCTGAGCGGTCAGCTGCACTTCGAAGCTGGACTTGCGGGCGTCGGCTTCGGGATCGGTCTGCTTCCAGGCGGCGTCTTCGATGGCCTTGATCTGCTTGTCGACCGCGTCGAGACGGTTCTCGATGCGGCGCATGTCGTCGCGCGGCACATAGCCGATCTGGTCCCACTCCTCCTGGATGGCGGCGAGGGCCTGACGCGCCTGCTTGGCGGCCTTCTCATCGGACACCGGCACCAGCGCCTCGGCCTTGACCAGCAGGGCCTCCTTCTTGGCGAGGTTCTCCTTCTCGGAGGACGAGATCTGCTCGCGGTCGGCCTGACGGGCGTTGAAGAACGCGTCGGCGGCCTCGCGGAACTTCGCCCACAGGGCGTCATCCTCGTTGCGTCCGGCGCGACCGGCCTTCTTCCAACGGTCCATCAGATCGTTGAACTTGCGGGAGGTCTCGCCCCAAGCGGTGGAGTCCTTCAGTTCGTTCGCCTCGGCGATGATCGCTTCCTTGATGTCCTTGGCCTGGTTGCGCTCGTTGTCGCGCGCCTGAGCCCACTTGCGGCGGGCCTGGTTGAAGGTGGTGCGGGCGGAGGAGAAACGCTTCCACAGCGCGTCCGCGTCGGTTTTATCGATGCGGACGGTGGAACGCTGGTGCTGCTGCCACTCGTCGAACAGGGCGCGGAACTTGTCGGCGGTGGAACGCCAGTTGGTGTTGTCACCCAGAGAGGCGGCCAACTCCTCGGCCTTCTCGACGATCTTCGTGCGCTCCTCGACGGCCTTGGCCACCGCGGCCTTGCGGGCCTCGGAAATCTCCGTCTTCTTGGCTTCGGCCGCGGCCTTCAGCTCCTCGAACTGGGCCTTCAGCGCGGCGATGTCGCCCACGACGGCCGGTTCGGCGGTCTCCTCGGCCAGCGTCTTGAGCGAATCGTCGATCTCACGGGTCTTGACGTTCGGGGAGGCCAGACGGGTCGCCAGCAGATCAAGCTTGGCCTTCAGGTCCAGGAAGCGGCGGGCGTACAGCGCCAGCGCCTCCTCCTTGGAGGCGTCGGGGAACTGGCCCACCTCGCGTTCGGCCTCGCCCTCCTTGACGAAGACGGTGCCATTGTCATCCACACGACCGAACGCCTCGGCCTCCTTCACCTGCGCGTCGGTGTACGTGCCGGTGGCCGGAGCGGCGACATGCGCCACCGCGGCCGGCTTCTTCGCGAAAGCGGCGGGGGAGGGCGCGTGCGGCTTGGGCATGGCGGCGGGCGTCGGCACGGCGGGCGACGTTGCCTGCACGGCGGTCTCAGTGGTGTTCTCGGTTTCGGTGACGTTCTCGTCGGCCATGGGGTCAGCTCCTTTAAGGCTTGAGCGGTGTGTGCGGCTGCGAATCGCATCATGGGAAAGCCGTGATGTTTTCCGTAACCTCACCTATTATATTGATACCGTGGCTAAAGGTGCATCAATATCAGGATTTCCAGAGTGGCTCCCCTCTGAACGCGTAGTGGAGCAGCGTGTTATCGACACGCTTCGTGAGGTTTTCGAACTCAACGGATTCGTAGGAATCGAGACGAGAGCCGTGGAAACAGGCGCAAGTCTGCTCAAAAAAGGCGAGACCAGCAAAGAGATCTATCTGCTGAGCCGCCTGCAGGAGGTCGGTCACGAATCCGACACTCCGGTGGAGGAGCGATTGGGTCTGCATTTCGATCTGACCGTGCCGCTGAGCCGGTATGTGGTCGAGAATTCCGGCGCGCTCGCCTTCCCGTTCAAGCGTTGGCAGATCCAGAAGGTGTGGCGCGGCGAACGCCCGCAGGAGGGACGCTTCCGCGAGTTCGTGCAGGCCGATATCGACGTAATCGGCAACGGCGACCTGCCCGACCACTACGAGGTCGAGCTGCCGCTGGTGATGGTCGCCGCGTTGGAACGCCTGCGCGAGTACGGCCTGCCCAAGGCGACCGTGCATGCGAACAACCGCAAGCTCTCCGAGGGTTTCTACCGCGGACTGGGCCTGACGGACGTCGAAGGCGTGCTGCGCGAGATCGACAAGCTCGATAAGATCGGCGCCGACGAGGTGGCCAAGCTGCTGGTCAGCGAATGCGGCGCGGACGAGAACCAGGCGCGCGCCTGTCTCGAACTCGCCTCCCTCACCGCGGCCGACGGCGCGGAACTCGCGGAGCGCTTCGACGAGCTCGCCGCGGCCCACGGCATCACCGCCGAAGGCGAGACGGCCGAAGCCTACGCGCTGGCCAAGCAGGGACTCAACACGCTCGCCATGATCGTGGACGAAGCCGCCGCCATCCGCCCCGGCTCCGTGATCGCGGACCTGAAAATCGCCCGCGGACTCGACTACTACACCGGCTCCGTCTACGAGACCTTCCTCGACGGTGCGGCCTCGCTCGGCTCGATCTGCTCGGGCGGCCGCTACGACAACCTCGCCTCGCAGGGCAACAAGAAGTACCCCGGTGTGGGTCTGTCCATCGGCCTGTCGCGACTCGTGTCGTACATGCTGCACACCGCCGGCGCGCACGCCAGCCGCGTCTCCCCGGCCGTGGTGATGGTGGCCGTGTGGAGCGAGGAGGAGCGCGCGGCGTCCAACCGCATCGCCAACACGCTGCGTTCGCGCGGCATCGCGGCCGATGTGGCGCCCACCGCGGCCAAGCTCGGCAAGCAGATCAAATACGCCGACAAACTCGGCATCCCCTATGTGTGGTTCCCCGGACAGGAGGGCGCGGGCGACGAGGTGAAGAACATCGTCTCCGGCGACCAGCTCGCGGCCGACGCCACGTCGTGGGAGCCGGATACTGTTAATGCCCGGCAAACCGTTGTAATGTAACAACTTTTCGCCGTCGCGCGTGCGGATGGGCGGCCCTGCGGTTGCGGGGCCCAGCCGGCGCGCGGCGGCGGTTCACAAGGAAAACGAGGAAGCATGAGCCAGACGGCTTACAGAACACATCACGCCACCGAGGTGACGGAAGCCCTCGCCGGCAGCAAGGTGACGCTGAGCGGTTGGGTCGACCGTCGCCGCGACCACGGCGGCGTGGCCTTCATCGACCTGCGCGACACCACCGGCCTGGTGCAGG
Source organism: Bifidobacterium sp. LH_558 (assembly GCF_056356295.1). Lineage (NCBI taxonomy): Bacteria > Bacillati > Actinomycetota > Actinomycetes > Bifidobacteriales > Bifidobacteriaceae > Bifidobacterium > Bifidobacterium sp. LH_558. Next base: position 358,818 of record NZ_JBKETZ010000001.1, on the reverse strand, counting down.
TCGTCATCTACGACGAGGATATGGCCCGCCCGCTGCGTTCCGAATTCGTGATCCAGGTCACCGGTGAGGTGCGCCTGCGTCCGGAAGGCAACGAGAACGAGCATCTGGCCACCGGCAAGATCGAGGTCGTGGCCGAAAGCATCGACGTGCTCGCCAAGTCCGACGCGCTGCCGTTCCAGGTCTCCACCGCGCTCGAGAACGAGTCCGAGAACAAGCTGCCCGGCGAGGAGGTGCGTCTGAAGTACCGCTACCTCGACCTGCGCCGCCCTTCCATGCAGCGCAACCTGAAGCTGCGCTCCGACATGAGCAAGGCCGCCCGCCAGGCCCTCGACGAGATGGGCTTCACCGAGGTCGAAACCCCCACCATGATCAAGTCCACGCCGGAAGGCGCGCGCGACTTCGTGGTGCCGGCCCGCCTGGTGCCCGGCTCCTGGTACGCCCTGCCGCAGTCCCCGCAGCTGTTGAAGCAGCTGCTGATGGTCTCCGGTGTGGAGCGCTACTACCAGCTCGCCCGCTGCTACCGCGACGAGGACTTCCGCGCCGACCGCCAGCCCGAGTTCACCCAGCTCGATATGGAGATGGCGTTCGTGGACCAGGAGGATGTGATGGCCATGGCCGAGAAGGTCATCGCCGCCATCTGGAAGGCCGCCGGCTATGAGATCCAGCTGCCGATCCAGCGCATCACCTGGCAGGAGGCCATGGATAAGTACGGCTCCGACAAGCCGGATCTGCGCTTCGGCAACCCGCTGGTCGAGCTCACCGACTTCTTCAAGAACACCCCGTTCCGCGTGTTCCAGGCCCCGTATGTGGGTGCCGTCTTGTTCAAGGGCGGCGCCGCCACCCCGCGTCGTCAGTTCGACGCCTGGCAGGAGTGGGCCAAGCAGCGCGGAGCGAAGGGCCTGGCCTATGTGGTGTTCGCCGAGGACGGCGAGCTGAAGGGCCCCGTGGCCAAGAACCTCTCCGACGAGGAGCGCGCCGGCCTGCGTGAGGCCGTCGGTGCCGAAGAGGGCGATGCCGTGTTCTTCGCCGCCGGTGCCCGCACCACCGCGCAGGCGCTGCTCGGTGCCGTGCGTGTCGAGCTCGCCGACCGTGCCGGCCTGCTCAAGCCTGACGAGTTCGCCTTCACCTGGGTGGTGGACTTCCCGATGTTCAAGTCCACCGATGATCCGGACGACGACGATGTGGCGATCGGCCACTCCAAGTGGACCGCCATGCACCACCCGTTCACCATGCCGTCCAAGGATTGGGTCGATTCCTTCGACAAGGATCCCGAGCACGCCATGTCCGACGCGTACGACATCGTCTGCAACGGCAACGAGATGGGCGGCGGCTCCGTGCGTATCCACCGCGACGACATCCAGGACCGTGTGCTCGACGTGCTGGGCATCACCGCCGAGGAAGCCGCCGACAAGTTCGGCTTCCTGCTTGAGGCCTTCAAGTACGGCGCGCCCCCGCACGCCGGCATCGCCCTCGGCTGGGACCGTGCCGCGGCCATCCTCGCCGGCGCCGAATCCATCCGCGACGTCATCGCCTTCCCGAAGGCCGGCGGCGGCCGCGACCCGCTGACCGGCGCTCCGGCCCCGATCTCGGCCGAACAGCGCGCCGAAACCGGCGTCGACTACGAGCCGGACGACGAAGAGTAGTCGCTCGCATAGCGCATTCAAGCCCTCTGACCTTACAGTCAGAGGGCTTTTCATGTTGTGAAGGCGTGGGATCGCCGGCAAAAATTGGGGGAGAGTTCACCATGCGTTTGCCCACGGTCGGCGTCTCGTGCGCGACGGAGGCCTAGCGTGGAGATATGAGTGAACATGCGTGGTGGCGACGGCTGCATGACGGGTTCGTCGCGAAGGTTCCCGAACGACTGGTGTTCGGTGCGGTGGCGGCGCTGACGGTGATCGGGGTGCTGGCGATCGAACTGCCGCGCCTGTTCGGCTGACGGCAATCCACATTTCGGATGGGTTCAGGAGGGCGGTCGAGGCAACCGTTGCCTGCACACGTAGGGCATGGCGAATACGGCTGGATTCGGGCGGTTGACCGGTGAGGGACGAGGGAATCCGAAGCGCTCTGGTTAGCATTCAGATAATACTCAGATATTGTTTGCGAAACATTTGCAGGTATACTGACCTTCTATGTCTGAAATGAAGAACAACGCAACCGCCCGTCCGCTGGCGCCGCTGGTGCCGGGGCAGGACGATCCGAACAAGGCCCTCGTCGAGCTCGCCCACGTGGAGAAGCATTTCGGCGATCTGCACGTCCTCAAGGACATCAACCTCACCGTGACCAAAGGCGAGGTGCTCGTCGTGGTCGGTCCGTCCGGCTCCGGCAAGTCCACGATGTGCCGCACCATCAACCGCCTGGAGACCATCGACTCCGGCGTGATCCGCATCGACGGCAAGCCGCTGCCTCAGGAAGGCAAGGAACTCGCCGCCCTGCGCGCCGAAGTGGGTATGGTGTTCCAGTCCTTCAATCTGTTCGCCAACAAGACGATCCTCGAGAACGTGACGCTCGCCCCGATCAAGGTGCGTCATATGGACAAGAAAGAGGCCGAGGATCTGGCCATGGACCTGCTCGCCCGCGTGGGCGTGGACAGCCAGGCCAACAAGATGCCCAGCCAGCTTTCCGGCGGCCAGCAGCAGCGTGTCGCCATCGCCCGCGCGCTCGCCATGCGTCCCAAGGTGATGCTGTTCGACGAGCCGACCTCCGCCCTCGACCCGGAGATGGTCAACGAGGTGCTCGACGTGATGGTGGAGCTCGCCCGCGAAGGCATGACGATGATCTGCGTCACCCACGAGATGGGCTTCGCTCGCAAGGCGGCCAACCGCATCGTGTTCATGGCCGACGGCCGCATCCTCGAAGAAGGCACGCCCGACGAGTTCTTCGAGAATCCGAAGACCGCGCGCGCCCAGGACTTCCTCTCGAAGATCCTCACGCACTAGGGCGCGCTCCGCACTCCGTACTCCATCACCATTCCGCCGTCATGCGTGGCCGCCGCCGTTTCGGCCGGGCCGGCCGCGCCAAAGGAAGAGCTATGAAGAACACACTTATCAAACGGTGCGTCGCCGCCGTCTGCGCGCTCGCATGCGTGGCCTCGCTGGCCTCCTGCGGTGCCGAAAGCGAGGCCGGCAAAATCCGCATCGGCATCAAATTCGACCAGCCGGGCCTAGGCTTCAAGAAGTCCGGTACCTACGTCGGTTTCGACGTGGACGTGGCGACGTACATCGCCCGCTATCTGGGCTACTCCGAGGACCAGATCGTCTGGAAGGAATCGCCGTCGAAGCAGCGTGAGGCCATGTTGCAGAACGGCGACGTGGATATGATCGTCGCCAGCTATTCGATCACCGACGAACGCAAGAAAACCGTCTCCTTCGCCGGGCCCTATTTCGTGGCCGGCCAGGACCTGCTGGTGCGCAAGGACGACGACAGCATCAAGGGTCCGGAGGACCTCAACGGCAAACGTCTGTGCACCGCCACCGGTTCGACCTCCGCCGCCACCGTCAAGGAGCGGTTCGCCTCCGAAGTGCAGCTGATGGAGCAGCCGGGCTTCGCCGAATGCGCGACCGCCCTGTTCTCCGGCATCGTGGACGCGGTCACCACCGACGACATCATCCTCGCGGGCCTCGCCTCCGCCTCACGCGGCAAACTCAAGGTCGTGGGCTCCCCGTTCACGCAGGAGTATTACGGCGTGGGCATCCAGCAGGGCAACACCGCATTCGCCAAGCAGATCAACGACGCGATCGAGCAGATGATCGAGGACGGCTCCTGGCAGCGCGCGATCGAGGAGAACACCTCTGGTACGGGGTATGCGCCGAACAGCGAATACAATCCGCCGGAACCGACCGAAGGGGAGGAGTGAGATGGACGGATTCATCGAACTGTTCAGCGAATACGATGTGGTCGGCGCGTTCCTCGTGAACATCGAGATCACCCTGTGGTCGGCTCTGTTCTCGCTGGTGCTCGGCGTGGTGCTCGTGATGATGCGCATCTCGCCGATTTCCTCGATGCGGGCCGTGGCCGGCGCCTATGTGGAGCTGTTCAAAAACCTGCCGCTGACCATCATCATGGTGTTCATGGTGCTGGGCGCCTACGCGCAGCTCAAGCTCGCCTTCTCCGACATCTTCGCCACGAACTTCTTCTGGCTGGCGGTGACGGGCCTGAGCCTGTACACGGCGGCGTTCGTGTGCGAATCCCTGCGCAGCGGCATCAACACCGTGCCGCTCGGCCAGGCCGAGGCGGCGCGCGCGTTGGGCTTGGGCTTCATGCAGTCGGCCAGCCAGATCATTCTGCCGCAGGCCTTCCGCGGCTCCGTGGCCCCGCTGGGCAACACGCTGATCGCCCTGCTCAAGAACTCGACGGTCGCGGCCGCCGCGTCGGTCTCCACCGAAACCTCCTCGCTGATGAGCGAGATGATCGAGTTCCGCCCCGACGTGATCATCCAGATCTTCCTGATCTTCGCCATCGGCTATGTGATCCTCATCATTCCGATCGGCATGATCACCACGTTCCTGTCCAACAAACTCGCCGTGAGGAGGTGACCCATGGCCGCAAACGAAAGCGCCGTACTGTTCGACCAGCCCGGCCCCAAGGGCCGCAGAACCATCCACATCGTCAATTGGATCGCCGGAGTGATCTTCGCGGTCGTGGTGGTGCTGATCCTCATGCGTCTGCACAATCCGCCGGATGGCGAGAACCAGCTGAGTTGGGAATTGTGGAAGCCCGCGCTCGAACGCGAGGCGTGGACCGACTTCTACCTGCCCGGCCTGTGGATGACCGTGCAAGCCTCCATCGTGGCCGTGGTCGGCTCGGTGGTGTTCGGTCTGGTGTTCGGCATCGGCCGACTGCTGCCGAACGCGCTGCTGCGCGCCGTCTCCGCGCTGATCGTCGAGTTCTGCCGCGCCGTGCCCGTGCTGTTGATGATGATTTTCTTCTGGCGATGGTTCGCGTTCGCCGGCCTGGCAAGCCCGTCCTATTGGGCTGTGGTTGTGGCTCTGGTGCTGTACAACGGTTCCGTGGTGGCCGAGCTGGTGCGCTCCGGCGTCGGCAACCTGCCGAACGGCCAGCGTGAGGCCTCGCTGGCGTTGGGTCTGACCGAAACGCAGTCGCTGATGCAGATCGAGGTGCCGCAGGCCGTGTTCGCCATGTTGCCCGCCGCCGTGACCCAGCTGGTTGTGGTGGTCAAGGACACCGCGCTCGGTTCTATCATTATGTATACGGATCTGCTGCAGGAGTCGCGCCGACTGGGCTCGATGTACTTCAACATCCTGCAGACGCTGGTGGTTGCCGCGGTGGTGTATTTCATCGTCTGCTGGCTGCTGTCCCGTCTGGCGGAATGGCTGCCCGAGCATATGCAGCACCATACGGCCGCGCCGATCGAGCCGGAGGCGGTGGCGCCCATCGCGATTATGGATCCCTCGAATGTGAACCAGATCGCCGTGGCCAAGGAGGTCGAGGAGCGTCCGTTCGGCGGCGCGCCGCGTCAGTACCATGTGCATCATCGCGGCACCAACGCCTCGATCCGCAACTGGCGCCGCACCCGCTACGAGCAGGGATACGACGAATTCCAGCAAGGAAAGGACGCTGAGGATACGGAGCAGACGGAACGGTAACGCCGTCCGTTCGCTCTGAGACTCTCACGCACGCATCGCGGGGGCGGTGGGACGCATGGTCGTCCCACCGCCCCCGCGGCGTATTCGGATGGACGGATGGGGTGAGATAGCGGGAAGGTGGTAGATTACAAGGCGTATGCCGATTCGGGGAACGACCTTGGATGACGGCCTACCATGAGGGAAAGAAGTCTGCGATTATGCGTTTGACCATGTGTAGGAAATTCGTCGCCATGGCGACGACCGCGCTCACCATCGGAGCGATGTCGCTCACCGTCGGCGCCGCGATGGCGGATGAGGGCGCGAGTCCCTCCGTCTCGTCCGGCGACGCCACCACCGTCACGATTTTCGGCCTGTCCGACTTCCACGGGCATATCGAAAACGGCGGCTATCTGGCCACCGCATTGAAACAGACCCAAGCCAAGAATCCGAACACCATTTTCGCCGCGGCCGGCGATATGGTCGGCGCCTCCGCGTTCGCCTCGTCCATCGCCAACGATGTGCCTGCCATGGAACAGCTGACGACGATGAACATGGTCGTCTCCGCCACCGGCAACCACGAATACGACCAAGGCACGGCCGACCTGGTGGACCGCATCATGCCGGGAATGGGCACGGCGCAGTACATTGTGGCGAATGTGAGCGGCGGCGCGCTGGACGGCAAGATCCAGCCGTACTTCATCACCGAAAGCGGCGGCAAGCGTGTCGCCTTCATCGGCGGCGTGTACGAGACGCTGCTTGACTCGGTCTCGCCGGCCGGTATGGCGGGTGTGACGGTCAGCGATCCGGTTGAGGCGATCAACTCCTACGCCGACCAGCTTTCCGACGGCGACGCGGGCAATGGCGAGGCCGACGCGGTGGTGGCCCTAGTGCATGCCGACGCGCACCAGCTCACCGGCCTGAACGCGAATGTGGACGCGGTGGTCGCGGGACACACGCATATGGATCAGGAGACGCAGACCACATCCGGCGCTCCGATCGAACAGACCAAGAACTACGGCGAATCCTACGCCACCATCAATCTGACGATCACCGGCAGCGGCAAGGACGCGCAGGTGATCGCGAACGGCCAACTGAACCAGATCTTCGATGACAAAGGCAACGCGCTGTATGCGGCCGACCCGGATGTGAACGCGATCTACGAGAGCGCGCAGGCCGCCGCCGACGAGCAGGGCAACACCGTGCTCGGCTCCATCGCCGCCGACTCCACCTTCAACCGCGGGCGCGATGTTCCGGGCGATCTGGCAAGCGAGGAGAACCGCGGCGTCGAATCCACGCTGGGTGTGCTCAACGCCGACGCGGCGATGTGGTCGGCCAACGAACACGGCCAGCAGGCCGATATCGGCGTGATCAACGCGGGCGGACTGCGCGCCGACCTCGATCCGAACGGCGACAAGATCATCACCTTGAAGGAAGCCCATGACGTGCTGCCTTTCGGCAACAGTACGGCGGTCATTACCCTGACCGGCGCGCAGCTCAAGGCGCTGCTCGAACAGCAGTGGCAGCCGGCCGGCGCGTCGCGCCCGGTGCAGTGGCTCGGCCTGTCCAGCAACGTGAGCTACCACTACAACCTGTACGCCGAAACCATCAATGGAACCACCGTGCCGCGTGGCAAGGTGTTCGACCTGACCGTGAACGGCAAGGCCGTGCAAGACGCGGACACCTTTACCATCGCGGGCAACCCCTTCCTGCTCACCGGCGGCGACAACTTCACCGTATTCCAGCAGGGCGTGAACTATGTGGACACCGGCTATATCGATTTCGACGGCTTGTCGGACTATCTCAAAGCCCATCCGAACCTGGAGGCCGTGGGCACCCGCGGCAGCGCCGGATTCTCGGCGGTTGAGGTTGAAGGCAACACCGTGAACTTCACGGTGAGCGGCCTCGCCTTCACCACCGACGAGCAGCGTCCGAAGGCCATTAAGCTCACCGCCAACGGCGTGGACTTCGGCACGGTGGGCGGCCTCGATTTCACCGGCGAGGCGCAGGGACCGGGCGCGGGTTCGGTGACGGTGTCGAAGGCGCTGTCTGACGCGGATCTGGCGACTTTCCTCGCCGGAGCGACGGCTGATGCCGCGACGATTCGCACCGCCGAGGTCGAGGTGCTGTTCACCGATGTCGCAGCCGGCGAAGACACCGGCGATGGCGAAGGCACGGGCAACACCGGTGCCGCCACCGGCGGCGCGAATGACTCAGGCACGTTGCCCCCCACAGGTGCCGCCACCAGCGCCATCGCGGCCGTGGCGATGCTGCTGCTCGCCGGTGGCGTGACGATCAAGCGCCGCAGCGCCGCCTATTGCGCATCCGACGTGCCATCTGACGCGGAATAAACCGTTTGCGCCAAACTGAACGCGGCCCAACCTTTCGGCCAGCCGGTGTAGAACGCCAGCTGGGTGATGATCTCTACCATCTCATCCTTGGTCACGCCGTTCTCTTTGGCTTTTTCCAGGTGCCCTTGCAATGAGGCGTCGGTGATTCCGGCGCCCATCAGGGCCGCCACCGTGATCATGCTGCGGTCGCGGGGCGAAAGCTGCTGTTCCCGGCTCCAAACCTGTCCGAACAGCACATCGTCGTTCAAGGCGGCAAACTGCGGGGCGAACGCGCCGAGATAGTCCCTGCCTGCGGTTGTCGTGCTCATATGGCTCTCCTTGCTTTGGTTTTTTAGTGGCTGATGCGGTTGAGATGCCCGTCGAAGAACTCGGTGAGTTTCTCCACCGCCTGCTCGACGAACCGGTCCTTGTAATACAGGTCCATATGCGAAGCTCCCTCGATGTCGAACAGTTCCGCCGTGGGACCGACAGTCCTGACGGCATCCTCGGAGAAGTGTCGCGTGTCCGCCTCGGTGCCCACAATCATCAGCAGAGGGCGCGGGGCGATCCAATCCATATGCTCGAACGGCTGGAAATGCGCCAGCATATCGTATTGCAACAGTCCCCATCCGGTGGAATTGGGGTGCTTGCCCGGACCTTCCACGTAGTAGTCGTAGCATTCGCGGAACATGCTGCGTTCCGGATACGCTTCGGCTTCGGCCCTCGTTCCCGGATTGACATGGGTGAGGAACGCGCCTTCGCCACTCATCTCCAGATTTCGCAGCAGTCCGGCCTGATTGAGCAGGAAGTCGCGCATATCCGGATCCTGCAGAAGTTCGCCCGCCGGGTCCACGGCGCTGACGGTGGCCACCGCCTTCATCCGGCGGTCCGTCTGCGCCGTGTACGAGACGTAGCTGCCGCCCGCGCACACACCCAGAATGCCGATGCGGTTCTCGTCCACGTAGCTGCGCGTCGACAGATACGACACTGCGGAGCGGATGTCTTCGGCGCGTTGGAACGGGTCCTCCAATCCTCGGGGTTCGCCTTCGCTCTCGCCTTGCCGCGCCGCGTCGAATGTCAGCGTCGCGAAGCCTCGTTTGGAGAGTTCCTCGGCGTATCGTCCCGCGGTCTGCTCTTTGACGCCGCCCGCCGGATGGCAGACGACGACTCCGGAGAGCGTGCGGCCGTCGAAATCGTCGGGAATGTAGAGCACTCCCGCGATGTTGAGACCGTGGCTGGTGAAGGTGACGGATGTTTTCATGGATTCCTCCTTGTGGTATGGATTTTGTATCGTCCAAAAATGGACTATTGGGAACAATGATTGGTGCACATCTGCGCGAGACGGGTGGGGCGGATGCCGTTGGTGGCAGCGGCCTGTTGCCCAGGTCGGCGCATATCTGCGCGAGATGGGGAGATTTGTTGGCTAGGCGTTGCTCATGGCGGTGATGCACTGGGTGATGTAGGTTTTGGTCAGCTCGATCAGCGCCTCCTGCTGGTCGTCTGTCAGCCCTTCCATCGCCTTGCGTTCGCTTTCGCGCACGCGCGACAGGATTTCGTCCGCTGCGGTTTTGCCCTCCGGTGTGAAGGCGATGGTTTTGTTGCGGCGATCCTGCGGCATCTCCTCAAGCCTCACCCATCCCTTTTTCCGGAAGGTGGTGATCACCGCGTTCACCGTCTGCTTCGGCAGGAAGCATAGTTCAGCCAATTCTTTCTGCGTGCGATGTTCCGCCGCGTGAAGTTCGCTGAGGATGGTGAGCGCGGTATGGGAGAGCCCGACCGACTTGGCGTATTCCTCGTAGGCCGCGTTCCATTCGTGCAGATACGCGCAATATCGCGCGATCTGCGCCTGTGTTGTTTGCTGCATATGTCATCCCGCCAGTAGGTCTGCAATCAGTACCGTCTATTATTGGATCAATGTAGTCATGTCGGTCGACATGTCAGAGGAACCGCGGCCGTTGCGATGTGTCGCCGCTGTCTAGCCCGCCGGCGGAAGGCATAGTGTCGCAAGTCGTCGGGGTATAGGATGTGAATCATCGAACAAGGAGGTTGCCGTGGGGGAGAACGCGCGTGGCGGGCGCGGCAAGGGCGTTGCCGTGGATCGAACCTTGGATGACGCGCGGCGGGGGATAGCGCGCATCGATAAGGGGACCACGGTGGCCGAGCGGCTGGCGTTGGCGGCCAAATCCTCCGAACTGCTCAGCTCGGTGTGGTCCCTCCCGCCGGCGCAGTTGCTGATGTTTCATCAGGGCACGCGGCTTACCGCGGTCGAGGCAGACTCGACCCCCGGTTTCGACGGAGACAAGGACGATGCCGAGCGCTTTATCGAAATCAGTTCCAGCGAGATCTCACGCTACCAGCGGCTGCTGTATGCGAACGGCACGCGCCGCTCGAACAGGCGCGTGCTGATCGTGCTGCAGGGCATGGACGCTTCGGGCAAGGGCGGCATCGTCAAGCATGTGTTCCGGCAGGGCAATCCGATGGGCATCCACTACCATGGCTTCGGCGCGCCGAGCGACGAGGAGCTGACGCATGATTTCCTGTGGCGTGTGGAGCGCGAACTGCCCAAGCCCGGATGGATCGCCGTGTTCGACCGTTCGCATTATGAAGACATCGTGATGCCCCGCGTGTGGGGCACGCTTCCCGAAGAGGCCTGGCGAGCGCGATACGAACAGGTGGTTGAGTTCGAGCGGGCGCTGCAGGCCGATGGCTGCGCGATTATGAAGATCTTCCTCGTCGTGAGCCGCGAGGAGCAGAAACGGCATTTTCTCGGACGGCTCGATGATCCGACGAAACATTGGAAATTCGATGCCTCCGATCTTGACGCGCGTGAGCATTGGGATGACTATATGGACGCCTGGCAGGAGGTGTTCGAGCGCACCAGCACTCCGGAAGCGCCCTGGTATCTGGTGCCCGCCGACAACCGATGGTATTCGCGGGCCGTGGTCTCGGAACTGCTGCGCACCACCATCAAAAACATGAACCTCACATGGCCGCCGCTCGACTGCGATCGTGATGAGATGCGCCGCCGTCTCGCATAACGGCGAGCCCGCGGTATTCGCCGCCTTGTAGACTGCGAATCATGACAGACGAACAGGGAAGCAATCGGTACGGCTCATTGGGTGCGCTGGCGCCGGACTGGTACGACGACGGCGCGCGCAACCTCGCCGCCGACGACATCTACGAGCGTTTCTTCGACTGGGTGGTCGAGACCAAAGGCATCGAACCATGGCCTCATCAGGAAGAGGCGATTATGGATTTGCTCGCCGGCGACCACGTGATCCTCAACACGCCCACCGGCTCGGGCAAATCCCTCGTGGCGCTCGGCATGCATTTCGCCGCCCTATGCACCGGTCGCCGCTCTTATTACACCGCGCCCATCAAAGCGTTGGTCAGCGAGAAGTTCTTCGATTTGGTGGAGGTGTTCGGCCGTGACCTGGTGGGCATGATCACCGGAGACACGCATATCAACGCGGACGCGCCGATCATCTGCTGCACCGCCGAAATCCTCGCCAACCAGGCCCTGCGCGAGGGCCGCCGCGCCGACGTGGGCTGCGTGGCCATGGATGAATTCCACTACTACGGCGATCCCGAACGTGGCTGGGCCTGGCAGGTGCCGCTGCTCACCCTGCCGCGCACGCAGTTCCTGCTTATGAGCGCCACGCTCGGCAACGTCGACTCCATCGCCGACAAACTTGAATCCATGACCGACACGGATGTGGACGTGATCGCCGACGCGCCCCGCCCCGTACCATTGACCTACGAATACACGCTCGACCCGCTGGAACGCACGGTCGAACTCGCCTTCAACGAAGGATCCACCCCGATTTACGTGGTGCATTTCTCGCAGGACGCGGCGCTGGAAACCGCGCAGGCGCTCGCCTCCACCGGTGTGAGCAGCAAGGAGCAGCGTTCGGCAATCGCCGAAGCCATCAAAGGCACGAAATTCACCACGGCCTTCGGCAAAATCCTGCAGCGGCTGCTGCGCACCGGCGTGGGCATCCACCACGCTGGCATGCTGCCGCGATACCGACGCTTGGTCGAACAGCTCGCCCAGCAGGGCCTGCTGCCGGTGATCTGCGGCACCGACACGCTCGGCGTGGGCATCAACGTGCCCATCCACTCCGTGGTGCTGACCGCGCTGACCAAATTCGACGGATCCAAAATGCGCCGTCTGCGCGCCCGCGAATTCCACCAGATCGCAGGCCGTGCCGGACGCATGGGCTTCGACACCGAAGGACTGGTGATCGCCGAAGCCCCCGAATTCGAGATCGAAAACCAGAAAGCCGTGGCCAAAGCCGGCGGCGACCCGAAGAAACTCAAGAAAATCAAACGCAAGAAAGCACCCGAAGGTTTCGTGACGTGGAATGAGAACACCTTCGACAAGCTCATCGACGCGGACCCCGAAACCCTCGTGCCGCACATGAAGATCACCCACGCCATGGTGCTCAACGAAGTCACGCAGGGAGGCGACGCGCGGCGACGTGTGGACCGGCTTATCGACGACTCCGCGCAAAGCCCGGACCAGAAGGAGCGGCTGCACCAGCGCGCCGACGAGATCTTCCAGACATTGTTCGACACCGACGTAATCGAAACCGAAGACCGTGACGACGGCGGCAAAGACTACTTCCTCACCGTCGACGTGCCCGACGACTTCGCGCTCGACCAGCCATTGAGCCCCTTCCTGCTGGCCGCGCTGGAACTGCTCGACCCGGCGAGCCCCACCTACGCGCTCGACGTGATCTCCATGGTGGAGGCCACCCTCGAAGACCCCAAGCAGGTGCTGCGCGCCCAGGAACGTGCCGCCCGCGACAAAGCCATGGCCGACATGAAGGCCGACGGGCTCGACTACGACGAGCGCATGGACCGCCTGCAGGACATCACCTATCCCAAACCCTTGGAAGACATGCTCGACGCGGCCTTCACCCAATACCGTCGCGACGTGCCCTGGGCCAACGACTACTGGCTCAGCCCCAAATCGGTGATTCGAGACATGGTGGAAACCGCCTCCGACTTCACCGGATACATCGGCCGCTACAACATCGCCCGCTCCGAAGGCACGCTGCTGCGGTATTTGTCCGACGCCTACCGCTCGCTCGCCCGCACCGTGCCCGTCGACAAGCGCGATGAACAGCTGAGCGACATCATCGCCTGGTTGCGCGTGCTTGTGCGCTCCATCGACTCCAGTCTGGTGGACGAATGGGAGAACGCGGGCTCGGCCGACGCCAGCGAGGCCGCCGCCGCGCTCGCCGCTCCGGGCCGGCGCGACGAGGTGATCGAGGACCGCCGAGGACTCACCGTGCTGGTGCGCAACGCCCTGTTCCGCCGCGTGCAGCTGATGGACCTCGACCGTCCCGAAGAGCTGGGCGCTCTCGACAAGGACTGGGGCTACGGCGTGCACGAATGGGAGGACGCGCTCGACGACTACTACGACGCGCACGAATACGTCGGCGTCGATGCGGCCGCACGCTCCGCCGACCTGTTCGTGCTCGACGATTCGCACGAGCGAGATGAGCACACCTGGAAGGTGCGGCAAATCATCGACGACTCCGACGGCGACCATGATTGGGCCATCGTCGGCGTGGTGGATCTCGACGCCACCCAGGAAAGCGGCGAGGTCGTGTTCGTCGACTATTCGGTGGCCGCCGCATAGCCTCTCTGCCGTGCCATATGCCACGCCTATGAGTCGAACAAGTGTTCGACGTGGGGTACAGTGGTGCGTATGAGCGATCAGGATTTGTTTGGGGCGACGGACGCTCCCGAGGATATGACGCGGCCGCTGGCGGTGCGCATGCGCCCGACCACCGTGGACGAGGTGGTCGGGCAGCGCCATGTGCTGGGGGAGGGATCCCCATTGCGCAGGCTCGCGAATCCGGCATCCAAAGGATCGCTGACCGCGCCGAGCTCCATCATCATGTTCGGACCTCCCGGCGTGGGCAAAACCACGCTCGCCACCATTGTGGCGCGCCAATCCGGTCGTGTGTTCGAGGAACTGTCCGCGGTGACCAGCGGTGTGAAGGACGTGCGCGACGTGCTGCAGCGCGCGCACGACCGGCTGGTGAGTCGGGGCGAGGAGACCGTGCTGTTCATCGACGAGGTGCACCGTTTCTCCAAATCACAGCAGGACGCGCTGCTTCCGGCGGTGGAGAACCGCGATGTGACCTTCATCGGCGCGACCACCGAAAACCCGAGCTTCTCCGTGATCAAGCCGCTGCTCAGCCGCTCCGTGGTGGTCAAACTCGAATCGCTGGAGCCCGACCAGCTGACCGAACTCGTCAGACGCGCCCTGGAATCCGAGAAGGGGCTTAAAGGCGAGGTCAAAGCCAGCGACGAGGCCATCGACGAAATCGTGCGCATGGCCGGTGGCGACGCGCGCAAAAGCCTGACCATCCTCGAGGCCGCAGCGGGGGCCGTGACTCATGACGAGGCGCGCAAGAAGGGCGCTCGCCGCCCCATCATCACCCCCGAGATCGTCGGCACCGTGATGGACACGGCCACCGTGCGCTATGACAAGGACGGCGACGACCATTACGACGTGATCTCCGCGTTCATCAAATCCATGCGCGGCTCCGACCCTGACGCGGCCATCCACTATCTCGCCCGCATGATCCGGGCGGGGGAGGACCCGCGTTTCATCGCCCGTCGTATCATGATCGCCGCGGCCGAGGAGGTGGGCATGGCCGCCCCGCAGATCCTGCAGGTCACTGTGGCCGCCGCGCAGGCCGTGGCGCTGATCGGCATGCCCGAGGCGCGCATCATCCTCGCCGAGGCGACCATCGCCGTGGCCACCGCACCGAAGTCCAACGCCAGCTATATGGCCATCAACGAGGCGCTCGCCGACGTGGACGCCGGGCGTATCGGCCAAGTGCCGCTGCACCTGCGCAACGCGCCCACCGCGCTGATGAAGCAGTGGGGCAACCACGAGGGATACCAGTACGCGCATGACGCGCCCGGTGCCGTGGCCCCCCAGCAGTACATGCCGGACGAATTGCGCGGCCGCGAATACTACCATCCCAACGATCGCGGCTACGAGCACGAGGTGGGCCCGCGTCTGGAGAAGATCCGCGCCATCCTGCGCCAAGCGCAATAGCCGAGAGACGGAAGTCCGGGCTGTGCTCCCCTCTTGGGCAGTGCGGGGGAGCGATGGTGCCGTACAATATCGTGTGGGCCACGGGGAACACCCGCGTAAGGCGAGAACGTGACGCACAGGAACATCGAAGGGGACGTGATGGCGCAGGACGAGAACGGTGAGACGCGGACGATTCTGATCGTCGACGATGATCAGGCGTTGGGGGAGATGCTGTCCATTGTGCTGGAGAACGAGGGCTACCGCACCGTCGTCTGTCTGGACGGTCTGCGCGCCACGGAGATGTTCCCCATCGTGCAGCCGGATCTCATCCTGCTGGATGTGATGCTGCCGGGACTCGACGGCACCGAGGTGGCGCGGCGCGTCAGGCAGACCTCGAACGTGCCCATCATCATGCTGACCGCCAAATCCGACACCACCGATGTGGTGGTCGGCTTGGAGGCCGGTGCCGACGATTACGTGGCCAAACCGTTCAAAGTGGCCGAACTGCTGGCTCGTATCCGCACGCGGTTCCGCATCGCGCGCCCGGCCGTCATAGGCGAGGGTGATGGCGCGTCGGATACGCAGCATATCGAACGCGGTGCCATCACCATCGACCGGCTGACCCACACCGCCGTCAAAAACGGCGAGGACCTGCAATTGACTCCTATGGAATTCGAGCTGCTGTTCGTGCTTGCCGTCAACGCCGGCGAGGCGATCAGCCGTTCCAGCCTGCTCAAAAAGGTTTGGGGATATGAGAATTCGGGAGACACCCGGCTGGTGAACGTGCATGTGCAGCGTCTGCGGGCCAAGGTGGAGGACGACCCCGAGAATCCCAAGATCGTGCAAACCGTGCGCGGCATCGGCTACAAGTTCGTCCAGCCGGCCATGCCGGTGTAGCGGCCGGAGGGGTGAACGATGACGCCGCGGGCTCCACGTCGTTTCCGTTTGCGCAATCTGCTGCGTCGCGGACGGGCCGAAGTGCGCCGGTCGCTGCAGGCGCGCACCGTGGCCGTGGTGGTTCTGGTCGCGTTGGTGGTGGCCGTCGTGTTCTCGGCCGTCTCGATGGTTTCGGCCCGCAACTCGTTGCTCAACCAGGTCTCCACCCAGTCGCGCAACGACTTCACCAACCAGATTCTGCGCGCCCAGGATAGCCTCAACTCCGCGGACGTCTCGCCGAACGCGCAATACCAGCGGCTGGTGAACGACGTGGCCTCCACGATGCAAAGCGAAGGCGCGTCGAACCTCATCGGCGTGTACATGTGGAGCCGAAGCACGTCCAGCAACGCCATCATTCCGGTCTCCACCGAACCCACGTATACGGCGCTGGTCTCCGACGAGATGCGTTCCGGAGTCACCAACGACACCGAAGGCAACGTGCTGTACCAGCCGGTGGAATTCGACCAAGGCACGACCACCTATCCGGGGGCGGTGCTGGGCACCACGCTGCAGTTCGGCAATGTGGGCAATCTCGAGGTGTATGCCCTCTACTCCTACGAAAGCGAGCAGAAGTCGCTGACGCAGATCCAACGCAATCTGCTGATCGTCTGCGTGCTGCTGAGTGTGATGATGGGTCTGCTGGTGTGGTGGGTGATGCGCGGCATCATCCGCCCGGTCGAGTATGTCGCCGTGGCCGCCGAAACGCTGGCCTCCGGCGATCTGAACGCGCGCGTGGCGGAGAACCGCAACGACGAAATCGGCACGCTGCAGCGCTCCTTCAATGCGATGGCCGACACGATCACCCAGAAAATCGACGAATTGGAGGAGGCCGGCGCCGGGCAGCGTCGGTTCGTCTCGGATGTGAGCCACGAGCTGCGCACGCCGGTGACCACCATGCGCATGGCCTCCGACCTGCTGGAATCACGCAGAGACGAGTACGATCCCACCACCAAACGCACGGTGGAGCTGCTGTCCGGGCAGATTGGGCGCTTCCAGGACATGCTCGCCGATCTTCTGGAGATCTCGCGCTACGACGCCGGGTACGCGGCGCTCGACCTGGTGGAGACCGACGTGCGCGAGCTTATCGAAAACGCAGTGGATCAGGTGTCCGGCATCGCCGCGGCCAAACGGGTTCCGATCCATGTGGACGTGCCGCATGTGCAGGTGCTGGCGCGCGTCGACGGCCGCCGCGTGATCCGCATCATCCGCAATCTGCTGTCCAACGCCGTCGACTTCGCCATGGACAATCCCGTCGAGGTGAGGCTGGCGGCGAACCGCAAGGCGGCGGTGATCAGCGTGCGCGACCATGGCGTCGGCATGAGCGCGGAGCAGTTGGAGCATGTGTTCGACCGATTCTGGCGCGCCGACCCCGCCCGGGCCCGCACCACAGGCGGATCGGGCTTGGGGCTTTCGATCGCGATGGCCGACGTGAGGCTGCATCAGGGCGATATCCGCGTGCGTTCCGAAATGGACGAGGGCACGTGGTTCCTCGTCGTGCTGCCGCGCGACCCGGACGGCGGTGCCGTGGCCGATGGCGACCTGCCGGTGCGTTTCGTCGACGATCCCAGACGGATGCGCATCGAGGGCGGTTTCGGCTTGGCGGACAACCGCATGTCCGACTACCGGGTGAGAGGGGACGACCATGACGAATAGACGTATCGCGCGCGCGGCGCGGGTGGCGCTCGCCATACCGCTGGTGTGCGGCCTGTTGTGCGCATGCTCCAGCCCGCTGGGCCTGCCGACCCACGGCGACGTGCAGACGATGGCACCGGCCGTGCAGGAAAGCCACCGCGTGTTCACCGAGCCGGAAGGGCCGATGGACGACGCGCAACCCGAAGATATCGTGGAGGGATTCTTCGACGCGATGCCAGCCGGCGTGCAGAACGACGGTTTTCAGGTGGCCCGTGAGTTCCTCTCGCTCGACGCCGCCGAAAGTTGGCAGGGCGACGGCACCGCGATCGTGTATTCCGGAGTCCCGACGTTCGTGCGGCGCGCGAACACCATGGAATCCGCGGCCGGGGGCGCCAGCAGTCTGGTGATCGAAACCACCATGGACGTCGTCGGCACGCTTGACGCGCATGGCGTGTACGTGCCGGCCGACGGCGACGCCTCCGATGTGGTGAGCTTCACGTTGGCCAAGGAGGATGACCAGTGGCGCATCGACGATCCTCCGAACGGGGTGATGATCTCCGAATCCGATTTCGGGCAGGTGTTCCGCCAGGTGTCGCTGTATCAGGTCGGCGCGTCCGGCGACGTGCTGGTGCCGGATGTGCGGTGGTTGAGCTGGCGCAACTGGCGCGTTCGGGCGGTGGTCGAGCTGCTCGCCGGCGGCGCGTCATGGTTGGGCGCGGCGGTGACGTCGGCGAACACGCACAATGTGGAACTCGCCGCCGATTCGGTTCCCGTGGAGGACGGCGTGGCCCGCGTGCGCCTGAGCGACGGGTTCGATGATTTGGACGAGCGCGGCAAAAGCGTGCTGGTGCGCCAGATTTTGCTCACCCTCGGCGAAGGCGATGAAGGCTACGATGTGGAGGTGTTCACCGACGATGGCGCAGGGCGCTATTCATCCGATGACGCCGATATGGAACTGACCGTGGCGCAACCGTCCTCGTCGGTGTATTCGCTGAGCTCCGGCATCATCGTCTCCTTGGATTCGTCCAGTCCCGTGCGCGTGGGGCAGACCGACGGATTCGACGATGCCAAAGGATTCGTCTACGACGGCGACGGCGGGGCGGTGCTGCGCGCCGACGGCATCGTCGAATGCCTGCGCGCCGACGGCACCTCATGCGGCGAAATGTTCGCGGGGAGTCGCATCTCGTCCATCGTCGGCGGATACGACGGCGAGATATGGGCGGTCGGTGAGGACGGGCGCTCGCTGATGGTCTCCCGGGATGGTGCTTCCACGATGGTTCCCGTGCCCTGGCTGGGGGATATGCGGATAACGGCGGTGGCGGTGTCTCCCGAAGGTGCACGTATGGCTCTGGTGCTGCGCGTCGGCGAAGACGGGACGCAGGTGGCGATGTCCGGCGTGGTGCGGGGCGAGGGCGGCGCGGTGATGACCATCGGCGATGGCTATACGCCGATCTCCATGCAGTCCGGGGTGGCGATGCTGACGTTCTACAACGACACGACCGTGGTGTACGCCACCGACGACGCGGATAACCAGCTCGCCTTCCGCCAGCTTGGGCCGGGACCCGAAGAGGCGCAGAAACTGCCCTCGGCCACGGTGACGTCGCTTGCCGCCGGGCAGATCTCCCAATACCGTCGCCTCGCCGTGCTCGACGAACGGGGCATCGTGCGTGCGGTCAGCGGTTCCCTTGACGGCTCCTGGTCCATCGTCGACTCGCAGGTCACCGCGCTTGCCGCGCAGTGAGATGGAGCGGCGAGACCGTGGGGTACAGGCTGTTATCAAGCGTCGTGGGCTGTTATCAATTCGTTATCAAGCTGTTATCGATTCGTTATCGCTGTGGATTGAACGGCAGGGGCGGCCAAACCATAATCGGTGTTATCGATGACACGCAGTCGTCGCAGGGGAACGGTCCCCTGGCAACCACACTCGAGGAGGAGTAACTCATGAAGAATTGGAAGAAGGCCCTTGCCATCGTGGCTTCCGCCGCAACCCTAGTGAGCTTTGCAGCCTGCGGTTCCGCCAACGCCGGTGATTCGGGCGACGGCGGCGATTCCGGCAAGAAGACCATCGGCTTCGTGGCCGTCGGTCCTGAGGGCGGCTTCCGTACCGCCAATGAGAACGATCTGAAAGCCGCGTTCGAGGACGCCGGTTTCGAATTGACCTATTCCCCGACGTCGAACAACGACCAGCAGAAGCAGATCCAAGCGTTCAACAAGTTCATCAATGACGAAGTCGACGCCATCGTGCTCTCCGCCACCGAGGACAAGGGTTGGGACGAGTGCCTGAAGAAGGCCAAGGAGGCTGAGATTCCGGTCTTCACCGTCGACCGCAACGTCTCCGTGGAGGATGAGGACGCCAAGTCCGCCATCGTCTCCCACATCGGACCGTCCAACGAGTGGGCCGGCGAGCAGGCCGCCAACTTCGTCAACGAGAACTTCCCCGACGGCGCCACCGGCTTCATCCTGGAAGGTCCCGCCGGCCTGTCCGTGGTGAACGACCGCCAGGCCGGATGGGACGAGACCATCAACTCCAACGTCACCGTGCTGGAATCCCAGTCCGCCAACTGGTCCACCGATGAGGCCAAGACCGTGACCGCCGGCCTGCTGAGCAACCACAAGTCCGAGAATCCGCAGTTCATCTTCGCCCAGAACGACGAGATGGGTCTCGGCGCGGCCCAGGCCGTTGAGGAAGCCGGTCTGAAGGGCCAGGTCAAGATCATCACCATCGACGGCACCAAGGCCGCCCTGCAGGCCCTGGTCGACGGCGACCTCTCCTTCGTGATCGAATACAACCCGATCTTCGGCGAGGAGACCGCCAACGCCGTCAAGGATTACCTGGATGGCAACGAGATCGAGGCCGACATCGTGATCGACTCCAAGACCTTCGACGCCGAATCCGCCAAGGAAGCCCTCGACGCCGGCACCCGTGCCTACTGATAGCAGGCTCTGAAAGGGCCTGAAGGCCGATAACGCAACATCGTGGTGCGCGCAGCGGAACCGCCCGCTGGCGCACCACAATCATATCCGGCCGAAATATCACAAAACGATAACAATCCTTATCCCAAAGGCAACGACATGACAAGCAACGAACCAATCGTCGTGATGAAAGGCATCACGATCGAATTCCCGGGCGTCAAGGCCTTGGACGGCGTCAACCTCCGCCTGTTCCCGGGCGAGGTCCACGCCCTGATGGGCGAGAACGGCGCCGGCAAGTCGACGATGATCAAAGCGCTCACCGGCGTGTACAAAATCGATGCCGGATCCATCGTGGTCGACGGCAAGCCCCAGACCTTCAACGGCACGCTCGATGCGCAGAACGCGGGCATCGCCACCGTGTACCAGGAAGTGAACCTGTGCACCAACCTCTCCATCGGCGAGAACGTGATGCTCGGCCACGAGAAGCGCGGCCCCTTCGGCATCGACTGGAAGAAAACCCACGCGGCCGCCAAGCAGTACCTCGCCCAGATGGGCTTGGAGCATCTCGACCCGCATGCGCCGCTGAGCTCCATCTCCATCGCCATGCAGCAGCTCGTCGCCATCGCCCGCGCGATGGTGGTCGACGCGAAGGTGCTGATCCTCGACGAGCCGACCTCGTCGCTGGACGCCAACGAGGTGAAGGATCTCTTCGCCATCATGCGCAAGATTCGCGACTCGGGCGTGGCCATCCTCTTCGTCTCGCACTTCCTCGACCAGATCTACGAGATCACCGACCGTCTCACCGTGCTGCGCAACGGCCAGTTCATCGAAGAGGTGATGACCAAGGACACCCCGCGTAACGAGCTCATCGGCATGATGATCGGCAAAAGCGCGCAGGAACTCAGCCAAATCGGCGCCAAGAAGACCCGTCATGAGGTTGGTCAGGGCGAACAGCCGATCGTCTCCGTCAAGGGACTCGGCCGCACCGGCAAAATCAACCCCACCGATCTGGACATCCACAAGGGACAGGTCGTCGGCTTCGCCGGCCTGCTGGGCTCGGGCCGCACCGAGCTGGGCCGTCTGCTCTTCGGCGCGGACAAGCCGGAGACCGGCACCTACGAACTCAACGGCAAGAAGGTCGCCATCAACGATCCCTACACCGCGTTGAAGAACAACATCGCCTACTCCACCGAGAACCGACGCGACGAGGGCATCATCGGCGACCTGACCGTGCGTGAGAACATGCTCATCGCCCTGCAGGCCATCCGCGGCATGTTCAAGCCGATTCCGAAGAAGGAAGCCGATGAGATCGTCGACAAGTACATGAAGGAGCTGAACGTTCGCCCGAACGATCCAAACAAGCTCATCAAGAACCTGTCCGGCGGCAACCAGCAGAAGGTGCTTATCGCGCGCTGGCTGGCCACCCATCCCGAACTGCTTATCCTCGACGAGCCGACCCGAGGCATCGACATCGGCGCCAAGGCCGAGATCCAGCAGACCGTGCTCGATCTGGCCGAACAAGGCATGGGCGTCGTGTTCATCTCCTCGGAGATGGAGGAGGTCGTGCGCCTGTCCGACGAGATCGAAGTGCTTAAGGACCATAACAAAATCGCCGAACTCGACAATGACGAAACCGTTTCGCAGGCGACCATCGTCGAGACCATCGCCAACACCAACGTCAACACCGGAAAGGAGGCATGATGGCTGAGAACGCAACCAAAAAGGCGGGCAATCCGATCGTCAAGAAGCTGCTGAGCTCCAACCTGACCTGGTCGGTTGTGGCGCTGCTCCTTCTAATCGCCATCTGCACCATCTTCCAGCACGACTTCCTCGCGCTGAGCTGGAACACCAACACCGGCGGCCTGTCCGGCCCGCTGATCGTCATGCTGCAGGAATCGGCGCGATATCTGATGATCGCCACCGGTATGACTTTGGTCATCTCCACCGCGGGCATCGACCTTTCCGTCGGCTCCGTGATGGCCGTCGCAGGTGCCTCCGCCATGCAGCTGCTGGTCAACGGCGTGAACGTGTGGGTGGCCATCCTGCTGGCTCTGGTGATCGGTCTGGCCGTCGGCTGCTTCAACGGCGCGCTGATCTCCCTGCTCGGTCTGCAGCCCTTCATCACCACGCTGATCATGATGCTCGCGGGCCGCGGTCTGGCCAAGGTGATCACCTCCGGCGAGAACACCGACGCCGGCTCCGTCGCTGGCGGCGCGCCGCTCAGGTGGATGGCCAACGGCTTCATCCTCGGCATTCCCGCGAACTTCGTGATCGCCGTCGTCATCGTGGCGCTGGTCGGCCTGCTGTGCCGCAAAACCGCCATGGGCATGATGATCGAATCCGTCGGCATCAACGCCGAGGCCTCCCGCATGACCGGCATCAAGCCGAAGAAGATCCTCTTCCTCGTCTACGCCGTCTCCGGTCTGCTGGCCGCGGTCGCCGGCCTGTTCGCCACCGCGTCCGTGATGCGCGTCGACGTGGTCAAAACCGGCCAGGATCTCGAAATGTACGCGATCCTCGCGGTCGTCATCGGCGGCACCTCGCTGCTCGGCGGCAAGTTCTCCCTGCTCGGCAGCGCCCTCGGCGCCGTCATCATCGCCATGATCCGCAAGACCATCATCACCCTCGGCATCGATTCGGCCGCCACTCCGGCCTTCTTCGCCATCGTCGTGATCGTGATCTGCGTGATGCAGGCTCCTAAAATCCATAACCTGAGCGCCGAAATGAAACGCAAGCGCGCGCTCAAGGCCGAAGCGAAGGCGGTGGCAGCATGACCGGTGCAGCAGCGACCAAAGTCAAGAAGTCCGCGGGTACGAAGCGGCGTCTCAATACGCAGATGATCCCGACGATCGCGGCAGTGGTGATCTTCATCCTCATGCTCGTGATGGGGCAGGCCCTGTTCGGCACCTACTCCCGACTCGGTTTCTTCTCATCCCTGTTCATCGACCACGCCTATCTGATCATCCTGGCCGTGGCCATGACCCTGCCGGTGCTCACCGGCGGCATCGACCTGTCGATCGGCGCCATCGTGGCCATCACCGCCGTCGTCGGCGTCAAAATGACCAATGCGGGCGTGCCTTCGTTCGTCGCGCTGATCGCGATGCTGGCCATCGGCATGGTGTTCGGTCTGATAGCCGGCACGCTGATCGAGGAATTCAACATGCAGCCGTTCATCGCGACATTGGCGACGATGTTCCTGGCACGCGGTCTCGCCTCGATCATCTCTACCGACTCGCTGAGCTTCCCGGAAGACAACAACTTCGACTGGATCAGCAACGAGATCAAGATCATCGACAACCCGAAGATCTCCAACGATCTGTCGTTCAACGTGGGTGTCGTCATCGCGATTCTTGTGGTGGTGTTCGGCTACATCCTGCTGCACCACACCCGCACCGGCCGCACCATCTACGCCATCGGCGGCTCCCGTTCCTCCGCGGAGCTTATGGGTCTGCCGGTCAAGCGCACGCAGTATCTGATCTACCTCACTTCCGCCACGCTGGCGGCCCTCGCCTCCATCGTGTACACAGCGAACATCGGTTCTGCCAAGAACACGGTCGGCGTCGGCTGGGAGCTTGACGCGGTCGCCTCCGTGGTCATCGGCGGCACCATCGTCACCGGCGGCTTCGGCTACGTGCTCGGTTCTGTGATCGGCGCTCTGGTGCGCTCCACCATCGACCCGCTGACCTCCGACTTCGGCGTGCCCGCCGAATGGACCAGCATTGTGGTCGGCCTGATGATTCTGGTCTTCGTGGTGCTGCAGCGTGTGATCACCGCGGTGAACAAGAAAGAATAGGGGGAAGGCCGCCCGGTCCGTGCCTTTCGCGATGTAAGTCGCGAAAGGCACGGATGGTGCGCCGCAATCCGATTCATTCCTTCCACATACGTTCTTCTCCTTGTCCATTGCAAGTGAGGGCGCAGTCCGGTTCGTCCGGTCCGCGCCCTCGCGCGTTTACTGGGCATCATCTGACATTGCTTGGCACCATCCGCCACCATCCGCCACCATCCGGCATCGTCCGGAGCGTTGGTCGGAGCATCACCCGGAGCATCGGACGTGCGGTGCGTTCGTGCGGTCGAGTCCACCCGTCGAATCCGCGCGCGACGCGCCCGAAGCAGAGGCGGTATGGTCGGCGCGTGCCGCTACACTTCCTCTTTGGCCATGCTCCAAACGACGCGGAATCCATACGCGGTTCGTACTTCATGGCTTGGTTTGGCGGGCCTTACCGCCGGTTGGCAAACCTGACATTCCATTGAATTCGCAGTCCGAGATAGAGGAGTGGCATGGCCGCATCGACCCCGACAACCGACACCAACACGTCTTCCACGGTAACCTCCGACGCTTCGGAGCGTATCCCGCTCAAACTCATCGGCGCGATCGTCGCCGTGGGATCGCTGGCGTTCATCGGCATCCTCACCGAAACGGTGATGACCGTGCTGTTCCCCGAACTCATGCGCGAGTTCGATGTGGACATGGCCACCGTGCAATGGATCACCACCATCTACCTGCTGGCCGTGGCCGCCACGATGCCGGTCTCGTCGTTCCTCAAGCGCCGCTTCCCGCTTAAGGCCATTTTCCTGGCCGCGGTCGCGCTGGCCGTCGTCGGCTCGCTGATCATGATCGTCGCCGGCGCGTTCCCCATGCTGATCGTGGCGCGCGTCATCCAAGGCATCGGCTCGGGCATCGCCACGCCATTGATGATGAACATCATCCTCGAACAGTCGCCGCGCTCGAAAATCGGCCGACTCATGGGCGTCGGCTCGCTGGTGATCACCGTGGCCCCCGCCATCGGACCGACCGTGGGCGGCGCGGTGACCAGCGTGCTGCCGTGGCGCGCGATTTTCGTGGCCGCCGTGCCCCTGATGCTGATCGCCATGGTCATCGGACTCAAATGCATCGAACAGAAGGCACCCACCGAAGCCGCCTATCTCGATCCGATCCAGCTGCTGAGCATCGTGTTCGCGCTGTGCGGACTGGTGCTCGCGCTCAACCAGGCCGGCGTGGCCGTAAGCGCCGCCATGGCGGGCACCTCCGCGACGCGCAGCGCCATCATCGCCGTCGTCAGTCTCGTTGTGGGATTGGGCTCGCTCGCGCTGTTCGCGTTCAGCTCGCGCAAGGCGTTCTCGCCGCTGCTGCGTCTGGGTATTCTGCGCGACCCCGTCGTGCTGCTGCATCTGGTGGACTATACGATTCTGCCGATCGTCTCCATCGGATTCGGCTATGTGATCACCAATGTGGCGCAGCTCTCGCTGGGAGCCAGCGCCTTCGTCGCTGGCTCGCTGGTGTTGCCCGGCGCGCTGGTCGGCGCGTTCTGCTCGCCGCTCGGCGGCTGGCTATACGACCGTTTCGGCGCGGTGCGGCCGATTCTCATCCCGTTGGGCATTGCCATCCTCGGCCCGGTGCTGTTGCTGGTGTTCTCCATGCGGCTGACTCCGGCGATGCTCGCCGGTTTCTACTTCATCTTCGGTTTCTTCTTCGCGCTCGGCAACCCCAATGTGATGACCAGCGCGTTGAGCTCCATCCCGCGCCAGTTCGCCCCCGACGGCAACGCTATTTTCAACACCTGCCTGCAGTTCGGCGGCGCGGCCGGCACCGCGCTGTTCTCCACGATTCTCGCCGTGGCCCAGGCCGGGCATGGCGAGGAGGGGAGCGCCGAGTTCATGCACGCCACCGCGGTGGGCGGCACGTGGACCTTCGCGGTGATGGTGGTCATCTGCGTGGCCGGATGGGCCTGCCTGGCAGCCGCGTTGCGTATCAGGGCGCGCCGCGGCTAACTGTGATACGGATGCCGTGATGTGGCGCGCATGGCCACGCTGAGTCGATTCGTAGCGTGGCATGCCTGCCGTGATATGGCGTTTATGCCACGGCTAGCGGTGGGGCAGCGTGGTGTGCATGCCATGATGTGACGCGTATGCCACGCTGACGCAATCGTTGTGGAAGCCTCTTACGCACAAGGCCCGGTTCATCCGTTAGAAATCTGACGGATGAACCGGGCCTAATCGAATTCTTCGAAGACTAGTCGGCGAGTTCCCTGCCGTTGGCGTCGCGGTGCCACGGGCTGCCGGGCTGGCTGCACAGGATGAGAATCGCCTCGACCAGCGCCCAGATGCCCGAGACGAGCGGTCCGACGATGACGATCCAGCCGACCAGCGTCAGCAGCAACTGCGCGACCGCCTTACCGGTGTATCCCAGATAGAAGTTGTGCACTCCCAACGAGCCTAGGAAGATGCCGAGCAGACCGGCGGCCAGCTTCGACTTGCCGCCATAGACGGGCATATACGGCTGGCCGTAGGGCTGTCCGTACGGCTGCTGGCCATACGGTTGGCCGGTGTATTGGGTGTACGGCTGCTGCCCATAGGGTTGGCCTGAGTATTGGGTGTAGGCCTGCTGCCCGTAGGGTTGCTGTTGCTGGGCGTATCCCTGCTGCGGGTCATAGCCCTGCGGCTGCTCATACTGCGGCTGCGTATAGCCTTGGGTCGGCTGCTCGTATTGCGGTTGGCTGGTGCCGCCCTGCGGAGCATAGGAGTTCTGCGTCGACGCGTAGGAGTCGGCCTGACCGTAGCCGGACTGCTGCGCGCCATAGCCCGCGTTCTGCTCGTTGTCGGGTTGGGGGACCTGCTGCTGGTAATCGGTCATGGCCTCGCTCCTTTTCTTGATGATGCCGAGACGCTGTCGTCGGCCGTTACGCTCCATCCTCTCACGAGGAAAGTCGCTTATGCCACTGGTGTAGTCGCGCGTCTACTCGCGCACCAGTCGGATGTGCTCCACATCGTCGCGGTGCGAACGGCGGAACAGTACGAAGCGATTGCCGATGGTCTGCACGACCTCGGCGTCGAGCCGCTCGGCGAGTTCGGCGGCCGCCTCTTTGGCGGTCAGCTCGGAGCCGTTCTGCACGGCGCATTTGATGAGCTCGCGGCGTTCGATCAGATCGTCGGCCTGCTCTACGGCCGCGTCGGTCAGATCGTTCTTGCCCACGTGGAACACGGGGTTGAGCTGGTTTGCAAGCGCGCGCAGCTGCTTGGTCTGCTTTTTGGTCAATGCCATGTGAATCAAGTCCTGACTGTTGTGTTCGTTGGCTGATGGAATGTCTGGTTTCTCAGCTTAGCGGCACCCCATCCTTGGGACTCAGCGGAGGACGGAATGAGATGTTTCGGGTGGTGCGCGGCAGGTGGGATGGGATGCCTCGGCTTCGCTCGGCATGACGGAGGGTGAGGGTGTGATGGGAGTGGTCTGGCATGGTGAGAGAGCGATGGTCGGGAAGAGATGCCTCGACTTCGCTCGGCATGACGGATAGGTCAGGGCGACGGAAAGGGTGCGGGGTTGGAATTGTCGGGTGCGGGTTTTACTTTGGAGGGGCAAGTTTCAGGGAAGGTGCAATTCCTTACTGGCGGTGACCCGCGTTCCTCGCTTCCATAATGACGAACACGGCAGCCCGCGACCCGCGCAAGCGGCTGATCCGGTGAGATTCCGGGGCCAACGGTTACAGTCCGGATGGAAGAAACGAGGGCTCAAATGAGCGTATCTTCGCATAACCATATGCACACCACCAGCGAATCCATCGCGCATGAGGACGCGCGTCATAATGCGCATTCCACCGGCGTGGCCGATTCGGGGCGCTGGTCCACCAAACGCATCGCCATGTACGCGCTGTTCGTGGCGCTGGCGATGGTGACGAGCTTCATTGAATTTCCTTTGATTCCCGGCGTGCAGTGGCTCAAATACGATCCCAGCGGCATCGTGTGCCTGGTGGCGGGCTTCGCGTTCGGCCCCTCGGCGGCCGTGATCGTCAGCGTGCTGGGCTTCCTGCCGCATGTGTTCACGAATCCGTGGGGCACGCTGATGGCGGTGCTGGTGGCGTTGTGCCTGTCGGTGCCGGCCGCTCTGGTCTACCGCGGCAAGCGCACGCGTTCGCGCGCGCTGGTGGGCATCCTCGTCGGCGCGGTGTGCGCGTTGGCGGCCGCGCTGGTGGGCAATATGCTGATCACGCCGATCTACGCGCATATGACCATGGCGCAGGTGGCGGCGATGATTGTGCCGATTCTGCTGCCGTTCAACCTTATTAAATTCGCCATCCACGCCGTGGTGACCTTCCTGATTTACAAGCCGGTGTCGAATCTGCTGGACCGGTCATGAATTCACCTTCCGCCAACGGGGTCGCGGCCAGCGGCGTGCTTGATTCGCCCGGTGTGACCGAGCACGCTATCGCAAGTCTGGAACACGTTCGCTTCAGTTACGACGCGGGCGTGACCTGGGCGTTGGATGACGTGTCGTTGCTTATCGCCCCTGGCGAATACGTGTGCCTGACCGGAGCGAACGGTTCCGGCAAGTCCACGCTGGCGCGTCTGCTGTGCGCGTTGAGTGCGCCCGACGGCGGCGTCGTGACCCTGCTGGGGCGGCGCGTGTTCGACGAGCATGGCGCGCACGCCGACGAGTATCGGATGGCTCGGCGCGGCATCGGCGCGGTGTTCCAGAATCCTGAGGATCAGATCGTCACCACTATCGTGGAGGACGATGTGGCCTTCGGGCCGGAGAATCTGGCCGTGCCGCGACACGACATCGGCACCCGCATCGCTGACGCATTGCGTGCGGTGGAACTGGGCGACATGCGTGCGGCCGACCCCACGCGCATGAGCGGCGGGCAACAGCAGCGCGTCGCCATCGCCGGCATGCTCGCCATGCGCCCGCGCATGCTGGTGCTCGACGAGCCGACCGCCATGCTCGACCCCGAAGCGCGGGCGGAACTGCTCGCGGTGCTCGACACGCTGCACGGGCAGGGCACGACCATCGTGCACGTCACGCATCACGCCGACGAGGCGGCGCGTGCCTCCCGCGTCATCCGACTGGAGAGCGGGCGCGTCGTTACGGATGGCCGGACGCATACAGCGGGAGCTGCGTCGACGGTCGGCGATATCCCCACAGGCGAACCTCACGGCTTTGCGGAAATGGATGCGTCGGTCGGCGGGCATGACGGGGTGGCGATTGACTTCGCCGAATCCTCCGGGCGTGCGGAACTGAATTCGACCGCATCCCAATCGGCGGGTGAGACGCGCCCGGAATCCGACGCCGAACCCGCCGTCGTGGTGGACCATGTGACCTTCTCCTTCGCCGGTGCCGCGAATCCGACGCTTGACGACGTGTCGTTCGATGTGCGTCGGGGCGAGGTACTGGCCATTATGGGGCGCAACGGTTCCGGCAAGTCCACGCTGATCCGCCTGCTATGCGCGTTGGAGACTCCAAGCCACGGCGATATTACGGTCGGGGGAGTGCCAGTCGCTGTTGGGCGCGCCTCCGGCAAGTCGAAACGCGCGCCGCGCAAGGCCTTGCGCGAACTGCGCCGGCAGGTCGGCTACGTGATGCAGCATCCCGAACGACAGCTGTTCGCCGAAACGGTCGCCGACGATGTGGCCTACGGTCCGCGCAACCAAGGTCTGACGGAGCAGGAGGTCGCCGAGCGCGTCACGCAGGCGTTGTCGATGCTGGACATCGAGCATCTCGCCGAACGTGATCCGTTCAGTCTTTCCGGCGGGCAGCGGCGTCTGGTCGCGATCGCCGGAGTGATCGCCTGCCGCCCGCGCGTGTTGGTGCTCGACGAGCCGACCGCCAGTCTGGATGAGCGGGCGAGCGCCGCGATCCGCAGGCTGGTGCGCGAACTGCGCGCCCAAGGCGCGACGGTGCTGATCGTCACCCATAATGCGGACGAGGCGCGCGAACTCGCCGACCGCGTGCTGGTTATGCGGCACGGGCGGGTGGCGTCGCTGCTGGCGGTGGATGATGCCTTCGCGGACAGTGGCAAGCTGAATGACAGTGGTGAGCTGAATGACGGCGACGGGTGTGAGCAGTCGTCCCGCGAAGGGGAGTCACGCACGGACTTGTCTCGCGCGCCGCTGGCCCAAGTGGACCCGCGCGTGAAGATGGTCGCGTTCCTGGCAATGATGTTCACCGCCTTCGCCATCACCACACCGGCGCAACTGGTGTTGTGCGCGACGATGACGGTCGGACTGCTCGCCGCGGCACGTCTGCATCCGATGCGACTGCTCGCCTCGGTGCGTGCGTTCCTTGCCCTGTTCGTCATCATGGGACTGCTAAACGTGTTCTTCGTGCGCAGCGGCACGCCGATCGCCCACCTCGGTCCGATTGTGATTACCGACGACGGCGTGGGCATCGCCGTGCTGTACGCGTGCCGTTTCGCGCTGGTCATCATCATGGGTGCGATTTTTCTGGAAACCACCACCCCCACGCGGATGACCGACGCGTTCTCGTCGCTGCTGAGCCCATTGCGCCGGCTTGGCGTGCACACGCAGGAACTGTCGCTGGTGCTGAGCCTCGCCCTGCGGTTCATTCCCACGCTGATGCAGGAGACCATGGCCGTCATTGACGCGCAGTCGGCGCGCGGCGGAAACGTCGAAAGCGGCTCGCCGACGCGGCGGATCGCGGCTCTGGTCGCCATCATCGTGCCGGTGTTCGCCGGAACCCTGCGCCATGCGGGTAACCTCGGTCTTGCCTTGGACGCGCGCTGCTACGAGGAGGGGATTCGCCGCACGCAATGGCATGCGATGCGCGTCGGCTTCCGCGATATCGTGTTCGCGGCGCTCGCCGTGGTCTATATCGCGGCATTGCTGGCGATTCCCGCATTCCCCGTGCGGTGACGGGCCCATGTTCGGCCCGCAATCGGGATCGGTCATCTCGGCGGGTTGCCGTTCGCCCATGGTGGATGCAACAATGGAGGGCATGACTCAAGCCAAGAAGACCATCGACAAGCTTGCCCTCATCGTCACCACGTATAAGCGCCAGCAGCTGCTCGGCACCCTGTTCGACTCGATTCTGGAGTTGGAGCAGGCTCCGTGGCGCATCGTCATCGTCGACAACGAGCATGCCGATGAGACGGCCGCCATGGTGGACGACTTCTCAGACAAGGTCACCGCCCAGTGGGGCGCCACCGTTGCCGATAAAAGCGGCAACGAATCCCGTGTGGTGTACGCGCCGCAGACGGAGAATCTCGGTGGCGCGGGCGGTTTCTCCGCCGGTGTGAAGAAAGCCTACGAGCTGGGTGCCGAATGGTTTTGGGTGATGGATGACGACGTGGCCGTGCTGCCTGGCGCCATCGCCAAACTCGCCAAGTGGACCGACCGTCACGAGGTGATCCAAGGATCGCGCTTCGACTACGACGGTGGGCCGTTCTACTGGCAGTACGACTTCATCGTGCCGTTGGGCATCCCCAATCCGATCGCGCCGGCCGCGTTCGGCCACGCGGGCTACCGTGTGATGAACACGCTGTGCTTCGAGGGCGGCCTGTTCTCCCGCAATGTGGTCAAGCGCATCGGTTTGCCCGACCCACGCTTCTTCATCTACTGGGACGATACGATCTACGGCTACCGCGCCAGCAAGGTGACCAACCCGATCGTCGTGCCGGACGTGATCCTGCGCCGCACCCGCGAAATCGGCAACTGGGATATCGCCGGTGTGCGCCAGCTCAACTCCACCTCCGATATGAACCGCTACCACATCATGCGCAACCGCGGCTATATGGCCCGCTATTTCATGGTGCACGGCGACTTCCACCCCTTCCTGTTCGGCGTGGGCACGCTCGCCACCGCCGCCAAGGAGCTGATCCGACTGGTGATGGTGGATCGCGAGCATGTGAAAACCGGCATCGTGAAGATCGCGCAGGGATGGTGGGATTCGCGCAAGCTGCTGCATGATCCCTCATGGAAGCCGATGCCTGCGCTGGAAGGCTGACCGACCGCCATGCCGACAGGCCAATTGACCGACTGATTGGCGGATTGATTGGCCAGTCGGCCGAACGCTTGACTGACTGATTGGCGGATTGTCTGATTGTCCGGCATCCCGCCTTTCGTTTGCATCCCACGCGTTGGACATGCCACCGACGGTCCCGCCGGGCTGACCATTGTTTTACCGTTTTCGACTCGTGTGTCGGGTATGTGCGATTTGGCCTATGCGTATCGTTGGCGGTGCTGGGACACGCGTTGACGCGGCGTCGGTATGACAGGTTATGCAATCGTTCGCACCGTTTATGCTTCAGCGCCCGCGTGTTGGGCATGAGGCGAGTTAGAATTCCCCTACCGGTTCGATAACACCCACACCCCTGAAGAGAGGTCAATGATGATTGAAACAGCACAGGCCTTCGGCGTTGATATTGGAGGCTCCGGCATCAAGGCCGCGCCCGTCAACCTGGAGAAGGGCGAATTCGCCGAGCCGCGTCTGAAGATCCTCACCCCGGAGGTTTCCACCCCGCAGGCGGTGGCGGCCATCGTGCGCCAGCAGCTTGAGCACTTCGAGGTTCCTGAGTCCGCGCCCGTCGGCATTGCCTTCCCCGCCCCGATCAAGCCCGGCAAGAAGCTTGACTTCATGGCCAACCTCGACCAGTCCTGGATTGGTGTGGATGTCACCGAAGTGTTCTCCGAGGCATGCGGCCGCCCGGTCGTCGTGGTGAACGACGCCGACGCCGCCGGTCTGGCCGAACAGCAGTTCGGCGCCGCCCAGGGCCAGGACGGTCTGGTCGT
Organism: Bifidobacterium sp. LH_558; assembly: GCF_056356295.1. NCBI lineage: Bacteria > Bacillati > Actinomycetota > Actinomycetes > Bifidobacteriales > Bifidobacteriaceae > Bifidobacterium > Bifidobacterium sp. LH_558. Next base: position 325,846 of record NZ_JBKETZ010000001.1, on the reverse strand, counting down.
GGCCACCACGCTCGGCACCGGCATCGGCACCGCCCTGATCTACAACGGCGTGCTGATCCCCAACAGCGAGCTCGGCCACATCATCCTCGACGAGAAGCATCTGGACGCCGAGAAGTACGCCGCCTCCTCGGTCCGCGAGCAGAAGGACCTCGGCTACAAGAAGTGGGCGAAGCGTCTGACCAAGTACTACGGTCTGATGGAAACCTACCTCAACCCCGACCTGTTCGTGGTCGGCGGTGGCGTGAGCCGCATGAGCGACCGCTTCCTGCCGTACATCGATATCAAGACCCCGATCGTGCCGGCCAAGCTGCGCAACGAGGCGGGCATCGTGGGCGCCGCCTACTACGCCAGCACCAAGCAGGCCTGACCCACTCGTCAGACGCGACGCGCCTGACGACGTAATCCGAAAGCGAATGCCACCCAATCCGGGTGGCATTCGTCGTATTCGGTCCGTACTCACATATCGACGATGTCATTCACTATCGTCTCAGATGAGGCAACATCGCAGATTTCGCACTTCGACGGACGGTGTGCGAAATCCACGACGTTTCGCAATCATGAAACGTTGTCGATTTCGCACAACCTTCGTCCAAGTGCGAAATCCACGACGTCGCTTATGGGCAGACGACATGGGATTGACGGACATCTTCGCTACAGTGGGGCGCATGAACGTGCGTTTTTCGTCCCGCGTGGACATCCGCGAACCCAATCCGATCGCTTTGGCCGAAGCCCGCGCCAAAGCCGAAGGCATGCCGCTCGACCGGCTTAACGACTCCAATCCCACACGGCATGGATTGGCACCGGCCTTGGTTCCGGGAACATACACCGCCGACCCGCGCGGCCCACGCAAAGCGCGCGAATCCCTAGCCTCCTTCCTTACCGTCTGTATGGCGGGACGCCAGGATTCTTCCGACGAAATTTCATTGGATGGTGGGGGCGACGCGCGTAACAGTGCCACCGTTGGGACAGAGGTCAATCCGGACGATCTGTATCTGCTCAGCTCCACATCGCAGGCGTACTCGTGGCTGTTCAAACTGTTGTGCGATCCGGGGGATGCGGTGCTCGCACCCAAGCCCGGCTATCCGCTGATCGAATCCATCGCCGCGCTCGAATGCGTGGACACCATCGCCTATCAACTGCGCTATGACGGTTCGTGGTATATCGACACGGGCGAGCTCGCCGCCCTGCTCGACTCCGAAGCCGGCTCCCGCGTGCGCGCGCTGGTGCTCATCAACCCCAACAATCCCACCGGCTCCTATGTCAAGCCCGAAGAACGCGAAAGGTTGGTTGCGCTATGCGCCGCGCATGGCGTGGCCCTGATCGCCGACGAGGTGTTCTACGACTACACGCTCGAACCGTTCAACGGCAACGCGCGTATGGCGGGGGAGCGTGGCGCTCTCACGTTCGCGCTGGACGGATTCTCGAAAATGCTGGCCGCGCCGCACGCCAAAGTCGGCTGGATCCAGGTTTCCGGCCCCGACCGTGATGTGGCGGAGGCGAAGTGGCGACTGGACGTTATCGCCGACGACTATCTGCCCATGAGCGATTTGATCGCGCAGGCCATTCCCGACCTGCTGGAGGCGGCCGAGGGCCAGACCGCGCGGGTTCGCGACCGGGTGCGAGGCAATCTTGCACGATTGCATGAGCTGCTTGACGGGGATGAATGCGGTGTGGCCAGCGTGCTGCGCGCCGAGGGCGGCTGGAATGTGCTGGTGCGCGTGCCGTCGGTGATCGACGAAAACGCGCTGGTGCTGCGCCTGATCGAGGAATATCACATCACCGGCCAGCCCGGCTACTTCTTCGATATGGAATCCAATGGCTACCTCGCCGTCTCCCTACTGCCCGAAGCGCAGGAATTCGAGCGGTTGATCCGCTCGATGCTCTCGGTTATCAACGCGATGACACGGGAAATAATGGCGTAATGAAGTTTGGTGTGTCGGGCTTCGAACCCTCGCTTATGTAAAACGATTGATTCTCAAGTTTGGTGTGCGAAATCGGCCTTGTTGGGAAAATCCGACACACCAAACTCGTTTTCCCTGTCGAAGACAGAGGAAAACCTAGATTGGTTTAGGCGCGTAACGCCGCCGCTTTCTCGCGGATGAGCTGGTCGTAGAAGGCGACGGCTTCGTCCGGCGCGCCGTCGAACGCGATGGTGCCTTCGTCAAGCACCAGCGTGCGGTCGATTGCGTATTCGGGGCGTGTGATCAGCGCCGTGTCATGCGTGGCGAACACCACCTGCTTGTCGTAGCTGAACAGCGCCTCGGCCACATGTCTGGTGCCGATCTCGTCCAAACCCTTGCTCGGCTCGTCGGCGACGATGGCGCTCGGATCGAAACTCAACGCGGCCGCGATGGCCAGCAGATGCCGTTTTTCGGAATCCAATTCATCGGCGCGGCGGCGGGACACGTCGGCCAACGCGAAATGCGCGAACAGATTGCCGATACGCGCCTGACGTTCCGACTGCGGCACCTTGTGCTTCTTCAACGCCTCGTCCACGGCGTCGCCGATGGTAGCCGCCCGGTAGAAGGCGTTGGGAATCTCCTCGCGGCGCACGCGGCCGATCAACTGGTCGATACGTTTCCTGTCACGTTTGGAGGCAGTATCCAACGTTTCATCGGTCGAAGTCTTGTCGTCCGAAGTCTCGCTGGAACCGCGGATTCCTTGGATCGTCACCGTGCCGCGGGTCGCGGCGAGCGAGCCGTCCAGCAAGCCCAGAAGCGTGGATTTGCCCGAGCCGTTCAATCCGATGATTCCGACGCGTCGTTCCGTGATAGTGAGCGAGATGGGTTCGAGTCCCATCTGTCCATCCTCATAGGTGTGGCCTGCGCCGTCGAGCGTGAAACGCAAGGCGGCGGGGCGGGGCAAGTCGCGAGCGGTGAAGAACAATCCCATGCCTCCCCATTGTAGGGCGTGCGCGAACCTGGGCGAACCGAATCGAACTTAGACGAACCTCAAGCGAAGTAGAAGCCGGAGAAGTCGTAGCTGTACACGCGGTAAATATATGTGGTGTTCAGCGCCATGGAATACTGCGCCTTGAGCGTGCCGTCCTCGCCGTAAACGCCGAACAGGCCCTGCATGCCCGAATCGATGAGAATCTCCCCTCCGTCGAGCTCCTGCGCGGAACTCACGTACGCCGAATACGGCACGTCGAAACTCGACACTTCGGTGTAGGTGCCGGCCGTCTCGTCGACCAGATAACGGCGGTAACGCGAGGTCGCGCCTTCGGTGGCCGGGCTGTAGGCGGTGTTGATGCCCTCGATTACGGTCCAGTCATAGTCCGGCCGGGTCATCGCGTAGCCGAAGTTGTTGTCGAACATGTACAGGTAGTACTGGCCGTCGTCCAGCGAATCGTCGGCCACGTAGGTGATGGAATGCTGGCCGCCCGTGTCGGGGAAGTCGCCGTCTTTGGTGAGGAACGCCGCCTGATACGTGGTGCCGTCCCACACGGAGTCCTCGCCGATCATATACTCCAGCGTCGGCGTTCCCTCGATGTCGGCGACCTTGATGATCGTGGAGGTTTCGCGCGCCGACAGCAGCGCCGAACCGTCCGGCAGCAGCTGGATGGTGTTGATATGAATCCAATCCCAACGGTTCGTGGCGTCCGGATCGGATTCGTCAGTGCCCGCGTGGTCGGTGGACTCCTTATAGTCGGGGAACATGTCGCCCAGGTCGAGCAGCAAATCCACCTCGCCCGAATCGGTGTCGAGACGTACGATCTGGTCCTGCACGGTATGGTCCTCGCGCGTCAGATCGGTGGCAAGCAGCACGATGTCGCCGTCGCTATCCAGCGCATAGTCATGATGCAAAATGAACTGGTCGCCCAGATCGTAGATTTTCTCCAGTTTGCCGAGATTGTTCATGCCGACCATCAGATGCGTGGACGCGGAGAACCACATGAGGCCCTCGTCATCGAAAAGGATGCGGTGCGAACGGTAGAAGGGGATGGGCACTTCGCCGCGTAGCACGCCGTCGGTGTCGTAGTAGAGCATGAAATCCTGCTCGTCGCTGTCGTTGCCGAGGATCGCGTAGAGGCCGTCGCCCAGGTCGGTGCCGTCGTCGGCGGTGACGGTCCGCTCGAGCCGCATCTCCTCGTTGCCCAGCAGTTGCGCTCCCGTGCGCGTGGTGGTGCTGGTGGTCGTCTCGCCGTTTTCGTCTTCGATGGTGAAGACGATGGTGTTCGTCTCCTGTGGGATCAGGCCGATGACGGTGAACTCATGCTCCGTCTGGTAGGTTTCGTCCTGCGCGACCGTGCGCGTGAAATCCGGGTAGCCCTCCGCCGAAATCGTGTAGCTGACGCTGGCGGGCTCGTCGGTGGTGAAATACACGTACAGCGATGTGGTGTTCGTGCCGTAGGGGTTCTCTTCGATGAGCATGCTGTCGACGGTATGCTCGCCGTCCGCGCGGGCTTCGGCGAGCCGCTCGTCCGCCTCCTGCTGGTAGTCGTCGGTGTAGATATTTTCCACATAGTCGTTCAGCAGGTCCAAGCGGCGCTCCTGAAGCGCTTCGGACACGTCGGACTGGGTGATCAGGCACATGCTGACGGCGATAAGCGTGGTGACCACGGCGGTGGTCCAGGTGAGGACGCGTTTACGACTGATGCCATGCGTGGAACTCATGGGGATGGTGCGCTTTCTTTTATCTGAGGTGGGGCGGACGGGACGAGTCGAATCCACGGTATGACCGTTGTCTTGGGAAAACTCACTCGCCCGCTCAAAAAACGCTGAAAAGGTGATTGGTCCGTGGAAAGGGGATTGGCCCATCAGTAGGGAGAACCAGACTGCTGTCGGAAGTCCCGCAGCTGGTGCAAGCCGCTTAGTCCATCAACAAAGAGAACCAGGACTGCACCTCGTGGAACAGGCCCGCGTTGTTGTTGATCAACGCGTCGCTGCGGCCGATCACGAAACAGGAGACTATGGCGATCAGCAGCATCCACACCAGCGCCAGCATCACCAGCACGCGGGCCAGCCAACGCGCCGGCGTCACCACACCCGCGGCGGAGGCCTCCACATTGGCCGCCCCCAATCCGGTATTCGGCACCACCGACGGTTCCGTGAGCAGCACGTCGGCGGCGCGCGACTGGCGGCCGTTGACCGCACGCAGCACCACCGGCAGGGCCGCCAACGCCACCAGCCAGGCGAAATCGGCCATATAACGCCATCCCAAACCGGCGACGGCACTATCGAAGATGACGAGCACCCCGGCCAACATAAGGCATGTGAGCAGGAATGGGCGGTATCCGCGCAATTCAAGCCGGCGCATGAACGGCAACAGCAACGCGGCGAGCAGTAGCGGGCACAGGCAGAACAATCCGCCCACCATCGGCTCGTAATAGCTCCATTCGGGCATGGGGGCGGGGGAGACGGCGAGGAAGGGGAAATCCTCGGTGAAACGCAACGGCAGGAACAGGTAGTAGCCGACCACCAGCGGCATATCCGCCCACGGGGTGGTGTAGCGCGTCATATCGGCCACCGTGATCTGATAGGCGTTGCCGAAATCGAGCGGGGAGCCGAAACGCACGATATTCCACGCCATCAGCGGCACCAGCACCACCACGGCGGGGATGACCATCGCAAGGGGGGCGCGCAACGCCGTGGAGACGCGTATGCTTCCGGCGCGCAGACCGGCGACCATGGCGCGGATTTGAGGCCAGAACAGGGGGAAGGCGAGCAACGCGGTCAACGCGAATGTGGGGCGGCAGCCGAAATTCGCCGCGATGCACAACGCGCCGGCCGCCAGACGCGGCAACGACAACGGTTTGGCGTCACCCGCCCGCCAACGGTTGGCGGGATGCAGCGGCCGTTTGTCGGTGTCCGCGCCAAGCCAGAACCACAATCCCAAACAGGTGAGCGTCAGCGAAGCGACGAACGGCACCTGATAGAAATTCGTGCGGAACAGCAGATATCCGGTCTGTGCGCCGAGCAGCACCATCGTCACCATCATGGAGGCGGCCGCCAGCGAGGTGTGCGGGGCGATGCGGCGGATCAGACGGATCACCAGCAGCGTGGCGCACAGGATGAACGTGAACGCCAACAGCTGTTCGGCGGCGGCGGTCGGCAGCATACTGCCGGTGATCAGGCGGAACGGCACGAACAGCAGCGCCGCGGGCAGCACGCCGAAATACGAATACCAATGCCCCTCATAGAAGGCGTAATCCCAGTAAATCGGGCTCACGCCCTGCGCCAGCAGCTCCTCGCGCTGCGTGACGTCGTACGGGTTGCTCGCCGACGCGAGCGCGTCCGGCACATCCAGATCCAACCACGGGCGGCCTGCGATCAGCGAATCGGCCACATGCGCGTACTGGTCGAAATCATACGTGTAATTGCCGGCAGTATGGAACGTCAACGGCGAGGAGTAGGCGACCTGCATGCCCACCGACACGGCGGTGAACACGGCGGGAACCGCCATCAGAGCGGCGAACCCGACGCGCTGCGACAAGCGCGAAGGGTCAAGCGGAATGCGCCACAGACACGAACGCGGCCGCCACGCGGCGACCAAAGCCAACACGGCCAACATCGCCGCCACGCGAAGCATGTTGAATTCGAATGGCACGCGCACATTCGCCCGGGCTGCCTCGAACGCGACCCGCGTGCCCTTCGCCTCCTGAATCCACACGCGCACATCGCCCGCGCCCGAGGCCTTGACGATCAGACTGCGGGGAGCGTCCGCCGACACCGACGCCGTACGGCCAGACTCGCCCGCCACATCGACCCGCACACGCATGCTTGTGCGGGGAACCGCCTCCTCCTCGTCGTCGCTCTCCTGCAAGCGTTGCAACGACTGCTTCAGAACCTCATCCGACACCGGATCGATGCGCAGATAATCGGAGGTGCCGTCCGCGGTCAAACGCAGATACGCCTGCGTAGGATCGGTGACGGTCAGCAGTCCGTCCTCATCACGTGTGAGGCCCGGTCCCAGCGTGTTGTACGCGGCGTTCGTGTCGGTGCTCGCGCCCAACGAACGCCAGAACGGCAGATTGAACACCGCGCATTCCACCAGCAGCACCGCCGCCAGCATCAGCGCGGCGACGGCGATGCGACGCTTGGCCGCGCGGGACGGTCTGCGGCGGCGGGACACGCGCACGCGCTCGGCCCCACCGGCGCGAGGATGACGATTCCATAACAACACCCCATTATTCTAACGGCTTCATGTCGGGGAAACAGGAGAGAATGTGAACCATGCCTCAACGAACACCGAACACCCATGCACGGGGGGAGGGCCGCGGCATACGTGACCTGCTGCATTCGGTGGGTGCGCTCGCCGGCTCCCTGACGGGCCCGAGCGAGCCGCCATCGGCCAACCCTTTCGGCGACGCGCTGCGTGAATCCAGCGAATCGCCCGACGGGCTGATCGCCCAGCTGACCAAACACGCCATCGTGCTCAATCCGATGGTGAAGCGGCGTCTGTTTCCCGACTTGCAGAACGTGCCCGAGGGACTGACCCTCGGGTGGGCGCAGGTGCCGCGGACCAACGGCCGCGGGTTCAGCCTGGGCGTGTTCCCCGACCGGAACCATTTCGCGCAGATCGCGTTCGCCGACCACCGCGGGCGCGTGTTCGCCGGCACCGACCCGCAGATGGACACGCAGCCGCTCGAGCCGCGCTTCATGTTCGGCAAGGAGCAGGATCCCGTGCTCGCCGACGGCGCGCGTCTGGGCCGGCGTGACCTCGCTGAGCCGACGCGCGTGGTGACCGGCGGGGTGGTCGGCCGCGACGACACCGGCCGAATGACATGGCTGGCCGCATGGTTGAAGAACGGCAAACGCTACACGTTGGAGCAGAGCCGCGCCGACCTGCCCGCCGAAATGCGCCAGAATCTCGAATACCGCGACGCCATCGCCATCGCGTTCTTCGCCTGCTATCTGCTGCCGCAGATGAACGGCCTGCTGGTGGGATTCGGTTCGGGCAACATCTTCCGCAGACTCAACCGTGAGGCGCCGATCGGTGCGATCCGTCGTTCGGTGCGCGACACGCTTGAGGCGCGCGCCCACGGCCTGCGCGCCTCCGGATTGGAGGACCATTTCGCCGATCTGATGCGCGAAGCCGGCGCGATGGATTCCCTGGACGGACTGGAGGCGGTGCATGGCGCGGAGCCGCTGCACCTGTACACCTCCAGCTATTCGGGAAGCTACTTCTTCGCCTGGGATAAGTCGCTGCCGTTCGGCTCCGCGTTGAAATCCCTGAAAATCGAAGGCAATCTCAACCGTTTCGCCGCGGTGAGCGCCTGGCTGGAGAACAACGCGGCGCAAGGCCTCAATCCCACCGAAGACACGGTGACGCGCGCCGAAGCCGCGCAGATCGACATGCGTCTGCTGGAGAATCCCGCCATCATCGCCCTCAAACCCTACGGCGACGGCGATGTGACCCGGTTGGTGGGGCTGGCCGGACGCACCGCCGAAGAGATGAGGAAGGCGCATCCCGACCCCATCGGCGGCGAACGACGGCCCTCCGAATGGGTGAGCCGACAGGCGTTGTCGTCCTTGCTGCGGCGGTTGCGTCTGCCGTACCGCTTCGATGTGGAGTTCCGCGCCAATCTCGCCCAGCATAATGTGGCGATCGGCTTCACCTCCGCCGGCACTTCCATGATGCCCGACAGCCGATATGACGAGAAACGCCATACGTGGCGCGCGCTGAACGACGCCGACCGCGCCGCGATGAGCGCCGCCTACAATCTGCGCGTCGGCCTGATCATGGCCGCGCTCAGCTTCGGGGTCGACCCGCAGGTGGAGCAGGTGTCGCTGCATATCGACTCCATCGGTTTGGAGGAGGCCGTCGCCGAGCAGGATTCGGCCATCGAACGGCTGATGAGCGAAGCGTTGAGCGCCTTCGAGCATTTGCGCAACGGCGACGTGGGCCGTGCCCGCACCAAAGCCGATCCGAAGGACGGCGACATGCATGGCGATCCCACGCGCCCCATCACCCGCGACGAGCCGCGCGCCTCAATCACCTCCGATTCGTTGGACACGGTCTCAGAAATGGCGCAGGCCGAAGAGACGGCCGAAACCACGGCGTCATCAGCTTCCGCCGATCTGGACAGGCAGAGCGTGGACTCGCGCTTCGAGGACCTCATGCGCGACATCGACATCGATGCCATGACCTTCGCCTCAACCGACTTCGCCGGGGATCGCGACGATTTCGACGATGACTACGACGATGACTTCGATGACGATTTCGACGATGACCTTGACGACGATTTCGACGAGGTGGCGCGCAGCGGCTCCGGCAGCCTTGAGGATCCGATGAGCGTGCTGCGCCGCAACCCCACCGTGCGCAATATGGTCTCCGTGACCTTCACCAGGGAGGAGTTCCTCGCGCGTCTCGCCGAGGATGGGCTGGAGCATCCGAACGAGACGTACCGCATGTTCGACGCCGTCATGGACGTGGACGAGCAGGGCGGATTGCGGCCCGTGAACGCCGGATTCGACCTGCGTGACGCGCGCTTCTCCCCGTTGGGATCGCAGGAGGAGCCGGAACTCGTCCAAGAGGACTTCTCCCCGGCGGTGGCCCGTGTGCTCGGCACCGCGGACAGCTCGGGTCTGTCCATCCAACGCGAGGACCTGCTGCAGCGCGCCGTCGGCGACTTCCATAGCATCGCGGCGGACCAGTCGCTGGATGCGGTGTCCAAAGCGCAGCAGGCGATGCGTGTGGTCGAGAAAATCTCCGATCCGGAACTGACCGAACTGGCGCCGCGCGTCACCAGCGCGCTTATCGACGGCAAGGACACCCCCGACATCGAGTTCACGATGGCCGATGATTTGGACAAGGAACGCGTGCGTGCGCGCGACCTGCTGTTCTCCGGGCAGACCGAACAGGCGGTCGCCATCATCGAAGAGGCGTTGGGGCGGCTCGACGCGATCATCGACGCCAACCCCGGCATGCCCCGATACTTCAACTCATATGCAGAGCGTGTGGTCTACAACCGCCTGTTCGCCACGTCGGGCGAGCATACGGTGCTGATTCCCGACAACCTGTTCTACGCGCATATGGAGTTAGGCGACATCCTCGCCCAGCTCAAAGGACCGAAGGCCTCCCTGCCGCATCTCAACCGCATGGTCGCCTTCGCGCCCGCGTATCCGTTGACGCATCTGCGTCTGGCCATCCAACTGGCCCGCAGCGAGGACTGGAATTCCGCCCGTGCGGCCTGTCTCAACGCCTTGCGTGTGGCGTTGGACCGTTCTGACGCGGCGTTCGCCTACTACCGCTTCGCCTACTCCGAGTGGATGCAGGATCGTTTCGACACCGCCGTGGCCGCCTACATCATGAGCGAGCACATCAGCCCCGGTCAGATCGGCGCGCTGGAAACCGAATTGCAGGAGTTGGTGGCGCGCGCGGATTCGCAATGCGTGCGCGTGCCCGAATCCGTATCCGATGCGATCGCGCTGCTCGAATCGCGCGACCTGCCCGTCTGGCCGCACACCGAAGTCGCTTCGATCGTGCGCGACGCGGCGCGTGTATGCGTGGATGAAGGCATGTTCGTGCCCGCCCGCACGCTTTCGGTCGCGGCGGCGCGTATGAACGACGGCGAAGGCGACAACATCGACGTGGTCCAGGCGCAGTTCCTCCGCTCGCTCAGCGCCTGAATCCAGTTGTGACGTCGCGCTTCCCACGCGCCTCCTGTGTGCCTCAGGGCGAGTCGGGCGTGCGCGTCGGTCAGTACAATAACCGGAAGTGAACGTATGAAAGGGGAGTGACCATGACGGACGAGCAGCTGGCTTGGGATTTCGACGGTATGCTGGGCGACGCCCCTGTGGTGCCCAGCTCGTCGATCTCCCGTTTCGAGCCGGGCAGCGCGCCTTGGATCGCCGCACTGCAGCCTGACGATGACGATGCGATGCGCCTCGACCGCCTGGACGTGGCGGCCATGGACGCCGACGACGCGGCCCGCCTGTGGGCGCGCGTGGCCGCATGGGTGGAATCCGACCAGATCGCCTACTATATCGACGACGCTCCGGTGAGCTCCGACGCCGCCTATGACGCGCGCATGCGCTGCTTGGAACGGTTGGAGGCGTCCTTCCCCGCATTGGACAACCCGCAGTCGCCCACGCATCGCGTCGGCGGCACCTTCTCGAACGAATTCACGTCGGTGCGCCATCCCTCGCGCATGATGAGCCTGGACGACGTGTTCTCCATCGAGGAATTGCGCGACTGGTACGAATCCGTGCTGCGCGACCTCGACTGGCCAGAAGGCAAGCCGCTGCCGATGAGCTGCGAGGTGAAAATCGACGGTCTGGCCCTGAACCTCATCTACCGGGGCGGCGTGCTCGAGCAGGGATTGACGCGCGGCGACGGCGTCACCGGCGAGGACATCACCCTCAATGTGCGCACCATCGGCTCCATTCCGGCCAATCTCGGCGGACCGGCAGAGGACGTTCCGCAATTCGTGGAGATCCGCGGCGAGGTGTTCATGCGTTGGGATGATTTCCGCACGCTGAACGCCGAACAGGAGGAGGCGGGCAACAACCCCTTCGCCAATCCACGCAACGCGGCCGCGGGATCCCTGCGCCAGAAGGATCCGCGCGTCACCGCCACCCGCCGCCTGAGCTTCTACGCGCACGGACTGGGCCAACTCGACTGGGGCGAGGGGCGTGCGGCCGATTCGCACGACGAAGTGGCCGACCAGTCGCAGGCCTACGCGCTGTACTCCAAGTGGGGCGTGCCCGTCTCGCCGCACAACCGCGCGGTGGGCTCCTTCGACGATGTGCTGGCGATGATCGACTATTACGGCGAGCATCGAGGCGACATCGAGCACGCGCTCGACGGCATCGTCGTCAAAGTGGACGATCTGGCGTTGCAACGCACGCTGGGCGCCACCTCGCGCGCGCCGCGTTGGGCCGTCGCCTACAAGTATCCGCCCGAGGAAGTCAACACCGAACTGCTCGACATCACCGTGCAGGTGGGCCGCACCGGGCGCGTGACACCGGTCGCGATTCTGAAGCCCGTGCATGTGGCCGGCTCCACCGTGGCCCGCACCACTCTGCACAACGGCTTTGAGGTGGCACGCAAAGGCGTGCTCATCGGCGACACCGTGGTGGTACGCAAGGCGGGCGATGTGATTCCCGAACTCGTCGGACCGGTGCTGGAGAGACGCAAAGGACGCGAGGATTCGCTGCGGGAATTCGTCATGCCCACCCGATGCCCCTCCTGCGGCACCGAACTCGCCCCCGCCAAGGAAGGTGACAAGGACATCCGCTGCCCGAACGTGGAAAGCTGCCCCGCACAGCTGACCGAGCGGGTGATCTCGCTGTCGATGCGCAAGGCCTTCGACATCGAGCATCTGGGCGAGCAGAGCGCCATCGCCCTGACCAATCCGGAGGAGAACCGCCCCGAATCGACCGCCACCTACGCGCCCGACATCACCGAAATACTGGTGGGACCGGGGGAGGAACCGGAAGGATACGTGCCGCCCGCCGGACTGGAACTGCCCGCGCCACAGACTCCGGTGTTGCGTTCGGAGGCCGGATTGTTCTCGCTGGGCGTGGACGATCTGCGCGACGTGCGCGTGTGGCGTGAGGCCGCGATCATCGAAGTGCGCGAGACCGTGGATGCGAAAGGCAAGCGCAAGAAAGTGCGCAAACGTTTGGGCGGGTCGGGCTTGTGGCATCAGGTGCCCGCTTTCTGGACCGCACCCGCGCCGGCGAGCAAGCGCAAAGAAGGCGGCTATGATGTGCCGACGGACGCGGTGGTGGTGCGTGAGGAGACGAAAACCTCGCGCGACGGCACGGTGACGCGCGTTCCTGTGCTGGTCAAGCCGATGGAGAACACGCGCAAAATGCTCGACGAGATCGATAAGGCGCGGCACGCCGACCTATGGCGCGTGCTGGTGGCGCTGTCCATCCGCCGGCTCGGTCCGCCCACGGCACGCACCATCGCCTCCGCTTTCGGTTCGTTGGATGCCATCGCGTCGGCCAGTGTGGAGGAGCTGTCCGTGATCGACGGCATCGGGCCGGAGATCGCGCAGTCCGTGGTCGATTGGTTCGCGGCCGCCCGTGAGCCGGGGGACTGGCGCGGTGAGACGCTGCGCGCATGGCAGGCCGCCGGAGTCGGTGCCGCAGTGGCCGAGACGAGCGTATTGGAGCAGACGTTGGCCGGACTGACCGTGGTGGTGACCGGCTCGTTGGAAGGATTCTCGCGTGATTCCGCCAAAGAGGCGATTATCTCGCGCGGAGGCAAGGCCGCCGGCTCGGTGAGTAAGAAAACCGACTATGTGGTCGTCGGCGAGAACGCTGGATCCAAAGCCGCCAAAGCCGAGGAGCTCGGCGTCCCGATCCTCGATGAGGCCGGGTTCGTGGCGCTTTTGGAGAATGGTCCTCTCGCGGATTCGTCATCATCGTCATCCTGAGCGACACGCCTTCCTTCTTCGTCATCCCGAGCGGAGTCGAGGGATCTCCGCGAAGCGGCGGATGAGATCCTTCGACTCCGCTGCGCTCCGCTCAGGATGACGAGGAAAGCCACGTCGGGATACCGAGGAACGTCGTATACGGCGAAATCATCGTTTCATAAGAGCGCTGGCTAGGCTCCGGAACGTATCGGCCAACGGCGTATCAGCCAGCGAGCCATCCTCAGCCAATACGGCCGGGCAGCCATCCTCACCGGTCTCACGCATCTCAGGCAGCAACGGCAGCTGCGCCATCAGCGGCACCTCATATCCCAGCGCCTCGGTCAGCTGGTCGGAGACGCGCTGGCCGCCACCCGCGCCGAAAATCTCCAAACGCTCGCCCTTATGCTCGTAAAAACTCATATTCTCCACCACGCCACGCACCTTCATCGGCACCTGCAGGGCCACCAAGCCGGACCTCACGGCGATGTCAGAGGCGGAGGGCTGCGGCGTGGTGACCACCACCAGTTCCGCATTCGGCAGAGCCTGCGCCACCGAAATCGCCATATCGCCCGTGCCCGGCGCCAAGTCGAGCAGCAGCACGTCGGGCTCGCCCCACCACACGTCGGAGAGGAACTGCTCCAGCGAGCGCTGCAGACGCGGCCCGCGCCACAGAATCGCACGGTCGGCCCCAGCGAACATACCGATGGAAATCAGCTTGACCCCCCACGCGGTCACCGGCATCAGCATGCCGTTGAGATTGGTGGGTTGGGTGCGCACACCGAACAGGCGCGGCAGGGAGAAACCGTAGATATCCGCGTCGATGGCGGCGGTGTCGTAGCCCATCGCGGCGAAGGTGGCGGCCAGATTCGCCGTCACCGAGGATTTGCCCACGCCGCCCTTGCCCGAGGCGATGGCGAAGATGCGGGTTTTGACGCCCGGCTTGGTGAAGGGGTTCTGTCTGCGTTCCGCCTTGAGGTCGGCGACCAGGTCGGCGAGTTTGTCTTGGCTCATCGAGGAGACTTCGATATGTGGGGTGAGCGCGGCGTTCGGATAGGAGGCGACCGCGCCGTTGATCTGGTTGGTGATCGTCTCGCTTAAGGGGCAGCCTTCGACCGTGAGCTCCACGCGTACCGTCACGTCGTAGGACTGGGGCTCGGGCTGGTCTGATTGGGTGGACGGGACGGCCTGAATGGCGGCGATCATACCCAAATCGGTGATCGAACGGCCGAGTTCGGGGTCGATCACCCGGCTGAGGCGTTCGTAGATTTCGGCTTCGATCTGGCGTGCGTCGACCATAAGGTTCCTCCTTCACAACAACGCATCCCACCCTAGCGGCAAGCCACGCGGCTTTCCAGAGCGCGACGCGGGGATTTTGCGAAATTCGCCATCCCCGAGTCTTTCGGGGAGCATGGACGGGCGAAATCAAGCCGTAGGCAGAACTGTCACCGCTTCGCCATAGGCTGGACGCACCGCCGCAATTCCGCGGTGGTCCGACGTCAGGTGTTTCCCGTGTCGAAGACGACACCCGTTGCCGCGCGTCGGTACTTCCATGAAAGACAACCATTATGAGAAAAGTTCTCGCCGCTCCAGGCACATATATCCAACACGAAGGCGCGCTTTCCGCACTGGCGGACGAATGCGAGGGGCTGGGCGCCTCCAAAGCGTATCTGATCGTCGATTCGTTCATCGACGGCATGTATCGCGACAGCATCGTGTCCAGTTTCGAGTCCAAAGGCATGCCGTACGTCTACGCGGTGTTCGGTGGGGAATGCTCCGACGATGAGATCACCAAGCATCGCGAAGCCCTGAACGGTTCGGATATCGTGTTCGGCATCGGCGGTGGCAAAAGCATCGATACCGCCAAGGCGGTCGGCTATTACGCCGGCGGCCTCGACGTGGCCATCGTGCCGACCGCCGCATCATCCGACGCGCCCTGCTCGCGCCTGTCCGTGATCTACACCCCCGACGGACAGTTCGACCATTATCTGCCGCTGGTCAGCAATCCGACAGCGGTGATTATGGACGTCGAACTCATCGCGAAAGCGCCGATCCGACTGCTGGTGTCGGGACTGGGCGACGCGTTCGCCACATATTATGAAGCCGCGGCCTGTGTGCGGTCGAACGCCATGACCATGGTCGGCGGGCATCCGACGCACGCCGCGTTCGCCATGGCCAAACTGTGCCACGAACTGGTCACCGGCGAAGGCGCGAAGGCCGTCGCCGCGGTCCGCAAGGGCGCGCGCACCCCGGCCGTGGAAAGCGTGATCGAAGCGAACACCCTGCTCAGCGGACTCGGATTCGAAAGCAGCGGACTTGCCGCCGCGCACGCCATCCACAACGGTCTGACCGCGCTGGCCGGCACCCACCGGTATCTGCACGGCGAGAAGGTGGCGTACGGCACGCTCGCCCAGCTGGTGCTGGACGATCAGCCGCTGGATGTGTTGCGGAAGGAATACCGGTTCTTCCGCACGGTCGGACTGCCGACCACGCTGGAGGGCATCGGCATCGCGGACGCCACCGACGAGGATCTGCTCAAGGTCGGCGAACTGGCCTGCGCTCCGGACGACACCATGGGCAACATGCCCTTTGCGGTCGCTCCGGGTGATGTCGCCGCCGCCCTGCGCGCCGTCGACGAGCTGAACGGCATTATCGACTGAGATTGGGCAGGTCGCACGGAGCGAGTCCCACCCTCCCTCCGTGTGACCTGCCACGCTGTTCGGTTGAAGCGTGCAGGCATATAGCCAATGTTCTTCGTGAGGGGTTGGAGAGGATTTCAGTTGTCGCAAAATTTGCGATAACTGCCTCGCGCTACTCTGGGGTGAGATCAGATTGAGAAAGGAACCGCGGAACGATGTGGCTGTGACGGTGACGGATTGCGCTGAAGAGGAGCGTGCGCGTTGATGCGCACTGCCGCGCGTCGCCTGCCGCTGCCGTCGTAATCGTGGAATCGTCACAGTGCGCCCAGGCATCAAGGAGATGCTATGGCACAGTATTCCGTACTTTCGTTATCACATATCTCATTCGCGTATGAAGGCGCTCCGGAACCGTTGTTCGAAGACGTCAACGCGACTTTCCCGCGCGGCTGGAGCGCGATATTGGGCGACAACGGTATCGGCAAATCGACTCTGGCGAATATCGCCGCTGGGCGTTTGGCTCCGGACCAAGGCACGGTCAGTCCGTCGCCGCGCGGAATGATCATCGCCTACTGTCCGCAGCGCACCGACGAGACTCCCGAAGGACTGGAGGATTTCGCCGCCGATTGGTCGCCCGAAGCGATGATGGTGCGCGAAACGCTCGGCATCGACGACGAATGGTGCTACCGATACGACACCCTGTCAGGAGGCGAAGCCAAACGTTTGCAGGTGGCCTGCGCGCTCGCCGCACGTCCCGACGTGTTGGTGCTGGACGAGCCGACCAACCATGTGGACGGTCCGACCCGAAACTCCATCGCACGCGCCATGCGTACGTTCCGCGGCATCGGCATCGTCATCTCCCACGATGTCGCGCTGATTGACGCGACCTGCGAGCGGTGCGTCTGTTTCGAGCGGCGGCATATTCGCGGACGCAACGTCACGCAGGTCATCACCTATGCCGGAGGATATTCTCAGATGATTCAGTCGCGTCGGGAGCGGGAACGGAGCGAGTCGGACGCTCTGTCCGCGGCCCGTCGCGAATCCGCCCGTCTGGCTGATATCCAGACGGCGCGCCACACCAAGGTGCAGCAGGTGGAGGCGGCCAAACGTCAGGGTCGGCGGGTCGATCCCAAAGACCATGACGCGCGTGCCGCCCGCAAACTGGCGCGCTCCACCAGTCTGGACTCCGGCGTGGGACGCTCATATTCCCAGCTCGATGGGCGCGTCGCCGCGGTCCGCGCCCAAGCGGAGAATCTGACGACCGCGGCGAAACGGTACGGCGGAAACATCTGGCTGGATATCGAACCGAGCCATCGCGCCGAACTGGTGCGTCTGGAATCCGGGGTGATTCGTTATGGCGGCGGAACGGACGCTGCCGAGCGGAATGTGGGTCCGTCCTGCGGCGGGGCGGACTCGGCTGTTGGCCAGCCTGTGGTTGCGAACGCCCGGTTGCTTGTTGATCCCGATGGCGTTTGGCGGGTCGAGCCGGCGGGACTTTCTCAGGGCCAATCGAAAGACTTTTGCGGAACCGGCGGCATAGCGATTCCGACGTTGAGTGTGGGGCCGCGCGACCATATCACCATCACCGGTCCCAACGGATTGGGCAAGTCGACGCTGGTCCGCGCGCTGGTGCGGGCGGTGTCCGGCGACGTGCCGTACCTTTATATCGCACAGAGAGTGGCGCAGTCCGAATGCGATGCGGCGGTGGCGGAGCTGGGGCGACTGACGGCGGAGGACAGGACGCGTGTGCTTGCCGCCTTCGCGCAACTCAACGCCGACCCCGACGTGCTGGTGTCGGGGCGGCCCCTGTCGCCGGGGGAGTCGCGCAAACTGCTGTTGTGCCTTGGATTGGTCCGCGGTCCGCAGCTGATCGTTATGGACGAGCCGACCAATCATTTGGATTTGAGTTCGAAAGAGGTACTGAACCGGGTGTTGCGTGACTTCCGGGGCGCGGTGATTGTGGTGAGCCATGAGGTGGGTTCGCACGGAGCGTGGGGCGACTGAGTTCCGTGCGCTGGCAGCAGATATAAAAAGGTCCCCTTCCCGAAAGGAAGGGGACCGAATGACTCATAAAGTCACGAGACTCTCTATCAGATGTGGAAGTAGAGCTCGTACTCCAGCGGGGTCGGGGCCAGACGGGACTGGTCGATCTCGTCGCGCTTGAGGCCGATCCAGGTCTCGATCAGGTCGTCGGTGAAGACGTCGCCCGCGGTGAGGAAGTCGTGATCCTCCTCCAGCGCGTCCATGGCCTCGGCCAGGGAGCTCGGCACTTGCTTGATGCCCGCGTGCTCTTCCGGCGGCAGCTCGTAGAGGTCCTTGTCGACCGGCTCCGGCGGCTCGATGTGGTTGAGGATACCGTCGAGACCAGCCATGAGCTGGGCGGAGAAGGCCAGGAACGGGTTGCAGGAGGGATCCGGCGCGCGGAACTCGATACGCTTGGCGGCGGGGGAGGTGCCGGCCAGCGGGATACGGATGGCTGCGGAACGGTTGCGGGCCGAGTACACCAGGTTGACGGGCGCTTCGAAGCCCGGCACCAGACGGTGGTAGGAGTTCAGCGACGGGTTGGTGAAGGCGAGCACCGCGGAGGAGTGCTTGATCAGACCGCCGATGTACCAGCGGGCCAGATCGGACAGGCCGGCGTAGCCCTTCTCATCGTAGAACAGCGGCTTGCCGTCCTTCCACAGCGACTGGTGGCAGTGCATGCCGGTGCCGTTGTCGCCAGCCATGGGCTTGGGCATGAAGGTGGCGGCCTTGCCGGCCAGAGCGGCGGTCTCGTGGATGACGTACTTGTACTTCATCAGGTCGTCGCCCGCGTGCTGCAGGGAGTTGAAGCGGTAGTTGATCTCCTGCTGGCCCGCGCCGGCCACCTCGTGGTGGGCGCGTTCCAGGGTCAGGCCGACCTTCTGCAGGTTGGCGACCATGTCGTCGCGCAGATCCTGGTTGTGGTCGATCGGCGGCACGGGGAAGTAGCCGCGCTTGACGCGGTTCTTGAAGCCGATGTTCGGGGTGCCGTCCTCTTCGGTGTCCACGCCGGAGTTCCACGGGGCCTCGATGGAGTCCACCTCGTAGAAGGAGCGGTTCATGTCGTTGGAGAAGCGCACCTTGTCGAAGATGAAGAACTCGGCCTCGGGAGCGAAGGAGGCGGTGTCGGCGATGCCGGTGGACTTCAGGTAGGCCTCGGCCTTGCCGGCGACCTGACGCGGATCGCGGGAGTAGGGCTCGTCGGTCAGCGGGTCCACGATGGAGAAGGAGACGTTCAGCGTCTTATGCTTGCGGAACGGGTCGATGAAGGCGGTCTCGATATCCGGAACCAGCTTCATGTCGGACTCGTTGATGGCCTGGAAGCCCTGCACGGAGGAGCCATCGAACGGCATGCCCTCGTCGAAGGCGTCCTTGAGGAATTCGCTGGCCGGCACGTTGAAGTGCTGCTGGACGCCGATGAGATCGGTGAAGCGGATGGAGACGTACTCCACGCCTTCCTGGTTGATCAGAGCCTCGGCATCGGCCTTGGATTTGAGTTCGGTCACGGGACCGCTCCTTTCGTGAGAAACGTTACGAGTGTTAAGCATAGGAATATGCGTTTCGCTCACTCGCGAGTTGGGTTACGAGAGTGTTACATCATGGTTCGCCATGGTGCGAAAGGCGCGTGATGACGCGGTTTCGCCGGGTTTTGCGAGAGAGTGCGTTTTTCAGGTTGTGGACGCAGGAATACGAAAATCCCCGCGGCGCGTGGGGCATCGCGGGGATCTGTAAGAGATTTTCGAGGGGCCGTGCCGATCAGCGGCCGCGCATGGCGCGACGGCTCACACGCTGCGGATGCGTGGGGTCGATGCCCTTGGGGATACCGTATCCGCCCTTGGTCTGCAGGGTGCGCAGACGGTCGTTAAGCGTGTCGAGCTCGGTTTTGGTCAGCAGGAAACGACGACGCGGGTGGATCTTGGCAAGCAGCGGATTGCTGTGGTTGGTCTGCTCGTAAGCCTTCTTCTTGGTGACGGCCTTGCGCACGTCCTTCAGCGGCACCTGATGCTCGCCGTTGCCCACCGCGATGCGGTACACGGGGATGGCGGAGCCGGCGGTCACGCCCTTGATGCTGTGCTCCTGACGGTCCATCGCCTTGGACACGCGGCCGTAGTCGCCCTCGCCGATCAGATAGATGCCGTTGATGGAGGTGCCGCGCCAGATCGCATCCTTGGTTTTGGCATCGATCCACACCGGCTGCTCGGGGAAGGTGAAGCCGGCCTTCTTCATATTGCTCAGTACGCTGACGGCCGCGCCCGGGCGGCCTTCCAGCTGGCGGTATCCGACGCGGTCGGCGCGGTGGGTGAGCATCATGGTGGCGAACAGCAGACCCAGCATGATCGCTGTGATCATCAGGAAGATCCAGCTCATCACCGACCAGTGGAAGACGATGCCGGCGATCACCATCACGACGATCGGAGCCACGAACACGCCCGCCAACAGCCAGGGCAGCTGCTTGTCCTGCGCGTAGGTGTACTTGAAAATCTGGATGATCTGCTTGATAGTGCCGGGCTTCTTCTCGGCCTTAGCGTCGTTCTGAGCCATCTCTTTCCTTCACTGCAATATGGATGAACACACTGGGCAACAAGTCTATCAGCATCGCCGCCCATGCGTCAGCGCGTGTGCAAGGGGCGGCCGTCGGCTTTGAGCAGGGCCTCGCCGAGCGTCTCGCTGAATGTGGGGTGGGGGTGGATAAGCCGCGCGGCCTCGGACAGAGGCGTGCGCGCGCCGACCAACTGCTGCGCTTCGGCGATCAGATCGGAGGCGCCGGGGGCGACGATATGCACGCCGAGCACCACGGGCACGCCCGCCCGGTCGGTCGTCTCGCCGCTGACCACGCTCATCGATCCTCCCGCGCCGCTCATCATCATGCGCGCGTTGCCCAGCATGGGGTATGCGGTCTGCCTCACTTCGCGCAGGTCGTCACGCTGCTTGGCCTGCTCTTCGGTCAGTCCGACCGTGGCCGCTTCGGGGGAGGAGAACACGATGCCGGGCACGGTAGCCTCGTCCACGGGGCGGGGGTTGAGTCCCGCGATGGCTTCGGCCACCACGATGCCCTGTTCGAAGGCGCGGTGGGCGAGGGCATGGCCGGGAGTGATGTCGCCCACCGCCCACACGCCCGGAACCGAGGTGCGGCCCAGCTCGTCGACCTCCACCAACCCGTGCGCGTCGCGATTGACGCCCAGCGCGTCGAACCAGGGCGCGTTGGTGTTCGGGTCGCGGCCGATGGCGGCCAGCACCACGTCGGCCTCCACGTCGCTTTCGCCACCGTCAGCCTTCGTGTAGCGCACGGTCGCGCCGGTGCCGGAGTCGGTGTCGACAGCGGTGATGGAGGCGTTGGCGACGACGGTGACGCCCTGACGTTTGAGTTCGCGGGTGAGCGTCATGCCGGTGCGTTTGTCCCATGCGGATAGCACGCGGTCCTTGCGGATGATCAGCGTGACCTCGCAGCCTGCGGCGTTCCACATGGAGGCGAATTCAAGGGCGATGGCACCCGCGCCGACGATCGCCGCGTGCGAGGGGAACTCGTCGAGTTCCAGCGCCTGAGTGGAGTCGATCAGCGCGCCACGGAACGGCTCTCCCGGCAAAGGTCGGGGCCGCCCTCCGGTGGCGAGCACAATATGTTCGGCGGTGATCGTCGAGACTCGCGGGGCTTCGCCGTCGGCGGAATCGACCGCAAGGATGCGGATGGTGTGCGCGTCCGTCGGCTCCGCCTCACCGCGCAGCACCTCGATGTTGCGTTGGGCGAGCAGTCCCGCCAGTCCCTTGGTCATGGTCGCGACGGCGCCGACGCGATACTCTTTCAGACGGTCGTAGTCGATTCCGGACACGCTCGCCCGCACGCCGAACACGTCGGCGTGACGCGCGGCGTCCATGGCATGCATGGCGGTGATCAGCGCCTTCGAGGGGATGCATCCGCGGTTCAGGCAGGTGCCTCCCACAGTGTTTTCGCGCTCGACCAACGCGACCGACATCCCCAATTCGGCCGCGCGCAGGGCGGTCGCGTAACCGCCCGGTCCCGCGCCTACGATCGCCACGTCATACTGCTGGGTCATCTTGTCTCCTTGGGCTCGGGTGCGGGTCGCGCCCCGCGTCTGACGTCCATCGTAAAGCAAAAAGCCGCCCGAGTCGGGCGGCTTCGATGGATGGGAATCAGTCCTGGGGGTATTCGCCACGCTTGTTGCGCGCCTTGGGAAGACGCCAGCGGCGCATCTGGATGGCGCGACTCCACGCGTAGGTGCCGGAGCGCGAACCCTTGGCCACGGAGGCCTCGCCGAATTTGGCGACCAGCTTCTTCTTGAGCTTGCGCCACATGAGCCACGTGTCGATGATCACGGCGAACAGATAGCCGTACATGAGAATCATCATGGCCATCGAGATGGCGACGTTCTGCACGAACACGGACAGAATCATGGACAGGATCAGAATGCCGAAGGCGACCGGAATGAAGAACTCGCCGATATTCCAGCGGGCGTCCACATAGTCGCGGATATAGATGCGCCAGGGCAGACGTTCCGCTTTGGGCATACGGCTCAGGTCGCCCTTCTGCATCGCCTCGTATTCGGCGTTCTCCTTTTCGCGCATGCGTGCCTTGGCGGCCTTCGCGCTGGCCTTGCGATCCACCGGCACCAACGGGCGCAGATTGGCCGCCTGCGCCTCCTTGCGCTTGGGGGTGGCGTGTCCTTTGCCCTGGGAGGAATCGGGTTTGGGGGACTCATTGACAGGCTCCTGGGCCTGCTCCTTTTTGAACGGGTTCCATGTCATGATTGCAGGTTACGGTGACGTATAGACGCATGAATACAAGGTGTCAGGCGCTGTGATTCCGCGGATACAGGTGCACCGGAGGCACCCGTCGCGGCCGGCGCGCGCATCCGCGCCAACCCGAGAACATGAGGAAAGGACCATCATCTATGGCAGATCTCACCGCACAGGACATCCGCTCGCGGGTGGAATCCGATTGGGAGCGCATCGTCGGCGTGCTGCGTGACAAAATCGCGATCCAGGCGATTTCCGCGCACGGCATCACCGGCGAGCATATGAAGCGTTCGGCTGAATTCGTGGCCGAGCAGATGCGCGAGGTGGGTGTGGACGCGAAGGTCGCCCAGGCGCATAATCCCGACGGCACCCCCGGCGCGTGGGAGGTGATCGGTTCGAAGATCGTCGACCCGAACGCGCCCACCGTGCTGCTGTACGCGCATCATGACGTGCAGCCGGTGCCGGATCCGAGCGAATGGAACACCGACCCCTTCGTGGCCACCGAAATCGATACGCGCCTGTACGGCCGTGGCGCGGCCGACGACGGCGGCGGCATCGCCATCCATTCCGGCGCGCTCAAAGCGCTCGGCGACGACCTCAAGGTGAACATCAAGGTGTTCATCGAAGGCGAGGAGGAGATGGGTTCGCCGAGCTTCATCCCCTTCATCGAGGAGCATCGCGAGGAATTCGAAGCCGATGTGATCATCGTGGCCGATTCGGGCAACTGGTCCGCCGAAATCCCCAGCCTGACCACCTCGCTGCGCGGCAACTCCTGCGTGGACGTGACCGTCAAGGCCTTGGAGCATCCCGTGCATTCCGGCCAGTTCGGCGGCCCGATCCTCGACGCGAACACGCTGGCGGCCATGCTGATCGCCTCCATGTACGACGCCAACGGCGATCTGGCGGTGCCGGGAGTGGCCGCCGAGGAGCCGATCGGCGGCCTGCAGCGCGACCTCGACGAGGCGGATGTGCGTGCCGACGCGGGTGTCGTCGACGGCTACCGTTTCGCCGGCACCGGCTCGCTCGCCGCGCGCATGTGGACCAAGCCGAGCGTGAGCGTGATCGGCTTCGACGCGCATCCGGTCGAAGGCTCGTTCAATGTGATCGCCCCCGAAACCACCTTCCGTCTTTCCATGCGCACCGCGCCGAACCAGCGCCCCGAGGAGGCGCAGGACGCGCTGGCCGAGTTCCTCGTCTCGCACGCCCCCTTCGGTGCCCAGGTGCGCGTGGACAAGATTGAGAACGGCATGGGCTGGGCCATGGATCCGAACGCCGAAGCCACCAAGGATGCGCTTGAGGCGATGGAGGAGGCCTTCGGCGTGGCCCCGATCAACAAGGGCGAGGGCGGGTCGATTCCGTTCATCCCCGAACTGCAGCGCATCTTCCCCGAAGCCCAGGTGCTCGTCACCGGACCGGAGGATCCGAAGGCCAACGCGCACAGCCCCAACGAGTCCCTCTCCCTGCCGGGCCTGAAGAGCAACGTGGTCACCGAAGCGTTGCTGCTTGACAAATTGGGCAGGTGATGTTTTACACTATGTGAGTTGACACGGGGGCTGCTGTCCAAAGCGGCTGAGATGAGGGGTTTCCCTCGACCGAATGAACGTGAGTCCAGATAATGCTGGTGCACGGACGTCGCTCTTTTCCCGTGCCTGAGAACACGCGCCGAACGCCGGCGTGTGACGAGAGAAAGGCACATCAATGTCTCAAACCATCGCCAAAGCCAACTATAAGTGGCGTGTCGTCGATATCGCCGTCGCATCCGTGATCGGCGTCGCCTCCGCCCTGATCTACTGGGGCGTTGCCACCGCGACCTATGCTCCCTGGGAGGCCATGGACGTGCTGGTTCCGGGTCTGCCCGGCCTGTTCAACGGACTGTGGCTGTTCGCCGGACCTCTGGCCGCCGTGGTCGTGCGCAAGCCCGGAGCGGCCATCTACGCCGAGGTCGTGGCCGGCGTGCTCGAAGCTCTGATGGGCAACCTGTGGGGCGGCATCGACACCTTCCTGATCGCCTTGTTGCAGGGCCTGTTCGCAGAAATCGCCTTCCTGATCTTCGCCTATAAGAAGTGGAACCTTTCGGTGATGCTGCTGTCCGGCGCGCTTTCCGGCCTCGCCTGCTGGGGCTACACCTTCTTCACCCACCTGCAGGGCATGAGCGTCACCGGCTCCTACGGACTGTTCTATCTGGTCACCACCGTCATCTCCGGCCTTGTGTTCGCCGGCGTGTGCATGTGGTACCTGTACCTCGCCATCGCCAGGACGGGCGCGCTCGACAAGTTCGCCTCGGGCCGTGAGGTGCGCGGAGTCACCGCCTGACCATCCAAGAACCAGCCGTCCGCGCGTGGCCGATCGCGACCGCGGTCCGCCGCGTGCGGTACGGACGGGTTTTCTCCCCAAGACTTTGGAGCGGCATTATGATCGACAACGCGACCCTGCGGTTCGACAACTGGGGGTATCGTCATGCGTCCCGCAGGCATTTCGCCGTACGGGGATTGAATCTCAGCATTGAAGCCGGGCAGCGGGTGCTGCTGTTGGGGGCGTCCGGCATCGGCAAATCCACCATTCTCGAAGGCGCGGCCGGACTGCTCGGCGGTAGTGATGAGGATGGAACCGCCCAAGAGGAGGGAACAGGCGTCGTCACCGACGCGGAAGGCGGTGTGACCGAGGGGTGCGTGCTTGTCGACGACGTGCCCGTGCATCAGGCGCGCGGCCGTGTGGGACTGGTGCTGCAGGACCCGGACGCGCAGGCCGTGTTCCAACGCTTGGGCGACAATGTGGCGTTCGGACCGGAGAATATGAACGTGCCGCGCGAGGAGATCTGGCCCCGCGTGGACGACAGCCTCGCCGCCGTGGGGCTCGCCGGCGTGCAGCTGCACCGTTCCGTGCTGCATTTGAGCGGCGGACAGATGCAGCGTCTCTCCCTGGCCGGAGCGCTCGCGATGCGTCCGGGCGTGCTGCTGCTCGACGAACCCACCGCCAACCTCGATCCCGACGGCGTCGAACAGATCGTCGACGCGGTGCGCATGGTGCTGGCCGAACAACACTCCACCATGGTGCTGGTCGAACATCGCGCCGGCCCGTGGATCGACCTCATCGACCGCGTGGTCGTGCTCGGCCTGGCCGATGACGGCGCGGATGCGACCCGGGTCACCCAAGGTGACGACGACGAGGAGATCGACCACGCCGTTTCCAGCCGCACGGTGGTTGTGGCCGACGGCACACCCGACGAGGTGTTCCGCGATCCCACCCTCGACTTCGCGGCGCTCGGCATCTGGCTGCCGGAACGCTACCGTGGGCCGAACGACGAGATCCGACGCATCCACACCGATGACGAGCCCGAATATCCGGCCGATGCCGGCAACGGCGAGGTGCTGCTTTCGGCCCGCGACCTGGCGATCGGGCGCAACGGTGAAGCCATCGGCGAGCATATCGACCTGGACTTCAACGCGGGGCAGATCACCGCATTGGTCGGCGCGAACGGCGCCGGCAAATCCACGCTGTCGCTGACCTTGGCCGGTCTGCTCGAACCCGTCGGCGGACGGGTCGAAGCCGCTCCGGCGTTGGCGTCGGGCGCACGCGGCGACGCACCCATCGCATGGCGATCCACCGAACTGGCCTCGCGCATCTCCTACGTCTTTCAGAATCCCGAACACCAGTTCGCCTGCGGCAGCGTGCTCGAAGAAGTGATGCTGGGGCCGCTGCGCGCCGGCGTGCCGCAGCCCGAAGCCGAGTCTCGCGCCCGCGAGCTGCTCGAACGCTTCAATCTCAGCCGCTACGAACAGGCGAATCCGTACACGCTTTCCGGCGGTGAAAAACGCCGTCTCACCGTGGCTTCGAGTCTGGCCGCCGCACCCCGCGTGCTCATCCTCGACGAGCCGACCTTCGGGCAGGACCGCCGCACATGGATGCAGATCGTGCGGTTGATCCACTCGCTTCGCGGCGACGGCGTGAGCATCATCGTCGTCACCCACGACCGCGAACTCGTCACCGCGTTGGGCGCGCGTCTGGTCGAACTCGTGCCGGACGGCGCCTCGGGGGAGTGGAACGAACGGCGGGCGGACGACTCGTCCCGCGACCGTATCGCGGTCTCGCCGGTGAACGAACGCGAGGAGGAGGCCCGGGCTTCCAGCCGTTCGCCCTTCCTCGCCTCGCTGAATCCCGCCTATCGTCTGATCGGCGCGTTCCTCGTCTCCCTGCCCATGCTGCTCAGTCTCGACTGGGTGTCCGCGGGAGTGGCATTGGCATTGGAAGTCGCCGTGCTGATGGTCATAGGCTTCACGCCATGGCGCATCGTGCGATCCACATGGCCGATTTTCATCGGCGCGCCCGGCTCGGCGCTCGCCGTCTGGCTGTACGGCAAACAGGGCGGCGACACCTGGTTCCAATGGGGCATGATCCACGTCACCGACCGTTCCACCGAACTCGCCGTGGCCACCGGCCTGCGCATCCTCGCCATCGGCATCCCCGCCATCATCACGATTCTGGGAGTGGATGCCACCGATCTGGCCGACGCGTTCAGCCAGATCCTGCGTCTGCCCGACCGCTTCGTGTACGGCGGACTGGCCGGCATGCGCCTGTTCTCCGTATTGCAGGACGATTGGGCGGCGCTCACCGCCTCACGTCGCTCCCGCGGACTCGGCGACGACAGCAAGGTCAAGGCCTTCTTCCCGCAGGCCTTCGCGCTGCTGGTGCTGTCGATCAGACGCTCCACCACGCTCGCCACCGCCATGGAGGCGCGCGGATTCGGCGGCGCCGGCCCGCGCAGCCAC
This sequence comes from Bifidobacterium sp. LH_558, assembly GCF_056356295.1. Lineage (NCBI taxonomy): Bacteria > Bacillati > Actinomycetota > Actinomycetes > Bifidobacteriales > Bifidobacteriaceae > Bifidobacterium > Bifidobacterium sp. LH_558. The sequence continues at coordinate 298,361 of NZ_JBKETZ010000001.1, read as the reverse complement.
GCGCGCGTCAGCGAAGTGCATACGCGCGACCGCATGTTCCTCGTCGGATGCCTCGCATTGCCGATTGTGGCGCTGGCTGTGGCGGTGTTTGCCGGCAGCTTCTCCTTCCTCGGCAACTGACGCACAGGACCAGCTGATTTCCTCGTCCTAAGCGTCTTCGCCATCGGCGGGCAGGAATGCGAAGACGACCCACATGTCGCCTTCGCATTCGGCGCTCAGCGTCCCGCCGTATGCGGAGAAGTCCTGCTGCAGCCCGTGCAAGCCGTATCGTCCGACGGGAAGATCCGTGATGGATTCGTGCGCGGCGAGAGGATTGATCTGGGTGACCTCCACGCCCTGTCGGGTGAGAAGGACGGAAAGCTCGTAATGACATCCATGAGGTGCATGCCGGACGATATTGGTGTGGATTTCATGCAGTAGCGTGAGAATAAGGTGTTGTTTGTCGGCGCTGAGCTTTACAGGTGTGTCCGTCTGAGTGGTGACGCTGCCGGAAAAACCGAGGGCACGAAGATTCCCGCCGTCCTCTTCCATCATGCGTGTGATGCCCTTCACAAGGTCCTCATGGGAGGAGTCCTTCTCGGACGTGGCGTCGCCATTGACCTGTTGGAGGTATTCGATGGCTCGGTGGGTGTTCGACAGGGCTTCCATCGCCGCGTCATTGATTATCGCCCAAGGTTGTTGATCGCCATCCAATCCAAGCCGTATCTGTCGTTGGGCGATCCGCGCGATTGACGACATCTGGTTGGTGACGGCGCTATGGATTTCGTTGGCCGCTCGAATGGCTTTCTCGCTGTCCCGCAGCCGTATGCTCGCCACCTGTGCCGCATGCTGGTTTGCCACGAACTGCTCACGCCACCGCAATGCGCTGCCCAGTAGGGCGGCGAACACGAAAGTCACCAGGAAGGCGACCAACGCGCGGCCTCCTGATGCGCCGCCGGCGGCCGTCTCCAGAAGTTGGGCGATGGATGCCGCGCATAGCGCCGCGAATGTGGTCGCATTGTTCGTCTGATAGGCGAGGAATCCGATCACGGTGACCAGCGCGTATATGGGAGTGGCCGCGGTGTCGGTATACAGCATCGTCATGCTGGCGTCGCAGACGAGAGCGATCACAAACACCATACGAGGACGAATCGGCGCAAGCACGATCAGCACGCATTGCGCGGCGGACAGCACTATGGCCGGCCATTGCGCCGATGGACGTGCGCACCATTCGGCGATGCATACGAGCTCGACTCCCAGAACGATCGCCCACTGAACGGGATGATGAATGCGTTTCACGATATTCATGGGAGCCTATCTGTTGTTGAGCCATATAGCTACCGCTTGGCGGGAGGTTCGGGCGCCGAGCTTCTTCATGATGTTGTGCATATGCCTGCGGACGGTCGCCTCGGCAATGCCGAGACGGTCGGCGATTTGTCGGTCGACAAGTCCGCATGTCGCCACAAGATCGAGAATCTCTTCCTCCCGTATGCTCAAAATCGCCGGTGCGGGCTCATGCTTCAGTCGTATCTGAGCCATCACAGGGGACTCGAATCCCTCCATGACCTCTCCGCATTGCATCAGATGGATGCCGCGGACGATCTCATCCTCGTCGTTTTTGCTTATCAATCCCTGCGCTCCGGCATGAACGGCCTTGTCATGGTACATGGTTGTGGAAAAACTGGTGATTGCAAGCAAACGGGTTTTAATGTTTCCCAATCGTATATGACGGCATAATGATGGGCCTTGAATGCCTTCGAGAGACATGTCCACCAGTAGCACGTCGGGGACGTCTCGAGGGGTTGAGCAATGCTCCAACGCCTGTCGCGCGGTGGTGGCGGTCCAGATCGGTGATGCGAATCGAATCCGCTCATGGATGATCCGGATGAGCGAGCGTAATGCCATTTCGTCGTTATCGACTATGGCGATACGACAGAACGCCATGGTCTCCGGACGCATATGCGTGGTCGGCGTTTGCTCTTCCGTCCCCATGGTTCAGCCCGTTCCCGTAGTATTCAACGAATTCAACCGCCATACTATCGAAGATGGTTGCAACGCGGAACCTTCGCCGAGGAGCGTATGCACAAATGTTGTAGTGGCGGAAACCCCATGGTCATGCACAAAACAACCATGCGATTGTTGCCCGACGGACCGTAGGCCACATACCCTGAACCAAGAAGACTCCATCGGAGCTGATGAGAAGGGGCAATCATGAAAGGAATGATCCGGTTTGGCGCGGCCGCCGTCGCCGTTATGACGCTGGCGGGCATGTCCGGCTGTTCGCAGACGGCGGACGGTGGGCAGCGAGAAGCGGATGGTGCGGCAGGGGAGTCCAGCGGCCAGACCTCTGGCGGGGGCGCGCCGCAGAACAGCGGCCGGGACATCGGTTCGGGCGTAGCAGGCGAGAAACTGGCGAACTCGCTGGACGAATACATCGACGTGTTCATCTCGAACCAATTCGAGCCCGCGTCCGATTACGAGAAAACCGTGATGGAGCATGCCAAGGCCGATGGCGGCGTGACGGCGGCTGACTACGAGGACGCGTGGTCGACCTATAAGTCGTGCATGCTCGACAAGGGATATAAGGAGATCATTTTGATCAAATATCCCAACGGCATCTACGAGGAGGCGGTGCATTATTCGGGCACCGACTCCCAGGAGGAGAAATACGATGCCGATCAGGCGTCGTGCTTCGGTAATGTGAACATCGTGGCGGAAATCTACGCCGTGCAGCAGGGCAACGGTTCGCTGCTGTCCAACCGGGACGAGGCGATCGTGGACTGCCTGCGCCGTAACGATCTGGTGCCGAAGGACTACACCGCGGAACAGTACGCGCGTGAGCGCGCGGATGGCGAACTCAGCTATGACGCGCAGGATATGGGCGTGCGGGGTTGCCAGGCCGCCAATAATTCGTTCGTGGGATTCGCCGATGATCCCGTGGAGAAGCTGTGGTGAGACGCAAGGTGTCCGGCACATGGGTGCGGGAATCGCAGCTGTTCCGTTTTTTCAAGCGGCGATGAGCCGTAATGACGTCGGCTATGCGACGGTTCTTCCCTATGCTCAACCTGCTTGTTTCGCTCCGTCGAATAATGCTCGCGTCCGATTCATACGTCGCGCTGCTCGCGGCTCGTGTGCGCGAAATCTTCCCCTTTCGGGGAATGCGGGAAAGGGAATGTCGGATGTGGGAGCCTTGCTTTTTGTTAGGATTGTTTTCAGAAAACCCCCAGAAGAGGGGAGGGGCCCCACCTGAAGTGCGACGGAGGCAGTATGGACCACGAAGTGACCATTGGCATAGTGGACAACGACCGGTTCGTGCTGCCCAGCCTGAAGACCAGCATCACTGAATTGCTGCCCGACGCGAAGGTCATCTGGACCACTGCGGACGGCGGCGAGGCCGTGCAGTATTGTCTGCGCGCCTCCACTCGGCCCAAGGTGCTGCTGGTCGATATGAGTATGGAAGGGGTATCCGGCATTTCCGTTTGCCGCCGCATCCGCGCGCGCATCAGTAAGGTGGGTATTCTGGCGATGGCCGCCTATTCGTTGGACAAGTACGCGGAGAAGGCTTCGCTCGCCGGCGCGCAGGGCATTGTGGGCAAGGCCGACGAGCAGCTGATTATCACCGCGCTGCGCACCGTCGCGTCGGGTGGCACTTGGGGAGACGGATTCGAATCCCCTTTGACCGCGCATGTGCGTCTGAAAAACCAGTCGGGTATGAGCGCGGTGCTCACCGACCGCGAATTCGAGATCATGGATTCCTTCGCGGCGGGCATGTCAATCAAAGCGATCTCCGAAACGTTGAACATCACCCCGGAGACGGTGAAGAAGCACGGCCAGCGCGCGATGCACAAGCTGGGCGCGACCTCGCGTTGGCAGGCCGTGGCGATGTGGCTGAACTCCGAGGCGTAAAGCCATGGAACGGGAGCGTTTCACACGCGGAGGGGACGGCCATCTCGCCGGGTCGGTGCCGCTGGCGCTCAACCCCGTAAAACATCCGATTCGCATCGCCCAAACACTCGTTCTGCTGCTCTGCGGATTCTGGGAGTGGTATTTCACGCCACCGCAGACCATGTCCGGAGTGGTCACCGCCACTATATTCATGATATTGCTGCCTCTTGCGGGAGTGTTCCCCGTGCCGGCCAATCTGGCGCTGCTGCTCAACTTCTGCGTGACCTGCCTGTTCTTCCACGTCGAGGGACCATCCCAACTGCTTGGAGTCTCCTATGCCCTGGGCGTCCTCACCTATGACATCAGCACGAAGGCGGGCGTGGTGCTGGCCATACCCGTGGTGTGCTCGCTGGCGTACCACAGTTCCCATTACCCCGATTTCCGCTGGTTCTCCGGCTATGCGCAGGTGCCGATTCTGATTCTGCTGCTCACGCTGCTGCTGTTCTTCAGCCATACCAGCCGCCGCCATTCGCTGCTGTACGAGGCGCAACGCAAGATTGAGGAGGCCGACGCGCTCAAACGCCGCGTCACCGTGGCCCGCATCGTGCATGATTCGGTGACCGGCGATCTGTCGAATATCGCACGCATCGCCCAGCGGAGAATCCGCCGCGTCGAATCCGAGGAGGACCGCGAGGCGTGGCGGCAGATCAACGATCGTTGCCTGCGCGTGCTCGACAGCGTGTACGCGGTGATCCGCCAGTTAAGCGACGAGGACGAGACGGAACTGAGCAGCGAACGCGGGCGCGTCGGCGCGGACGGTCGCCGGTTCGTGGACGTGCTGCGAGAACGGACGGAGGAATGGACCGCCTCGCTCGCGCAATCCGGATTCATCGGCGTCTCGCGCGTCATCGACCATGTGCATGGTTTCCAAACCGACAATCCGAGCGATATCCGCGAGCGCAAAGCCTGCGTGCTCGACATGCTCGACGAGGCGTATGCGAACATCATCCGGCATGGGGTGCCGGGCGATGATTCCTTTTCCGTAGTGGTCACCGTGGAGAAGAACCAGATCGAAATCGTCGCCACGAATCCGCTGGCCGATAACGCGCAACTCGACGAAATCGACGATGACGCGGATTTGCTGCCGCTGCCAGGCGGGCATGGATTGAAGATGCACCGCGCCGAAGTGGAGCGGCTCGGCGGCGTGCTGTCCGCCGACGCCGAGGACGAGCATTGGATCCTGTATGTGCGTGTCCCTCGGCTGGTCGGAGCGCGGTAGTGCGGTAGTGTGGAGGGCATGCCCATCAATGCACAGCTTGTCGATAATCCCAAATCCGAACGGGTGCGCCGTCTCGCCGACCTGACGAACCGTAGATCCCGGTACCGCATCGGCCGATTTCTGATCGAAGGGCCGCAGTCGGTGCGCGAGGCCGTCGTCTGTCGTCCGGATGTGGTGCGCGACCTGTACGTCGAAGTCGCGGACGATGGTGGCGAACGCCATGCCGCGACGGATACGCTGCAGCGCATCGTGGATCAGGCGTTGGAATCCGACATCTATGTGCATTGGGCCACCGGCGAGGTGATTCGCCGCATCAGCGCCGACGCCCAAGGCATAGTCGCCGTGGGTGATATCGAGGTCGTCCGCTCCACGTCGGACATACCGCATGCCGATCTCTCCGATTCGCATGACCTGCGTCTGGCCGCGCTCTGGCAGGTGCGCGACCCCGGCAACGCCGGTGCGGTGATTCGCGCCGCCGATGCCGCCGGATGCGATGCGGTGATTTTCGTGGACGACTGCGTGGACCTGTTCAATCCCAAAGTGGTGCGTTCCACCGCCGGCTCCCTGTTCCACCTGCCGGTGGTGCTTATGGGAACCGGCGACCTGCTCTCTTGGTCGTGGTTGCGGGGCATCAAAGTCATCGCCGCGGACGTGTACGGCACCGAGGATCGCGAGCCCCGTTCGCTGCCCGACGTGTTGGCGGAACGTTCCTTGGTCTCGGGTTCCTCGGCGGTGCTGTTCGGCAACGAGGCCCGCGGGTTGCCCGAGGACGTGCTGGATCAAGTGGACGAGATCGTGTCGATTCCGCTGTACGGCAAGGCCGAATCGCTTAATCTCGCCACCAGCGCCGCCGTCATGCTGATGAGTCTGGCGATGGCCTCCCACGCCTAGCCCTGGCTTACGGGCGGATGCCGGAACGATAAGCGTTGTCGAGTCATATTGAAAGAATGTGAAGTCGGTAAAACGCTGGAAATCATAAGGTTTGTAGGTTTTTACAACATACTCGGAAAGGGTTCTCGTGTCGCAGAACATGGTGTTCGACGCCCAGGCGGTGACCGCAGCGGTCGCCGAAGGCATCGAGAAAATCCAACAGGCCTCCACGCTGGAGGAATTGAAGACCATCAGAACGCAGTATTCCGGAGCTGACTCCGCGATGACCCAAGCCAGCAAGGCCATCGGATCGCTGCCCGCCGACCAGAAGAAGGACGCGGGCAAGCTGCTGGGTCAGCTGCGCGCCGACTTTGGACGCGCCTACGGCCCCAAAGAGGCCGAGCTCAAGGCGCAGGCCGAGGCCGCGGCCCTGGCCGCCGAAACGGTGGACATGACCCTGCCGGTCAACCGCAAGCCGTTGGGCGCCCGCCATCCGCTGCCCAAGCTGATGGAGGACGTCGAGGACTTCTTCGTCTCCATGGGCTGGCAGATCTCCACCGGCCCCGAAGTGGAAACCGAATGGTACGACTTCGACGCGCTGAACTTCGGCCCCGACCATCCCGCCCGCCAGATGCAGGACACCTTCTACGTCAAGGGCAACCAGGCCAAGGACGCGGCCGGCTTCGTCGGATCGAATATGGTGCTGCGCACGCAGACCTCCTCCGACCAGGTGCGCGCGCTGCTCACCCGCGGCGTGCCGCTGTACATCGCCTGCCCGGGCCGCGTGTTCCGCACCGACGAGCTCGACGCCACCCACACCCCGGTGTTCCACCAGTGCGAGGCGCTCGCCGTCGACAAGAACCTGACCATGGCGGACCTGAAGGGCGTGCTCGACAAGCTCGCGGTCGCCATGTTCGGCCCTGAGGCCAAGACGCGCCTGCGTCCCAGCTACTTCCCGTTCACCGAGCCGAGCGCCGAACTCGACCTGTGGTTCCCCGATAAGAAGGGCGGCCCGGGCTGGCTTGAATGGGGTGGCTGCGGCATGGTGAACCCGAACGTGCTCAAGTCCGCCGGACTCGACCCGAACGTGTACACCGGCTTCGCCTTCGGCGTGGGCATGGAGCGCACGCTGCTGCTGCGCCACGACATCAATGACATGCACGACCTCGTCGAGGGCGACGTGCGATTCAGCGAACAGTTTGTGATGGGGGAGTGATTGACCCATGCCTATGATCGATATCGATTGGCTTAACGACCATGTCGAGGTGCCCGAGGGACTGACCTACGAGCAGCTCGCCCAAGACCTGGTGCAGGTCGGTCTGGAAGAGGAGGAGATCCACTCCTCGCAGCTCACCGGCCCGATCGTCGTCGGCTACGTGGTGGACGCCACCCCGGAGCCGCAGAAGAACGGCAAGATCATCAACTGGTGCCATGTGGACGTCGGTGACGAATACAACGACGTCGACGAGAACGGCAACAAGGTGCCGCGCGGCATCGTGTGCGGCGCGCCCAATATGGCCGCCGGCGAGAAGGTCGTCGTGACCCTGCCCGGCGCCGTGCTGCCCGGCGATTTCAAAATCGAGCCGCGCAAGACCTACGGCCACATCTCCGACGGCATGTGCGCCTCCGAGCGCGAGCTGGGCCTGGGCAACGACCACAACGGCATCATCCTGCTGCGCGACTACGGCTTCACCGAAGAGGAATACGAGGCCCTGAAGCCCGGCGACGACGCGATGGGTCTGCTGCATCTCGACCAGCCGGTGCTGGAGATCAACATCACTCCCGACCGCGGCTACGCCTTCTCCTACCGCGGCGTCGCCCGCGAATACCACCACTCCACGGGCGCGGCGTACGTCGACCCGGCCGTGGAGCTGGGTGCCAAGGCACCGGAACCGGCCGATTACGCGCCCGGCACCGTCACCGATATGGAAATCATCATCGACGACGACAATCCGATCCACGGAGTGCCCGGCTGCGACCGCTACTACGCGCGCGCAGTGCGCGGATTCGACCCGGCGTCGCGCACGCCCAACTGGATGCGCCGCCGCCTCACCCGCGCCGGACAGCGTTCGATCTCGCTGGCCGTGGATGTGACCAACTATGTGATGATGGACCTGGGCCAGCCGATGCACGCCTACGATCTCGACAAGATCGAAGGGCCGATCGTGGTGCGCCGCGCGAAGGAAGGCGAGAAGCTCACCACGCTCGACGGCAAGGAGCACGAGCTGAGCGTCGAGGACCTGCTCATCACCGATTCCCCGAACGGCGAGCAGGGTTCGCGCATCCTCGGTCTGGCCGGCGTGATGGGCGGCCTGTACGGCGAAGTGACCGCGGAAACCAAGAACATCCTGCTCGAGGCCGCGCATTTCGACCAGGTGACCATCGCCCGTTCCGCACGCCGCCACAAGATCCCCTCCGAGGCGTCGCGCCGCTTCGAACGCGGCGTGGACACCGCGCTGCAGCCGGCCGCCGCCCAGATGGCCGCCGAACTGCTCACCAAGTACGGCAACGGCGAGGCCAGCAAGCATCCGAACGACGTGAACACCACCACGCACCGCAAGGCGATCGCCTTCAAAGCCACCGAAGTGGGCCGCGTGGCCGGCCTGGACGTGGACATCAACCGCATCAGCGACATCCTCACCGATATCGGCTGCGTGGTGGCCGGCGGCGGCAACGGCGAATTCTCCGTCACCGCGCCGACTTGGCGCCCTGACCTGAACGAGCCGTGCGATCTGGTCGAAGAGGTGGCCCGTCTGGTCGGCTACGACCAGATTCCGGTCACCGTGCCGCCCGCGCCGACCGAAGGCATGGTGGGATTGACCGCCGACCAGCGCCGCCGCCGCGAAGTGGCGCAGGAGCTCGCCGAATACGGCATGGTGGAGACGCTGAGCTATCCGTTCGTCGGAGACGAGGACTTCAAGGCCTTCGCCTACGGCAGCGATATGGACGCCATCAAGCGCGTCAGCGTCGAGATCGCCAACCCGCTGTACGGCGACCGCCCGTATTTGCGCCGCGACATCCTGCCCACGCTCGCCACCACCGTGCAGCGCAACCTGCGCCGCGGCATCGAGAACGTGGCCCTGTATGAGCTGGGACATGTGTATCTGTGGGATCCTGAAGCCCCCGCCATCCCGGCCCTGCCCGGCGGCGTGAAGCCGACCGACGAGCAGCTCGCCGCGCTCGACGCGGGCCTGCCCCAGCAGCCCGACCATGTGGCCGGCATCCTGGCTGGTCTGGCCGAAGACACCGGTTGGATGGGCGGCAAGCGCGCCGTCGACTGGTCCGACGCGGTTGAGGCGGTGCGTCGCATCGCCGATCGCATCGGCGCAGACATCACCCTGGACCAGCCGAAGGCCGACGAGATGCCCGCCCAGTGGCATCCGGGCCGCGCCGCCCGCGTGCTCGTCGGCGAGGAATTCGTCGGCTTCGTGGGCGAGCTGCATCCGCAGGTCAACGAGGCGCTGGGCTTCCCCGCGCATTCCGCCGCCTTCGAGCTGAACCTCACCGCCCTGTTCGCCACATTGGACGGCAAGCCGGTGCAGGCCAAGCCGATCTCCACCTTCCCGCCGGTCAAGCAGGATCTCGCCTTCACCGTGGCCGACACGGTGACCGCCGCCCAACTGGAGCGGGCGATCCGCGAAGCCGCGGGCAGCGACCTCGAATCCGTCGAACTCTTCGACGTGTTCACCGGCGAGCAGCTGGGCGAGGGCATGAAATCCCTGGCCTTCGCGGTCACCTTCCGTTCGCGCAGCAAGACGCTGGCCGCCGAGGACAGCGAGGCCATCCGCGAGGCGATCGTGGCCAAGGCCGCCGAGCTGGGCGCCCAGCTGCGCGCCTGAAGCAAACCCAATCAAAGGAGTTCGATGAGCGATACGGGCAAGCCGGAGTACGGCGAGTACCACGAGCCGGAATACGGTGCGAACGCGAGCCAGTACGGGGCGAATTACAATCCGTACATCTACGGCGCGCCCGATCCCGAACCCACCGCCGAGCAGACGGGCGCACCCGCGTCGCCATACGCCCAGCCGTATGGCGCGCCGGTGCAGTCCCAAGGTGCGCCCGGACAGCAGGGCCAGTTCGGCCAGCCCACGCAATACGGAGGGCAGAACGGCCCCTACGCCGGCGCGCCCCAAGGCCAGCCTTGGCAGCAGGGCCAAAGTCAGCAATGGCAGCAGCCAGGCCAGCCTTCGCATACGCCCCGCTTGTTCAACGGCATCGATCTGAACGATCCCGCTCAGAATCCGTTGTATGGACATTGGGACGCCTACGCGGTGATCTCCTTGATTCTCGCGTTGTTCTTCCCCGTGCCCGTGCTGTCCGCGCTGATGGGCGGGCTGGCGATGTGGCGGTGCCGCACCTTCCATATGAAGGGATTCTGGTTGGGATTCGCCGCCGTGGTGATCAACGTGCTCTACACCATCGCCGTGGTGTGGATGATGGTGAACGGCATCGATGCCATGAGCCTGTACCAGCAGATGCTTGAGCAACTGCAGGGCGGCGGATCGACGCCGGGTAGGGTGACCTATCCCGCCTGACGCGCACGCCACACGCCTGTATGCATAATTATGCATAAGTCTGCATACAAGTGTATACTGAAGCCTGATTTCGTTGTCGTGAAGGACTGATTATGGCGAAGTATACGGTTGCCGTGGCCGGTGCCACGGGATACGCGGGTGGCGAGGCGCTGCGCATTCTCGCCGCGCACCCTGATTTCGAAGTGGCATGCGTGGCCGGGCATTCCTCGGTGGGGGAGTCCATGGCCAAGCATATGCCGCATATTCCCCAGCTGGCCGACATGGTGGTGCAGGACACCACCGCCGAGGTGCTGAACGGATACGACGCGGTCATCCTCGCCCTGCCGCATGGCGCGTCCGGCGCGTTGGCCGCGCAGCTCGACGATAACGCCGTGGTGGTGGATCTGGGCGCCGACCATCGTCTTGAGGAGCGCTCCGCATGGGATGCGTTCTATGGTGGCGACTTCTACGAGCATTGGACCTATGGCATGCCCGAGCTCATCACCGGCAAAGCCGCCGACGGCTCGTACATACGCCAGCGCGCGGCGTTGCCCGGTACCAAGCGCATCGCAGGGCCCGGCTGCAACGTGACCGCCACCACGCTGGCGATGCAGCCCGGCGTGGCCGAAGGACTGGTCGAGCCGAAAAGCATCGTGGCCGATCTGGTGGTCGGCTATTCCGGCGCGGGCAAGGCCCTGAAGCGCACCAACCTGCTGGCTTCGGAGGCTTTGGGCTCCGCCCTGCCCTACGGCGTCGGCGGCACGCACCGCCACATCCCCGAGATTCTGCAGAACTTCGCCCACGCCGCGGGACTGACCGCGGCCGACGCGGACCGGTTCACGCTCGGATTCACGCCGATTCTCGCCCCCATGTCGCGAGGCATCCTCGCCTGCGTGAGCGCGCAGATGACCGACAAGGCGCGTGACCTGAACGATGACGAGATCCGCGCCATCTGGACGAATGCCTACTCGGACGAAGACTTCATGGTGATGCTGCCCGAAGGCGCGCTTCCCGCCACCGGCAATATCGTCGGATCGAACGCCGCGCATCTGCAGGTCGTCACCGACCGCAACGCCGGGCGCATCATCGCCTTCGCCGCTATCGACAACCTCAACCGCGGCACCGCCGGACAGGCGGTGCAGTCCCTGAACATCGCACTTGGCCTGCCCGAAGACGCAGGCCTGACCAAGATTGGAGTAGCACCGTGAGTGTGACATTCGCACAAGGATTCTCCGCCGCCGGCGTCGAGGCGGGCATCTCCGCAGTCGAAGGTAAAAAAGACCTGGCGCTGGTCGTCAACAACGGCCCGCTGGACGCGGCAGCCGGCGTGTTCACCTCGAACCGCTTCTGCGCGGCCCCCGTGCAGTGGACGCGCTCAATCATCGCCGACGGCCACGTCAAAGCCGTGATTCTGAACTCCGGCGGTGCGAACGCCTGCACCGGGCAGGCCGGCTACGAGCAGTCGCAGGCCACCGCGCAACACGTGGCCGAACTGTTGGGCGCCGCGCCCGAAGACATCGCCGTATGCTCCACCGGTCTGATCGGCGAGCTGCTGCCGCTCGACAACGTGCTGGCCGGTGCCAGCGCCGCGTTCGACGCGCTGGCCAGCACCGCCGAAGCCGGAGCGGATGCCTCGCATGCGATCATGACCACCGACACCAAGCCCAAAACCGTCGAACTCGAAGGCAACGGCTATCGCGTGGGCGGCATGGTCAAGGGCTCGGGCATGATCGCCCCGCAGCTGGCCACCATGCTTTCCGTGATCACCACCGACGCGGTCGTCACCGCCGGGCAGGCGCAGGCCGCCCTGCTCGCCGCCGTGGACACCTCGTTCAACCGCATCGACGTGGACGGCTGCCAGTCGACCAACGACACCGTGCTGCTGCTCGCCTCGGGCGCCTCCGGCGTGGAGCCCGACCCGGACGAGTTCAACGCGATGGTCGCCCAGGCGTGCGCTTCGCTCGCCCGCCAGATCATCGGCGACGGCGAGGGCGCCAGCCATGACATCCGCATCAGCGTCACCGGTGCCACCAGCGTGGACGCCGCCCTGGCCTGCGGCCGTGCCGTTGCCGCGTCGAATCTGCTCAAATGCGCCATCTCCGGCAACGATCCGAACTGGGGCCGCATCGTCAGCTCCATCGGCACCGTGCCAGCCAGCGTGGCCCCCTACGACGCCGACAAGGTGACCGTCGACGTCAACGGCGTGCGCATCTGCGAGAACGGCGGCGCGGGCCGCGACCGCTCCGAAGTCGACATGACCCCGCGCGAGGTGCATATCGACATCGACTTGAACGCCGGCGACGCCGAAGCCACGGTGTGGACCGACGACCTCACCCACGAATACGTCCACATCAACGCCGACTACGAAAGCTAAGTAAACCGGGTGTCCGGGGCTGCCGGCCTATATTCATCGTCCGACACGCTCCGGGCCGCTCAGGCCAAGTCTTTACGGTCTGACAATGAATATAGGCCGACAGCCCCTCGTGGCGTCGGTCCGTAAGGTAAAGGGAAAAATGGCAGAGTTAAAGGGACCAGGATTCCATTTCGACGTGCATACCGACCTGCGCGCCGACCAGAAGGCTGAGGTGCTGATCGAGGCGCTTCCGTGGCTGGAGGAGTTCGCCGGGCAGCGCATCGTCGTCAAATACGGCGGCAACGCGATGGTCGATGAGCATTTGAAGCAGTGCTTCGCCGAAGATATGGTGTTCCTGCGCCAGGTGGGATTGCATCCGATCGTCGTGCACGGCGGAGGCCCGCAGATCTCCCACATGCTCAAGGCCCTGAACATCGAATCCGAATTCAAGGGCGGCCTGCGCGTCACCACGCCCGAGGCGATGGATGTGGTGCGCATGGTGCTCACGGGAAAGGTGTCGCGCGAGCTCGTCGGTCTGATCAACTCGCACGGACCTCTGGCCGTGGGCCTGTCTGGAGAGGACGGAGGCCTGTTCTCCGCCATGCAGCGACGCCCGATCATCGACGGCAAACCCACCGACATCGGCCTTGTGGGCGATGTGGTGAGCGTGGACGCTTCGGCGGTCGAGGATCTGGTCGCGGCCGGGCGCATCCCTGTGGTCTCCTCCGTGGCGCCGAACGAGGAGGACGCCACCGAGGTGCTGAACGTCAACGCGGATTCGGCCGCCGCCGCGCTGGCCGCGGCCGTGGGCGCGCACAAGCTCATCATCCTGACCGATGTGGATGGCCTGTACGCCGACTGGCCCGACCGCAATTCGCTGATCGGCCGCATCGGCGTGGAGAACCTGCGCGATATGCTGCCCGACCTCGAATCGGGTATGCGACCGAAGATGGAGGCATGCGTGCGTGCGCTGGATGGCGGCGTCATGCAGGCGCATATTATCGACGGCCGCAAGCCGCATTCCATTCTGAATGAGATTTTCACCACCGCAGGCATCGGCACCATGGTCGTGCCGGACGGTGGCGTCGAGATGAGGAGCTCGTATGGCTACTGAGAACAAGGAAACGTTGGGAGTCGAAGGAACCCGGCTGCTGGGGGAGTACTCCCAGGTGCATATGAACGTGTTCGGCACGCCCCTGCGCGTGATGGACCACGGCGAAGGCGCGCATGTGTGGGACGTCGACGGCAACGAATACCTCGACTTCCTGGCGGGCATCGCCGTCAACTCGCTCGGATACGCGCATCCCGCATGGGTGAAGGCCGTCTCCGAGCAGGCCGCCAAGGTGGCGCATGTGAGCAACTACTTCGCCACCAAGCCGCAGATCGAGCTGGCCGCCAAACTCGTGGAGCTGGCCGGCGCGCCCGAGGGGTCGCACGTGTACTTCGGCAATTCCGGCGCGGAAGCCAATGAGGCGGCGCTGAAGCTCGCCAAGCTCTACGGCCGCACGCTGCCGGGCGCGGCGCCCGCCATGGGAGGCAAGCCTGCCCGCATCATCGCGCTGACCAACAGCTTCCACGGCCGTACGCTGGGTGCGCTTTCCGTCACTTGGAAGCCCGCCATCCGCAAGCCCTTCGACCCGCTGATGCCGAATGTCGAATTCGTGCGCGCCGGCGACCCCCTCGCCCTGTACGAGGCCTTCGCCGCGACCGGACTCGGCCACTACGGCAAGGGGCCGGTGGCCGCGGTGATCCTCGAACTCATCCAAGGCGAGGCCGGCGTCAAGCCGTTGGGCGCGGACTACATTAAGAAGGTGCGTGAGATGTGCGACATCAACCACGCGCTGCTTATCGTCGACGAGGTGCAGACCGGCATCGGCCGCACCGGAGAATGGTTCGCCTTCCAGCGCGAGGACTTGTCCGGCGGCGTGAAGCCGGATATGGTCACCTTCGCCAAGGGCGTGGCCAGCGGCTTCCCGATGGGCGGCATGATCGCCTTCGGCGGAAAGCTCTCCGCCCTGTTCACCCCCGGTTCCCACGGTTCGACCTTCGCGGGCAACTCGCTGGCCGCGGCCGCCGCCCTCGCCACGCTGAATGTGATCGAGGACGAGGGTCTGGTGGCCAACGCCGAGGCCCGCGGCAAGCAGCTGCGCGACGGGCTGATGTCCTGTGGCAATCCGCTGTACGTCTCCGTGCGCGGCCGCGGCCTGCTCGACGCCGTGGAACTCGCCCATCCCTGCTCGCATGCGGTGATGAACTGGGCTCTTGAGCACGGGCTTATCGTCAATGCGGTGCGCCCCGACTCGCTGCGCTTCGCGCCGCCGCTGAACGTCACCGAGCAGGACGTCGACCAAGCGCTCGCCATCCTCGCCCAGGTGCCCACCGACCTGCAGGACGACTGATCTGCCCGCAGGCCGCGACCATACGAAGAACGAACACTGTGCTGAAAGACAAGGAGCCACCAATGACCGGACAATTGCGTCACATGCTGCGTGACGACGATGTGAGCCATGAGGAGCAGAAGCAGATTCTCGAACTCGGTATGAAGTTCCGCGAGAACCGTTTCTACCGGCAGCCGTTCGCCGGGCCGCAGGGCGTCGCCGTGCTGTTCGACAAGCCCAGCACCCGCACCCGCACCAGCTTCTCCATCGGCGTGGCCGAACTCGGCGGCTATCCTCTGGTGATCGACAAGTCCGGCTCCCAGCTGGGCCGCGGCGAGCCGGTGGCCGACACCTCCCGCGTGCTCTCCGGCATGGCCTACGGCATCGTCTGGCGCACCTTCGGCCAGGATCGTGTCGAGGAGATGGCCCGGTACGCCAACTGCCCGGTGGTCAACGCCCTCACCGACCAGTTCCACCCCTGCCAGATCCTCGCCGACTTCCTCACCATCGCCCAGTTCCGTGGTGGAGTGGACGCGCTGGCCGGCAAAACCATCGCCTATCTGGGCGATGCCGCCAACAATATGGCCAACTCGTATCTGCTCGGCGGCGCGGTCGCCGGCATGCATGTGCGCGTGGCTGGCCCCAACGGCTTTCTGCCGGATAAGGCGATCGTGGCCGACGCGGAGCGCATCGCCGCCGAAAACGGCGGCTCGATCCTCGTCACCACCGATCCGAAAGAGGCCGTGGCCGGCGCCGACTGCGTGTTCACCGACACATGGGTGTCGATGGGCGAGGAGGCGGAATACGCGATCCGTTCCAAGCCGTTCTGGCCCTACCAGGTCAACGACGAGCTGATGGCTCTGGCCAAGCCGGACGCGCTGTTCCAGCACTGCCTGCCCGCCTATCGCGGCAAGGAGGTGACCTCTTCGGTGATCGACGGACCTCAATCCGTGGTGTGGGATGAGGCGGAGAACCGTCTGCATGCGCAGAAGGCGTTGCTTACCTGGCTTATCGGCCAGCAGCGCGGCGACGACACGTTGCTCGCCTGATGTCATCCGGATCCATTGACGAGTCTCGCACGAGAAAGACGCGGATGATGAGCGAAACCGGTCCGTCCTTGCAGCGTCCCGCGACGCGGGCCGCGCGATTAAGCGCCATCGAACAGGCGTTGCTGCATCATGTCATCACCTCGCAGTCGCAGCTGTCGCAGATTCTGCTCGACGAGGGATTCGACGTGACGCAGGCGACGCTCAGTCGCGACCTCGATGAGGTGAACGCGGTGAAAACCCGTCTCAAGGACGGTACGGTGGCCTATACGATCGCGGACGCGTCGTCGGGAATTTCGACGGCGGACGCGTCATCCGGCCGCGTCGAGCAGCAGATGTCCCGCGTGCTGTCCGGATTGGTCACCTCCGTGGCCGCCGCGCGCAATCTCGTCGTGGTGCACACGCCTTCTGGAGCCGCGCAGTATGTGGCCAGCGTCATCGACAAGCAGCCGCTTGACGATGTGCTGGGCACCATCGCGGGCGATGACACCGTGATGATGATCTGCTCGGACGACGAACCGGCGAAGCGCCGCGCGCGATGGCTGTTGGACATCGTCTCGAAAACCCAGCAGTAACGCCACGCGCCCGACGCGACGCACCGAAGTGAATACTTATACATACCTTTGCATATACTCGTGCATAACGATGTGACAAGAAAGGCAAACCATGGCAGATAACAATCGTCTTGTGCTGGCGTATTCCGGCGGTCTTGACACCTCCGTCGCCATCTCGTACCTCAAGGAGCGCACCGGCAAGGATGTCGTCGCCGTCTCCCTCGACGTCGGACAGGGCGGCGAGAGCCTGGAGACCATCCGCGAGCGCGCGCTGGCGTGCGGAGCGGTCGAATCCTATGTGGTCGACGCCCGCGACGAGTTCGCCAACGAATACTGCATGATGGCCCTGAAGGCCAACGCCATGTACGAGGGCGTGTACCCGCTGGTCTCCGCCATCTCCCGTCCGCTGATCTCCAAGCATCTGGTGCGCGCCGCCCACCAGTTCGGCGCCGACACCATCTCCCACGGCTGCACCGGCAAGGGCAACGACCAGGTGCGTTTCGAGGTGTCCATCGCCTCCATCGATCCGACCCTGAAGGCCATCAGCCCGATTCGCGATCTTTCCCTGACCCGTGACGTGGAGATCGCGTTCGCCAAGGAGCACAAGCTGCCGATCGTGCAGACCGAGAAGAGCCCGTACTCCATCGACCAGAACGTGTGGGGCCGCGCCATCGAAACCGGCTTCCTCGAGGATCCGTGGAACGGTCCGACCAAGGACTGCTACTCCTACACCGACGATCCCGCGTTCCCGCCCGTCGAGGACGAGGTCGTCATCGAATTCAAGCAGGGCATCCCGGTCAAGATCGACGGCCGCGACGTCACCCCGCTGCAGGCCATCGAGGAGATGAACCGCCGTGCCGGCGCGCAGGGCATCGGCCGCATCGATCTGATCGAGGATCGTCTGGTGGGCATCAAGTCCCGCGAGCTGTACGAGTGCCCGGGCGCCGTGGCGCTGATCACCGCCCATCAGGAGCTGGAGAACTGCTGCCTGGAGCGCGAACAGCACCGCATCAAGCGCGACATCGACAAGCGCTGGGGCGAGCTGGTCTACGATGCGCAGTGGTTCAGCCCGGCCGTCAAGTCGCTTAACGCCTTCATCGAAGACACCCAGCAGTACGTCTCCGGCGAGATCCGCATGATCCTGCACGGCGGCCGCGCCGTCGTGACCGGTCGTCGCTCCGACACCTCGCTGTACGACTACAACCTGGCCACCTACGATTCCGGCGACAGCTTCGACCAGAAGTCCTCCAACGGCTTCATCGACATCTACGGACTGCCCAGCCGTGTGGCCGCGGCCCGCGACGTCAAGTTCGGCAACGGCATCGAAGTGCCGAACAACACCGTCGAATAATCGTCCCTCTCTCGTCATTTCGAGTGAAGCGCGTTCCTTCTCTCGTCATTTCGAGCAGGGCGTAATTCCCTCTCGTCATTTCGAGTGAAGCGTAGCGGAGTCGAGAAATCCCGATACCCTGAAGGGGAGGATTTCCCGGCTCCGTTTTTTCAATCCGCAGCCGAACCGACGGCATCGCTAGACCCAACATAAGGACCACCATGACCGAAACCAATAGCAACGAACATCTCGCCCTGTGGGGCGGGCGCTTCTCGTCCGGCCCTTCGCCCGAGCTTGCCCTTCTGTCCAAATCCACCCAGTTCGACTGGCGTCTTGCCGACGACGACATCGCCGGCTCGCGCGCCCACGCCCGCGCGCTCGGCCGCGCCGGTCTGCTTACCGATGACGAGCTCGAACGCATGGAGGCCGCGCTCGACGAGCTGCAGCGTCAGGTCGATTCGGGCGCGTTCGCGCCGGTCGAGGACGACGAGGACGAGGCCACCGCGCTCGAACGCGGACTGCTGGCCATCGCCGGCGACGAACTCGGCGGCAAACTGCGCGCCGGACGCTCCCGCAACGACCAGATCGCCTGCCTGATCCGCATGTGGCTGCGCCGCCACGCACGGGTTATCGCCGGCGAACTGCTCGCACTCGTCAACGCGCTGATCGAACAGTCCGTCGCGGCTGGTCGCACCGTGATGCCGGGCCGCACCCACATGCAGCACGCGCAGCCTGTGCTGCTCGCCCACCAGCTGATGGCCCACGCCTGGCCGCTGCTGCGCGACGTGCAGCGACTGGTCGACTGGGACGCGCGCATCGACGCCTCCCCGTACGGTTCCGGCGCGCTCGCCGGCAACACGCTCGGCCTCGACCCCGAGGCCGTGGCCCGCGAACTCGGCTTCTCGCGTGTGACCGACAACTCCATCGACGGCACCGCCTCGCGCGATCTGGTCGCCGAATTCGCCTTCGTGGCCGCCATGGCCGGCGTGGACATCTCCCGCCTGAGCGAGGAGATCATCATCTGGAACACGCAGGAATTCGCGTTCGTGCGTCTCGACGACGCCTACTCCACCGGCTCGTCGATTATGCCGCAGAAGAAGAATCCGGACATCGCCGAACTGGCGCGCGGCAAGTCCGGCCGCCTCATCGGCGATCTGACCGGCCTACTGACCACGCTTAAGGGCCTGCCGACCGCCTACGCCCGCGACCTGCAGGAAGACAAGGAGGCCGTGTTCGACCAGGTCGACACGCTCGAGGTGCTGCTGCCCGCCTTCACCGGCATGGTGCGCACCATGGTGTTCGACGCCGAACGTCTTGAGGCCGAAGCTCCCACCGGTTTCGCCCTCGCCACCGACATCGCCGAATGGCTCGTTAAGAACGGCGTGCCGTTCCGCCACGCACACGAGCTTTCCGGCGCATGCGTGAAGATCGCCGAAGGCCGCGGCCAGGAATTGTGGGATCTGACCGACGAGGACTTCGTCGCCACCTTCGACGGCTTCCTGCCCGCCGAACTGGCGCCGCAGGTGCGCGAGGTGCTCTCCAGCCACGGTTCCGTCGATTCGCGCAACGGCAAGGGCGGCACCGCCTACGACCGCGTGGTCGAGCAGCTTGAGGACGCCAAGCGTGCCGTCGCCGAACTGACGGCCTTCGCCGAGTCCACGTCGGACGGTTCCGCCTACAAGGTCCCCGGCACCTTCTGATTGGAGTTTTCGACGCGAACGCCCCGCCATCCAAAACTCAAGGATGGCGAGGCGTTCGCATGTCGTCATCCTGAGCGGAGGCGGAGCCGGAGTCGAAGGATCTCCAGCATTCGGTTGGGATTCTTCGACTCCACTGCGTTCCGCTCAGAATGACGGGTGAGTGGGGTGTTTCGCTCAGAATGACGACGTTTCGGCGGACTGGTGTTTGCGACTGGGAACGAAACCGCGGATCCAATGGTTCTTACCGCGGCTTTTCACATAGATGAAGCCGAATACGCAGAACACGGCGGCACCGATGAAATTCACGATCAGATCGTTCATCGTGTCGCGCAAACCGATGTCGAGATAGCCGTTGATGCCCAAATCCTGTCCGTTGACCATGGTGGAGGTGATGCCGCCGATGGTGACGGTGGCCGAGTTGCGGTCCGGATTGAGCAGCACGGAATGAATCGAAGTCACCACGGAGTCCTTCTGCATATCCCAGCCGAAGAGATTGTCCATCGTGTATTCGAAGAACTCCCACAGCACGCCGATGGTCATCGAGAAGCAGAATGCCACCAGCGACAGATACGACGGCGAAAGACTGAACTTCGCGCTTTCGCGTCGGTTGAGCAGATCCACCAGCGAGAAGCCGATAGCCGCCGCCAAAAAGCCGTTGATCGTGTGCAACACCGTGTCCCAGAAGGGGAACAGTTCATAGAACGAGCTGATCTCGCCCAGAATCTCCGCAGCGAAGATGAACACAAGGATGATGATCTCCAAAGTGGAGGGGAACTCGATTTTGAACGTCACCTGCACGAAACTGGGCGCGGTGAGCAGAATCAGCGTGAGCACGCACAGGAACACGTTCTCGTAGTTGCCGTTGAGGAACTGCAACACCATGGTCACCAGCACCAACGTGCGCAGCACCATATAGACGATGAACGAGCTTTTGTGCTCGCGGATCTCCACTCCCATCGCCTTGCGGGTGGCCCTCATCCTCGCGCGCAGGCCCTCGCGCTTCGTACCGTTGCTATCCATGGCGGTTCCTTTCTCCGCTGACAGTCTATCGGTGGCGCTGACCGCGGAACCACACGACCGTCATCCAAAGGCAGGAAAAGAACATCATTCGACCGGATGAGAGCGACCGCCCACACCGTTGCGTACAATCATGGGCGGGACAATCCGACAACCACCACAAGGCGGCCGCGCAAGCCTAGCCGCACACAAGGGGAAACGACGTGCTGAGCAGACACCAGATCCGCACACTGGTACACCATCATGGACATGACATTCTTGCGCACGAGCGCATGCAGATTCAACGCGACTGCTATCAGCACGGCGCCGTCACCACCTACGCGCATTCCATCCGCGTGGCCTGCCTGGCCGTGTATTTCGCCGACCGGTTGCGCCTGTGGCGCAGGGTCAATCTGCGCTCGCTGATCCGCGCGGCTCTGTTGCACGACTATTTCCTCTACGACTGGCACCGCTGGGACAACGGCGAACACCGCTGGCACGGCTTCACCCACGGCGGCCGCGCGCTCGCCAACGCCATGGAGGATTTCGAGCTCAACCATATCGAACGCGACAGCATCGCCAACCACATGTTCCCTCTGACGCCGCGTCCGCCGCGCTATATCGAGGGGTATCTGGTCACCATGGCCGACAAGATCAGCGCCACGCGCGAGACGGTCAGCCTCGAACGTTTCCGCAAGGCCGAACTGGCCGCGGCCCGTAAGGAGGCCTGATGATCGCCGTCGCACTGTCGCATCTGTTTCTGTGGTTTCTGTTCTACAGTTTCGCCGGCTGGGTGTATGAGACGATTCTCGTCTCCGTGCGCGAACGTCGCTTCGTCAACCGCGGCTTCCTCAACGGCCCGTTGTGCCCGATCTACGGAACCGGTGCGGTGATGGCCATCGTGCTGTTGCGTCAGATCGACAACGCGGCCGTGCTGTTCCTGGTCTCCGCGCTTGGCGCGAGCGTGCTGGAATACGTCACCTCGTGGGGGATGGAGAAACTGTTCCACGCCCGATGGTGGGATTATTCCCACTTCCGCTTCAACATCAACGGCCGCGTATGCCTGCTGGGTGCGGTGGTCTTCGGCATCGCCGGCGTGGCGATCGTCAAGCTCGTGCATCCGTGGGTGGCCTCCGCCACCGACATGCTGCCCCTGCCGGTCGTGCATTGGCTGACCTTCGTGTGTTTCGTATTGGTGGTCATCGACTGTGCGGTCACCGTGGCCGGCGTGATGGACTTCGAACGCCAGATCGCCCTGCTCGCCGAATTCGTGCAGACACATGCCGAGAAGGCCGGGGACTCCTGGGAATGGGGCAAGGACGCGTTCGCCGACAAGCTGCACGACTGGTCCAGCTCGTCGCAGGAGAGGCTGTCCCGTCTGCGCGGTGCCGTCACGTCGGTGCTGGGACGCCAGCAGCAGCGTATGATCCGCTCCTTCCCGCACTTTAGGCCTGTCCGCTACGGGCAGGTGGTCGACACCATCCGTGAGATCATGCGCCGCGGCGAGCGCTGACGCTCACAAGGTCGGTGGGATTCCTCGACTTCGCTCGGAATGACAGTGGGACGCTTATTCCCGTCATGCTGAGCGCAGCGGAGCGAGGCGCAAGCATCTCCATCCGAACGACGGTGTGTCGGAACGGATGCCTCTCAACGCACTGTCTGTGTGTTCTGCGAAACTGTAGGGTGCTGAAAAAGCGGCAGAATATCCAACAATTCGATAGGGAGAAGCGACCAGCTATGGCTCACGTCACCAATTTCAAGGAAGCGGGATTCGACACCCTGCTTGATGAACTGGAATGGCGCGGGTTGGTTTCCCAGTCCACGGACAGGGAACGACTCGCCAGCGCGTTGAACGGTGAGCCGATCACCTATTATTGCGGCTTCGACCCAACCGCCGCCTCCCTGCATATCGGCAATCTCGTGCAGCTCATCAATATGCGCCACCTGCAGCTCGCAGGGCATCATCCGATCGCTCTGGTGGGCGGCGCGACCGGTCTGATCGGAGACCCGCGCCAGTCGGGCGAGCGCACGCTCAACCCGAAGGACGTGGTGGCCGAGTGGGCTGAGCGTCTCAAGCGGCAGATCGGCGGCATTCTCGACACCACCGGCGACAATCCGGTGCGTTTCGTGAGCAACTACGACTGGACCGCCTCGATGAGCGTCATCGACTTCCTGCGCGACGTGGGCAAGAACTTCCGTTTGGGCACCATGCTCGCCAAGGACACGGTGGCCCGCCGACTCAACTCCGAGGAGGGCATCTCCTTCACCGAGTTCAGCTATCAGGTGCTGCAGGGCAACGACTTCCTGCATCTGTACGACGAGTACGGCTGTACGCTGGAACTCGGCGGCTCCGACCAGTGGGGCAACCTCACCTCGGGCCTCGACCTGATCCACAAGATGCGCGGCGAGGACGTGAACGTGTTCACCAGTCCGATCATCACCGACGCGCAGGGCAAGAAGTTCGGCAAGTCCGAGGGCAACGCCGTGTGGATCGACGCCACGATGCTCAGCCCGTACAAGTTCTACCAGTTCTGGATCAACCGCCCGGATGTGGAGATGGAAAGCCTGCTGAAGGCGTTCACCTTCCTGCCCAAGGCCGAGATCGAGCGCTTGGTGGAGGAATCCAAGACGAATCCGGGCGCGCGTGAGGCGCAGAAGACCCTCGCCTGGGAGGTCACCAGCTTCGTGCACGGCGAGCAGGCCACGCAGGCCGCCATCGACGCGTCATCCGCCCTGTTCGGCCGCGGCGGCGCTTTGGAAGACATCGACGCGGACACGCTTGAATCCGTGCTCGACGGCTTCAAGGTGCCGGGGGAGAACGGCGAACATGTGTTCCCGCAGGCCTCGGCCGGCGACCGTCTGATCGACGCGGCGCAGACCGCGGGTCTGTTCAAAACCGCTTCCGAAGCCCGTCGCGCGATCAAGTCCGGCGGCGTGTACCTCAACAACAACCGAGTCGAGGATGAGGAGCTCACCCTCGACGACCATGACTTCCTGCAGGGGCGTTTCGCGTTGATCCGCCGAGGCAAGAAAGCCCTCGGCGCGGTCGAACGCCGCTAAAGCACGGCCCGGTATGTCCTCATCCGGGCATCGACATCGAGACATCAACGGCGCATAGCGCAGACACAACACAAAGGGATGAGTATGACTCAAGACAACAATCACGGATCGCGCGACGGCAAGTCCTACGGCGGCAACGGCCGCGGCCGGTCCTATGGCAACGGCGGCTCCCGCGGCGGCTATGGCAAGTCCGGCTCCCGTGGCGGCAAATCCTACGGTGGTGGCCGCGGCTTCCGCAAGGACGGGCAGCGTTCCGAAGGCGGTTACCGCAAGGACGGCTTCCGCCGGGACCGTGACGACAACCGTGACTTCCGTTCCGAGGGCGGCGAGCGTCGCGAGGGCGGTTACCGCAAGAACTTCCATAACGACGACCGTCGCGGCGGCTACCGCAAGCACGATGGCTACCGTAAGGACGGCTTCCGCAAGGATCGTGACCGCGACTTCCGCCGCGACGGCGAAGGCGGATCCGAGGGCGGCGAGCGTCGCGACTTCAACCGCGGTCCGCGTCGCGATGGCGAGCATGGCGGCTACCGCGGCAACGGCCGTGGCGGCGAGCGCGGCGGTTATCGC
This sequence comes from Bifidobacterium sp. LH_558, assembly GCF_056356295.1. NCBI lineage: Bacteria > Bacillati > Actinomycetota > Actinomycetes > Bifidobacteriales > Bifidobacteriaceae > Bifidobacterium > Bifidobacterium sp. LH_558. The sequence goes on along the minus strand of NZ_JBKETZ010000001.1, from coordinate 273,847 downwards.
GGCAATGGCGGCTACCGTGGCCGTCGTGACGGCGACAATCCGCGCTACCAGCATGGCGACAAGCCGTGGCGCAAGGACGGCGAGGACCGCGGCGAGCGCCGCGATGGCGAACGCCGTGACTATCGTCGCGATGGCGACCGCCGTGATTTCCGTCGTGACGGGGACCGCCGCGACTTCCATCGCGATGGCGAGCGTCGTGACTTCCACCGTGACGGCGACCGCCGTAACGACCGTCGTGACAACCGCTACGGCGGCGACCGTCGCGACAACCGTTACGATCGCGACCGTCGCAATGACCGCCGTGACGACAACCGCCGTGGCGAGCGTCGCGAGTTCACTCCCGAGGAGCGCGCCGAATACCGTGAGCGCAAGAACCGCGAGTATATGGATCGTCCCCGTCGCAATTCCGACGGCACGATGAGCTTCCCCTCGCAGAATCCGTACACCGCGCGCCGTCCCGACGAGCCGAAGATGCCCAAGGGCATGGAATGGTCGATGCTCTCGAAGGATGAGAAGGAGCGTCTGCGCGGTCTGGCCAAGGAGCACGCCGAGAACATCGGCCTGCATATTCTGGCCACCTACGCGCTGATCGATGACGACCCGGCGGCGGCGCTCGAGCATGCCAAGTGGGTGGCGCGTCAGGCGTCCCGCATCGACTTCGCCCGTGAGACGCTCGCCTTCGTGGCCTACCGCATGGGCGACTACAAGCTCGCCCTGCGTGAGTTCCGCACCGCGTTCCGCATGAACGGATATCCGGACTACCTGCCGTTCATCGCCGACTGTGAACGCGGACTCGGCAACCCGAAGAAGGCCATTGAAATGGCCGTCTCCGACGAGGCCAAGATGCTGCGCGGCGATGCCAAGGCCGAGATGTTCCTGGTGTACGCCGGCGCGTTGGGTGATCTGGAACTGTGGGACAAGGCCATCGAAATCGCGCATACGCTGGGCCGTTCCCAGGGCATCTCGGGCGGCTACCGCATGCGTGCGATCCAGGCCGAGCAGCTGTTCCTTGAAGAGGCGGGACGCGACGACGACGCGGCCGCCCTCGACGGTCTGCTCGACAAGCTGGAGATGCAGTACGCCGATGAGGATCTGGATGAGGAATCCGACGACGTGGTGATCGACCATGATCTTCAGGGCCTGACCGATGACTCCGACGTGCTGGAGAAGCTCGGCATCGACCCGTCCATGGCCCAGTACGCGCCCGAACCCGAGTATGAGGACGAGGGCGATTACGAGGACGACTACGACGAGGATGACGACCTCGACGAGTCTGATGAGTCCGACGACAATCTGGACGAGGACGACGAGAACGAGGTCGAATCCTTCGCCGACGACGTCATCGAAGAAGGCGAAGCCACTCCGTCCGACGATGACGAATCCGAACTGCCCGCCGAAGAGGCGCTCGAAGGCGTGGAATCCGACGTCGAACCGGCCGCTCTGGCCGAAGGCGACGAATCCGGCGACATCGAAGGCGACGAATCCGAAGAGGAGTGATGAAACGGTGACGCGCATGCTTCTGGGCACCGACAAACCGTTGGCGCAGGCCTACCAGCTGGCGCTGCTGGATCTGGACGGCGTGGTGTACCGCGGCAAAAACCCGGTCGACCACGCCGCCGAAAGCATCCGCCAGGCCGAGGCGAGCGGCATGACCATCGAATACACGACGAACAACTCGTCGCGGTTCCAACAGGTGGTGGCCGACCAACTCAAAGGATTCGGTTTGGAAGTCGAAGCCTGGCAGGTCATCACCTCATCGGTGGTGGCGGCGCGTATGGTCGCCCGGGCCGTGCCCGCCGGCGCGAAAGTGCTGGTGGTGGGTGCCGAACATCTGCGTCAGGAAGTCGCCGCCCAAGGGCTGACCGTCGTCGAGAAAGCCGCCGACGGGCCCGACGCGGTCATCCAAGGCTGGTATCCCGACATGACCTGGTCGATGCTGGCCGAAGCCTCATACGCTGTCGAGCATGGCGCCACCTATTTCGTCACCAACCGCGACCTGACGATTCCCCGCGAAATGGGCATCGCGCCCGGCTGCGGGTCGATGATCCAAGCCGTGATCAACGCCACCGGCGTCGAACCGGTCGCCTCGGCCGGCAAGCCCGAATCGTTCATGTACGACGAGGCGCGTGCGCTCAACGCGTCCGACGGGCGCGACCTGGTCGACAAGGCGGAGTCCATCGCCATCGGCGACCGTCTGGACACCGACATCGAAGCGGGCAACCGCGGCGGCTACGATTCGCTCGCCGTGCTCACCGGCGTGACCAATCCGAGCGAACTCATGCTGGCCCCCGAACATCTGCGCCCCACCTACATCGCCCGCGATCTGCGCGCGCTGGCCGAGTCGCAGCCCATGCCCGCCCGACAGGCGGACGGCTCATGGCGTTGCGCCGACGCCTCGGCATGGCTGGAGGCCGGCGGTCTGCGCGTCAGCGACGGCGGCGACATCAACGCGCTGCGCGCAGCCGTATGCCTGATGTGGGAGGCGGCCGACCAAGGCATGGACGTCACCGACGTCACCTTGCCGCAGTGGACGTTGTAAACGCTTGTGTCCGATAAGGAGAGTGTGATGACGCAGCCGGAAACGCAGGGCGAGCGTGCCTCGGTGGTTTCGCGTTTCCCCGAACTGGAGCGAATCGACCAGATCCAGCCCGACCAACAGATCGAAACCTTCCGCCATGTGCTTGACGAATTGCAGCGTGAGCTCGATGACGAACGCCGCTGACCCGATCGGCGGCGAACCCCGCAGACTCGACATGCTGCTGGTGGAGCGCGGGTTGGTGCCCAGCAGATCCAAAGCGCAGCGGCTGATCAAAGATGGCGCGGTACTCGTCGACGGTATGCCGGCGGTCAAACCCGCCGCTCTCGTCGCCCCCTCCGCAGTGATCGACGTCGACAAAGGCGACGATTACGTATCCCGCGGCGCCTACAAACTGGTGGGCGCGTTCGACCGGTTCGCCGCGCACGGACTACCCAGCCCGTCGGGTCTGAATTGTCTGGATATCGGCGCTTCGACCGGCGGATTCACGCAAGTGTTGTTGCGTGGCGGTGCCGCGCAGGTGATCGCCTTGGATGTGGGGCATGGCCAGCTTGACCCGCGCATCGCATCCGACGAGCGTGTCATCGAAATGAGCGGCGTCAACATTCGCGACGTCGACGAGGACTTGTTGCCGTTCCGCCCGCAGATGATCGTCTCCGATGTCTCCTTCATCTCCCTGACCTACGTGATGCCGGTGATCGCCCGCATCGCGCGGACGCCCGCGCATATCGTGCTGCTGGTCAAACCGCAGTTCGAAATGGACAACCGTTCCCTGCTGGGCAAGAACGGCGTGGTCGACGACCCGGCGGCGCGTCAGGCCGCGTTGGACCGTGTGACGCGCCGAGCCGGAGAATTGGGACTGCGTGTGGTGGCCACCGCGGACAGTCCGATCGAAGGGACGCATGGCAACCGCGAATACCTGCTGTACGCGGTGCTAGGCGGCGAGTTCGCGACGGGCGATTCTATGGTTGCCGCCGACCAGCAGCAGTGAGGACGAACTGTCCGATGTGAGCGCGCGCTCGCAGGTGACGTTCTCGATGCGGCATCCGTCGATCAATGTGGCCTGTTCGGCATGCAGAGCCCTGCACACCAGCCTATGCGCCTCGATCTCGTCGGCGATCACCTGCTTCGCCGTGTTGTCGCCGTCGAAACCGGACATGCGGAAACGGTCGACCAAGCCGCTGCGCAACGGACGCAGCCTGAGTTGCCTGGCGCGCACGGTGGAGGCTTTCATCATGCCGGAGATGCGCATGACATCCGCATTGACCTGGTGGGAATTGAGCAGCATGCCGTTGATGATCAGCTCACCGGCGCATCGGATGGTTCCCGAACAGCGCACCATGCCATTGAACGTCAACGAATCGCAGATTAGATCGCCGTCCACGTTCAATTGGCCGCTGCCACGCACTTTCCCAACCCGCATGTCATGCGCGCATGTGATGGTGGCGGTTTTCGACACCACCTCATCTCCGGTGATGGAAGGCGCGAACAGAACGTCATGCGCCAGCAGGGTGTCGAAACGTACATGCGCGTCAAAACGGCACGGCATGGCGGCGACGACGGTGTCGTATTCGCCCGTACGGACGAAATCGGTGGCGGAATGGATGGACATGGGACTTCAAACTCCTCTCTCTTGTGGCCCCCGAGGTGGGGGTTTATCGCACGACTCTCTCTTGGAACGCGATATCTCCCATCATGGCGGATATGACGCATTCGGGGGAATATATTGATGATGGGGTTCTGGAAGATGCAAAAACACGCCTAAAACATACGCCTGAGCGACTGAGGGGGTGACTGAAACCCCTGTTGGAGTGTTGCTGGGGGTGTGTCGTTTTCCCTGAAGCCGACGGTGCGGGCGGATGCGGGACGATGGAAGCCGGGCGCGTGTTCGGCGGCTCGATTAGGATAATCGGTAGATATTTCCGGACTCGTGGTGAGGGGCAGACATGGGCAGCAAGCGACAAGCGGTGGTGGTGACGCATAGCCGTCTGCGCGAAAGCGGCACGGTGGTGTCCGAAGCAGTGGAACAGCTGCGCGCGTGTGGTTTCGAGGTTTCCATCATCGACAACGTCGAAGCGCCCGAATTCGGCGTGCAGCCGCCGGTCGTTTCGGACGATACGGAAATCGTTGTGGTGCTCGGCGGCGACGGTACGATTCTGCGTGCTGCGGAACTCGTGCACTGCACGCAGGTGCCGATTCTCGGCGTGAATCTGGGGCATGTGGGCTTCCTCGCCGAATTCGAAAGCTTCCAGATGGAGGAGGCCATCCGCCGTATCGCCACCCATGACTATTCGATTGACGAACGTATGATCGCCCATGTGGATGTGTGGCTGCCGGGGCATTCCACGCCAATCGAGGACTGGGCGTTGAACGACATCACATTGGAGCGCGCCGACCGGGGCAAAATGGTGGAGCTGTCGATTCGCGTCGACGACGTGGAAATGAGCTCCTTCGGTGCGGACGGCGTGATCGTCTCCACGCCCACCGGCTCCACCGCATACGGTTTCTCCGCGGGCGGGCCGATCATCTGGCCGAATGTGAAGGCCCTGCAGTTGGTGCCGCTGGCCGCGCACGCCCTGTTCGCGCGGCCTCTGGTGATCGGCGCGGAATCCACCTTCACGTTGGATATCCTCGACGATTCGATGTCGGGCGGATGGATCTGCTGCGACGGCCGCCGCCAGCGCGCCCTGCCGAAAGGCACCCGCGTCGAAGTGCGCGCCTCCCGCGACACCCTGCGTCTCGCCCGCCTCTCCGGCGTGCCCTTCACCGAACGACTGGTCAGCAAATTCGATCTGCCAGTGGTCGGATGGCGCGAACACGCGCGGGCCACCCATGACGGAATGCGGACGCATCACGGACATGTGTTCCCCGCCAGCGCCGACTCTGCGGATGGTTCCGCACCAGGTGCGGAAGGGAAGGACTGAACGCATGCTGGACGAGCTTGATATCCGCAATCTCGGTCCCATCCGCGAGGCGACGATCGCGCCCGCCCCAGGCATGACCGCGATCACCGGCGAAACCGGTGCCGGCAAATCCATGCTGTTAAGCGCCATCCGTTTGATCTCGGGAGACGCGGCCGAAGCGGGGCGCGTCGCCGCCGGTGCCAGTGAGGCGTGGGCGCAGGGCGTGTTCACGGTGGCGGATGACGCGGCCGCCGCTGCGATCGCGCATGAGGCTGGAGTCGAACCGGAGGATGGCGAACTGTTTCTTACCCGCACGGTGCCCGCGTCGGGCCGTTCTCGCGCGGTACTGTCGGGCCGTTCCGTGCCGCGTTCGGTGCTGTCGGCGCTGGCCAGCGAACTGGTGACCATCCACGGACAGGCCGACCAGCTGCGCATCGCCTCGGCGGCGAAGCAACGCGAATTCGTGGACCGGTACGCGGGCGACGAGCGGGAGCTGGGGGAGTACCGCGCCGCATGGAACGCGCTGCGTCAGATGGACGAGCGGCTCCACGCCCTGACCTCGCAGGAGGCGACGGCGCGCCAGCAGGCCGACTATCTGCGCGAATCCATCGAACGAATCAACCGCGTCGACCCTCAGCCCGGCGAGGACGTGGAACTGCGCGCCAAACGCGAACGCATCGAAAACGCGGCCGAAATCGCCTCCGGCGTGGGGCGGGCGCTGTCGGCTTTGGACGCCTCGCAGATGGGGTCCGACGCGGACGGCATGTCCGCCATCGACCTGATCAATCAGGCCGTGCAATCCCTGCGTTCCATCCGCTTGGACGGCGTGTTCGCCGAACAGGCCGACCGGCTGGACGCCATTGTCAACGACCTGTCCGATGTGGTGTTCACGTTGGCGCAGGAGCTCGACGTCGAAGGCGACGTCGAGGATTTGGACGTGCTTAACGCCCGCATCCACGAGCTGGGGGAGCTGACCCGCCGGTGGGGGCCGGAATTGTCCGACGTGATCGCATGGCGCGACAAGGCCGTGTTCGACGTCGAGGACCTCGACGCCTCGCCGGAGAAGATCGCCGAACTCGAAGCCGAACGTGGGCGTCTGTACGCCGCCGCGTTGGATGCCGCCGCCGCGCTGAGCGAGGCGCGTTCCGCCGCCGCGGCCGAACTCGCCGAGCGGGTCACCGCGGAATTGGACGCGCTGGCCATGCCGGGCGCGCGATTGGACATCACGGTCACGCCGCGCGGAACGGCCGCAGGCGCGGGCGGTTCGACCGATTCCGCCGTCCGTTCCCGCGGGGCGAAAACCGGCAATCGCCGGAACGAAGACCTTGCTGACATGGGCGTCGGGCCTCTTGACGCGCACGGATGGGACGATATCGCCTTCCTGTTCACACCATTCCCCGGATCCGCGCAACTGCCGATGGGCAAAAGCGCGTCCGGCGGCGAACTCAGCCGTCTGATGCTCGCCTTGGAACTTTCGGCCGCCGACAAGCGTGCCGCACGGCGCGCCGATGGGCGGGACGATGAGGCCGGCGACGACATGACCTTCATTTTTGACGAAGTGGATGCCGGCGTTGGCGGTAAAGCCGCCGTCGAGCTCGGCCGCCGTCTGGCGCGGCTCGCGCGGTCTGCCCAGGTGATCGTCGTCACCCACCTGCCGCAGGTAGCCTCCTGGGCCGACGTGCAGTTCGTGGTGAGCAAGGCCGTCGGCGGCGATGAGACGCTTACCACGGTGGGCGAGGTACGCGATGACGGGCGCGTGCGTGAGATCGCCCGCATGCTTTCCGGCAGCGAATCCGACGCCTCGCTCGACCATGCGCGCGAACTGCTCGTGCAGTCCACGCTTGCATAACGCGCGTTTGGTGTGCGAAAGGATTGTCGCCCGTTCGGCCGGCGTATGCCCAGCGAAATACGGCGAAGCCGAGAAGACAAGCGAAGAACTCCCAAGCAAGGATGGTTCGATGAACGGTACCTATGGCGAACCCACCGCCGCCGCTCCCAAAGGGGCGATTTTCGATTTGGACGGCACGCTGCTCGATTCGATGGGCGTATGGGACCAGGTGGACGCGGATTTTCTGAGCAAGCGTGGGTTGCCGGTGCCCGACGATTACGCGACCACCGTCGCGGCCATGCAGTTTCAACAGGTTGCCGAATACACCATCGCGAGATTCAATCTGCCTGACACCGCCGAAGAGGTGATGGAGGAGTGGGATGAGATGGCGCGCGTTATGTACGCCACGGTCGTTCAGGCCAAGCCGGGCGCGGTCGACTATCTCGCGCGGCTTAAGGCGGCCGGCGTGCGGATGGCGGTCGCCACGTCGCTGCCGCCGCAACTGCGCGAGCCTGCGATGGAGCATGTCGGCATCCGCGGATTCTTCGACGAGGTCGTCAGTGTCGACGATGTGGGAGACGTGGGCAAGGACCGGCCGGACGTGTATCTGCATGCCGCGAGACTGCTGGGCGTCGAGCCTGAGGATTGCACCGTGTTCGAAGACCTGCTGGTGGGCATGAAATCGGCCAAGTCCGTCGGCATGGCCGTCTGGGCCATGCACGACGATTCGTCGGCGGGGGATTGGCCCGAAATCTGCGATCTGGCCGACGGCGTGCTTTTCGATTTCCACACTGCGCCGGTCGAGTTGTAGCAGCGGACAAATAAGATTCCGTGCGCAATGCGGTCAAACTGTTATATGACACGCCATAACAGTTCGCCGTAAAGTGTGATACTGTTCTATATGACAGCTAAACAGTTGGCCGTCATGTCGACACTATCCATCCACCAACAGAAAGGACGCGGCGTGAAACTGATCATCTCATCCGTGTCCGGCGAACCCATCTACGAACAGATTAAAACGCAGATCCGCGAAGCCGTGCTCAGCGGCGAGCTCAAAGCGGGAGAGGCGTTGCCCTCCCTGCGCAAACTCGCCAAAGAACTGCGCGTCTCTGTGCTCACCGTCACCAGAGCGTACAACGAACTGGCCGACGAGGGCATCGTGCAGAACGTGCAGGGCAAGGGCAGCTTCGTCATGGACCGAGGCAACGAGGTGATGAGGGAAAGCCTCATCGCCCAGACCAAAGGGCATCTCGACGATGCCGTCACCGCCGCCAAAGCGGCCGACCTGCCGCTGGCCGATCTGCATGACCTGCTCGACGACGCGTATCGCCGTGCAACACATCCCTAAGGAACCATCATGATCACACAACTCTCCGGCGCGGGGCCGATGGCGTTGTCCGTCACCGGTGCGACCAAACACTATGATTCTGGCTTCACGCTCGATGACGTGACCTTCGACCTGCCCGCCGGCTACATCATGGGCCTTATCGGTCCCAACGGCGCCGGCAAGTCCACGCTCATCAAGCTCATTCTCAATATGATCCGCCGTGACGCCGGCCAAATCCAGATCCTTGGACTTGACAACCTCGCTGACGAAGAGGCCGTCAAACAGCAGCTCGGCGTGGTGTTCGACAGTTCGTACTTCGTCGAAACATGGACGGTGAACGACGTCGGACGGGTGATGGCACCCATGTATCCCGCATGGAACAAAACCGCGTTCGCTGATCATCTCGCGAAGTTCAAACTCGAACGCAAGAAGAAGATCAAGGAGCTTTCACGCGGCATGCAGATGAAACTCATGCTCGCGGTCGCCCTAAGCCATGACGCGAAACTGCTGATTCTCGACGAGCCGACCGCCGGCCTCGACGTGCTCTCCCGCGACGAGCTCATGGACACGCTGCACGCCTACATCGAGGACGGCGAGCATGCGGTGCTGTTCTCCACGCATATCACCACCGACCTTGAACGCGCCGCCGACTTCATCACCTACATCAACGGCGGACGCCTCTACTACACCGGCCCCAAGGACGAGTTCGAGGACTCCTTCCGTGTGGTCAAGGGCGGCCCCGACGAACTCGCGGCGGTGAAGGACGTCGCCATGGGATTGCGTCGTTATGGCACCGGTTTCGATGCACTGGTCCGTGCGGAGAACGTCGCCAATCTCGCGGGCGTGGCGCTCGTCATTGAACCCGCTTCGATCGACGACATCATCCGTCTGACCAATACCGGTGAGGTTTTCGATACGAAGGAGGTGCTGTGATGAACACCGCAATGCAGAAGCGATTCCGGAACCATGCGGTTCATCCGATATTGAATGCGTTCCGTCTGGACTGGCAGCGACTGAACAGCGGCGGCAAGTCGTCGATGGCGGTCTATCTGGTTATGCTGCCGGCGCTGGCGTTGCTGTTCGGCTTGCTGTCTGAAGGTGGCGGCTCGTCGGATATGATGCCCGTGCTGGGCGGTATGGCTTCCGGTGTGTTCGCGATGATGCCGGTCTACATGTTCGTCTACGAGACCCAGGGTCTACACCGTTGGATGAACGGTATCATTCCGGTTCGCCGCGGGCATCAGGTGGCGGCCCGTTATCTGATGCTGCTGTCCGTGGGGGCGCTGCTGGCCGTCGAGCTGACGGTGTCCGCCCTGGTCATGGCGGTGGCGTCGGATGCCGGCTCGTGGCGTGCGACGATGGGCGAATACGCCGCCAGCATAGCCGTCATCCTGGTGATTTATCTGTTGATCGAATCACTGCTGTTCCCGTTGATGTATCGCATGTCTTTGCAAAAGGCGATGCTGGCGGTCTTCGGTGTGGCCGCAGGATTGTTCGGCATCGGCTGGATTACGGTGGAACTATGCTCCAACGTGTTGAGCGTCGACCAGATGGCGGTGGTATTCAGTGCGCTCGAGACGCTGGCGAATCTGGAATACGGCTGGCTTGCATTGATCGCGGCCGTCATCGACATCGTCGCCTTGGGCATATCCTACGTCTGCTCGCAGCGCATCTACCGCGCCAAAGAATTGTAAGGAGATGTGATTCTGCCTCACGAGATGCGTCTTGCGCGTCGCGTGATGACGTGGTCTGATAGGACGGGCGGTGCGGTTGGCATCGCCCGTCCGCTATTCATGGAGAAGGGAAGGAAAGCTATGACCGACGGATTGATGCGCGAAGTCGAAGGGGCCTCGTTCGCCGCGAGCCTGTACGAGGCGGCCAAACCCGTGTGGGAGGCTGGATTGCGCCAGCCGTTCCTCACCGAATTGGCCGAGGGTACGCTGGAGCGCGAACGGTTCGCGTTCTATCTGAAGCAGGATTATCTGTATCTCGATGACTACGCCAAAGTGCACGCGCTGGCCTTCGCCAAATGCGATGACGCGCAGATTGGCGAGCGTCTGGCCAACACGATTATGAACGTCGCCCGCGAGAAGGCCGGCATGCACGACTACTATCGCCGTGCCTACGGCATCACGCCCGAAGAGCTGGCCACGGCTCGCCAGTCCGCGTTCGCCCGCGCCTACACCACGAACATCCTCACCACCGCCTACACCAAGCCATTGGTGGACATCCTGATCGCCGTGCTGCCCTGCGCGTGGGTGTACGCCGACTACGGCACCCGACTGTCGGCGGAATACGGCGACAGACTGGAAGGCAATCCGTACCGACAGTGGATCGAAACCTACCGGACCGACGACTTCTGGCAGTCCTCCGTCTGGCTGATCGAAGCGCTCGAACGCCTGACCGCGGGAATGAGCGAAAGCCGCCTGGCCGAGTTGCGCCGCGAATTCGTGGTCGGTGTCGAACACGAATACATGTTCTGGTCCAGCGCCTACGACCTCCAACAGTCCTGGCGCCCCGAATGGAACACCCTGGCATAGGAATGTCCTAGACTAAGCCGGCGGTTTCACTCATACGCAATGAGGCTCCCCACGGGGAGCCTCATTGGTTTACGAACAGTCGAGCGTGCGGTTATGCGCAGCGTACCGCTTACAGGCGGGCGGCGGACTGCTTGACGAAATCGGTCATGCCGGCGATATCGACCACCGCGTCGAAGCGGGTGTCGGCGGTTTCGAGTCCGCGCAGCGCGGCGGGAGCGGTGGTGCCGGTCGCCTCGGCCAGCACATCCATGCACGCGAAGTCGGTGCCGTCGGCGGCCAGTCCCAGCGACTCGTTCACCACGCGCGGGAACTTGTACGGCGAAGCGGTGGCCAGCAGCACGCGCGGGGTCAGCGGATCGCGCGGCATCTGCCGCATCACGAAGTAACCGCAGGCGGTGTGTGGGTCGATCACATACTTGTGCTTCTCCCAGCAGTCGGCGATGGATTCGCGCACCTGGTCCTCGTCGGCCCAGCCGGTGCCGAAGACGCGGCGGATGCGAGCCAGCAGCTCTTCGGGAATCTCATAGCAGCCGTACTCCTTCAGATCGTTCATCAGCATGGCGATCAGACGGGCGTCCTTTTCGGACAAGTAGTAGAGCATGCGTTCCAGATTCGAGGAGATGAGGATATCCATCGAGGGGGAGATGGTCTGGAAGAACGGGCGGTTGCGGTTGTATGAGCCGGTGGTCAGGAAGTCGAACAGCACGTTGTTCTTGTCGGAGGCGACCACCAGGTGCTTCACCGGCAGGCCGAGCAGCTTCGCGTAGTATCCGGCGAGGATATCGCCGAAGTTGCCGGTCGGCACCACGAACTCCACCTCGTCGCCCACGTTGATGACCTGCTGTTCCAGCAGCTGCGCGTACGCGGAGAAATAGTAGACGACCTGCGGCACCAGACGGCCCACGTTGATCGAATTCGCGGAGGAAAGCACCACATGCTCGTCCGCGGCCAGCGATTCGGCCAGCTCACGGTCGGCGAAAATGGATTTGACGGCGGACTGCGCGTCATCGAAGTTGCCGCGCACGGCGGCCACCTGCACGTTGCCGCCCAGCTGCGTGGTCATCTGCAGCTCCTGCACCTGGCTCACCTTGCCTTCCGGATAGAAGACGGTGATCGCGGTGCCGGGCGCGTCCGCGAAACCGGCCAGCGCGGCCTTGCCCGTGTCGCCCGAAGTGGCGGTCAGAATCATGATCTTCTCGTCCGCGTCGCCATCGGCCGGCGTGGTGCGGGCCATAAAGCGGGGGAGGATCTGCAGGGCGACATCCTTGAATGCGGAGGTCGGGCCGTTGAACAGCTCCATCACGAAATCGTCGCCCAGCGGCTTGACGGGGGTGATGCGCTCGTCCGACCACTGCTCGCCATACGCTTCGGCGATGCAGTCGGCCAGTTCGGCCTCGGTGAAGTCGGGCAGCAGCGCGCCGAGCACGCGGGCGGCGATGGCCTGATAGCCCATGCCGGCCAGGTCGTCGATCTGCACCTTGGTCTCGCCCAACGAATCGGAGACGAACAGGCCGCCGTCGTCGGCGATGCCCTTGCGGATCGCCTGCTTCGAGGTGAGCGAATCGGTGGTGCTGCGGGTGCTGTGGAACGTGGTGGTCACGGTCAAATCCTTCACGCTAACGGTCAACGAAACGTCCCTAAGTCTATCGTCAGGACTGGGCAGGGGAGCGGGCCATCCCTCTATGTGGGCGGGCGGTCCGGCAACCGAATCGGATTCCATTCCGTCCACCCCTGTTCCGACTGACGATTCGGCCGTGTTTTCGAGAGTCACGCCCATCGTATGGCTCGCAGCCTTTGTTCCCGTGCAAGGTCATGTTTCACCTGTTCCACCAATTGAGGCATATGTTGCGCCGACGTTTCCTCTTCTGGCATGGTTGCGTTATACATGGCTTGTAGACTCGCGCGTCACAGCCGACCGCACACAGAAAGGCAGGAGCCCGCTATGGCCGAACCCACCCTCGCGCAAACCCCGAACGACATGTTCAACGCGCCCATCGCCGACGCCGATCCCGAAATCGCCGCGATTCTCGACGCCGAACTGCACCGCCAGCAGGATGGTCTGGAGATGATCGCCTCGGAGAACTTCGTGCCGCGCGCCGTGCTGCAGTGCCAGGGATCCGTGCTCACCAACAAGTACGCCGAAGGCTATCCGGGCCGCCGCTACTATGGCGGCTGCGAACAGGTCGACAAAATCGAGACCATCGCGCGCGAACGCGCCAAAGCCCTGTTCGGCGCCGAATACGCCAACGTGCAGCCGCATTCGGGCGCGCAGGCCAACGCCGCCGTCTATCAGGCGCTCGTCAAGCCCGGCGATACCGTGCTCGGCCTCGCGCTCGACCACGGCGGACACCTGACCCACGGCATGAAGATCAACTTCTCCGGCCGCTTCTACCATGCCGAAGCCTACGGCGTGAACCCCGAAACCTTCCGCATCGACCCGGAGATCATCCGCCAGCGCGCGCTTGAGACCCGCCCTGCCATGATCATCGGCGGCTGGAGCGCCTACCCGCGTATCGAGGACTTCAAGGCGATGAAGGAGATCGCCGACGAGGTGGGCGCGAAGTTCTGGGTCGACATGGCCCACTTCGCCGGTCTGGTCGCCGCCGGCCTGCACCCCAGCCCCGTGCCCTACGCGGACGTGGTCAGCTCCACCGCGCATAAGACCTTCGGCGGCCCGCGCTCCGGCTTCATCCTCGCCAAGGAGGAATACGGCAAGAAGCTCAACTCCGCCGTCTTCCCCGGCCAGCAGGGCGGCCCGCTCATGCATGTGATCGCCGGCAAGGCCGTCAGCTTCAAGGTGGCCGGCACCGACGAGTTCAAGAACCGCATGGCCCGCACACTCGAAGGCGCGAAGATCCTCGCCGAACGACTCACCGCCGACGATGTGAAGGCCAACGGCATCAGCGTGCTCACCGGCGGCACCGACGTGCATCTGGTGATGGTGGATCTGCGCAATTCCGAGATGGACGGTCAGCAGGGCGAGAACCTGCTCGCCCAGTGCGGCATCACCATCAACCGCAACACCGTGCCCTTCGACCCGCGCCCGGCCTCGGTCGCCTCCGGTCTGCGCATCGGCACCAGCGCGCTCGCCACCCGCGGTTTCGGAGCGAAGGAATACGAGGAGGTCGCTGACATCATCGGCACCGCGCTCGCAGCCGGCGCTTCGGCCGATGTGGAGGCGCTGAAGGCCCGCGTCGACAAGCTCGCCGAGGACTTCCCGCTGTATCCCGAGCTCGACCAGATCCACTGATCCGGCGTTGGGCGCCGCTACCGCGGCGAGATCCTTCGACTTCGGACTACGCCCTCCGCTCAGGATGACAAACTATAGAGCATCGAAGAGAAGACATGTTCCTCTCTTCTCGTCATCCCGAGCGGAGCGGAGCGAGGCGCAAGGATCTCGGATCGCACATGGAATCATGGGGCGCGAATGCCTTGATTTGCGGTAGGCTAGGGCACATGGAGAATTACGCAGTGTTCCACGCCGTACGCATGCAGGCCGACGCCGCGGCCGCCGCCCAGAAGCGATTGGCCGAAGCGACGGCCGAATCGAAGAACGCGCTATTGCTCGCCATCGCCGACGCTTTGGACGAGCATGCCGGCGAGATTGAATCCGCCAACGCCCAGGACATGGAAGCCTCCCGAGAGGCGGGCATGGACGCGGGCAAACTCGACCGCCTGCTTTTCGACACGCCCCGCGTCAACGCCGCTGCCGAGGGCGTGCGCCATGTGGCCACCCTGCCCGACCCGATCGGGCAGATCGAACGCGGCTACACACTGCCCAACGGCATCCGCCTGCAGCAGACGCGCGTGCCGATCGGCGTGATCGGCATGATTTACGAGGCTCGGCCGAACGTCACCGTCGACGTGGCCAGCCTGTGTCTGAAATCCGGCAATGCGGCCATCCTGCGCGGAGGCCACGCCGCCGAACGCACGAACGCCGCCACCCTGCGCGTGATCGCGCAAGTGCTGGACGCACACGGCTTCGATAAGGCCCTGGTGCAGTCCGTCGACGAATACGGCCGTGACGGCGCCACCGCGATGATGGAGGCACGCGGCTATATCGACGTGCTGGTGCCCCGCGGAGGCAAAGGCCTGATCCAAGCGGTGGTTTCCAAGTCCAAAGTCCCGGTGATCGAAACCGGCGCGGGCAACGTGCATATCTACATGGACGCCACCGGAGACGCGGCCAAAGCCCTGCCGATCATCCTCAACGCGAAAACCCAGCGTGTGGGCGTGTGCAACGCCGCCGAAAAACTGCTGGTGCACAGCGCCGTCGCAGAAGAATTCCTTCCTCAGGCCGCGCGTGTTCTGGCTGAGCGGAACGTGGAACTGCATGCGGACGAACGCGCCTATGCGATCATCGAGGCCGCCGGCATTGAAGGGGTGACGCTGGTTCCCGCAATAGAAGAGGATTGGGACACCGAATATCTGGCGTTGACGATGGGCGTGAAAGTGGTCGATTCTCTGGACGAGGCCATCGACCATATCAACAAGCATTCCACCGGCCACACCGAATCGATTATCGCCGAGGACTATTCGGCGGTCGAAGCCTTCACCAAGCGCATCGATTCGGCGGTGGTGATGGTCAACGCCTCCACACGCTTCACCGATGGCGGCGTGTTCGGATTCGGCGCGGAACTGGGTATCTCCACGCAGAAGATGCACGCCCGCGGACCGATGGGACTTGCGGAGATGACCACCACGAAATGGGTGGGCTACGGCATGGGGCAGGTGCGCGCATGAGCGAGGAAATGACGAACGACATCACCATGGAAGACATGCCGCTGCAGGCCGCGCTGGACGACCAGAAACTGGGATTGGGCATCGCCGCAGAACGGTTGAGCATCGTGCGCTACGTGTTCCTCGTGCAGATCGAGGACGGCATCGCCTCGGCGGCGCAGCGCGCCTCGCTGGAATACGCCGACGCCGTGCTGATCGGCTGGCCCGAAGCGGATTCCGCGGAGGTGGTGGAGCTTACCGCCGACCAACTCGACACCGTGCGCGAGCAGATGACGATGATGGAGGAGTACATCCGCCGTTTCTCGGCGATGGAAAGCAAAGGCGACATCGATGGTATGACCGATACCCTGATCCGCGTCACCGAACGCGTGGCCGAGGTGCGCCGCCTCTACCAGCCCGGCTTCCCCCTGCCCACCTTCGCGGAGATCCGCCGCGTCGTGCAGGACGAATGGGATGAGGATATGGACAAGATCGACCCCGGACAGGGCGAGGTCACCGCCGAGGAGATCAGTCAGGAGGCGCAGGAGCAGGCCTCGGAGGAGCGGTCGTGAGCGCGCCGGCCGAATCCCCGCGCCGCATGTCGGACCTGTCTTCGGATGGGGATGGCGTTATGGTGGTCGCTCCCGGCATCGGACGCCGCTCCGCGCGCGGCAACTGGCATGCGCGCCCGCGCATCGGCATTATGGGCGGCACCTTCGATCCGATCCACAATGGCCACTTGGTCGCGGCCTCCGAAGTCTCCTGGGTGTATGACCTCGACGAGGTGATTTTCGTGCCGACCGGACGGCCGGTGTTCAAACTCGACAAGAACGTCACCAACGCCGAGGACCGGTACTTGATGACCGTGATCGCCACGGCTTCCAACCCGAAATTCACGGTCAGCCGTGTGGATATCGACCGACCCGGCGTGACCTACACCATCGACACGCTGCGGGACATCCGCGCCCAGCATCCGGACGCTGAGCTCTTCTTCATCACCGGTGCGGACGCCGTGGCCGAGATCATGCAGTGGAAGGACGCCGATCAGATGTGGGATCTGGCTCATTTCGTGGCCGTCACCCGCCCCGGATACTCCACTCCCGACGGTGTGCACCTGCCCGAAGGCAAAGTCGACACGTTGGAGATTCCCGCGCTGGCGATCTCGTCGACCGACGTGCGTCTGCGCGCCGAACACGACGAACCGGTGTGGTATCTCGTGCCCGACGGCGTGGTGCAATACATCGGCAAGCACGGGCTCTACCATCGTGCCTAGTCGTGGGAGGGGCCGGCCGTAGCGGTCTCTGACCGTCGGCGGCTGACGATCGTAAGTCAGCCTTCCGTGGCCAGTCCCATCTCGTATTTCAACGTCATCACCCGCTGGGCCGAACGCGTGACCTTATCGGCGAACTGAGGGTCGGAGGCGGTGCGCTGGCGCAGGCCGTCGAGAATCGGCTGCACGTAATCCAGCACACCCACGCAGGCCAGGTCGCCGCCGGCGTCGACCAGACGCACGCCCAACTGGTCGGGGGAGTATCCGCCGAGCGCCGCGGCGGAGAGCGAATCCGAAGTGACCACGCCCTCATATCCCACGGTTCCACGCAGATGCTGGTCGACGATCGCGGATGAGAACACGGCGGGATTGTTCGGATCGATGGCCTGATACGTGGCCAGCGACATCATCACCATACCCGGATCGGATTGCGTGATGGCGGTGTCGAAAGCGCCGATCTCCACCCCATCCAGGGTGGTGGTCGTGTCGAGGATGCCGTCAGCGGTGAAATCGGTATTGCCGTTCACCGAACCCAGACCGGGGTAATGCTTCACCGACGTGGCGACGCCGACGTCGCGCATGCCTTGGATGAACGCGATGCCATGCTGCGCGTTGCCGTCCGCGTCCAAACCGAAATCACGGTAAAGCATGCCAACCGGCTCGTTCGCCATCCTATCGATGGTCACCGTGCCCAGCACCGGCGCCAAATCCACGTTGATGCCCGCCTGCGCGAGTTGGGAGCCCCAGACCGCGGCGGACTGGCGCAACTGGTCGACGCCCATCATGCCCTGTTCGACGGCCGACGGCATGGCATCGAAACCGGGCCCCTGCAAATGCTGCACAAGACCGCCCTCCTGATCGGTGGTCATCAGCAGACGGTTGGATTGCGGCGCATAGCTTTGCAACGCGTCCGTCGCCGCGCGCACGCTGGAGACGCCGTCATTCCAGTTGCCGATGATCAGCACGGAACCGACATGCTGGTTCGCGATCAGATCCCACAGCGCGGACGGGTCGGTTCCCGCGTACAGCGGGGCCATCACCAGCTGTCCCACGCGCTCGTCCATGCTCATGGCGGCCACGGCACGCCTGGCCTTGGCCTCATTGGAGGTGTCGGGCGTGGGGGATTGGTCGCGCGGCAGCTCGTCATGCGAGGGCGCGGCGTCAGTGTCGCTGTGCGCGACGTTCGTGCCGTCCGGCTGCTGCAGCCGCTGCGACACCCGCGGCCATACGATGATGGCGGCGATCACCAAGGCGACGGCGACGAACGCGGCGATAATGGCGAGCGCGATATGCGAGCCGCCACGCTGGGAATTTCGAGACATGGCCACGATTATCCCATGACGCGCGTATCGAGCGCTCCGCAGACCGCACGAATATGCCCCGAACGGGAAGATCGTCGTGGGCGGCCGGTCGGCTCAGGGCGGAATGCATTCCCTACCTGACTGTACGCTGGAAACCATGTCATTCTTTGATTCTTTTGGTTTTATGTTCGACCCCGATGACGATCCGCGACGCCGCGGAACCGGCCGCTCCGCCGCGAACGGACAAGGCGACGATCCGATCATCCTCAACGTCGAAACCGACGGCGACGAGCCCAAGCGCGCGGGCGCTCCCCGAGGGCCGCAAGGTCCCCAAGGGCCTCGTTCGCCGCGTATCGCCAGCCGCCCGAGCGGATCCGGCTCGTCGCGCGGCACCAAAATCCTCATCGGCGTGGTGCTTGCGCTGGCGATTGTGATCGGCCTGTTCTTCGCGCTGTCCCGCTTCATCACCGATCTGATGTGGTACGGACAGCTTGGCTTCCAGTCGGTGGTCTGGACGCAGCTCGGCGTCAAAATCGGCCTATGGGTCGCCTACGCGGTGCTGATGGCGCTTGTCGGCTTCGTCTCCGCCGCGCTCGCCATCCACGCGCGGCCCGACTCGGCCGACGGCTCGACCATCCGCGTGAACGGCGACGTGATTGAAGTGGGCAAGGGCGTGAGCTCGAAAACCGCGCGTCGTGTGGCCGTGGCCATCGCGGCCGTGGTCGGCGTGATGTTCGGCGCGCAGTTCAACGCCAACTGGAGCGAGATTCTGCTCATGTTCAACGCGCAGAGCTTCGGCACCACCGACCCGCAGTTCGGTCTCGACAACGGATTCTACGTGTTCGTGCTGCCCGGTCTGCGTCTTGTGATGACCGCGGTGTCCATGCTGCTGCTCATAGGATTGGTGTTCTCCGTGGTGACGCATGTGATGATGGGCGGCATCCGCCTGACCATGCCCACCAGGGGCCGCGGCATCCTCAACGTCACCAAGCGCGCCCGCCGTCAGATCGCCATCTGGCTGATGATCAACATGTTCGCGTTCGCCGCGCAGATGGTGCTGGGTGTGTTCGGCCACCTCACCTCGCAGGGCAGCCGTATCACCGGCGCCGAATACACCACCGTCAACGCCACCATCCCCGTCACCTTCGTCATGGCCGCTTTGGTCGCCATCCTCGGCGTGGTGCTCGGCGTCTGGGTGATGCGTTCGCATGCGCTCGAAGGCAACGCCCCTGTGGGCGTGCGTGCAGCCGTCGCGCTCAAGGCGTGGCGCACGCCGGTCGTGGCCATCGCCGTCGTGGTCGTGGTTGGGCTTGTGCTCACCGTGGCCTGGCCAATGGTGCTGCAGCGCTTCAAGGTCAACCCGAACGCGCAGGAGATGGAATCCACCTATATCCAGCGCAATATCGACGCCACGCGCGCCGCCTACGGACTCGACAACATCACGGTCGAACAGTACGAGGCCACCACGGAGGGCGAGTCCGGAGCGTTGAGCGAGGAGGCGGAGTCCACCGCGCAGATCCGCTTGCTCGACCCGCAGGTCGTCTCCCCGACGTTCAAGCAGCTGCAGCAGTCGAAGCAGTACTACACCTTCGCCGACACCCTCGCCGTCGACAAATACGAGATCGACGGCGTGAGCCAAGACACGGTGATCGCCGCCCGCGAGCTCAACCTCGACGGCAACGACAACCGCAACTGGGTCAACGACCATACCGTGTACACGCACGGCTACGGCGTCGTGGCCGCGTACGGCAACAAGGTGACCGCCGACGGCCAGCCGGAGTTCTTCGAATACGGCATCCCCACCCAAGGCAAGCTCACCGAATCCCAGCAGTACGAGCCGCGCATCTACTTCTCGCCCAACGCCACGGAATATTCGATCGTCGGCGCTCCCGAAGGCACCGAATCCTGGGAATTCGACTATCCGACCGGCTCCGAGGGCGCGCTGACCACCTTCGACGGCGACGGCGGCCCATCGGTGGGCAACCTGTTCGCCCGCGTGCTGTACGCGATCCGCTTCGGATCCGACCAGATCCTCTTCTCCGACCGCGTGACCAGCGAATCGCAGATCCTCTACGATCGTTCCCCGCGCGAACGCGTCGCCAAGGTCGCTCCGTACCTGACGCTCGACGGCCGCGTGTATCCGGCCGTGGTGGACGGCCGCGTCAAGTGGATCGTCGACGGCTACACCACATCCGACGCCTATCCGTATTCGCAGATGACCGATCTGGGCGAGGCCACCGAGGACTCCACCACCGTCACCTCCGACACCGTGCAGGGACTGGGAAGCCAGGACGCCAACTACATCCGCAACTCGGTCAAGGCCACGGTGGACGCCTACGACGGCTCCGTGGACCTGTACGTGTGGGATGAAAGCGACCCGGTGATCAAGGCGTGGCAGCAGATCTTCCCCGGCCAGTACCACTCGCTTTCCGAGATCTCCGGCGATCTGATGAGCCACCTGCGCTACCCCGAAAGCCTGTTCAAGGTGCAGCGCGAACTGCTCGCAAAATACCATGTGACCTCCGCCAGCCAGTACTATTCGGGCGAGGACTTCTGGCAGACGCCGGTCGACCCCACCGAATCCGAGGCCCAGCAGGAGCAGGACATCCTTCAGCCGCCGTACTATCTGACCCTGCAGACCGGAGGCAGCTCCGAACCTGTGTTCTCGCTGACCTCCACGTATATTCCCGCCGGCACCTCGACGCGAGAGATCCTCACCGGATTCCTTTCGGTCGACTCCGACGCGGGCAACGAGGCGGGCGTGATAGGGGAGAACTACGGCACCCTGCGATTGCAGGAGCTGCCCAAGGACTCCAACGTGCCGGGCCCGGGGCAGGCGCAGAACAACTTCAACGCGAACGCCGACGTCTCCAAGGAGCTCAACCTGCTGCAATCCGGCTCCACACAGGTGGTGCGCGGCAATCTGCTCACCCTGCCGCTCGGCGGCGGACTGGTGTATGTGCAGCCCGTGTACGTCAAGTCGTCGGGTGCGACGAGCTTCCCGCTGCTGAAGAAGACATTGGTCGCCTTCGGCGATCAGGTCGGATTCGCGGACACCTTGGATGAGGCGTTGAACCAGGTGTTCGGCGGCGATTCCGGCGCATCCGCGGGCGACGCGGAGAACGCGGCCGACGATTCCGCATCGTCGTCATCAAGCTCTTCAACTGGCGATGATGGAACTTCCTCTGGAACAACCGATGGCGATGCCGACACGACGGACGGCGACACGAGTGATGGCTCGTCCGGTTCGTCGGAATCCAACAGCGGATCCGGCTCGACCGGCGGCACGGCGCTCCAGCAGGCGTTGCAGGAGGCCGCCCAGGCCATGAAGGATTCCGACGCCGCCATGAAGAACGGCGATTGGAGCGCCTACGGCGAAGCCCAAAAGCAGCTCGAGGAGGCCCTCAACAAGGCGCTCGAACTCGGCGAGTGAGATGCTTCGACTCCGCTCAGCATGACGATAAAGTCGTCCTTGAGCGGAGCGGCGGTTCCTTTTCCGTCATCCTGAGCGGAGCGAAGCGGAGTCGAAGGATCTCTTCGGCTCCGCTTCGCTATACTCATAACCGTTCACTAGGGGAGGAGCGCAGATGAGCATCATCATCCGAAACGTCGATTCCACATCCGACGCCGATATCCAAGCCGTCACCGACATCTACAACGAGGCGGTGCTCGCGCGTTCGTCGTCGGCCGACATCGAACCGCGCACGCTGGAGCAGCGCCGCGCATGGGTGGAGGCGCATGATCCGCGCACGCTCTACCCGGTGGTGGTGCTCGAAGACGAGGAGACCGGACGTATCGCCGGATTCGGCTCCTTGTCGCGCTTCCACGAACGCGCCGGCTACGACGGTGTGGTGGAGCTGAGCTACTACATCGGCGCCGAATGGCGTCGCCAAGGCCTTGGTGCGCGGATGGTGACCTGGCTGCTTGACGCCGCGCGCGAACGCGGCCACCGCATGGCCACCACGCTGATTTTCGGCGACAACGCCGGTTCCAACGCGTTGATGGAACGATTCGGCTTCACCCGATTCGGGCTGCTGCCCGGCGCGGTCCGTCTGCCCGGTTCCACCCACGACGTCGCCTACTGGTACCTCGACCTGTAAGCCGCCAGCCCAATCCGAGGTGGCGGGTAGAATCTTTCCGGCAAGAAACGAGTGGAGGAACGAAACGATGGCATCGGAATTCTGGCTGATCGTAGGGTTGGGCAATCCCGGCAAGAAATACGAGGACACCCGCCACAATATGGGCTTTATGGCGGCCGATCTGCTGGCCGAACGCTGGAGCGTGCATTTCGGCGACCATAAAGGCATCGCCATGCTCGGCAAAAGCGTGATGAACCTTGCGGGCCGCAACGTGAAGTTCTTCCTCGCCAAGCCTCTGACCTACATGAACGATTCCGGCAACGCCGTCTCATCGATCGCCGCCTACTATCAGATCGAACCGGACCATATCATCGTCATCCACGACGATATGGATCTGGACTTCGGCCGCATCAAAGTCAAGTCGGGCGGCTCCGCCGGCGGCCACAACGGCATCAAATCCATCGACCGTTCGCTGGGCACGCCCAAGTACGCGCGCGTGCGCATGGGCGTGGGCCACTCGCGCCGCGGCGGCAACGCGCACGACAACACCATCAACTGGGTGCTCGGCGGCTTCGGCCCCGACCAGCGCAAGCAGCTGCCGGAATTCCTCGCCGACGGCGCGGATGCCACCGAAGACATCATCTTCCAAGGGCTCTCCAAAACCCAGGAGAAATACAATGGCCGTTGATCCCGTCAACGGTTCGCTGGTCGGTATCCTCGCCCAACTCAATGACGATCCGGCCTTCCGCGACCTGATCGCCGGCGAGATCGAACCCGCCGAAGGCGCGGCCGATCCGGCGATCACGGTCGGCGCGGCCGACGGCGTGCGCCCCGCCTTGGCCGCGGCCGCCGCGCAGATGCGCCCCGTGGTCCTCGTCGTCGCCTCCGGACGCGAAGCCGAGGAGACCGTGGACGCGCTGCGCTCCTGGTACGACGGCGATCCGAACGACATCGCCCAGATGGAGGCGTGGGAGACGCTGCCGCACGAACGCCTCTCGCCCCGCTCCGACACGGTGGCCAACCGCATGGCCGTATTCCGCAGGCTCACCCATCCAAGCGACACCGACCCCATGTTCGGTCCCATCCGCATCCTCGTCATGCCGGTGCGTTCGCTTATCCAACCGGTGACCGCGCATTTGGGCGACGTGGAGCCGCTCGTGTTCACCGCAGGGCATGATCTGCCGCTCGACGAGGCCGCGAGCCGACTCGTCGAAAACGCGTACACGCGCGTCGAACTCGTGATGGACCGCGGTGAATTCGCCGTACGCGGCGGCATCCTCGACGTCTTCCCCCCGACCGCGGCGCATCCGGTACGCATCGAATTCTTCGGCGACGAAATCGACACCATCAAGGAATTCCACTCCTCCGACCAGCGCACCTACGGCGAGGGACTGACCACCATTTGGGCCACGCCCTGCCGTGAGATGCAGCTCACCGAAGCGGTGCGCGAACGCGCCCGTTCGCTGATCGGCAGCATTCCCAACGCCGAGGATATGCTCGAATCCATCGCCAACGCGATTCCCGTCGAGGGCATGGAATCCCTGATGCCCGCGTTGGTGGACGATATGGAGCCCGTGATCGGCATGCTGCCCGCAAACGCGCTGGTGATGCTTTCCGATCCCGAGAAACTGCGCCGAGCCGCCGAAGACCTCGGCAAAACGGCCAATGAATTCCTCGCCGCCAGCTGGCATGTGGCCGCGTCCGGGCATGGTGCCGGCGCGCCCATCAGCTTCGATCAGGCGAACTTCCTCGACTTCGAGGAATGCGTGCGCGCGCTCGACTTCTCCAACCACGACGTGTGGAAACTCACCAATTTCGGTGTGGACGGCACGCTCGCCGGGCATGTGCAGATCGGCGCGAAAGCGCCGGAGGAATTCCGCGGCGACGAACACAGGGCCGCCGTGGGCATCGAAGGACTGCTTGACGCGGGCTATCAGGTCACCGTCACCGCGGCCGCGCAAGGTACCCTCGCCAGACTCAAACGCGCCATCAACGAAACCGGCATCACCCGATTCGAGACGATCCGCTCGCGCGCCATCGATGGATTCGTGGACGAAGCCGCGCGCGTCGCCCTGCTCACCGAACGCGACCTGACCGGACGCACCTCCGCCGTGGGACAGGCCAAAACGCCGAAGCGCCGCCGCAAAGCCATCGATTTGATGGAGCTCAAAGCCGGCGACTATGTGGTGCACGAACAGCACGGCATCGGCCGTTTCGTCGAAATGCGCCAGCGTGCCATCGGCGCGGGCGCGAACAAAACCACGCGCGAATACCTCGTCATCGAATACGCGTCCAGCAAACGCGGCGCCCCGCCGGACAAACTCTTCATCCCCACCGACCAGCTGGATCAGGTGAGCAAATACATCGGCGCGGAAGCCCCCAAACTCAACAAGCTCGGCGGCTCCGACTGGGCGGCCACCAAAGCCAAGGCGCGCAAACACGTCAAGGAGATCGCCGACGACCTGGTCAAACTGTATTCGGCGCGCCAACGCACGGCCGGTTTCTCCTTCAGCCCGGACACCCCGTGGCAGAAGGAATTGGAGGACGCGTTCCCCTACCAGGAGACCGCCGACCAGCTCACCACCATCGACGAGGTGAAATCCGATATGGAACGTCCCCGCCCGATGGACCGCCTCATCTGCGGTGACGTGGGCTTCGGCAAAACGGAGATCGCCGTGCGCGCCGCCTTCAAGGCCGTGCAGGACGGCAAGCAGGTGGCCGTGCTTGTGCCGACCACCCTGCTCGTGCAGCAGCATTTCGAAACCTTCGCCGAACGTTACGAGGGATTCCCCGTGAACGTGGCGGCCATGAGCCGTTTCCAAACGACCAAGGAGATCAACGAAACCATCGAAGGATTGCAATCCGGCTCGGTGGACGTGGTCATCGGCACGCATAAGCTGCTCAATCCGAAAATCAAGTTCAAGGATCTCGGCCTCGTCATCATCGACGAGGAGCAGCGTTTCGGCGTGGAGCATAAGGAGACGTTGAAGGCGCTGCGCACCAACGTGGACGTGCTCTCGCTCTCCGCCACGCCTATTCCGCGCACTCTGGAGATGGCCGTCACCGGCATTCGTGAGATGTCGACGTTGGCGACGCCTCCCGAGGACCGTCTGCCCGTGCTCACCTATGTGGGTGCCTACGAGGACGCGCAGGTCACCGCCGCGATCCGGCGCGAGCTGCTGCGCGGCGGCCAGGTGTTCTACGTGCACAACCGCGTCGACTCGATCTCGTCCACCGCGGCGAAATTGCAGGAGCTTGTGCCCGAGGCGCATATCGGCACCGCGCACGGCAAGATGGGGGAGAAACAGCTCGACGGCGTCATCCGCGACTTCTGGCGTCGCGACATCGACGTGCTTGTGTGCACCACGATCGTGGAAACCGGTCTTGACATCTCCAACGCGAACACACTGATCGTCGACCATGCCGACCGTTTCGGACTTTCGCAGCTGCACCAGCTGCGCGGGCGCGTCGGCCGCGGCCGCGAACGCGCCTACGCGTACTTCCTGTACGATCCGAGCAAGCCGATGACCCAGCAGTCGCACGACCGCCTCTCCACCATCGCGCAGAACACGTCGCTCGGTTCCGGCTTCGACGTGGCCATGAAGGACCTCGAGCTGCGCGGCACCGGCAACCTGCTCGGCGACCAGCAGTCCGGCCATATCGAAGGCGTGGGCTTCGACCTGTACGTGCGCATGGTCTCCGAAGCGGTCGAACAGGTCAAGGAGCCGGAACGCAACGAACCGGTCGCCGTGAGCATCGACCTGCCGATCGAGGCGTCGATTCCGGTGGACTACATCGACTCCGACAAGCTGCGGCTCGAAGCGTATCGCAAGCTGGCCGCCGCGCGCGGCGAAGAGGATCTGAGCGAACTGCGCGAGGAGCTCACCGACCGCTACGGCAAACCGCCCGAGGCGTTCGAGACGCTGTTCGACGTGGCGAGGCTGCGCAACAAAGCGCGCGCGTTGGGCATTTCGGAGATCATCGGCCAAAGCGGCAAGGTGCGCGTCTCGAAGATCACGCCGCCCGAATCGGTGCAGATGCGCATCACCCGCATTTACAAAACCGTGCAATACCGGCCGCTCACGCAGACGCTGATCATCAACACCCCGTTCGCGGGCTCGCTGGGCTCCGGCCCGATGAGCTCCACCGAAGTGGTGCGCTGGGCCGACCAGCTCCTCGACGACCTCGCCTGGAAACCCGCGCCGCGCAAATCCTAGATGTCTTGGCGTGCCATGAATGGCGGGAATGTAAGCTATTGGACGGCAAAACCACGAACAACGCATCCGACGACGGAGGACGGACGATGACGACCCCCATCATCAACATCAACGCGCTCACCCCGGCCGAAACCCAAGAGGCCGTCGACAAGGCGGGCGTGCACAAAACCCGCCTGACCGGAGCGAAGGCCTTCGTCTCCGCGATGTTCGCAGGCGCGTTCATCGGCTTCGGCGCGCTGTTCTACCTCATCGTCACCTCCGATCCGGATATGAGCTGGGGACCGAAGCGTTTCGTCGGCGGTCTCGCGTTCTGCATGGGGCTCGTGCTCGTGCTGTGCTGTGGCGCGGAACTGTTCACCGGCAATTCGCTGATGGCCTCCGACCTGGCGTCGCGCCGCATCTCCTGGCCGGCCATGCTGCGCAACTGGGTGATCGTCTGGTTCGGCAATTTCGCGGGCGGACTGATTCTGGTCACGCTGATCACACTCGCCGGCACCATGGGATTGAACGACGGACTTGTGGCAGACTCGGCCGTCGCCACCGCCGTCTCGAAGGTCACGCCCGCTTGGGGCACGCTGTTCGTGCGCGGCATCCTGTGCAATATCCTCGTCTGCCTCGCCGTGCGCGTCGGTTTCTCCGCACGTTCCGTCGGCGACAAGGTGCTCGGCATTCTGCTGCCGATCTCTGGCTTCGTGGCGATGGGCTTCGAACACTGCGTGGCCAACATGTTCTTCCTGCCGGTCGGACTGGTCTGCAAACTGCTCGGCTTCGGCGCGGATGTGGCCGGAGTGGACGCGCTTGACGTGACCGCGATCCTGGTCAACCTCTCCGCCGCGACCTTGGGCAATATCGTCGGCGGCACCGTGTTCGTCGCGCTCGGATACTGGTTCATCAACCGCCGTCCCGGCAAGTGACGCAATCCGTCAGTCGTCGAACTCCTCCCATTTCGGGTGGGGAACCCCTGCTCGTTCGCAAAACGCAAGTGAAGGAAACGCAATGAAGTATCGCAATGTAGGCAAGTCCGGACTCAAGGTCAGCGAGGTGGCGTTGGGCAGTTGGGTGACCGATCTCAAAGATACCGACGCCGAAGACGTCGCCAAAGAGACCGTCGACCTCGCCTTTGACAACGGCGTGAATTTCTTCGACTGTGCGGACGCCTATAGCGGCGGCGCGGCCGAACGCTTCTTCGGAGACGTGCTTTCGCGCTTCCCTCGTCGCGAGCTTGTCGTCTCGTCCAAGGTCTACTTCCCGACCGGGCCAGGCGTCAACGACCGAGGCCTGAGCCGCAAGCATATTTTCGAAAGCTGCGAGCAGAGCCTGAAGAACATGAAGCTCGATTATCTTGATCTCTACTACTGCCATCGTTTCGACGAGACATGCGATCTCGAGGAGACGCTGCGCGCGCTGAGCGACCTCGTGTCTCAAGGCAAGATCCTCTACTATGGCGTGTCCGAGGAGTGGGGAGGCGCCCGTCTGCAGGAGGCCCAGCGCATCATCGAGCGCTTTGGTCTGCATCCGCTCACCGTGGTGCAGCCGCAGTACAATCTCGCCGACCGCTACATCGAACACGAGATCATGGGCGTGTGCGAGCGTCTCGGCATCGGCATCACCACGTTCTCCCCGCTGAGCCAGGGATTGCTCACCGGCAAGTACCGCAAGGGCCAGCCGATTCCGGCGGGCTCCCGCGCCACATGGCAGGCCGACCATCAGATCAACGACATGCTCACCGACCGGAACCTCGACATGGTCGAGGAGCTGATCAAGGTGGCCGACGGGCTGGGAGTCAACCTGGCCATCATGTCGATGGCGTGGATTCTGCAGCACCCGCAGATCAGCTGTGTGATCGCCGGTGCCAGCAAGCCCAGCCAGCTGGAGAACAACATCAAGGCATCCGGCTTCGTCATCCCCGACGACGCGATGGCCGAAATCGACCGTATCACCGGTTTCCAGCGCTTCGAACGCCACGTCGGCTGATCCGAGCTTCCGCTCTTGCGGCCTCCCGCCTTCTTGTGGCGGATGGGAGGCCGCAAGAAGGCGGAGATGGTATTCGCTTCGAAGGCGACGATTTTTCGCGGTCGCCGTTGTTGCGCACGGCTATACGTGGGCCGTTGCGCATGGCGATCGAGCCATGGATGGGCCATGCGCGACATTTTTCCGATACGGTACACTGCGAAGGTATGAGCGAACTAACGATACGCAGGGCCGTCAATGCGGACATCCCCGAACTCAACCGTCTACTGCATCAGGTGTTGGAGGTGCATCACGCAGGCCGCCCGGACCTGTTCAAAGGCGGTGTGACGAAATACACCGACGCCGAACTCGCAGGCCTTATCGCATCGGATGAAACCCCGATTTTCGTGGCCGTCGCCGCGAACCCGGCCGCGGATGACTCGGCGAATCCGTCCGAAGAGGCGCCGCAACCCGTGCTCGGCTACGCGTTCTGCCAGTTCCAGCGCCATCCGAACGACAACATCCTCACCGACATCACCACCCTGTACGTGGACGACATCTGCGTGGATGAGGCGGCGCGCGGCAAGCACGTCGGCAGCGCGCTCTATCATCACGTGCTCGCCTTCGCCAAGGAATCCGGCTGCCACAACCTGACCCTCAACGTCTGGTCCTGCAATCCCGGCGCCCAAGCCTTCTACGAACGCATGGGACTGACCCCCTACCGCATCGGCATGGAGCAGCTCCTCTAACGCGGGCCGACGGCCTCCTACAATAGGGCGGTATGACAGACGGGCGACGGATCGGCGGCGCGGACCATATCGAAATCCGCGGCGCGCGCGTGAACAATCTCAAGAACGTGGATGTGGACATCCCGCTGAACCAACTGGTCGCCGTGGCGGGCGTTTCCGGCTCGGGCAAATCCTCGCTCGCTTTGGACGTGCTCTACGCGGAAGGCTCACGCCGCTACCTCGACGCGCTGTCGACCTACACGCGCCGTCGCATGTCGCAGGCGCAACGGCCACAAATCGACGAAGCCCGCTACCTGCCGCCCGCATTGGCCCTGCGGCAGCGGCCGGGCGTGGGCGGCGTGCGCTCCACCTTCGGCACGATGACCGAACTACTCAACGTGCTGCGCCTCATGTTCTCCCGACTGGCCCACCATCGTTGCCCCAACGGGCATTACCATGCGCCGACCATCGCAGTGGCCGCCGAAACTCCGTTCTTCTGCGACGAATGCGGCGCACGCATCGACGCGCCGGGAGCGGAGATGCTCGCCTTCAACTCCACCGGCGCATGCGCCCGCTGCCAAGGCACCGGCCTGGTGCGCGACGTGGACGACTCGACCTTGGTGCCGGACGATTCGCTCACCATCGACGAAGGCGCGGTGCTGCCGTGGAAGATGTTCGGCTGGCGCGTGCAGAGCGACATCGCCCGCGAATTCGGCGTGCGCACCGACGTGCCCTTCCGCGACCTGACGAGCAAGGAACGCGACATCGTGTTCAACGGGCCGGAAGAGAAGAAACACATCGTCGTCACCTCGATGAAAGGCGTGCACGAACTCGACTTCACCTTCCGCAACGCGCGCCTCACCGTCACTAAAGAGCTGGAACGCGCCGGCGACGAAAAACGCCTCGCCCGCGTGATGCGATTCGTCACCGAACACACCTGCCCCGACTGCGACGGCACGCGACTGAGCGAAGCCGCCCGATGGCCGCTGATCGAAGGCATCAACCTCGCCCAAGCCACCGCCATGACATTGGACGACGCTCTGGCATGGGTGTGCGGCGTGCCCGCCGGCCTGCCGGACGAGATGCGGCCGATGGGACAGGCCCTGGCCGACACATTCGACGATATGGGGCAAAGACTGCTGCAACTCGGCCTCGGATATTTGGGATTGGACCGTTCCGGCGAATCCCTCTCCACCGGCGAACGCCAACGCGCCCAACTCGCCCGCGCCGTACGCAACGAAACCACCGGCGTGCTGTACGTGCTCGACGAACCCTCCACCGGCCTACATCCGGCGAATATGGAAGGCCTGGTCGGCGTGATGCGCGACCTGCTGGGCGACGGCAACTCGGTCGTATTCGTCGACCACGACGTGAACGTGCTGCGCGCCGCCGACCATTTCATCGAAATGGGACCCGGCGCGGGCGTGAACGGCGGGCGCGTCATCGCGCAAGGCTCGCCGGACGAAATCGCCGCCGATCCGAACTCGCGCATCGCGGGATTCATCGCCGGCAGCGAACCCGTGCTCGTACGTGAACGGCGAGCGGCGGATGACGATGACAATGTGCATTGGCTGCGTATGCGTACCGATGCGATTCACACCGTGCGGCCGTTGGACGTGGCGATTCCGGTCGGCCGGCTCACCGCCGTCACCGGCGTCTCCGGCTCGGGCAAAACCACGATGGTACTCGAATCGTTGGTGCCCGCTCTGCAAGCCATGGTCGAAAGGCGTGCGCTGCCGAAGCATGTGAAATCGCTCGATTCCGCGGGCATCGACACGGTACGCATCGTGGACTCCACACCCATCGGCATCAACGTGCGTTCCACCCTCGCCACCTACAGCGGCATCATGGACCTGCTGCGCCGCGCGTTTGCCGCCACCGACGAGGCGCGCGCCCGCGGGCTCGCGCTCGCCGACTTCTCCTACAACACCGGCTCGCTGCGTTGCCCGCAATGCGATGGCGCGGGCCGTGTCAACCTGGACGTGCAGTTCCTGCCGGATGTGACGATCGCCTGTCCCGCCTGCGAAGGCACGCGCTACCGCGACGATGTGAACGGCATACGGCTTGCGGTGGGGGAGCGGCGTATGACCATGCCGCAGATCCTCGCCATGAGCGTCGACGCGCTGCTCGACATATTTGAAGGGCGCGCTCCGCAAAATTCGCAAGCGGTCGCCGACGCGACGCTCAAACGCATCGCCAAAGCGTTGCGCACCCTGCATGATCTGGGGCTCGGCTATCTCACGCTTGGCGAGGACACGCCGTCATTGTCGGGCGGGGAGGCGCAGCGGCTCAAACTCTCCAACGAGCTCGGCAAGAAACAGCGCACCTCGCTGTTCGTGCTCGACGAGCCCACGGTCGGCCTGCATCCGCTGGATGTGCGCACGCTGATCGGCGTGCTGCAACGGCTGCTCGACGGCGGTGCCACCATCGTGGTCATCGAACATGACCTCGACCTGATCGCCAACGCCGACCATGTCATCGACATGGGGCCGGGCGGCGGCGAACAAGGCGGCCGCATCGTCGCCTCCGGCTCGCCCGCCGACGTTGCCGCCACCGTCGAATCGCTGACGGGCCGCTATCTGCGGGCGCAGTTGAACTGACGGCCGGCGTATGCGGCCGATTCGGTGCGTTCTCCTACGACGCGGTGCGCGACGTTGTCGTGAGCTGTTGACGTCGAAGTCGACATTCGTCGCAGGCCTGACGATTCGTGAATCTCAGCTTTTCCGCCTCTTCAAACGCCGCTAACGTCTGCGGCGGGCTTCACGGGGTGGCGGATGACGGTTTTGAGATTTTCGGGCTTGCATTTGCGCGGGTCGCCCAGATAGATCTCGTGATGGTGACGCGAAGCGCTGAAGTCGAGCGCATATCCCTGATCTGCGGCGTAGGCCTCAAGCGTGGTGACGGTGGCGGGCTCGTCATCGTATGGTCCTTTGTGCATAATCTGCGCGACCGTGCCCTCGTCGAAATCGAACAGGAACGCGCGAGAGGCATCCGCTTCGGGGTGTTTAGTAGCGAACTGCTCACGAGCGTGCTCGAACACCTCCGGCGTGACGAATTCAGGCAGTCGAATCATCGCAATCCAGTGAAAATCGGATTTGCGCGAAAAGTCGATGCCGGCCAGCATACCGTCTTCGGCGCTGTCGTCGGTCATCCACCATAGCCCTTCCAACGGCGGCACCACGTAGTCGAAATAGCCGTCGATCCGGTCGTCGGGGTTCTTGGACATCTTGCTCATCTTGATGGTGAACGAAATGCCGTACAACAGCTGCATCGCCGTTTGATAGTCGCCGCTCTCTTCGTTCGGGTCGCCCTCTCCTTCGACCGCCACGAAGCTCATACGAGGCACCTCGACGATTGCCGGCTTGGTTTTCGGCTGATACAGATCTTTGTATTCCTTCTTATAATCGAACGGCATATCTTCTCCTCGAGTGGGCTTCCGTGTCGCACGGCATCGTGCATCCAAGTCCTATTGTATGGAGAGTGCCGGATTCTGTTGGGAAAGTGCCGGATTCTGTTGGAAGAGTGCCGGATTCTGTTGGGAAAGTGCCGGATTCCATAGGGAAAGTGAATGGATTGATATATGCGATAGACATTTGATATGGGAGCGGTGGGGTGCTGTAATACCTGCATATCAGGCCAAATCATATGCAGAAAGTGCAGAAAGACGAGGATCGCAATGGCTGAAGAGTATTACATCGCACCGTTGAGCGACGCCGTGGAACGCAGGCACGTCTCCTACCCCAACCGTTACGGATATACGATCGCGGGCGACCTGTACGTCGCCAAAACGGCCGATCTGACCGGCGAAACCAAACTGCCCGCGATCATCGTCGGCGCGCCCTACGGCGGCGTCAAGGAGCAGGGTCCTTGCGTCTACGCGAACGAGCTCGCCCAGCGCGGCTTCGTGGTGCTCACCTTCGACCCGTGCCATATGGGCGAATCCTCGGGCGAGCCGCGCCACGTCTCCTCGCCCGACCTGTTCACCGAGAACTTCAGCGCCGGCGTCGACTATCTCGGACTGCAAGACTTCGTGGACCGCGAGCGCATCGGCGCGATCGGCATCTGCGGCTCGGGCGGCTTCGCCCTGTCCGCCGCGCAGATGGATCCGCGCATCAAGGCCGTCGCCACCGCAAGCATGTACGATATGACCGCTGCCGCACGTCTCGGTATGGACGCGCAGGCCATCGCCGCGCGCAAGGAGCAGCTGGCCCGCCAGCGTTGGGTGGATGCCGAAAACGGCTATCCCGAATACAATCCGTACTTCCCTGATCAGCCGCTCGACGAGGTGCCGGCCGAACTGGATGAGCTCACCGCCGAATGGTTCCGTTTCTACGCGTTGAAGCGCGGCTTCCACCCGCGTTCCCGCGGCGGCTTCACCACCACCAGCGACATGGCGTTCATGAACTATCGTCTGCTCGACTTCATCGAGGAGATCTCGCCGCGTCCGATCATGTTCATCGTCGGCGACCGCGCCCACTCGCGCTTCTTCAGCGAGAACGCCTTCGCTGCCGCCAAGGAGCCGAAGCGCATGGTCGTGGTGGACGACGCGGAGCACATCGACCTGTACGACCGCACCGACCGCATCCCCTTCGACCAGATTGAGGAGTTCTTCGCCACCAGCCTCAAGTGACGCACAGCGTCATATCGAAGGCGTACCGATGGCCGTCCGAGAGTGACCGATCTCTCGGACGGCCATCCGCGTCGCAACCATCACCTGTCCGCGCAAAGAGAAAGACGCAACACCACAATGAACAGACCGTATATCTTCTGCCATATGATGACCTCGCTTGACGGCAAGATCATGGGCAAATACATGAGCACGCCGGAGGGCGACGAGGCCGGTGCCGTGTTCGATTCGATCACCTTCGGAGACAACCCGTACTACAAGCACCAGGGCTGGCTGTCCGGCCGTGTGACCACCGACGACAACTTCACTTTCTACGCCGAACCCGAACTCGACGAGACGGCCGAGGAAGTCCCGGAAGGCGATTACGTGGCCGAGACGACCGGCATGTATTACGTGTCGGTCGACCCGTCCGGCAGACTCGGCTGGAAGCGCAACAGCCTCACCTACGCGGGCACCACCGCGCAGGTCGTCGAAGTGCTGACCGGCAAAGTCTCCAACGCATATAAAGCGTTCCTGCGCAGGCTCAACATCTCCTACATCATCGCCGGCGACGACGCTCTCGACTATGCGGTGGCGCTCGCCAAGCTCAAGGAATTGTTCGGAGTCGAGACGTTGATGCTTGGCGGTGGCGGCGTGCTCAACTGGTCGTTCATCCAAGCGGGCATGTGCGACGAAGTGAGCATCGTCGTCGCGTCCGCTGCCGACGGATCGAACAGCACTCCCGCCCTGTTCGACACCCGAGAGGGCTTGTCCGATGACACTCCGGTCGGCTTCGAGCTGCAAAGCGCCGAAGTCAAGGACGGCAACACCCTGTGGCTGCGCTATCTGGTCAAGCAAGCGGCTTGAGTTGTGGCGAGTGAATATGACTGAAGGCGGGTGGCGCTATGCCGTCCGCCTTCAGCCTATGATGCGGTCGAGCGTGTGCGAGGGACGTTTGGTGTTGGATCGAAGAGGGTTTCGGCGGCATGCGAACGGCGAACGCCGACGGTGCCGCCTTATCGATGCGAACGCAGGAACGCTTGCGGGTGCAGGTATATGATGATGGCCGAACGGAGTGTGAAATACACGCAGAAATAAAACACGATATGCCAGATGGGCATCGTGGTATGCGTGCAATACCCCACAGCGGCGGTGAGGATTATCTTTCCCGCGAAGAACAGGAACCATGCCCGCACATATGACATGTCATGCCAGATGTAATAGACGCCGTCGATTTGCTCGACCGTCTTCTTGTGCCCCAAATACCACGCTTTCATGAGTGCGATGGCTGTGATCAGCGCCAGATCGAGAATTTCGGCCTTCGTGTGCACGCCGTCGTAGGCCTGCGTCAAACCCCAGAACAGCACGACGATCATGATGACGAAACGGCGTAGTCCGGCCTTCCTTTTGCGCATGCCGCCCAGCATCACATAGGCGAGATACGCGAGATACAGCGCAAGCGCGATAAGCAGTTGGAATAGCGGCAGTTCAAGTAGAAGCTGATCCATTAGTGGGAATCCCCCTTATAAGCGACACTGTTGCATAACGTGACACGCTGAATATAATGAGGAATCCGATGGCCGGCAACCATCACACGAACGACATATGTACGTTGCGCGACAGGTCCGCCTATGTGTTGCGCAAATGATGGGGGCGAGTATGGATTTGCGCACTCGTTACACGTTGGACGCCATCGACAAGGCGTTCTTTCAGCTACTTCGGGAACAGCCCTTGGAGACAATCACCGTTTCGCAGATATGCAAGCTCGCGCAAATCAACCGCTCCACCTTCTACCGGTATTACGGTGGTGCGCATGACCTGGTGGAGCATTGCATCGATGATGTGCTCGATTCCGTGCGTGGGGAGCTTCAATCCAATGCCGATGACATGCGTGCGTGTTTCAACCTGATTTTCGCCACGCTGCATGAGCATAGGGATTTGTTCGCGCTGTTGCGCGAACAGGGGGCGTTGCGCGATCTGTCGGCCTATTTCTTCCGGTATTTCTCCACCCTATCCGAGCAAAATCATTCGACTCTGCGGCATTACTTCCTGTATTACGGATTCGTAGGGGTATTCCGCTACTGGTTGGAGCGCGGCATGGTGGAAAGCCCGGAAGAGATCGCGGCCGAGGCGTATGACCTGTATCGCAAACTCTCGTCGTAGAGGGTCAGCTTCGGGCTGGGGTGATCATGGTGAGCATCATGATCGACGGTTCCTGCGCGACGATGGCATGCGGGATGCGGGTGGGGAAGTAGACCAGTCCACCCGGTGCCAACTCCACGGTCTTTCCGTTGCCGGTGATGGTGAGATGGCCCTTGAGGGTCTGCACGAACACCGGCATCGCGGCGGTGTGCTCGCTGAGCTCCTGTCCTTTGTCGAAACTGAACAGCACCACATTGCCGCCCTCGTGCTCCATCACCGTGCGGGAGACGGTCGCCTCATCCTGCACGCTGACCAGCGGCGTCAGGTCGTCGATGAACCCCATCTCCATCTCGTCATGAACGGCGTTGTTCTCGGTCATGGAAACTCCTTTCGTGAATGGAAGTCGTCGATACGCACCAGCTTACCCGCGTGCGGGGCGGTGCGGGCGCATCAGTCGCGCTCGTATTCGATGAGCATGAAGTGCGGAGTCGAAGGA
This sequence comes from Bifidobacterium sp. LH_558, assembly GCF_056356295.1. Lineage (NCBI taxonomy): Bacteria > Bacillati > Actinomycetota > Actinomycetes > Bifidobacteriales > Bifidobacteriaceae > Bifidobacterium > Bifidobacterium sp. LH_558. The sequence goes on along the minus strand of NZ_JBKETZ010000001.1, from coordinate 237,205 downwards.
TTTCACCACGCTTGCTGTCAAAATGTTGAGATCCTTCGACTCCGGCCTGCGGCCTGCGCTCAGGATGACGTTGATAATGGTTATTCGTCATGCTGAGCGGAGTGTAACGGAGTCGAAGCATCTCCACAGGATGACGGTGGGGAGGGCTCGGCTTGGGATGGCAGGATGGGGTCGGTCTGGGATGGCGGGATAGGTCGCTTGGAATGACGAAGTCGGCGCAATTGCTGCGTCTGTTTGGGCTGATGTGTACAGTATGGAGCCGATGAACAGCAAGAACCCCCGCCAACTGGTCCCTATGTCGGACCTGTTCGACTGAACCGATTCCGCACGTCCCGCGGCGGACCGACGCATCCCGCGTGCCAGACGCGTCAGACGCGTCAGACGTGCCTGCCGTGCGCATGAAGCCCGCGGCGCGGCCTACGACGCATCAATCGAATTCAGAACAATCTTTCCAAGGGTTTATCCATCATTATGACCAACAATCACACGAACAACTCCGCCCAAACCGCCCCCAACGGCGGCAAACAGGCCGTCGAAGGCAAACTCATCATCGTGGTGGTCGCGCTCGCGATCCTCACCTTCCTCGGCGTGCTCTCCGAGACCAGCCTCAACATCGCCTACTCCGCGCTGATGACGGAATTCTCCATCTCCGCATCCGTGGTGCAATGGCTCACCACCGGCTATCTGCTGCTGCTGTCGGTGTCGATCCCCACTTCGCCGTACCTCGTGCGCACCTTCTCCACCAAAACGCTGTTCGTCACGGCGGTCGCCATCTTCACCGCGGGCACCCTGCTGGGCGCGGTGGCCCTGAACTTTCCGATGCTGCTCGCCGCCAGGCTGATTATGGCGCTCGGCACCGGCATTTCGCTGCCGCTGCTGACCAATATCATCCTCGAAAAAGCGCCGCTCGAACAGCGCGGCATGATGCTCGGCCTCGTCAGTCTCGTCACCTGCGTGGCGCCCGCCATCGGACCCGTGTTCGGAGGCATGGTGATGGCCTATCTCGACTGGCATTGGATCTTCTACGCGATGCTGCCGTTCCTCGTGTTGTCGCTTGTGCTCGGCACGGCCACCGTTCCCGACATCCGCAAGGGGGAGCAGGGCTATATCTCCGTTCCCTCGCTGCTGGTGATCGCCCTCGGCCTGTCCGGACTCATCATGGCGGTGAGCTTCTACAGCGAATGGGGCGGCGACTGGCGTTTCTGGGCCACCCTGGTCGCCAGCGTCATCGTGCTCGCGCTGTTCGCCATGGCGCAGCTGAGGATGGAACATCCGCTGATCGAGGTGCGTGTGTTCTCCTATCCGGGATTCAGCCTTGGCATGCTCATTCTCATCATGAGCTCCGGCGGCGTGCTCGGCCTGAACTTCCTGTTGCCGATTCTGCTGCAGCGCGGCTTCGGCCAGACCAGCATCGCCGCGGCCCTGATCCTGCTGCCGGGCGCGATTATCGGCGCCGTCTCCGCGCCGCTGATCGGAGGTGCGCTGAAGAACCGCTTCCCACCTAAATTCATCATCTGCGGTTTCCTTGGCGTGAGCGTGATGGACGCCGTGCTGATGCTGGGCGGCGGCAACGAAACGGTGGTGGCGGTGGCGTTCGCCTTGTTCATGGCCGCTTCGGGATTCGTGCTCGTGCCCGACCAGACGCATGCGCTCAACCAGCTGCCGGACCGTATGAACGCCGATGGTTCGGCGGCGATGAACACCATCCAGCAGCTGGCCGGCGCGATCGGCACGGCGGTCGCCAGCGCGCTGATCACCGAGGCCAGCGCGGCCAACATGGCTCAGGGCATGAGCCAAGCCGATGCGTACGTCAGCGGATTCTCATCCAGCATGGCGGTGATGTTGGGCGTCGGATTGGCCGGCATCGTGCTCGCCGCGCTCATGTTCCGTTTCTCCACGCGCCGCGCTCCGGAACTCGTTCAGGTGTGACCTCGCTATAGGCGTGCGTTCGCCGCGTTCCTTTCGTCTTGCACCATCCGCCGCGCATGTTGCGGATGGTGTGGGAGCCGGCGCGCGTTATGGTTGGAGGACCAAGGTTGATTCCCGAAGACGGGAACGCCCGGGAACCAGACGACGAGGAAAGCGAGACGCTGATGACCGACGATACGACAACCACGAACGCCCGCGAATCCGCACCGGCAGGCGAACGCAACCAACAGGACCGACTGCCTGACCCGCGCGAGATAACCACCCGACACATGATCACGCTCGACGGACGCGAATGGACGTACGAGGCGACCGTCGGCACATTGAACATCGACACGGCGAAGGTCAAACCCGCCGCCAGCATCTTCTACGCGGCGTTCAACGCCGTCGACTCCGAAAGCGGCAAAACCGACCCGAACCGTCCGGTGACGTTCATCTTCAACGGCGGCCCCGGCTCGTCCTCGACGTTCCTGCTTATGGGATCCATCGCCCCCAAACGCATCAGCGTGCCCGACGCGGCACCCGTGCCCGCCGCGCCTTACGATCTGGTGGACAACGCGCACACGCTGTTGCCCGTTTCCGATCTCGTGTTCATCGACGCCGCGGGTGCCGGATTCTCCACCATCCTCGAGAAGGCCAAAAGCGAACTGTGGAGCGTGGACGGCGATGTGGCCGGTTTCAGCGCGTTCATCCGCCAATACCTGAGCAAATACCGCCGTTGGAATTCCCCCAAGTATGTGCTCGGTGAATCCTACGGCACCACGCGCGGCTCGGCGCTCGCCTACCGTCTGCAGCAGGACGGCGTTGCGCTCAACGGTCTGGTGCTCGTCTCGAACATCCTCGACTACGCGTTCACGCTCGACACCTCCGACCAGTTCTACGTCGGCTATTTCCCGACCTACGCCGCGGTGGCTCACTATCATGGCCGCGCCGGCGAGGGTGTCGACATCGCCGACCATCTGCAGGCCGCCCGCGCCTTCGCCAACGGTCCGCTGCGCCTGGCCCTGTCCGCGGGATCGTCGCTGGACGAGGAGACGAAGCGATCCGTGTCCGAACGCTACGCCGAACTGACCGGATTGGACGCGCGCTACGTCTACGAATCCGATCTGCGCGTGGTCGACATGCGATTCCGCAAGGCGCTGCTGCGCGGGTGGGATATGATCGTGGGCCGATACGACGGCCGTGTGGCCGGGTATGATCTCGACCGCATGAACGACGAGGAGACCTTCGTGGTGGACGATTCCTTCCTCGATCCCGCCTACTCCAGCCTCGCCAACGCGTATCTGCGCGACGAGCTCGGCTGGGATGGCAAGGAGGAGCGTCGCGGATTCGCCGACTTCGACTGGGATTCCACCGAACCCGGCAAGGGATGGGTCTGGTGGCATAAGCAGCCCGCCATGACGAAGTCCTCATGGGGATCGAACATCCCCTTCCCGAACGTGCTGCCCGATCTTGCCGCCGCGATCACGCACCAGCACACGCTGAAGGTGCTGGTGGCCAACGGCGTCTACGATTTGTGCACCCCGTTCGGACAGACCGAATATGACATCGACCATCTGGGATTGCCCGAGGCGTTGCGTGGCAATATCGCGTTCTCCTACTATCCGGCCGGACACATGCTGTACAGCGCCGAGCCGAGTTTGGCCAAATTCACCGCGGACCTGCGGCGCTTCTACGCCGCCGATGCGTCCGGCGTGTCCGCGCTCGACGAGCGTCCGGCACCCGTCGTTCCGAGAATCGCGTAGTGAGGGCGGATTCATTCGTTGGGATGAACCCGCCGGCGCGTGTCGTCTGAGAGAATGGTCGCTATGGGACGTTTTATCGCACAATGGATTACTTTGACGATCGCCGCCGGCGTGATGGTGTGGCTGACTCCGGGCATGCATGAGGTCGGCGGCAACACGCTGTTCGCCGTGGCCGGATTCGCGCTGTTCATGGCGCTAATCAACGCATCGATCAAACCGATCGTGCACCTGCTGGCCCTGCCGTTCTCCATCCTGAGTCTGGGTCTGGTGTCGCTGATCATCAACGTGTTGTTCATGAACCTCGCTTCGTGGCTGTCGGTGTCGATTTTCGGCTTCGGCATCGCGATCGACGGATTCTGGTGGGCGGTGCTCGGCTCGCTGATCATGGCGATCGTCTCCGGCATCGTCGGCGCCATCATCGGCGACTGAATCCGGCCCGAAGGCCCGCGTTATACGTGGCTTTCGGGGGATTGCGGTTGTCGGACTGCATGTTGCGGCCGCATCGGATGTGTCATAGGGCATATCCGGTGCGGCCATTGTATTGTGAGCGCTCACATATATTTTTGGGCGTGTCGTTCACAACGTCCATAAAGCGCACTAGGCTTAGGGTTGTCATCAAAACACAACCGTTTTAAGGAGTAGTTGTGGCAGCAATTGAAAGCGTGTACGCGCGTCAGATTCTCGATTCCCGCGGCAACCCGACCGTTGAGGTCTATCTGGAGACCGAAGACGGCGCTCTGGGCAAGGGCCTGGTTCCGTCCGGCGCCTCCACCGGTGAGGCCGAGGCCTGGGAGCGTCGCGATGGCGACAAGGCCGTCTACAAGGGCAAGGGTGTCCTGGACGCCGTCAAGGCCGTCAACGAGGAGATCGCTCCGAAGATCATCGGCATGGACGCCTCCGACCAGCGCGCCCTCGACGATCTGATGATCGAGCTCGACGGCACCCCGAACAAGGGCCGCCTGGGTGCCAACGCCATCCTCGGCGTGTCCCTCGCCGCCATCTACGCCTCGGCCGAATCCGCCGAGATGCCGCTGTACCGCTACCTCGGCGGCACCAACGGCCACATCCTGCCGGTGCCGAACATGAACATCATGAACGGCGGCGCCCATGCCGACTTCGCCACCGACATCCAGGAGTACATGATCTCCCCGTACGGCTTCGAGACCTACTCCGAGGCCCTGCGCGCCGGTGTCGAGGTGTACCACACCCTCAAGTCCGTCCTGAAGAAGGAAGGCCTGGCCACCGGTCTGGGCGACGAGGGCGGCTTCGCTCCGAAGATGAAGTCCAACAAGGACTCCCTGAACTACATCATGGACGCCATCGCGGCCGCCGGCTACGAGCCGGGCAAGCAGATCGGCATCTCCCTCGACGTCGCCTCCTCCGAGTTCTACAACAAGGAGACCGGCAAGTACCACTTCGAGGGTGAGGATCGCGACGCCTCCTTCATGCTCGACTTCTACGAGGGCCTCGTCAACGAGTACCCGATCGTCTCCATCGAGGATCCGTTCCAGGAAGAAGGCTGGGACGACTGGGCGGCCATCACCGCTCGCCTCGGCGACCGCCTGCAGTTCGTCGGCGACGATCTGCTCGTGACCAACCCGAAGCGTCTGGCCAAGGGCATCGAGCTGGGTGCCGCGAACTCCCTGCTCGTCAAGCTCAACCAGATCGGCACCGTGACCGAGACCCTCGACGCCATCGAGCTGGCCACCGCCAACGGCTTCACCTCCATGGTCTCCCACCGTTCCGGCGAGACCCCGGACACCACCATCTCCGACCTGGCCGTCGCCAAGAACACCGGCCAGATCAAGACCGGTGCCCCGGCCCGTGGCGAGCGCGTTGCCAAGTACAACCGCCTGCTCGAGATCGAGGAGGAGCTCGGCTCCACCGCGAAGTACGCCGGCTACAGCGCCTTCAAGGCCTGCAAGCAGTACATCGCCAAGTGAGTTGTGCGCGCATAGCGTAACCGCATAAGCGAACGAACGGGCGAGGGATCCACTTCATGGATTGCTCGCCCGTTTGTTATGCGCGAAAACAGAAGGGCGGCAAGTCGGCCGCCATCATGTGCGGAAGGGTCGGGCGAGTGTTCCGTTCGTCACGCATGACGGGTATTTTATGCGTATGAGCAAATCGACCCGCACGCGCAAAACCGGAAGCAAACCCACCCGGAACAATCGTGGAGCGGGCCCCATCGCATTCTTCGTCTCCCTGTTCATCGTGGCCTTGGGCACCATCCAACTGGTGTCCACCTTCCATACCTACGCGCTCAATCTCGCCGAACTCAACGGCCTCAAACGTGAGGAATCCGCGCTGTTGGCGCAAAAGCAGGATCTGGAGGACGACATCGCCCGTTGGGACGACAAAGCCTACGTCACCGCGCAGGCGCGCGAACGGCTGGGATTCGTGTTCCCCGGCGAACAAGCGGTGCGTGTGCTGCATCCCGAGGCCGTGACCGGCGACACGCAGGACGAGGACGACTCGAAGTCGACCTCCACCTCCACGGAGCAGAAAAGCCTGCCATGGTACAGCGAACTCGCCTACTCCTTCGAACAGGCGGACGAGCCGACCGACGGCACATCGTCCGGCGGAGCGACGGACAGCACCCAGAACACGCAATCCAATACCGAATAGACCATCATTCACGAACACAGCAACACAGAGGAGAGACCGTGACCGCATCCGACACCCGCGACCTGAAGACGCTGGCGGCCGATTTGGCCGACCGCTGCCTTGCCAACCCGGCGAGCGACGAGGACGTCGCCACCGTGGAACGGCAGTTGGGCCGCTATCCGCGCGGCATGGTCTGCGTGGGTGCCCGCTGCGTATGCGGCCGGCCGTTGGCCGTCGTCACCCGACCGCTGCTGCCCGGAGACATCCCGTTCCCGACCACCTGCTATTTGACCGGTCCTGAGGCGGTCAAAGCCGCCTCGCATGTGGAGGCGGACGGCATCATGCAGGAGTACAACGATCTGCTGGCTTCGGATGAGACCGTCCATGCCGCCTACGAGCGCGCGCACGACCTGTATCTGGCGTTCCGTCACGAATTGGCGGTCCGTTTGGGTGACAGCGAGGAGCATATCGAAGGCATCTCCGCGGGCGGCATGCCCGTGCGCGTCAAATGCCTGCATGCGCTGATGGCGCAGGCCCTGGTGATGGGACCCGGCGCCAATCCGATCGGCGACCTGTTGCTCGAGCGCGTGTCGCAGGAGTTTTCGCCGACGATCTGCCGTTGCGTGCCCGACGAGCAGTAGGCGGAGCACCGCACGCGACCAGACCGGTTGCCATACTGGTCAGTCGCGCGCGTCATACGGCGAACATACGTGGAACAGCAGAGAGTAACGCACAAGACAAGGAAAGAAGGCGGGTATGGACTCGGTGTTGGTGGCAGGCATCGACTGCGGTACGAATTCCATTCGATTGAAGGTCGCCCGTGTCGACGAGCGGGGCATGCAGGAAGTGGTGCCGCGCGTCCTGCGGGTGATTCGCCTTGGCCAAGACGTCGACAAAACCCACCGTTTCGCGGATGAGGCGCTGGAACGCGCCTATGCGGCGGCACGCGAGTTCGCGGACATCCTCGCCCAATACGAGATCGACGGACTGCGCTTCGTGGCCACGTCGGCCACACGAGATGCCGAGAACCGCGAGGAATTCGAATCCACCATGGAGTCGATTCTCGGCGTGCGGCCGGAGGTCATCCCCGGCACGGAGGAGGCCGATCTGAGCTTCCTCGGCGCCACCAGCGTGATCGACCGCAGCGCCTTCGAAGCGCCCTATGTGGTGGTCGATTTGGGTGGCGGATCCACGGAACTGGTGCTCGGCGGCGACGGTGTGGACACGCCCAACACGCAGGTGCAGGCGGCGTTCTCGATGGATATCGGCTCCGTGCGCATGACCGAACGCCATCTGAAAACCGATCCGCCCACCGCCGAACAGATCGCGTCGGCCATCGTCGATATCGACGAGCATATCGACGAGGCGTTCCGTACGGTGCCCGCCGGCAAGGCGCGCACCATCATCGGCGTTTCCGGCACGGTCACCACCATGACCGCATTGGCTATGGGATTGACCGAATACGACCATTCCGTCGTCGACGGTCAGCGCATCGGCTTCGATGATGCCTTCGCCGTGGACGATAAATTCCTCGCCATGACCCGCGAGGAACGCAGCCGGTACAAAACCATCCACCCCGGCCGTGTCGACGTGGTGGGCGGCGGCGCACTGGTGTGGAACCGCGTGCTGGCACGCATTGGACAGGCCGCCGCCGAAGACCACGGCACGCCGATCGATTCGTTCATCGCCAGCGAGCACGGCCTGCTTGACGGCATTGTGCTCGATTATGGGCGTCGTCTGCTCAAAACGCGCTAGAATATCCAAGTCGGCTTCATGTCGACGCCACGCCCCTGTGGCGAAATCGGTAGACGCAGTGGACTTAAAATCCATCGCCTTTGGCTTGCGGGTTCGAGTCCCGCCGGGGGCACATGAAGCAATGGCATCGTCGGGTGGGCGGTGCCATTCGCATATCGGGCGATCGGGCGGATACCGTCGCGCCATCTGGCGGAAACATGGTCGTTGCAAACCGCCGCTAATGTTCCACGCAGTTGAATGAGCACGATGAATGGAGCGTTATGCCTTCGAACTGGATGGATACGGAGAAACCCGCACAAGGCGCGATACCGACGATGCTGGCCCAGGCGGCGATCGTCGCCGCCGCGCTGTGCGTGGGCGAGATCGCCTGCTCGCCGCTGTACTTCAATCTGCTGGCGCAATCCGTGGCGCTGGTGCCTTGGGCGCTGATGGCTTGCCTTATCGCGGTCGCGTTCTCCTACATCATCGGATTCGCGCTGCTGTGGTGCGCGGAATCCTTCACCAACCGCATGCGCGCCAACCTCCAGCCCTTCGCCTATGCGGTGGTTGGGCTGATCGGCTACGGCGTGTGGGGATTATTCGTCGTCTCCGCATCGCTTAACTCCGTGCTCGAACCCCTCGCGCAACCCCTGCTGAGCAACGGGCAGATCATCGCCGTCACAGTGAATAGCGGCGCGCTGGGCGCGGTGGCCTTCTTCCTGGCGCGAATGCTGGGGGAGAAGCTCGCCGTCCGACGCGCGCCGGCTATCGCCCTTATCGTGGCCGAAGCGGTGCTGGCCGTGGCGGGACTGGCTGTTATGGTAATCATGTTCAGGCAGCTGTACTGATTCCGTACGCTGCATGGCATGAAAGCGAGGAAGCCGTGTTCAGTGTGCTCGACATGTTCACCATCGGAGTGGGACCCAGCTCCTCGCATACCGTAGGGCCGATGCGCGCCGCCCACGAGTTCGCCGATGCCCTTGCGGCAGGCGGACTGTTGGAGCGTGTGGAACGCGTGCGGGTCACCCTGTATGGCTCATTGTCGTTGACCGGCATCGGGCACGGCACCGACCGCGCCGTCATGGCCGGACTTGAAGGCAATCTTCCCGACCTCGTCGACACGGAATACATGCTGCGCATTCGAGAGACCGCTGCCCTCGACCATACGTTGAACCTCGCGGGCTGCCGACGCGTCGCCTTCGACTACGACGCGGATATGGTGTTCGAACAGTGGAAGCGTTTGGCCGCCCACCCCAACGGCATGCGTTTCGTCGCCTACGACGAGGCGATGGCTCCGTTGGCGGAACAGGTGTGGTATTCCGTCGGCGGCGGGTTCGTGCGCCTCGGACGCGCCGACGACCCGCTGATCGGCATCCACGACCGGCCTTCGCACGATGACGTGCTGGCCGACGATGCGAACGTCCATGAGAACGATATGGACGGCGTGCCCTATCCCTTCTCGTCCTGCGACGAACTGGTGGCGCTTTGCCAGCGGCATCATGTCAGCATCGCCGAGCTCGTATGGGCCAACGAAACCGCGCAGCGCCCCGAGCGTGAGGTGCGCGAACGCATCGAACGTATCTGGCAGGTGATGCGCGACTGCGTGCACCATGGCTGCGTCTCCGACAAACTCCTGCTGCCGGGCGGGCTCGACGTGCCCCGCCGAGCGCCGAACATGTACTCACGCCTGTCCTCGAACGCCGACGTGCTCGCGCGCAACCGCCGCCGCGTCGACGCCGTGCTGGAATCCTCCGACGCGGCATGGGTGAACCTGTTCGCCCTCGCCGTCTCCGAAGAGAACGCCGGGGGAGGGCGCGTGGTCACCGCCCCGACCAACGGCGCTGCGGGCATCATCCCCGCGGTGCTGCACTACTACTGGCATTTCGTCGACAGCGCCAGCGAACAGGGCGTGGCCGACTTTCTGCTCACCGCCGGCGCGATCGGCTACCTGTTCAAACGCAACGCCTCCATCTCCGGTGCCGAGGTCGGATGCCAAGGCGAGGTGGGGGTCGCCTGTTCGATGGCGGCCGCCGGCTTGGCCGCGGTGATGGGCGGCGACCCCGCCCAGGTGGAGAACGCGGCCGAAATCGGCATCGAACACAATCTGGGCCTGACCTGCGATCCGGTGGGCGGGCTGGTGCAGATCCCTTGCATCGAACGCAACGCGATGGCCGCGAACACGGCGATCAACGCCGTACGCATGGCCATGCTCGGCGACGGCAGCCACATCGTCACCCTCGATCAGGCGATCCGCACCATGAAACAGACCGGCGAAGACATGATGGCGAAATACAAGGAGACCTCCAAAGGCGGCCTCGCCGTCAACGTCGTCGAATGCTAGCGGCCCCTTTCCGACCATCCCTATCGGCTGAACCGTTGGCCTCGGCGGCATGTGGTGCTAATCTGGTTGGCATTGTGTTTTCAAGGAGGTATTGATATGGCAGATACGACCATGCCCGTGGTGAACGCCGAATTCGGCACCGCCCCGGTGATTGAGTTTCCGACCGCCGAAGCCCCCAAGGGCCTCAAGGTCGTGGAGCTGGAGGAAGGCGACGGCCCGATGGTGCGCCGCGGCGACACCGTTACCGTGAATTACCACGGTGTGGTGTGGGGCAAAACCGACCCCTTCGACTCCAGCTTCGACCGCCACCAGCCGGCCAGCTTCGGCATCGGCGTGGGGCAGGTCATCAAGGGTTGGGACCAGACCGTGCCCGGCCACAACGTCGGTTCCCGTTTGGTGGTGTCGATTCCGCCGGAGTACGGCTACGGCTCGCGTGGAGTGCCGCAGGCCGGCATCGGCGGCGGCGATACGCTGGTGTTCGTCATCGACATCATCTCCACCCGCTGAATCCAAGCCTAAGGAGGGTTGCATATGGCCGAGGATAAGGTCTACCTGCTTACGCAGGACGCATACGACAAAATGAAGGAAGAGCTCACCTGGCGTGAGGGCGAATACCGCGACGAGATCACCGAGCGTATCGCCGCCGCGCGCGCCGAGGGCGATCTGTCCGAAAACGGTGGCTATCATGCCGCTCGCGAGGAGCAGAGCAAGAACGAAGGCCGCATCATCGAGCTGACCGTCAAGCTGCGCGACTCGAAGATTCTGGTGGCGCCGCCCGCCGGCACCGTGGGCAACGGCTCCGTGGTGACGATCGACCTCGCCGGTCGTGAGATGACCTACGTGCTGGGTTCGCGTGACCTGACCGTGGCCACCGACTACGACGTAATCAGCCCCGAGTCCCCGATTGGACAGGCCATCGACGGCGCGAAGGTCGGCGACACGGTGAGCTACCAGGCTCCCAACGGCCGCGAGATCTCCGTGACCATCAAGGATTCCCAGCCTCTGCAGTAGTGGTGCTGTTGGGCAAAAACAATTGTGCGGCGTTCGGTGAAACCGACGCCGCACAATTGTAATGTGGCTGTGCTCTACATCCACAGCGCCACGATGACCATGTAGATGGCGACCATGTGGCAGGCGTATCCGGCGACGGTTCCGCAGTGGAAGATCTCGTGGAATCCGAAGATGCGCGGGAACGGGTCCGGCTTGCGCAGAGCGTAGACGATGGCGCCGGCGATATAGCAGGCGCCGCCGGAGGCGAGCAGAATCACCACAGCGGGGCCGGCGGCGGGGGAGGCCCAGAACAGTCCCATGAATCCCACGCCGTAGACGCCGAAGACGATGTACACCACGGTGTAGAGCCAGCGCGGCGCGTTGATCCAGACCACATGGATGCCGATGGCGATCGCGGTGCACACCCACATCGAGGCGATGATGAAGTTGCGCCAGAACGGTTCGAGCGCGAACGACACCGGCGTGTACGTGCCGGCGATGAGCAGGAAGATGTTCACATGGTCGATTCTGCGCAGCACGTCGGTGACTTTGGGGCTCCAATCGCCCAGATGGTAGGCGGCGGAATTGGCGAACAACACCAGCGAGCTGGTCATGAACACCGCGCACGCCCATTTGAGTCCGGCACCCTGCGCCAGGCAGATGAGCACGATGCCCGCGGCCAGAGCCAGCGGGGCCGCGACGGCGTGAATCCAGCCGCGCATGGCCGGTTTCGGCCGCCCGTGCACGTCGAGTCGGATTTTGCGGGGCGGGTCGATGCCCTCGATGCCTTCGATGCGCGCGGCACGGGCCTCGCCCTTGGCCAGGGTCAGTTTGGCGCGCTCCTCGGCCTTAAGGCGGATCGCTTCGGCTTTGTAGGCCGCCTTGGCGCGTACGGCGTCGGCTTTGGCCTGCACGGCGCTGTCACGCGTGTCGAATACCGCCTGCTGCTTGGCCGCTATTTCGATTTCGTCGCGCTGTGTCATATCGCCGCCTTCAGGTTGTTGACGTTTATAAGCCTTACGTTACCGTAACTTACGCTACCGTAACATACTTGTCTCTCACATGCTACCCCGGTATGCGAATATTCGCCGCAGCCCCGTGCCCATACTCTGAGGCGCGGCGCGAAAAAACGCATATGCGCGCCCGGTCGTGCGTATGATGGTCGCATGGCAGATTTCACACATATTCTGGCGACCCGCCCCGATTTTGAAGACGAGGACCGCGAGTGGCTCCACCAGCTCGTGGCCGACTGGCAGGTGGTCGCCGACTTGAGTTTCGCAGATCTGTTGCTGCTGGTGCAGGACGGCGATGGCAGGTACGTGGTGGCCGAACAGTGCCGTCCCTCCACGGTGATGACGCTGCGTACGGAAGACGTCGTCGGCAACATCATGCCCGACGACATGACCGGGGAGTTGGATGCGGCCATGCGTTCCAGCGTGGTGTTCCGCTCCACCGTGCTGCACACCGTCGGCAAATCCACGGTGTGCAACGTATACGCTCCGGTGCGGCACAACGGCAAAACGCTGGGTCTGGTGGTGCGCGAGACGAATATGGCCACGCGCGAATCGAACGGCCGTTACGAGTCGGAGAGCATCATCGCCGGCAAGCGTCTGTATGAGATGATTCCCCGCGGCCAGTTCCCCTTCTCCGACGCGGTGATGAGCCAGCGTCACAACGCGCGTGTGGCGGACGGCTTCATCATCCTCTCCGTGGACGGCATCGTGCGCTACGCAGCTCCGAACGCCATCAGCTGTTTCCGTCGACTGGGCCTGCTCACCACCATGCCGGGCCACTATCTGAGCGAACTCGGCGCGCAGCTGCTGCATGAAAACGATCCCGTTCCCGAGTCCCTGCCGCTGCTGCTCTCGGGCAAGGCCGCGGTCGACGCCGAACTCAACGCCAACCGCTCCACCGTCTCGATGCGTTCGCTGCCGCTGTACGACGTGAACGGACGCACCGGCGGCATCGTGCTGTGCCGCGACGTGACCGAGCTGCGCCGCCGCGAGCAGGAACTGCAGACCAAGGACGCGACGATCTCCGAAATCCACCACCGCGTCAAGAACAACCTGCAATCCGTCTCCGCCCTGCTGCGTCTGCAGGCGCGCAAAACCAAAAGCGAAGAGGTCAAGAAGGAACTGCAGGAGGCCCAGCGGCGCGTGCAGACCATCGCGATGGTGCATGAGGGACTGAGCCAGACCGCCGACGAAGTGGTCGACTTCGACAAGGTGATCGCCAACCTGCTCAATATGGCGGTCGGGCTGGCCACCATGCGCGACCAGCACATCAGTGTGAACTTCATGGGCAAGTTCGGCATGATGCCCGCCCAGGACGCCACTCCGCTGTCGCTGGTGCTCACCGAGCTCATCACCAACTCCATGGAGCATGGTTTCGCCGGGCGCAAGGAAGGCACCATCACGGTGTCGGTCGGCCGTTCGGGCAGCAACCTCAATGTGGTGGTCGAAGACGACGGCACCGGCCTCGACTCCGAGGAGCACGACGGCATGGCGCGTTCCTCCGGATCCGGCTTGGGCACGCAGATCATCAACACCTTCGTGACCAACGACTTCGGCGGCACCGTGCATTGGGAGCCCCGCCGCGAGGGAGGCACGCGCGTGGTGCTCGATATGAAGCTGCGTGCGGCGAAGCCCCACGCCTGACGGCGCACCGCCGCATTCAACGGCACAGCTCAACGGCATAGATAGCGAAAACCCCTTCTGCCATTCATAGGCGGAAGGGGTTTACGCTGTAACGTTTCGTTTTTCGAAAGACGGACGGATGCGCTCAGATCTGCATCTGCATGGCCTGTGAGCGGCGGGCGCGCATGGCGCGGCGCTTTAAGGCGCGACGCTCGTCCTCGCTCAGACCGCCCCACACGCCGTAATCCTGATTGGTGTCAAGCGCGCACTTGAGGCAGGCGTCGATCACCTTGCAGGTGCGGCACACGGCCTTGGCCTCTTCGATCTGCTGGTAGGCGGCACCCGTGTTGCCCACGGGGAAGAACAGCTCCGGATCCTTATCGCGGCATGCGGCCTTCGCTCGCCAGTCAAATGCACTGCTCATATCGTTTCCTCTCGACGCTGTTCGCATACTCTCGTTTTGTCCTGTATTAGGTAATCATGAACCGGACGGTTTTTCAAGAGGTTTCGCGAGAAAAGAAGCGATGTTTTTCTCAAAGGTTCACAAACGCGCACTGCACGACAGCCGCCGAGCCTCCCGAAACCAGCACCGCACGGCCGGGTGTGGCGATGTCGTTCACGTCGAAAGAGGCCAGCAGCGAGGCCGGAATCCCACTGACCAGATCGGCCGTGCGTTCCCCGCAGGGGAATACGATCCGGGTGTCGCAATGCTCCGGCACATGCACATGCCGGGACGAGCGGACGGCGAAGATGACCGTCACGCTCGGATCGGCCAACGCCGTATGGAAGGCTCCCGTCAGTGGATCTGTCGAGAACGGGTCGAGCAACCGGTCCGCGTCGTCGACCAGCCATACCGGATGCCGCGTAGGAGTCGACATGGGAGGCGGCATGGGAGGTGTCAGGGGTGATGACAAGGGTGATGGCAGAAAATCGCTCCCACCCAAGGAACGGGCTGGTGCGTCATCATCGCCGGCAGGCGGCGAGAGACCGACGACCCGCATCGCGCAACACCTTGAGGCGACGAGACGGCGTTCCAACACCCGCAGCAGAGTGCTTTTGCCCCGCCCGTCGAGCCCGATAACGCCGATATTGCCGCGGCCGATGCGCAGGAGCGCGGGATGCAGTCGTACGCCGTCGTCGGACAGGCCGAACGGCACCATAATGGTTCCGTCCATATCAATCGTATGGTCGGCGGCGAGTTGTGAATCACGCAGACGCGCGGGCAACGGCGCGGTGAACAGCGGCGGTGGGGGAGGGACTCCCACCATACGGGCTGCCAGACGAATCGCCTCACAACAGCGTTCGATGTCGTAGGGCGCGGCGCAACGCAGCGCCGTCACCTCATCCGCGTCGTTGCAGTAGGCGGCGCCGGGCAGTGAGTGTGGGATGCGCGCCGCGCGGGAATCGTCGAGCAGTTCGCGTGACTGCATCTCGTCTCGCACGCGAAGGCACAGATTCAGTGAGATGTTCGCCTTCATATCGGCGCTGATCTGGCCCAGAGGATTCTGCGTACAGGCGATAAGATGCATGCCCAAGGATCGTCCCAGCGAGGCGACGCGCACCAGACGCCCCACATAGTCGGGCAGCTGGTCTTTGAGGGCGTGGAACTCATCGACAACGATCACCAGCCGGGGCGGCGGATTCGCCATCGCGGCGAGATCGGCGACATGATGGTCGGCGGCCAGCCGTTCGCGCCGTCGAAGTTCCGATTCCAACGCCTCGAGCGCGCGCACGGCATGCTTGAGGTCGAGATCGCATACGCTGCCCACGGTGTGGGGCATCCCCTCAAGGGGTCGGAAGGCCGAACCGCCTTTGAAATCCAACAGCACGAAGTTGAGACGAAGCGGATCGTTGGCCGCGGCCAGCGCCAGACACCAGCTTTGCAGCAGCACGGATTTGCCTGAACCGGTGGTGCCCGCCACCAACGCGTGCGGACCCTGCGTGCGCAGGTCGATGCGGAAGACCCCATTCACGCCGACACCGACGCATATGCGCATGGTAGGCGGATTCAGCCATGCGCGAACAACATCGCGCCAAGGAAGGCGCCCCCATCCCAGCAGCTGTTCCGTCGAGGCAGCGCTGAGCGCGCGCATGACGGCATTGTCTTCATCGGTGCCGTCCCCATGCGGAACACCGTCGTGCGTGGGGCCTGCGCGCGCAGATTGTCGTGCGTCGGTCCCGGTTTGGGGCGCGGAAGGATCGGTCTGCATGCCGTCTCCGGCGGAAGCCCACGTATACAGCGCAGAGGCCGCGCAGGCGACGATGCCGGGCATCACCATGGCGGCGAGCAGCCATTGCCGCTGCGCGAGCGAGGCCGCGATCATAACGGTTTGCGCCAACAGGGGCGCGCCCAACGCCACGAAAGTCAGCAGCCGACGATGCTGGACGATACGCCGGACACCATGTGACTGGACACCATGTGATCGGGCACCCTGCGGCTGGGTGCCCGGTCGTCGTGCGCCATGCCGGGCGTGGGATCGATGTGTTCCGGACATCTTTCCAGCGTGAACGATGGGGGAGCGGGAGCGCAAGCGGAACAGGGTGATGTGGTTCCAGCCTCGCGGTTATCCACCATATAAGGAGCGGGCGGCTCACATACGGTGTCCTGGAGGTTCGCATTGAAGGCCTTGTGGTCAGAAGATCCGGTGGTCTGACGATCTGAAGGTCCGAAGTTGAAGGTCCGAAGATTCGTGGGCGGCCGTATAGGACCGCATACGACGTGATGGGAGACTCAGCCCTGGCTTTCCGCCAACGTGCCCACGGTTCCCGCGGCATGCGTGCCGTCGGCGAGTTCGGAGAACAACTCAAGGTTTCTGGAGTCGTCGAGCAGCACCGAGGATCCGACCCCGTCGACGTAGTAGTCGGGATTCGTCCAATACACACTGCCGGACACGCCCTCGTCGCCGGTGGCGTTTTTGAACGCCAAGGCCATCATCAGCATGCTGTAGGGGTTGGTGTCCTCGTCCACGGTGATCGAATCCAAACCGGCCTGAGCCACGGACATCACCGTGCCGAGATTCGTCAAAGTCTGACTGCTGGAGGCTTTGGAGACGATGGCCGAGATGACTTGGCGCTGGCGGGCGTTGCGGCCGAAGTCGCCGGTGGCGTCCGCGTATCGCATGCGGGAGAACGCCAATGCGGTGACGCCGTCCGCGGTATGGCATCCGGCCTGCCATTCCAGTCCGGAATACGGGTCGCTGACATCCTCGTCATAACACAGTTCGACGCCTCCCAGCGCGTCCACCACCTGGGTGAGTCCGCCGAACTGAATCTGTGCCACATGGTCGATTTTCTGCCCGGTGATCTGTTCGATTTCGCTCACCAGCGCCTGAGAGCCGAAGAACTCAGCGACGGCGTTGATTTTCATATAGGTGTCCTCCACGACGACCAGTGAGTCACGTGGGATGGAGATCAGCGAACTGGCGCCGTTTTTCGGCTTGGTGAGCACAAGAATCGTGTCCGTGCGAGAGCCTTGCACATCCGATTCGTCGGCGGTGGTGCCGTCGCGTTCGTCGGAGCCGAGGATCAGCCAGGTCGAGGCGGGCGTGTCGGCGGTGTCGGTGAGCCAGGAGGCTTTGTTCAGCCGACCGTCGACCCAATTCCACGCGCCGAACACCGAAAGCGCCATGGCGGCGATCAGCAGCAGCAATACGGTGGCGACGATAAGCAGCGCTTTGGGGCCGCGTCGGCGGGGTATGGACGCGACGTTCGCTCCGGCCGCCGAAGATGGGGTGCCGGTCGCGGAGGGCATCGGCCTCGACACGGACTGCGCAGAGGCCGACGAGACGAGGGGCGACGAGACGTGCGCCGACGAGGCGCGTGAAGTACGTGCCGCGCGCGGAGCGATCGATTCCGGTACCGCCGCGCTGGCGGGGCGTTGCGCGGACGATGGGGTGCCCGATGAGGCCGCGGCCCGCGAGGTGCGGGGCGCGGCGGTGGACCTGCGCGACCGTGAGGCGGCCGGCGGAATGCTTTGGGGTGTTTCAGCGGCGCGTGCGGCGCGCGGCGTGAAGCTGGGGGGAACCGGAGTCTGCCCAGAGGCGGATGTTCCGCTATGGCCGGCCGTGCCAGCGGTGCCGGAGGTGGGACGCTGGCGTCGGGACGCCGAGGGGACGAAGCTCGGCGGAATGTTCCGCGGGTCGGCGCCGCCTGCGTCCTGTGTCATCATGCCTCCATATGTCCGGTGTCTGCCCCACTTTTACACGGCCGAGCCCGCGCATCGGCCGCGCTCGGTTATTCCTGCGCAGTAACGGCACATACGGTCACGTTCAGGTAGCGGTCGGCGATGCCAATGTATTCGCCGGTGGTCGGGTCGGTGATGGACCCGTTCTCCGGATTGACGATGCCGCCGGTGTCCGGATCGACCAGCGTGCCGTCCTCCAAAGTGATCAGGCCGGTGTTCGGATCGACCTGCTGGGTGGTGTCATCGGTGCCGTCGCTGGTATCGCCGGTGCCGTCCGTGCCGTCCGTTCCGTCGGAGGTGTCGGTGCCGTCGGACGAGTCGCCCGTCGTGTCATCGGTGGTGGACGAGTCGGTGGTGTCGTCCGAGACGGTGATCGGCTTGCCTTCGCGCATCTTCGCCCACAGCGTCTCCGCGTCGGCGGTCCACACGCGGCGGTTGGCGTCCAGGGCCCATTCCTGGACCGGCACGGTTTGGGCGTACAGATGGGTCATGTCGAAATCGGCCAGGCTCATGGCCAAGCCGGCGAGCGTGGTGGTGTTGGCCAGGCCGCGGCTGATGTTCAGCGACTGCAGCGCGGACTTCGCCAGCTGGTAGAGCTGGCTGGTCTGGGTGAACAGATTCTTGGACATGGCCTCGCTCAGCAGCTGTTTGATGAGGTACTGCTGCCTTGTGGTGCGCATGATGTCGGTGCCGTCGGTGCCGGTGCCGTGGCGCATGCGCGCGTACTGGGTGGCCGTGGTGCCGTCGAGATGGTGCAGGCCGCGCGTCAGCGACAGGCCGGTGTACGAGTCCTCGGTGTCCACGGGGATGCAGATGTCCACGCCGCCGAGCGAGTCGATCATGGAGCTCAGGCCTTGGAAGTCCACGACGATGAAGTTCTGGATGTCCAGACCGGTCAGCGAATTGATCGCGCTCACCGTGCAGCTGGCGGCCGAGGCGAGGTCTCCGCCGACGGAATAGGCGTTGGGGAAGATCGAGTTGAACATCACGTCGTACTGCGCGGGGATGGTGCCGTTGGAGGTTTCGCAGCTGGGCACGTCCACGATGGAATCGCGGGGGATGGAGACCAGATTGATCCACGAGCGGTCGGCGGCCACCTGCACCACCATCGTGGTGTCGGCGTTGTGCAGATTCGCGGTGTCCTCATCGGAGCCGCCGATGGCCGCGTTGCCGTCGCCTTCGCGCGTGTCCTGACCCAGAACCACGAATTCGATGCTTTGTCCGGCGTTGGGGTCGATGATCTGCGAGGCGGCGCTGTCGCCGTCCTGGGCCAGCATATCGACGGCCCGGTTCTGAATCGTGCCGTCGAGATCGAGCAGCGTCGCCGCAGTGGCGGTTCCCGCGCAGCAGAGCACCGCGATGATGGCGCAGGCGATGGCCGTGCGCACGCGATGGCTGACCCGGTATCCCGTGCTGTGCCGAGGACGGGTGGCGTCCAGATGGTTCAGGTTGGGAATCTCGGCGTCGTCGTTGCTGTACGGTGTCACGCTGTTGCCCTCCTTATAGGGGATGCTCACTGGTCGGGCCGGTGCCCTGTAAACCATTGAATTGTAAGGCATCTACATGAAAACAGCGCCAAGAATGCTGGAAACGGCGTAGATATTCGCGAAACATTCGCGTGGCTCATATACCACAGTATCCTCGAAAGGGGTGCATCGACACAGGGAGATATTTGACAAATGCGAAGTTGCATGTGTGTAATTTAAGCGATGAAAAACACGCTCATGGCAAGGAGGATCGCATGTGGGGTGTGATCGAGGAGCCGGGCGACGAGCCGTTGAGCGACCTGTGGGGGTTGTTCGCACCTGAGGGGGATGTGTTTTGGCAGCACAAAGCCTTGTGCTCGCAGACCGATCCGGAGGCGTTCTTTCCTGAAAAAGGGGGGTCGACGCGCGACGCGAAGCGTGTGTGCGCCAAATGCGAGGTGCGTGAGCAGTGCCTGCAGTGGGCCATCGACCATGACGAACGCTTCGGCATCTGGGGTGGCATGAGCGAGCGCGAACGCCGCCGTTACAAGCGAGAACGCAAGGAGCGGGCGTAGCGTTCGCACGAGTGCGTACACTTAAGGGTTATGAATCCGACAGGCAACAGCGATATCCAACAGGCTCTGGCCGACGCCATGGCCAGCCGTCCGTACACGCATCGTCAGGACGTCGACGCGTCGGTGGCGGCCATCGTCACCGTGGAGGAGGATACGCGGTTCCTCACCTCCACACTTTGCGCGTTGCTGACCCAGACCATACTGCCCGGGGTGATCGTCGTCGCGGACGTGTCCGGCGCGACCTCGCAGCCGGTGCAGGCGAGTTTCGAGGTCATCCACTCGCCCTCGGGTCCCGTGCTGGAGATTCCGGAAAGCAAACATGTGACGATTCGCATCGTGCGGGCCAAAGGCGCCCGCTCCTTCTCGGACGCCGTCGCCAAAGCACTGCCCCACGCGCGTCTGGAATCCTCGATCAAAGCGCTGTGGCTGCTGCACGACGATTCGCGACCGGCCGATGACCGGTGCCTGGAGAATCTGCTGGAGGCCTGGCACAACGCGCCGGGCGCCAGCGTGCTGGGCGCCAAGCAGCTCGACTGGGATGCCGAACGTCTGCATGACGTGGGCTTCTACGCCTCACACCATGGCGTGGAGAGTCTGGTGGTCGAAGGCGAGCCCGACCAGGAGCAGTACGACGGCCGTCAGGATGTGTTCGCCGTCTCGCTCGCCGGCGCGCTGGTGTCGATGGAGCAGTATCGCGCCGTGGAAGGCGTCAACCCATGGTTCACCACCTTCGGCGAGTCGCGTGATTTCTGCCGTCGGGTGTGCCTGAGCGGCGGACGTGTGGTGGTGGTGCCGCAGGCGCGCATCGCGCACGCCCGCGCGCGTTACGAGGGTCTGCGCTCCCGCGACGGCGAGCCGCTGGATTCCGACCATCGCACGAACGCCGCGCTGTCGGTGAGGCGCGCCGCCCAGCGCTACCGGTATACGGATGTTCCCAAGGCGCACTGGATCTGGATGTGGCTGTGGAGCGTTTTGCGCGGACTGGGCATGGCGGTGGCCTGCCTGTTCGGCAAGAAACCTTGGGAGGCCTGGTGCGAGCTGTGTCTGCCGTGGCTGGCGTTGACGTCGGTTCTGTCGGCGCGTCGCGCCCGGCGCACGGTGGCCAGGCAGGCCAAGGTGACGATGTCGAATCTGCGCATGCTCACCGTCGACAAGGAGCAGCGTAAACTGTGGCACGACCGCAGGCAGGCGTTCGAGGACCAGAGCCATGTCGTGCTGCTCAGCCCGTTGGCCAAGGCCCATCTGCGTGCGCGCGCCATCAGACGATGGTCGTTGGCGTTGTCGATGGCGGTGCTGTGCCTGTTGGCCGTGGCCGTGATGCACTGGGATGTGCTGCGCGCGGCTTTCTCCGATGGCTCGCTGTATTCGTCATCGCTGCTCTCCACCGACGCCACGTTCGGCCAGTTGGTGTCCGCGGCGACCACGCCATGGGTATTCGGCGCGGGCGCGGGCATTCCCACGCCGCCCACGCCGTGGCTGCTGGTGCTGATGGTCGCCTCCATATTCACTTTGGGGCATGTGAACGTCGCCTTGACGATGATCTTCTTCTTCGCCGCCCCATTGAGCGTGCTGTCGTTCTGGGCGCTGGCCGGCGTGTTCACCCGTTCGGATGTGGTGCGCGTGCTCGGCGGACTGATGTGGTTCTCGTTGGGATTGAGCATGGGGCTCTACGCCGAGGCCAATCTCGCCATGCTGACCGTGATGGTGTTCCTGCCCGCCGCGTTCGCCTTCGTGTTCCGCGCGGTCGGCATGTATCACACCGAGGATATGGTCAAACCTCGCCCCTCCGTGCAGGCGGCGGCGATATCGGCGCTGTGCTTCATGCCGGTGGTGGCCGCCGAGCCGCAGCTGCTGCTGCCGTTGATCATCTCCTTCCTGGTGTTCCTTATGTTCGTGCCCGCCCGTCGCGTGCGTCTGCTGCTGATTCCCATCCCCGCGGCCTTCGCGGTGGCGCCGACGCTGCTTAACGCGATCCGCTACGCCGACGAGGGCGCATGGCGTCAGATATTCGGCGACATCATGGAGCCGTCCGTGGCGGTCAACGGCTCGCCCGCCGCGTCGTCGTTGGCCGATGTCGTGCAGCGCGCCCTGGGATGGAATATCGCCTCGCTCGCGCCGCTTGACGTGATGTTCACCGCGGTGACCGTGGTGGTCGGTCTGCTGGCGGTCGCCTCGTTGATGCTGCCGTTCGCGTTGCGCGCCTCGCGTCTGATGTGGGTGGTGGCCGTGGCCGGCTCGGCGTTGTGTCTGGTATCGACGCGCGTGACCATTCAGGTCGATGCGGATGGTTCCGTGGCCGGTTCCGCCTTGCCGGGGATGGCGTTGGCCGCTCTGGGATTGTTCTCCTGCGTGTGCCTGGTTGCGGGCGGCGCGGTGAAGCGCTTCTTCGCCCTGCACGCGCGTTCGTCGCAGGTCGAGATCTCCGGCTCATCGCACGCGGTGGCCATTCGTGTGGGCCGCGCCGTGCTGTCGGTGGTGTTGGCCGCATGCGTGGCCGCGCAGTGCGCGTTCGCCGTCGGGCATCTCGGCTCCTCCACCGTTGGTTTCTCCACCACATCGCTGCCTATGGTCGCGGTGGATTATCTGGACAGCGGCTCCGACCATCGTGTGCTGGCGTTACGCGTCCAAGAGACGAACGCCGTCGACTATACGGTGATGCGCACGGGCCGCGGCGACCTGATCGACAGTTCCCCCGCGCAGCGGGTGCGCGAGATCTCCGGCGCGAGCGACCCGGCCAGCCAAACGCTGGCGCAGGCGAGCGCCAGCCTGTTGGCCGACGTCGATTCCGACGCCATCGAGCAGATCAGCGCATTGGGCATCGGCGGCATTTTCGTCGTGGCTTCGGATAGCGAGGACCGTGACGCCTACGACCAGCTCGTTTCGCATCTGACCGCGTCCGAAGGCACCCAGTCTCTGGTGAGTTCCGAAACCGGCACGTATTACCGTCTGACGTTGAACGACAGCGCTGCGCAGAACATCGACACATCCTGGCAGGCGCGCACCCAATCAAGTCCGTGGCGGCTCGCATGGCTGATCTGCCTAGGTTTGGTGAGCGCGCTGTACTGTCTGGTGGCCCTGCCCCGCAGCCGTCGCGTCCGTCTGGAGGAGGAAGCATGAGAAAAGCGGCACGTATCGGTTTCGGTCTGCTGACTATGCTGGTGATCCTCGCCATCGCCGCGGTGTTGGTGTTCCTGCCGGGGCCTTCCTCATGGGTGGACGACACGAGTTCGGAGAGCGGCACCGCCGTGTCGCACACCGCCAGTCCCACGCAGATCTCCTCGTACTGCCCGTCCCCGATGAATCTTTCGGATACGGAATCCTACGGCGACAGCGCCTATCAGGCCTCCGTGGGCAACCAGTCCTCCAACGCCCGATATGCGGCGTTCGGTTCGGTGTACCGTTCCGTGATCATGCCGTTCGGCGCCGATGGCGATGATGGAGATTCGCTGTCGCTGGAGAGCACCGAGCTGTCCGACGCCGATACGGTTCTGGTGGATGGCGAGGAACTCGCGCAGAACGCGGCGAGCCGACTGATGGACACGCGTCTGCTGGAATCCGCCCAAGGTGTGGGTGTGGCCGGCGCGCTGGCGTCCCAAGCCACCGAAGGCGACCTGAAGGGCGTCTCCGCCGCCAGCTGCGTTGCGACCGACCTCAGTCACTCCTTCCTGCTGACGGGCACCGCTACCGGCACCACCCAGCAGCTTATCGTCGCCAACCCCTCGTCGAAGGCGACCACCGTGGATATCCAGGTGTGGGGGAGCGATGCCAGCGGCACACTGACCTTGGCCACCTCATCCACCTTGGCCGTGCCGGCGTCCAGTGAAAGCGCCATGGATCTCGCCGCCGCCGCAAGCGGGCAGGACGGCCTGTATGTGACCGTCTCCAGCGCGCAGACGCCGGTGGCGGCGGTGGTGCGCACGGTGTCGATGGACGGTCTGGACTCCAAAGGCTCCGATTTCGCGATGCCGTTGGGCGAGCCGAGCGCCGCTTCGGTGGTGCCCTCGATCACCCAAGGGGATGAGACCACCGCTTACCTGTTCTCCTCCGAAGACACCACCGTGACGCTGTCATGGGTGAGCGAACAGGGCTTGGAGCGTGCCGAAGAGGTGACGCTTGAGTCGCAGCGCGTCGCGGTCGTCGATTTGGGCGAAGCTCCCCAAGATACGTTGGCATTGGTGGCCGAAGCCGAAGCGGAAGTGAATTTCGCCGTCTCCACCGTGCGTTCGGGCGCAGGCAACCAGGCTGATTTCGCGTTGACCAACGCCGCCCATCCCGTGGAAAGCTCCGCCGTGGCGCTGCCCGACGGTATGAGCGCGCGTGTGACGTTGGCGAACGCCGACGATGACGCGCATACGGTGACGCTGCATGTCTACGATGCCTCGGGCGCGCGTTTGGGCGACCGCGACATCGAAGTGGGAGCGAACGCCGCGGTGTCGCTCACCGCCGACGATCTGACCGATGATGACGAGACGGCGGCCGTGCTGGTGTTGGACGACGAATCTCATGAGGTCGGTTGGGGCGTGCTCCTGTCGAATACCGCCGTGGACGATGCGGATATGGCCGGATTGGCCACGCTGGAGGCCACTTCGCTGATGCCCCAGCAAACGCAGGTGTGGGCCCGCTCCCAGAGCGGAATCGTCCACTAGCGGACAATCTCATATCCATTAGCGTATCCGTCGAATATCCGACGGATACGCTGGCACGGCTCACATTCCCCAGTCGGGATCGATTTCCTCGGGGCGACGGCCATACAGTTGCGCCAAACGGCCCACCAGCTCGTCGCGGATCGCCCACTGCAATTCCATACGAGAAAGCGCATGCGTCTGCAAGGGCAGACGGTAGAGCACGATGCGCGCGGGAATGCCGTGCGAGGCGGCGAAACACTGCGAGGTGGGGCGGGGTTCGATCTCCCAGGGCGCGGGATCGGACGGCGGCACATCCTCCACGGCGAACTGCACAGGGCGCACCAGCTGCGGCCACGCGCCGTTCAAACGGCGGATCTGCGCCGCCACCATATCGTCGAACATGCCCGATCTGGTGCGGTAGCGCGGCAGACGGGTGCCGAACATCGGGGTGCGGGTGCCCCGTCCATGGCGGTTGCGATACACACGTGCGTTCCAAGGCGGTTCAAACATGCCTTCCACCATAGGACAAGGCGGCGGCATTGCGTTACGATACTGTCTATTGGCCGTTGCATGACGACTCAGGAGGAGAGACGTATGGTGGTGGTTGTCTCATCGTGGAGAGAGTGCGATCTGGATGCCGTCTGCGCCCGTGCGAAGGTGTTCGGATTCGACTTGGACAACACCCTTGCCAAATCCAAACAGCCGATGACTGAGGCGATGGCGCGGCGTTTCGCGACGCTTACGCATCTGACCCCCATCGCATTGATTTCCGGCGGCAGCTATGGCGTGGTCTGTCATCAGGTGCTGGACGCCTTGGATGAGACCGCCGAAAAGAAGGATCTGCATGTGATGCCCACCAGCGGCACGCGCTACTACCGTTGGAACGGCGCGGAATGGACGCTGGTGTACGACCATGACCTAAGCGAGGAGGACCGCTCCGCCATCATCGCCAGTCTGGAGCGCCGCGCCCGCGAGCAGGGGGCGTGGGAAAGTCGGGTGTGGGGAGAGCGCATCGAGGATCGCGGCAGCCAGATCACGTTCTCCGCGTTGGGACAGTGGGCGCCGGTGGAAGCCAAACGCGGCTGGGACCCCGACGACACGCGCAAACGCCGCCTGGCGCAGGCCGTGCAGACGGATCTGCCCCATATGCTCGTGCGCACGGGCGGCATGACCAGCGTGGACGTGAGCGAGCCCGGCACGGACAAATCCTATGCGATCACCTCACTGGCCGGCCGGCTCGGCATTGAGCCCGGGCAGATCGCGTTCATCGGCGACCGTATGGATCCGGGCGGTAACGATTATCCGACGGCCGTGGCCGGGGCGATGGCGCTGCGTGTGAGCGATCCGGAGGATACGCTGCTGTTGTGCGACGAGTTGATCAGTCGGCTCGGTGGCTGATCTGATGGAGGGCCTGGGGGAGGCGGCTCGGCGGTTGATGGCCGCGGTGCGCGATCTGCTGCTGCCGCGCGGATGCGCCGGATGCGACCGCCCCGACCACGTGCTATGCGATGACTGCCGTGCGGCGTTCCAAGGATGCGAGCCGCGTGAGCTGCCGGGTTGCGCGATGGGCGGTGCCATGGCGTGCGCGGCGTACCAAGGCACGGCGCGCCATGCGATTCTTGGATGGAAAGACCACGGCGATGAGGAGCTCGACGGCGTGTTCGGCACGCTGCTGGCCGATTTGGCGCAACGCAGCGGTCTGATGGACTGGTGCCGGAGTTTGCCGGCGGCGGATAAGCCGGTGTGGGTGGTGCCGTTGCCGTCATCCGTCCGTTCGATGCGCCGGCGTGGCCGTTGGCATACACTGCCGTTGGCCAAAGCTGTGGCCGCCCGCATGAACGAGCGAGGCATCGAGGCGGTGGTGGTGCCGGCGCTGCGCAGCACCGCGACAGGCGGGCGGAGTGTGGAACAGGGCAATGCCGCCGATCGAGGGCGGCGTATCGGAGGACATATCGTGCTTGACGAGAATTACGAGATAAGTGGGCGTGTGGTGGTGTTGGTGGACGACATCATCACCACCGGCGCCACCATGCGCCAATGCGCGGCCGTGGCGAGCGGCGCCGGCGCGCGGGTGTCGACCCTGCTGGCATTGGCGCAGACGCCGGCCTCGGCTACTCGCTGATGTGGTATTTCGGCAGGATGACCTCGAAATCGGCGCCGCGCGCGTCATCGACCACCCTGACGGTGCCGCCGTGCAATTGGGCGGCCCAACGGGCGATGGACAGGCCCAGTCCGGTGCCTCCCGATTCGGTGCCGGGACCGGTTTTGCCTTTGACGAAACGGCGGAAGATATCCGAACGGTCGGAGACGGGGATCTGCGAGCCGAAATTGACGACGTTCACCACCACGGTGCCGTGCGTCTCGTCCTCGCGGGCCTCGACGAGCACAGCGGTGCCGTCCGCGGAGTGTTTGAGCGCGTTGGCGATGATATTGGTGAACAGCTGGCGCAGGCGGTCCTGATCGCCCTCCATCATGATGTCGCCGTCCACATGCATACGAATGTCATGGGCGTGCCCGGCGTCGGCGATCTCCAGCGGTTCCACCGTCTCATCGAGGAACTCGCCCACATTGAAACGTTCGATGTTCAGACTGGCCGCGCCCGCCTCCATACGGCTCAGATCAAGCAGGAAGGCGATGAGATCGGACAGTCGGCGGGTCTGGTTGAGAATGCTCTCCATATTGGCGGGCGTCGGCTCCACCACGCCGTCTGCCATGTTCTCGACCATCGCTTGCAGCGCCGAGACGGGGGTTCGCAGCTCGTGGCTCACATTGGCCACCATATCGCGGCGCATCTGGTCGGCGTGCTCCAGTTCCTCGGCCATCTCGTTGAAGGAGCGGGCCAACTGACCGACCTCGTCATGCCGTGTCGAATCGAGGTCGACGCGCACGGAATAGTCGCCTTCGGCCATGGCCTCGGCGGCGTCGCGCATCTGGCGCAGGGGAGCGGTGAGACCGCGCGAGAAGTAGTAGGTGAACGACAATGCGACCACCAGCGTCAACGGCATGGCGATCCAGCCGCTCCAACCGAATTTCAGCAGGAACCAGCACATCGCGAAGGCGATGGCCGTGGCGGTGACGATGATGGTGGCGAGCTCGAGCTTAAGCGAGGAGAACAGCCCGAGCGGGCGCACGGGTTTCATCCGTGCGCCCGCTCGGGGAATGCGCCTATCAGATTGTTTGGCCATGGGATTCAGTCGGCCACCGGCGGTTCGAAGGCGTAGCCCACACCATGCACGGTGCGGATCGTGTCGGCGCCGAGCTTATGGCGCAGCGCCTTCACATGCGAATCGACCGTGCGCGTGCCGGAGGCGTCGACCCAATCCCATACCTCTTCCAGCAGCTTCTCGCGGGTGAGCACCGACTTCGGCTTGCGGGCGAGCGTGGCCAGCAGGTCGAATTCGGTGGGTGTCAGATGCACCTGCTCCCCATCCACCGTCACGATGCGCTGCGCGGGGTCGATCACCAAAGAACCGAAATCGAGCAGCTTCTCGTTTTCGGAATTCTTGGCGATCACCTTCGCGCGCTCGACCCGGCGCAGCAGAGCCTTGCATCGGGCGATCAGCTCGCGCATGGAGAACGGCTTGGTCATATAGTCGTCCGCTCCCGCGCCCAAGCCGATCACCTTATCCGCCTCATCGTCACGGGCGGTGAGGATGAGCACGGGAACCGGCCTGTCCGCGACGATGCGCTTCGTGGCCTCTAAACCGTCCATCACCGGCAACATGATGTCCATGATCACCAGGTCGGGGCGGAGCTGGGCCGCCGCCTGCACGGCGCTGGCACCATCACCGGCGACGCGGGCCGTCCAGCCCTCGGCGGTGATGCGCTGCGCGATGGCCGTGGCGAGCGTGGGCTCGTCCTCGACCACCAGCACCGTGCGTGGGGTCGTGTTCTGATGCGCTGTCGTGTTGAGCATATTCATGTCGCCTTTCAGTCTACTGGCTTCAAGAATACCGTTCCCAACGCCGGAATCGTGAGACGTGCCGATGCGGGTCGCGCGTGGTACTCGCCGGCGGTGGCCTCAAAAGTGCCATTATGGATGTCGGAGCCACCGTATTTCAGGTCGTCCGTGGTGAACGCCTCGACCCAACGTCCGCCGTGGGGCAGCGGAACCTGATAGTCCTGCCACGCCTCGCCGGAGAAGTTGGTGACCACCACGACCTCCTCGCCCTGGCTGCCCAGGCGCAGGAAGCTCAGCGTGTTGTGGTCGGCGTCGTCGCTGGTGAGCCACTGGAATCCGTCGGGGGT
Organism: Bifidobacterium sp. LH_558; assembly: GCF_056356295.1. NCBI lineage: Bacteria > Bacillati > Actinomycetota > Actinomycetes > Bifidobacteriales > Bifidobacteriaceae > Bifidobacterium > Bifidobacterium sp. LH_558. The sequence goes on along the minus strand of NZ_JBKETZ010000001.1, from coordinate 208,129 downwards.
GAAGTCCTGGCTCCACAGCGCCGGCGTGTCCTTGTAGAAGGCGTTGAGGTCGGCGACCATCTCCTGGATGCCCTGATGCTCACGCCAGTTGAGGCAATCCCAGTCGATGGAGGTGTTGTGGTTCCACTCGCCGTACTGGGCGAACTCGTTGCCCATGAAGGTGAGCTTCTTGCCCGGATGCGCCCACTGGTAGGAGAACAGCGCGCGCACGCCCGCGTAGCGCTGCCAGTCGTTGCCCGGCATCTTGCCGAACAGCGCGCCCTTGCCGTACACGACCTCGTCGTGGCTGATCGGCAGCACGTAGTTCTCGGAGTAGGCGTACACCATCGAGAAGGTGATCTCGTTGTGGTGCCACTTGCGGTTGATCGGCTCCTCATGCAGATAGGCGAGGGTGTCGTGCATCCAGCCCATATTCCACTTGAGGCCGAATCCGATGCCTCCGGCGTTGGTCGGCGCGGTGATGCCCGGATAGGCGGTGGACTCCTCGGCGATCATCATAACGCCGGGGTTGTTCTTGTAGGCCGTGGCGTTCGCCTCCTTGAGGAAGTCGATCGCCTCGAGGTTCTCGCGGCCGCCGTAGATGTTCGGATGCCACTGGCCGTCCTCGCGGCTGTAGTCGAGGTAGAGCATGGAGCTCACCGCGTCCACGCGCAGCGCGTCCACATGGTATTCGCCCAGCCAGAAGCAGGCGTTGGCCACCAGGAAGTTGCGCACCTCGCGACGTCCGAAGTTGAAGATGTAGGTGCCCCAATCGGGATGCTCGCCGCGGGTCGGATCGGGATCCTCATACAGCGGGGTGCCGTCGAAGCGTCCCAGCGCGAAGGCGTCCTTCGGGAAGTGCGCGGGCACCCAGTCCATGATCACGCCGATGCCGGCCTCGTGCAGCTTGTCGACGAGGTACTTGAAGTCGTCGGGCGAGCCCAGGCGCGAGTCGACCGCGTAGTAGCCGGTCACCTGGTATCCCCAGGAGCCGGAGAACGGGTGCTCGGCCAGCGGCATGAACTCCACATGGGTGAAGCCCATCTTCTCGACGTACGGCACCAGCTTGTCGGCCAGCTCGCGATAGTTGGACACGTCGGTGCGCCAGCTGTTGGCGTGCATCTCGTAAATCGAGACGGGGCCGTTGTGCGGATCGGTGGTGCGGCGGCGTTCCATCCACGCGTCATCGCCCCACTCATGCGTCGACTCGGCCACGACGGAGCCGGTCGCCGGCGGGATCTCGTGGCTGCGCTCCATCGGATCGGCCTTCTGGATCCACTCGTAGTTGGCGTTAAGGATCTCGTACTTGTAGACCTCGCCCGCGCCGACGCCGGGGATGAAGATCTCCCACACGCCCGACGAGCCGAGCGCGCGCATGGCGTGGCGGCGGCCGTCCCACGAGTTGAAGTTGCCGATCACGCGCACGGCGTGGGCGTTCGGCGCCCACACGCTGAACGACGTGCCGACGACCTGCTGGCCGGGAGTGCCGTCCGCGCCTCCCATCGGATCGTCATAGCGGATGACGCGCGCGCCCAGAGCCTCCCAGAGGCGTTCGTGGCGGCCCTCACCGAACAGGTAGGTGTCCATCTCGCCAAGCGTGGGCAGATAGCGGTACGGATCGTCCTGGGTGAGGGTGGTGCCGTCCTCGTAGGAGACGCGCACACGGTAGTCGGGCACGCTGAATCCGTATTCGTTGGAGGCGGAGGGAACGACGGCCATGAACACGCCGTTGTATTCATGATTGGCCTCGTATTCTCCGTCTTGGGTCACGATGGTGACGGTTTTCGCCAGAGGACGCAGCACGCGCACCGTGGTCTGGTTCGCATGCTTGCCCTCGGCGAGGTGGCCGCCGAGAATCGCGTGGGGGTCGTAGTACTCGGCGTTGCTGACCGCATCCAGATTGCTCTGGTTGACTGGCACGGCAACGGTATCTTCATTGATTTTCGTGTTTTTTGCCATGCCCCAAAGTCTACGTGGGCATGGGCGGGACACGCGACATTGGCGCGTCGCGACCCGCGTGTTTTCGGTTTTTTCTTGGATATAAAGGAGAGGTCCACACCGTCTGGCAGAATTGTTCGAGTTTTGTGTGTTCTGCAAACCGGAGGATTCATGGGTTACAAGGTCGGCGATATGGTCGTCTATCCGCGTCACGGCGCGGCAAGGGTCGAAGACATCACCGAGCGGACGGTTAAGGGCGTGACCCGCGAGTACCTGCAGCTGTCGGTTCTCTCGTCCGACGGTCTGGTCATCAACGTTCCCGTCGACAACGCCAAGAAGGTGGGCGTGCGTGACATCGTCTCCGCCTCCGAGGTGGCCAAGGTGTTCGAGATTCTGCGTACCCCGATCATCGAGAAAGAGATGAACTGGTCCCGTCGCTACAAGCTGAATGTCGAGAAGATCGCCACCGGTGACGTCAACAAGATTGCCGAAGTGGTGCGCGACCTCGCCCAGCGTGACGTCGACGAGCACGGTCTGTCCGCCGGCGAGAAGCGCATGCTCACCAAGGCTCGCGCGATCCTCACCTCCGAAATTGCGCTTTCGGAGAAACTCGAGGAACCGCAGGCGCAGCGCCTGCTCGACGTGAACCTCGGTTACACGCCCGCCGAGCCCGGCGACGACAAGCACCACACCCAGGCTCCCGAGGAGGGCGCCGCCGACACGCTGGCTCGCATCGAAGCCGAGAAGAAGTCCAAGAAGAAGTGATTTCCCCACCGCACGCAGGCTCACGCCTCGTGCGGTTTTCCATATCATCATCCCCGTCTCTTTGGGGCGCTGCCCCTCCGTCATCCTAGGCGAGATGGACCCGCCTTTCTCCGTGATCCTGAGCGAGACGGACCCAACCTTTCTCCGTCATCCTGAGTGAGGCGGGACCAACCTTTCTCCGTCATCCTGAGCGAGGCGGAGCCGAGTCGAAGGATCTCACATGCGTATAGGCCAAGGATTCGACGCCCACCGTTTCGCCGAGCCGGGCACCGGCCGCGAACTGTGGCTGGCCGGCCTACTCTGGGACGGCGAAGGCATCGAAGGCGATTCCGACGGCGACGTCGCCGCCCACGCGCTGATCGACGCGTTGCTCTCCGCCGCCGGCTTGGGCGATATCGGCTCCCTGTTCGGCGTGGGGTCATTCTCGCGCGGCGTCGGCATGCATGGCGTTCCCATGCTGCGCGAAACCGTCGCTCATTTGCGTGAATCAGGATATTCGCCGGTCAGCGCCTCCGTGGTGGTCGTCGGCAACCGACCGAAAGTGGGTGCGCGCCGGGCCGAAGCCGAAGCCGCGCTTTCCGAAGCCATCGGATGTCCGGTGTCACTCACCGCCACCACCACCGACCATATGGGTTTCACCGGAGCGGGCGAAGGCATCGCCGCCATCGCCAACGCCTTGGTGACCTCGCCGAGCGAAGGCTAACTGCGTTAGCGGTAGTGGATTTGAGGCCTTGCGAACATCGATCTGCGTTAGCGGTAGTGTCTTATCGGCCATACCGCGTCTAACAAGCCCGGTATTCCGCGGCTCATATACGCCGTTGCCTCATAATGGCACTACCGCTAACGCAGATAGACCTCCGCAAAGTCGTAAATCCACTACCGGTAACGCAGTTAGCGGACGACGAATGATTGCGCGGCTTTGATAACCGCCCAAATCAGCGTGGACAGCGCCACGATGATGAAGCTCGGGGGAGCGGGGAACATCGCGGAAAGCACCAGGCCGCCCCAAATGGAGACCAGGCAGATCACGCTGGAGCCGATCATGGCGCGCAACGGCGAGGATGCGATCATATTCGCGCTGGCCGCCGGCGTGATCACCAGCGCGAAAATCAGCAGCGTGCCCACGGCGGGCACGGCGATGGTGATCACGCCGGCCATAATCGCCATGAACGCCACGTTCATCACGCCGATCGGCACGCCTTTGGCCTGCGCCACCTGCTCGTCCAGCGAACTGAACAGCAGTGGACGGTAGATCACCGCCAGCACCAGCACCAGCACCGCGTCGAAGATGGCGAAGCCGATGATCTGCTCGGTGGTGATGGTCAGAATCGAACCGAACAGAATCGACTGCATCTGTGAGGACGCCGAACTTGACAATCTTGCGAAAAACAAGCCCAGACCGGTGGCGAAGGCGAGCACGGTGCCGGTGGCGATCTCACGTTCGGAGACGCGTCGGCCCAGCGCGCCGATCACCAGCGCGCCGCCCAAGGCGAACGCGCCGAGACCCAGCGATACCGGCAATCCGAGCAATACCGCGCCGGTGGCGCCGGGCAGTCCGATATGCGCCAGCGCGTGCGCCGCGAAGGTGGAGCGGCGGGCGATGGTGAAATATCCCATCACGCCGGCCGCCACGGCGATGGCCAAACCGGCCAGGAACGCGTTGGTCATGAACGGGGCGCTCAGCGTGTCCATCCAGTCGGGGTCGAATGAGAAATCGATGGCGCTCATGCCTGTTCCTTCCTTGCCTTGGCGTCCGTCGCGTTCACGGCCGTCGGGGTGTGCGCCGGTCCGCTTGCGGAATCGACGTCGTCAGCGTCGTCGGCGGGGGAGACATGCGTATGGTCGTGCAATCCGACCAGTTCGTGCGCCTCATGCATGTCGGCGGAGGCGGACGCGCCGCCCTCCGGCGACGGGGTGACGAACATGTCGCCCTGCGGGGTGGTGACCACCTGCACCTGCGTGCCGTAGAGGTGCGTGAGCAGATCGGAGTCGAGCACCTCGTTCATCGCGGCGTAGTGGGGATGCCCGTCGAGCAGGTAGACCGCGCCGGTGAGGATCGGCAGCAGCATATTGAGGTCGTGCGCCACCACTTGGATCGTCATGCCGAGCTCGCGGTTGAGTTTGGCGAGCACCTGCACGGTGGCCTGCTGCGAGGCCAGATCGAGATTGGCGAGCGGCTCGTCGAGCATCAACAGCAAGGGATCGCAGACCAGCGCCTGCGCGATGGCGACGCGCTGTCGCAGACCTCCCGAAAGCTGGGAGAGCCTCAGTCGCGCCTTATCGGTCAGACCGACGAAATCCAAAGCCTCCATGGCTTTGACGCGCTGGGCTTTGGTCACGGGATGGATGCCGAATCGGGTGCCGGTGAGTCCCAGCAGCACGGATTGGACCGCGGTGAGGTTCGAATCGATGTCGGAGGTGTAGCTTTGCGGCACATAGCCGATGCGGCGGTTCATCTCGCCGGCCGGCTGCCCGAGCACGGTGAGGGAGCCGGACGCGAGCGGCAGCAGGCCGAGCTCGGCGCGCATCATCGTGGTTTTGCCCGCGCCGTTCGTGCCGACGATGGCCGTGACGGAGCCGGTGGGAATCGAGAAGGTGCCATGTTGCCAGATCGTGGTGCCGCCGCGCCGTACGGAGGCGTCACGGAACACGATGCAATCGCTGGAGGTGTGGGTCATGAGGCGATTATCGCAAATGATGTTGACAATCGTTCTCAATAGTGATGTTCAGGTTTGATTGGGGCTGAACGGGACGTGAAAGAGGCCGAATGACGCCGAATGGCTCTGGTCGGTGTTACTTGCCCGGGTCGGGCTGTCCCTCGCTCGACGTGCCATCGTCTGCATCGCCGTTTTCGTCCGCATCGCTGCTGGATGTATCGTCAGTGCCGCACTCGGATTGGTCCGCGTTGGAATCGCTCGACTCACCGTCGCCCGATTCGCCGTCCTGCGTGCCGCCCTCGTCGGTGCTGGCGACGCACTCCTGCAAACCGCTGTAGTCGGGGTCCACCGCTTCCGCGATCGACTTGACCAACGTGAGAATCCATCCGGTCAGCGTTTCAGAGTCCTCAGGCATCTGCTCGCTGATATCGACCACCGGAACCTCGGAACGGCCCGCCGTGCCGGTGATCATATTCGTCGCGTCCGAAGCCTCCTGCAGGTTGTTGATCAGCACATCGATGCCGCGGCTTTCGATCAGCTCCTGAAAATCCTGCAAGTCGGCCGGTGCCACCTCGCCTTCGTCGGCCGCCGCCTGCGCGTAGCCTTCGGGCGTCAGATCCTCGAATCCCAGATCCGACATGAGATAGTAGGCCAACGGCTCGGTGGCGGCATACGTGGGCTTGTCCGATCCGCTCGTATAACTGGCCATCCAATCCGACATCCAGTCGGCGAGCTCCCGCTCCTGCTCCTTGAACTCCTTGAGACGGGCCGCGAACTCATCCTTCTGCTCGGGGCGCTGCTTGGAGAAGGCGTTGGCCAGCTCCTCGGCCATGGCGATGCGCGCGTCCTTCGAGAACCACAGATGGGGATTGTCGCCCTCCATGGCGCCCACCATCTGCGCCGCCGAAACCAGCGTCGAACTCTTGCCCAGATTTTTCGTGGCCCACGAGTCGTATCCGGCGCCGTTGGCCACCACCACATCCGCCGTGGACAGCTGCGCCATATCCGCGGTCTGCGGTTCGAAATCATGCGCGTCCACCGCGGTCGACGAAAGAATCGACGTGACCTGCACGTCCTCGCCGCCAATCTGTGCGGCCAGCGCGCCCCACTGGTTGACGGACGCCACCACCTGAATCGGACCGTTGGGGGTAGGCACCTCGGAGGCATTGCGGTCGCCCGAGGTCGACGACGGATCGGCTGCCGTCGTGCCGCAAGCCGCACCGCCCACCAACATGGCGGCGGCCGCGACCACGGCCGCGACGCGGGTGAATCCGTTCCTGAACGCTTTCGTCATCTTGATGCCTTCTTATCCACGGGAAACATCGTTGACTTCACTTAACGATAGCCTATCGAGCGGAAGGAATCATCAGCGTCGAAAGGAATGAGCATGTCCATCACACTTGACGGCAAGGCGGTGTCCGCGTCCATCAAAGCCGATCTGGCCGCGCGCGTCGAACGGCTGAAAGCCCGCGGCGTCGAACCGGGACTGGGCACGCTGCTGGTGGGAGAGGATCCCGGCTCGGTCAAATACGTGGCCGGCAAGCACGCCGACTGCGCCGAAGTGGGCATCCGTTCGATCAAACGCGAGCTGCCCGCCGACGCAAGCTTCGACGACATCGCCGCCGCCGTGCGCGAACTCAACGAGGATCCCGCCTGTACCGGCTTCATCGTGCAGCTGCCGTTGCCCAAAGGCATCGACGAGAACGCGATCATCGACCTGATCGACCCCGCCAAAGACGCCGACGGCATGCACCCCTACAATCTCGGCGAACTCGTGCTGCATGTGCGAGGCGATATCGCCACCCCGCTGCCTTGCACGCCGCGCGGCGTCATCGAACTGCTCGCCGCCTACGACATCGACCTCGATGGCAAGGAGGTGTGCGTGCTCGGCCGCGGCATCACCATCGGGCGCACCATCGGACTGATGCTCACCCGCAACGCCGTCAACGCCACCGTCACCCTGTGTCACACCGGCACACGCGACGTGCGCGAACATATGCGCCGCGCCGACGTGATCGTCGCCGCCATGGGCAACGCGGGCTTCGTCAAGCCCGAAGACATCAAAGACGGCGCGATTCTGATGGATGTGGGCGTCTCGCGCGTCTTCGACGAAGAAGCCGGACGCTACCGCATCAAGGGAGACATCGACAAGGCCTGCTATGCCAAAGCCAGCGCCTATTCGCCCAATCCCGGCGGCGTCGGGCCCATGACCCGTGCGATGCTGCTGGCGAACGTCGTAGAAATGGCGGAACGTCAGTAAGACGGCTGTGGGTCGTGGACTGCGGCTGGTATACGTCGCTCGACACACTCAAGGCCGTTCGGCCAAGCCTACGGTCGAGCAACGCATACCAGCCGCAGTCCACTCTTTCGCGTCTCTACCTGCGTTCCGCTGGAAGCGGAGCAGGGGTCGGGGTTTTCTCTTTGGACCGTAAAGACTTGGCCTGAGCGGCCCGGAGCGTGTCCAGAGAGAAAACCCCGACCCCTGCGACCAACGCTGGAACCGGTGCCTAACGCTATACGACACGCCCGAAATTTTTGGGGAATTTTGGGCAGTGATGGCTGTATTGTTGACTTTTGCGTGTCCGTTAGGGCGCGCTCATGATAACTGAACATCGATTAGTATCCATCCAACTATTAGAAACCATATATTTACATGGCAGAGAACAATACTGAAGTCACCAAGGTCGCGATCAACGATATCGGCACCGAAGAGGACTTCATCAAGGCAGTCGATTCCACCATCAAGAACTTCGATGATGGTGATCTGGTTGAGGGCACGGTCGTCAAGATCGATCACGACGAGGTCCTCCTGGACATCGGCTACAAGACCGAGGGTGTGATCCCCTCCCGCGAGCTTTCCATCAAGAAGGACGTTGATCCTGACGAGGTCGTCGAGGTCGGCGACACCATCGAGGCCCTTGTCGTCACCAAGGAAGACAAGGAAGGCCGTCTGATTCTGTCGAAGAAGCGCGCCCAGTACGAGCGCGCCTGGGGCGACATCGAGAAGATCAAGGAAGCCGACGGCATCGTCGAAGGCACCGTCATCGAAGCCGTCAAGGGCGGCCTCATCGTGGACATCGGTCTGCGTGGCTTCCTGCCGGCGTCCTTGGTCGAGATGCGTCGCGTCCGCGACCTCTCCCCGTACATCGGCCAGAAGATCAAGGCCAAGATCCTCGAGCTCGACAAGAACCGCAACAACGTGGTCCTGTCCCGTCGTCAGTACCTCGAGGAGACCCAGTCCGAAGTGCGCGAGACCTTCCTCTCGCAGCTCAAGAAGGGCCAGATCCGCGAAGGCGTCGTGTCCTCCATCGTCAACTTCGGTGCGTTCGTGGACCTCGGCGGCGTCGACGGTCTCATCCACGTCTCCGAGCTGTCCTGGAAGCACATCGACCACCCGTCCGAGGTCGTCAAGGTCGGCGACAAGGTCACCGTCGAGGTGCTGGATGTCGATCTCGATCGCGAGCGCATCTCCCTGTCCCTCAAGGCGACCCAGGAGGATCCGTGGCAGCGCTTCGCCCGCACCCACGTTCCCGGCCAGATCGTCAAGGGCAAGGTCACCAAGATCGTGCAGTTCGGCGTGTTCATCTCCGTCGAGGACGGCATCGAGGGCCTGGTGCACATCTCCGAGCTCGCCAACCGTCACGTCGAGAACCCGGAGACCGTGGTCAAGCCGGGCGAGGCTGTGTTCGTCAAGGTGATCGACGTCGATCTCGATCGTCGCCGCATCTCCCTGTCCCTCAAGCAGGCCAACGACTCCGTCGATCCGGCTTCCGAGGACTTCGATCCGGCTCTGTACGGCATGCCGGCTGAGTACGACGAGCAGGGCAACTACAAGTACCCCGAAGGCTTCGACCCGAACACCAACGAGTGGGTCGCCGGTTACGAGAAGCAGCGCGAGGAATGGGAAGCCCAGTACGCCGCCGCCCACGATCTGTGGGAGGAGCACAAGGAGTTCGTGGCCAAGGAGCTGGAGAACGCGGCCGAGTCCGCCGCCGCCGATGGCCAGGGCCCGAAGGAAGAGAAGGTCGAGGAAGTGTCCAACTACTCCTCCGAGACCGCTTCCACCGGCACGCTTGCCGACTCCGACCAGCTGGCCGCCCTGCGTGATCAGCTCCTCGGCGAGAACAAGTGAGCCCAAAGGCTTACTCAAGCGTCTGACGGCGTGAATCGCTGAAGAAACCCGACCCCGCAAAGGGTCGGGTTTCTTGTATGTTGGAGCGTATGACGGTACGAGTCGGATTGACGGGCGGCATCGCCGCAGGCAAAAGCACGGTGAGTTCGAGATTGCGCCAGCTGGGCGCGTTCGTCATCGACGATGATGCGTTGGCGCGCAAGGTGGTGGAACCGGGCAGTGAGGGACTGGCCCGCATCGTGCGTGAATTCGGCCCTGAGTCCCTTACCCCGGATGGAACCTTGGACCGCGCGTGGATAGCCGACCATGTGTTCGGCGCGCATGCCGAACCGGGCGCGCGGGAGCGGTTGGATGCGATCGAACATCCGCTGATTTTCGCCGAATCGCAGCGCTTGGAACGCGAGGCCATCGCCGCGCATGGGTTCAAGGGCGGCGTGGGCCAGCTGGTGATCGTGCACGACGTGCCATTGCTGGCCGAGGTGATCGACACCATGCCGTTCGATTTCGACCATGTCGTCACGGTGGAAGCGCCCGAGAACTTACGGATCGCACGCATGATGGGGGAGCGCGGCATGACCCGCGAACAGGCCGAGGCGCGCATCCGCCACCAGTCGAGCCGGGAGGAGCGCGAGGCCATCGCCGACGTGGTGATCGACTCCACCCAACCTCTGGAACAAATGTTCGAACAGGTTGATAGTCTGTATACGCGATGGTCGGGTGAATCGTCCGATTGACGGCGAGGGAAGCCCGGCGGGTCCGGCACAGCGGTGGGCCTAACTAGCCGTTGAATGATGCGGAGTCTGCGGCGGCTGTTGCGTCGATAGCGGCGAGATGACAAAGAAGGACATGCATATGGGATTCAATATCGAGCGCACGAACAAGCCGTTCGTCGTCAAATCGCCGTACCGTCCGTCCGGCGACCAGCCGGCCGCCATCGAGGAGCTCGCCGAGCGTCTGGAGAACGGCGAGAACGACGTGGTGCTGATGGGCGCCACCGGCACCGGAAAAACCGCCACCACCGCATGGCTGATTGAAAAACTCCAGCGCCCGACCCTAATCATCGAGCCGAACAAGACGCTGGCCGCGCAGCTGTGCGCCGAATTCCGCGAGCTCATGCCCGACAACGCGGTGAGCTACTTCGTGAGCTACTACGACTACTACCAGCCCGAAGCATATATTCCCCAGACCGACACCTATATCGAAAAAGACTCCAACATCAACGACGACGTGGAGCGTCTACGCCACGCCGCCACCGCGAATCTGCTCACCCGGCGCGACTGCGTGGTCGTGGCCACCGTCTCGTGCATCTACGGCCTCGGCACGCCCGAGGAATACGCCGGACGCATGCTGTTCCTGCGCGAGGGCCAACAGATCGACCGCGACCAGCTGCTGCGGCAATTCGTCGCCATGCAGTACAAGCGCAACGACATCGCCTTCACCCGCGGAACCTTCCGCGTGCGCGGCGACACCGTCGAAATCATCCCCGTCTACGAGGAACTCGCCGTACGCATCGAATTCTTCGGCGACGAGATCGACCGCATCTCCACCTTGCATCCGCTCACCGGCGACGAGATCGCGCATGTGGACGAAGTGCATATCTTCCCCGCCTCGCATTACGTGGCAGGCCCCGCCCGCATGGAGCGCGCGCTCGGCACCATCCGCGAGGAACTCGACGAGCGTGTGGCCGAACTGAAGAAACAAGGCAAGGAGTTGGAGGCGCAGCGTCTGAGCATGCGCACCACCTACGATCTGGAGATGCTCACCCAGGTGGGCGTGTGCTCCGGTGTGGAGAACTACTCACGGCATTTCGACGGGCGCGAGCCGGGCACGCCGCCCCATACGCTGCTCGACTTCTTCCCCGACGATTTTCTGCTCGTCATCGACGAATCGCATGTGACGGTGCCACAGATCGGCGCGATGTACGAGGGTGACGCCTCGCGAAAGCGGACCCTGGTCGAGCATGGCTTCCGCCTGCCCTCCGCGATGGACAACCGGCCCTTGAAATGGCCCGAATTCCTCGATCGCGTCGGCCAGACCGTCTATCTGTCGGCCACGCCGGGCGACTATGAGATGGGATTGAGCGACGGCGTGGTCGAGCAGATCATCCGCCCCACCGGTCTGGTCGATCCGCAGATCGACGTGCGTCCGGTGGAAGGGCAGATCGACGACCTGCTGGCCGAGATCAAGGACCGTGTGACGAGGAACGAACGCGCGCTGGTGACGACGCTGACCAAGAAGATGGCCGAGGATCTGACCGACTATCTGCTCGAACGTGGCATCAAGGTCGAATATCTGCATTCCGACGTGGACACCCTGCGGCGCGTGGAGCTGCTGCGCGAGCTGCGCGAGGGCGTGATCGACGTGATCGTGGGCATCAACCTGCTGCGTGAGGGCCTCGACCTGCCCGAAGTGTCGCTGGTGGCGATTCTCGACGCGGACAAGGAAGGCTTCCTGCGCTCCTATCGTTCCCTGATCCAGACGATCGGCCGCGCGGCCCGCAACGTGGACGGCACGGTGATCATGTACGCCGACGATGTGACCGACGCCATGCGCAAAGCCATCGACGAGACGAACCGCCGCCGCGACCGGCAGATCGCCTACAACACGGAGCACGGCATCGACCCCAAGCCGCTGATCAAGAAGATCAGCGACGTCAACGACATGCTCGCCAAAGAGGATGTGGACACCCAAACCCTGCTGGAGGGCGGCTACCGCAACGCGGGCAAGGCCGGCAACACGCATCTGGGCGTGCCCACGCTCGACAAGGACGAGGCTGGCAAACGCCACGAGGAGATCCTCAAGGCGGGGCTTCCCGCGCAGGATCTGGCCAACCTCATCCGCCAGCTCAGCGAGCAGATGCACACGGCGGCCGAACAGCTCCAGTTCGAACTCGCCGCGCGCCTGCGCGACGAGATCCGCGACCTGAAGAAGGAGCTGCGCCAGCTCACCGACGCGCAGAAGTAGCGGGCATGACGGCGGTTTCGCGCCGCCGTCACATGCTTTCTTTACACTGGTGTCTCATGGCTGAAACCCCTCTTGCATTTGAAATCGTCACCTTTGTGGTGCTCGCGCTGTTCTTCATCGTCGATCTGTTCGTGATCGGCCGCAGACCGCATGTGCCCTCCACCAAGGAATGCGTGCAGCATATCGCGTTCTTTGTGGCGATGGCCCTGATCTTCGGCGGCTGCATCTGGTTCTTCGCCGGGTCCACGCCGGCCATCGAGTTCTATTCCGGCTGGCTGACCGAATACAGTCTGTCCATCGACAACCTGTTCGTGTTCGTCATCATCATGTCGAATTTCGCGGTGCCCAAGCATCTGCAGAAATACGTGCTCAGCGTTGGCATCGCCATCGCGCTGGTGTTCCGCGGCATCTTCATTCTGATCGGCGCCGCGCTGATCTCCCGATTCACCTGGGTGTTTTTCCTGTTCGGCGCGTTCCTTATCTACACGGCCATCAGCTTGGTCACCGGCAAGGACGAGGACGAGGAATACCACGAGAACGGCGTGATTCGCACGCTGCGCAAGGTGATCAAGATCTCCGACGAATACGACGGCGAGAAGCTGCGCACCACCAAGAACGGCGTGCGCTACTGGACTCCGATGCTGATCGTGTTCCTCACCATCGGCACCACCGACGTGATGTTCGCCTTCGATTCGATCCCCGCCATCTTCGGCCTGACCAAGGATCCCTTCCTGGTGTTCACCTCGAACGTGTTCGCCCTGCTGGGCCTGCAGCAGCTGTACTTCCTGCTCGGCGCGCTGCTCGACAAACTCGTCTATCTGCCGCTCGGCCTGGCCGTCGTGCTTGGCTTCATCGGCGTGAAACTCGTGATGGAGGCGCTGCACGGCAACACCCTGCCGTTCATCAACGGCGGCGAGGGCGTCCACTGGGTGCCCGAGGTGCCGACATGGCTGTCTTTGGGTGTGATCGTCGTCGCCATCGGCGGCGCGGCCCTGGCCAGCGTGATCAAGATGAAGTCGCTCGAATCGGCGCCCAAGGCCTGATCGCGTAACCCGTCGGACCGCCTCAATAGCGCCGTTCCATGCGAATGTGAGCGCTCACAACACACCCGGTCAAAGGCGTTGTCTCACTGGGGGACAACGGGTAGACTGAGGACTTGGCAAGTGGGGCGGAAACGCCCCGGAACCAATTCAAGAATAGGCAGGCATGCATGCGTAAAGCCAAGATTGTAGATACCATCGGTCCCGCTACCGAATCTCTCGAGAACCTCACCAAGCTCGTCGAAGCCGGTATGGACGTCGCTCGTCTGAACCGCTCCCACGGCACTCCCGAGGATCACCTCCGCGTCTACAACAACATCCGCGAGGCCTCCAAGTCCACCGGCCGCAACGTGGCCGCCCTGGTCGACTTGCAGGGCCCGAAGATTCGCTGCGGATGGTTCAAGAAGAACGCCGAGGGCGAGGACAAGGTCCAGCTGACCGAAGGCCAGGAGTTCATCATCACCACCGATGACATCGAGGGCGACGAGAACATCTCCTCCACCACCTTCAAGGGTCTGCCGGGCGACTGCCATCCGGGCGACCCGATCCTCATCGACGACGGCAAGGTCCGTCTCGAGGTCACCAAGGTCGAGGGCAACAACGTGCACACCAAGGTCATCGTGGCCGGCCCCGTGTCCAGCCACAAGGGCATCAACCTGCCCGGCGTCGCCGTCTCCCTGCCGGCACTGACCGAGAAGGACGAAGAGGATCTGCGCTGGGCCATCCAGACCGGCGCCGACATCATCGCCATGTCCTTCGTGCGTTTCGCCACCGACATCGACCGCGCCCACGAGATCATGGACGAGGAAGGCCGCCGTATTCCGGTCGTCGCCAAGATCGAGAAGCCCCAGGCCCTCGAGAACCTCGAAGAGATCGTCAAGGCCTTCGATGGCATCATGGTCGCCCGTGGCGATATGGCCGTCGAGTGCCCGCTGGAAGAGGTGCCGCTGGCCACCAAGCGCTGCATCGAGCTGGCCCGTCAGTACGCCAAGCCTGTGATTGTGGCCACCGAGGTGCTCGGCTCCATGGTCAACTCCCCGGTGCCGACCCGCGCCGAGGCCTCCGACTGCGCCAACGCCGTGCTTGACGGCGCCGACGCCACCATGACCTCCAACGAGACCGCCGTCGGCAAGTACCCGGCCGTGACCGTCGACACGATGGGCCGCATCTCCGGCTACGCCACCGAGCACGGCTTCGACCGCATCCCGGAGCTCAAGAACCTCGACATGTCGTCCACCGGCGCCGTGTCCTCCGCCGCCGTCGACCTGGCCGACAAGCTCAACGCCAAGGCCATCGTCGCCTACACCCAGACCGGCGCCACCGTGCACCGCGTCTCCCGCGAGCGTCCGGCCACCCCGATCTTCGGCCTGACCAACCTGGAGCACACCTACCACTGGCTGGCTCTGAGCTGGGGCACCGAGGCCTTCCTGGTCGAGGAGGACTACCACGACAAGTCCCGCAAGGAACTCATGATCTTCACCGACAAGGTCCTGCGCGCCGCCGGCAAGGTGTCCGATGGCGACAAGATCGTCGTGCTGAGCTCCGCCCAGGGCGACCACAAGCCGGGCAGCACCGACTCCATCTACGTGCACACCGTCGGCGCCTGCGACTGATCGCAAACGCCGGTTGACGTGATACGTCCATAACCCTGTGGGCCCCGTCTGATTCGTCAGGCGGGGCCCACACGTATTCGCCGACAGGACCACCGCTGACCGCCGGCATCTGTCAGCCGCCTGCCGCCCTCCGGCGGGGTCGACTGTCAGCTTCGGTCACCCATCGGATACGGGCGGCCGTCGTGGATTTCGCACTTCGACGGATGGTGTGCGAAAACCACGACGTTTCGGAAAAGAAAAACGTCGCCGATTTCGCACACGGTTCGTTGAACTGCGAAATCGACGACGTTCAAGTCGTGCCCCCGGTGGGGAATAGCCAAAGCATGGAAAAAGAAGAGGTGTTGGTACCTCTTCCCGGTATTACGCCCGTTATGGTCGCTGCGATTGCAGGCATTCTTTTGTGTGCCTCATCTGCAAGCGAAGATGCACAGATAAGTGCATCATTCCAAAATTAATCTGCCTTCAACGCACAACAACGTGCGTTTTACAAGGAGGCATAGCTATGGCAGCTCTCAACCAAACACAGTCGCGACGCAGCAAATTTGGCACCATCATTGCCAGATACGACAAGCAAGGCGATCTGATCGGATGGCAGGCGCGCTACACCAGTCCGATTGATAGCCGAAAAGTCCAGAGACAGTTCAAACCAGAGCTTCGCGCCGAGGCACAGCGATGGCTAGACCAGGAACACTGGTTGGTCACCATGCATCGCAAAGGCATCGAGACCTGGGTACATCCGACGGAAAGAGAACAAATAGAGAAGCGCCGACGAATCAAGTTCGGCGATTACGTTGAGATATGGTTCCAAAACTATCGCCTTTCCAATGGGCAGCCGATAGCGGGAAGCACGCGCAGAAACATCCGCGCCGACATCGGGCACTTTCTTCCAGTCTTTCAGGACAAACTGCTTAAAGACATCACGCCGGCGGATATCAAGAAATGGCTTGACTCACCGCACCCGGAGGGGCCCTGGGCATTCCACCGCTCATGCCAGAGACTGAAATCAATTTTCCGATCCGCGACGATGGAGCAGCTGGACGGGACCGCGCCCCTGAGAGAGGATAATCCCTTCATCTTTCCCGTGCCTCCTGCACCGGAATCAAGCAGAGAAGGCATCCCACCTGTCACTCCGCAGGAGTTGCAGGCGCTCTACGACGCCATGCCGGACTATACGCAGCTATCCGTGCTTCTGGCCGCTCTTGTGGGAGGCCTGCGATGGGGCGAGGTCTGCGCTTTGCGAGTCAAAGACATCGATCTCGTCAATCGCAAACTAAATGTTCGACATTCCGTTAACAGAGGGCCTGACGATCTCGGATCGATGCGGCTATCCCCGGCCAAAACAAAATCCAGCGTCAGGACAGTGCCTATCCCCGATAGCCTGGTTTGGGTCATCGAACGGCATCTAAAGACCTTTTGCAATCTCGATAATCCGGATTCCCAGGTGTTCGTGCCGAAGCGGACAAGAGTTCTCGGGCCGAACACTCTACGGAAGCAATTCGATAAAGCGAAAGAGGTTGCCGGCAGGCCGGACATCACTCCGCATACGCTTCGCGCCTCGCATGCCACGATGCTGATGCTCAAAGGGGCGACCTTGCGGGAGGTGATGGAGCAGCTGGGGCATACCAGCGAAAGAGTCGCGATTAAGCATTATCAGCGCCTGGTGGCCGAGCATCGTGATGAGATGGTTAATCTGCTCGCGGCCGATTATATGCGGCCCGCGCAGAATGCCGAGGGCAATCCCTATGAGGATCTGATAAAGAGCACCGAAATCGAAATGCGGAGGCTCCAGACGTTCCTGGTCAAGGTGCGCCATGAAATGAGCATCAGCGCCTGATTTCATAATGCATGATTTCACGCATTATGGATTGCATGAAAGATACGAACAGATTGAAAAATGTACCAAAACGTGACAAAATAGAGGTATGAAGATGGAAAATGCTGTATTAGATGTCGCTAAGAAAAATAACGGTATCGTGACAGTAAAAGATATTAAGGCTTTAGGCTATTCCGAATCGGCCTTACGGCAGTTCGCGCGTCGCAATGATGACATCATTGGCAAACAGGGCGGCGGCGTATACATGGTTTATGATGCCGACGGCGTCGATCCTCGGGATGCGTCGTATGCAGCCGCGCTGGCGATGACGGGAGACGAGTCATATTTGTCCGGATCATCGGTACTTGATTTCTATAATCTTGCGAATGCCAATCCGCGATGGACGACAGTGCGCACGCCGCACCATATATCGCGCAAATTACCGGGATGGCTACGCGTCATCCATGATCGTAGACAGTCGAGGAATGTGGATGTCATTCGAGGAATCAGATTGCAGAACCTTTCTGATGCGTTTTTGGAAGCAAAAGACACGCGTCTGGATTACCGTTTAGAGGCCGTCGATGAAGCGGAACAGCGTAATCTGCTGTCACCGATACAGGCAGACATGTTACGAGACGTGCTTAAGAAAGGTGTGATCGTATGAACCAGGAAAAGAAACTGCCAAGTTCCGGAGGCATCACGGCCAAACTCAACCATCATGCGAATAAGACGGGGATTCCTTTTGCACGACTTCAAAAGATGATCGCCGTCATTATCGTCTCGCAGCTCGTGCCCGAAGGAACCGTCATCAAGGGAGGCAATGCGTTAGGCCTGCGTTTCCCCCTGGAGGATTCTCGAATGTCGAAGGATCTCGATCTGGTCTTCGGTGACAGCTACTTGGAATGGGAGACCGAATTTCGTGCTCGATTGGCAAAAGGAACCAATGGCTTTGACGGTTCCCTGGAAGACCGGGGCAAAGGAGAAACGCAAAAAAACGAGCGTGATCCAGGTCGTCCCAACGTGATCTATAAGAACATCAAACTTCGTTATCTAGGGAAGTCGTTCTCTACTCTTCCGTTGGACATCACCCCTGCTCAAGGCTACGAACGGTCATCATCGTCCTACCGTATCTCCGACGACTCCGTAGCTTTGATGAAGTACCTGGGATTCGAAGAACCGGCAGGAGCCAGGCTATTGGATGTTGAAGCACAATTGGCACAGAAGACCGCAGCGTTGTACTCATCCAAAGATCCTCGGCCGAGCGATCTTACCGACATGGTTCGCTTATTCCCCGTCCTAGACGGCGAGGGAAATCTTGAACTATACCGATCCCTGCTGGCGTTCGAAATGGAAATACGCGAAATCAAACAACCGTATGACATCCCCAATAAGTCCACGCTACAGCAGCTCTTCCGCAATCAGGAAGGGGGCGATGACGAAACCTTCACTCATATCACGGAACGAGCGGAAAAAGAGATATGCGAGGCAAGTCGGAGGACTCCATGGAAACCAGAAGTCAGTCAGAAGAAAACCATACTGGCACAGATAAAATCTCGTGCTCAAAACAGAATCGATGAGCAATCACACACGTCAGACCAAGTACGGAAGAACCGTAACCGAGGAATCTGATTGACATTTCCGCCGGCCCTCAGGTCATGCGCTTCGCGCATGGCCTCTTCTTTTGCCGCTCGCAAGCTCGCGCGGGACGGGCCGAAGCACAAGGGCACTGTCTCGGGCACCACCAGCATGCCACGTCTCCGCTACGGTTCCTCGCCGTGTCTCACGCCGCTCCCGCTCTCCATTCCGATGGCATGAATGATGCCATCTCCATTCCGATCGCAGCGTCGCGATCCACGCCTTCGTCGCCTTCGCTACGACATGGCAGGCGGGTGGTGTCCGAAAAACCGAGACAAGAAAGGAAATCTCATGGACACCAGAAGAACCAGCCCCGATATCGACACCCTCACCATCGAATACCGCAGAGAATGCCGTGAAAACGGCATCAGGAAAACCGACCGCGAATGGATGCACCCAGTCCTCACGCAATGGGCGAGAACACTGGAAACCGGCCATCCGCTCGATGACCACACATCGACCCTGACCGTCATGCTCATGGCCCATTCCCTCCCATTCCGGGACGCGATAATCCTCTCATCCCTCAAACGATTCACCCCGACGCAACTGCTCGACATCGCCACCCGCCAACACAGAAAACAAACGGTGGCGCTCATCACCAAAACACTCGAAGAGGCTTTCGAATCCGCGGACTACCGACTGGACACACCCCGTGTGGAACGAGCAAGCTCCCAACTCTCACGCTTCGCCGCCGACTACGCCGGAGAACAATGGTCCGCGCAACCGATAGCCTCACGAGCCTACCTGTCATGGATACAAGGACACACGCAAGCGGCCTCGGCTGGAGCCTTGGCCGCCCTCAGCGTAGACCCCGAATGCGCCCTAGCGAGCATCGTGTTCTTCGCCGTCGAAGGCAACATCCGACCGATGTACCTCTAACCACCAACCGCCGGCCCTCCCACGGAGGGCCGGCCCCACAACCATCAAGGAGCAACAATGAGCAAGCACTATTTCGATGACTTCCGCACGCAGACCATCGAGAAGATGGCCGGAGCGATGGAGGATATGACCTACGCCTACCAGCAAACCAGAGTGCCGAAAAAACACTACAAAGACTGTCTGAGCAAACCAATCGAAGAAATGATGGAAGCCAGCGTGGAAGTCAATCTAATACAGCCATACATCAACATGATTAAAACGATGCTCGACGAAAACCCGAAGAGCTTCTACAAAGCTCTGCTATGCGTGGACGCGAAAATCAGCATGAGTTCCGTGCGCACAAGCGAGTGGGAGGCCTTGGAAATCATGTGGCATGAAAAACAAAACGATTCGACAAGGAAAACCATCCTACCGAAAACCGAACTCGACCGCTTTCATGACCTCGTGGAACACAGCTACGACGAACTGCCGCCGCTGTGACGACCACCTTCCGTCACCGTCGCGCCCATAGGGCGCGGCGGACGAAACCACCACACGGACCGTGTCCGGCGCGGCGACGGAGGCCGCGCCGAACACGGAGCAAAGCACTTTTGCAAACGGTGCCGGGTATGGCGAATCCGCCGCGCGCGAACAAGTTCGGCGCGTCGGATCTGCGTCGTCGGGGCAGAAAATTATGCCCCTCCTCCTGGCATGCGCAAGCTGAAAACACTTGCGCATGTCGCCATACCCGGCACCGACGGAAACCACACCACGACCGTTAATCGGCATCGGAATAATTCAGCCGCCGCATCTGACGCTCATACGCGCGCCGCTCCAACACGAGATCCAGTTCCATCAAGCCACGATTGGCGAGACCACCGACGAACAAAGCGGCGACGGCCACCCAAAACGTCTCATCGAGCCGCCAGTCAGGCGTCGAGGCGAACCAGACATTGTACGCGTAGACCGCCACGACGATGAGCGCGATCGTCGCGATGACGATGCACAAAGTCGCGACCAATCGGACCACGGCGCGAATCGGATGGGTCACCGCGAACACAAGCGCGTTGACACCGGACACGGCCAAACCGATCAGCCAAAACACCAGGCTTATGCCAAGCAGCATCAATCCAATAATAGGCATCGCTATCACGCCTCCAATCGGAATCCGTCACACCATCACACGGTGATTATCCCGCATAGCCAGGAACAAAACCAGACTCTCCAGACACGGAATAATCAGACTGGCCGTGATCCTGACTCTCCACCTGGTCCGCCGGCGGCTGAGGCTCATCGGAGGCTTCATTCTTCCGTTTTCCCGTCGGAGGCCACACGATATTCATCTCACGTTTATCGATCTTCAACGTGTCCTGCAAATACCTCCGCGTCGAACCGCTCGTTGCGATGAAGTCATCAGCGGCGACACGAAACTGCTCGATCGCCCAACGCAGATCATCCAGCTTCACACCGACCGCGCGCAACGAATCACGCTTGGCGCGCAACGCCTCAATCTCGGCATCCACAGACTCATCGGCAAGCTCACGCATCGCCCTGTTACGTTCACTCGGCTTCGCCATTTTCCAATCCTTTCATTCGAATATCGGTAAATCCACCATATGTCCGATGACTCTTTAGATTGGGCGGACAATGTGCGCGAATATAGAATGAACCTAGTCAACGATGATTACCACATGAGGAGATCTACGTTATGGAAAAAGAAATCGACTCCGATGCAGCGTTCTATGCAGAATTGTCCGATAACCCCGACACCTCACTGTATATCTATCGTGTGGAAGAAGTGGAGGACATTCTGCCTCAACTGGACCAAGGAGCCTTGCGGGGACTTTTGGCAGGTGGACTGTCCGTGACGCACCGAATCAATGGAGTGCGGGACATGGGCGTCACCTATGTCCCATATGTGAAGCAACCGTACGGCGGGTACTTCCGACTTAAAGAGATGGATGTTGAGTCTTTCGAGGACGGAAAGGATCTGACTGACATCAAAGCCGAAAACAGAAGTCCCGCGTTGGTTGGAATTACGGTGGACTACCTCACACGCTACATGCAAGGAACATCGAAAGAGCAAGCCTTTTCAATACCGATAATTGGTGGAGAGAAGGCAAGGAAAAGTGCTGAAAAACTGGGCCTCAAGCCGGAGACCGTCGGAGGAATAGCGGCGCGTGAATCCGAAAAAATACCCGACTATCTGGATCAAATCACGGGATTGGATGACACCTCAATAAAGGCGGCGATGAATCTGGCATCGTTCGACTGCATATACAGAAGAGGCATTGGCGCTTATTTCCCCTTGGACCATCTGCCTGAGATGGACAGTATTACAATCGGGAATATTCGAACTATGATCGAACGCAGCCAACGATTCATGAATCGATACGGGTCAGCGTTCACAGGAATGAACACATTTCACGGCGGATACACAGAAGTCATTGCCTTCGGCGACTGCGATACCGTGATGCAAAACGGCTTATGGGATTTCAAATGCAGCAAAGGGTCTCCCACGGCAAAGCATCGTTTGCAGCTGCTGATGTATTGGCAGTTGGGATTACATTCCAAACATCTCGAATACAAAAACATCGAACTATTAGGAGTGTGGAATCCACGGCTGGGCAAAGCGTGGACATATCCAATCAGCAAGCTCAAGGAGGAAGACATTCTCGATCTACAAAACAGGGTGCTTGTCTTCCAACTACCGCTAAAAACAGATAAAGATGGCAACTCCTTAAACAGGTTCGCACGTGCTCGCGTATGGCGGCATCTAATTCAGCAATGGGAAATGACACATCCGAAAACCCCGTTGTTGGACGGGCCACTGGATCCGTTTATCTTCTAAAACATTGATTCCGAGCCTTTAATTGTCCGCCCAAAAATCCGTCAGTTGGGCGTGAGGATGGATACGGAATGTACTCCATCACTGAAAGGAACGGAACCAATGAGGCTCGTCATCGCGGAGAAAAAATCAGTCGCCGTGGCAATCGCGCAG
Organism: Bifidobacterium sp. LH_558; assembly: GCF_056356295.1. NCBI lineage: Bacteria > Bacillati > Actinomycetota > Actinomycetes > Bifidobacteriales > Bifidobacteriaceae > Bifidobacterium > Bifidobacterium sp. LH_558. Next base: position 185,734 of record NZ_JBKETZ010000001.1, on the reverse strand, counting down.
GCACTGGAAAGCAGCCCAATACCATCCGACGGATATATACAAGCCGGAGATGTCATCGTGTCATGGGCGCAGGGGCATCTCGTGGAACTCGCCACCCCTGACCAATACGACGGTATGCCGTGGGCGGCGGAACGATGGAGCATGGAACAGTTGCCCATCGACCCGCAGCAATGGCTTTGGCAGGTCAGCACCGACAAAGGCGCAAGCCGCAGATACCGAGACCTGGCCGACCTCATCCGACGCCCTGACATCACCGAAATCGTCAACGCCTGCGATCCCGACCGCGAAGGCGAAGCGATATTCCGACGCATCATCGACCGCGCGCAGACCGCCAAACCATCATCAAGGCTATGGGTCGCGAGCCTGGAAGAACAAGCCATCCGCGACGCATGGAACAACATGCTCCCCAGCAGCCAATACAACGGTCTGGCGGCAGCAGCCGATGCCAGGGCGAAGGCCGACTGGCTTGTGGGCATGAACGCCACACGCGCCAACACCATCGCCTACCACCGGCGTCTATCGGTGGGCCGCGTGCAGACGCCGACACTGGCGATGGTGGTGGAACGGGACCGCGCCATCGCCGAGCACAAGCCGACCCCGTTCTGGCGAATCGCCATCGACATGGGCGGATGGAAGCTGCGAAGCAAAGACAAAATCAACATCCGCAGCGAGGCCGAAAGCCTGCTCGCGGAAGCGCAAGGGCGATCGGTCAACATGCTGTCAGTGGAACGCAAACGAGTGAAGACCCACGCACCCACCCTCTATGATCTGACCGGCCTGCAAAAGGATATGTCGCGCTTGCACGGGCTGACGGCGGCGCAGACGCTGGAGGCGTTGGAACGTCTGTATCTCGCCAAGCTGACCACCTATCCACGCACCGACTCATGCCACATCACGCACGACGACCTCGCCGAACTGGAGGCCCTGACGCGCTCTGAATCGTTGGATGAACTGATGCCGGTGACGGTCGCCGAAGCCGTCCGGGAATACCGGAACACAGACAGGCTCAATCCCTCGGCATGCGTCGCGGACGACAAGGTCTCGGGCCACACCGCGATCCTACCGACCAAGCGTCTCACACAGGCAAGCCTGGCATCGATGGGCGAGCATGAACGACTGGTTGCATGCCGTATCGTGCAACGCATGTGGGCGGCCTGCTCGCCGGAATACACACACGACACCACCAGCGTCACGGCATGCTTCGACCACATCACCGAGCACCTGCTGACCGCATCGAGCGATATGCCGGTGGATCCGGGATGGCGTCTCATCGACGGACCGCAAACCGACGAACAAGCCGCCCCCTCCATCCCATCATCCCTGATGGAAGGGCAGAGCATACCGGTGGGCGCGCACGCGATCTCATTGGAGGAAGGCGTCAGCGCGCCGCCGAAACCCTACACCGAAGCTACGTTGCTGGCGGCGATGGAGCACGCCAGCCGCTTCGTCGCAGATAAGGACATGAAGGCCGCGCTCGATGATGACGCATCGCATTCCGGCGGCATCGGCACGCCTGCGACAAGGGCTGAAATCATCGAAAAACTCGTGCGAAACCAGTACCTCCAGCGCAAAGGCAAGCAGCTTGTATCGACGGATGAGGGACGCCTGCTCATCGATGTGGTTTCGCCGGAACTCAAAAGCGTCGAACTCACCGCCAGCATGGAAGCGCAGCTCTCCGACATCGAGCACGGCCGCATACAATCAGCGGTTTTCCTTGATGGAATTCGCGCCATGTGCGCGAGGATACCGCACGACGTGCAAGCCTCGATGCGCACCGAATCCATCAGCACGGGACCACGCCGCGCGAGCCTCGGCGCATGCCCTCGATGCGGAGAAGACGTGATTAAAACCGGCAGTGTCTGGCAATGCTCCAGCAACAAAAGCGAGAAGACCGAAAGCGGACAATGGCAGCAGACCGGCGGATGCGGATTCAAAATCTACTCCACACTCAGCGGCAAGAAACTTACCGATTCCGTCATCGGCAAACTCCTCGCGGGAAAAGCGGTGAAGCTGTCAGGATTCGTCAGCAAACGAACCGGCAAAGCCTTCGCCGCGACGCTCGTCATCGATGAGGAACGCGGCGTACGCATGCAGTTCGACTGATCTCCGCGACGCGTGGAACAACATTTCGGCCGGCCTTCGCCGGCCTTTCTCATATCCAAAACCGTGAAAATGTCCGCCCAAAAACAGCATTGCACGCACGCAAAATCATAACGGGCCATCACACGGACATGCAGGAGGGTCATGACGAAAACCACACCGAACCCATACCCTAATCGCTGCTCGAATCAACGAAAAAACCGTGGATTTCAAACCCCTCCCAGAGGGGAGGTTTTGTCGTAGCGAGCATAGCAGGTGTACGTACACCTGCGCGACCTGACGGACCTGACGGGTCGCCCGGCACGGCCTCGCGGCCATGAGCGGGACACCCGCACCCGATACAAACGAAAGGACATACAGATGGCATCTTGGAAAGGAAACAGAAGCCGTCCTCATCGCAGGTCGGTGACATTCACCGACGAAGAGCTTCGCTGGCTTGAGGACTCACGAAAAATCGAGAACCAACAACGTGCGGCGACGGGACTGCCGACGGTCGGCTGGATGCAGTTCGCCCGACAAAGACTCATAACATCGCGACGCCTATGGATCGCAGCACCACCCGGTGCCAAGGATTTATCCAGCCAGATCTCACGCATCGGCAACAACATCAATCAGATAGCACACAAGGTCAACCTCAAGAACCAAGCGGACAGCGCAGACCTACGCGAATTGCAGGCGGAGCTTGAGGAAATCAAGGGATGCCTCAAGCGTATGGAACGCGACATGCGTATCGGGAATGAGGAGTTGTCGTGGCGTACGTAAAAGTCAAACAAATCAAAACCACGCTGCAAAAAACGATGGCATACATCACCAATCCCGCCAAGACGGAAAACTACCGCCTAGTGAGCACGACGACAGGGGAGCGCGTAAAAAATCCCGACGCGATGGCGCAAGCGTTTCTGATGGCGCTTGACCGTGCCAAAGGCGGAGCCAAAAGGGAGAACGCGGTGTTGGCACATCACATCATCCAAAGTTTTGATCCAAACGATCCCATCACCGCCGACGAAGCGCACAGCCTCGGCGTCCGATTCATCGAGGAGCTGAGCGGCGGCGCGCACGACTACGTGATCGCGACGCATGTGGACAAAGACCACTTGCACAACCACATCCTGCTATGTCCGAACAACAACATCACGCACAAAAACATCAGAGTCCAAAAAGGCTCCCTCAAGCAATGGCGGGAAATCAGCGACAAGCTATGCGCGGAAATCGGGTTGAACGTCATTCCCGCGACCACAAAGGAACGCGCCGAGCCAAGCATGGAGGAAGTGCAGCTAACCGCCAGAGGCGAAAGCTTTAAAGACGCATTGTGCGTGATGATCGACCGTGCATGCGCAACAGCTGGAACGTTCGATGAATTCAAACGAGAACTCGCCGTGAAAGGCATCGAGGTGAACGTTCGCGGCAGCCACCTCACTTACATACTCGCGGACTCGAACCGTCGCATCCGAGACATCCGGTTAGGCATCGGATACAACGAGCTGGGCGTTATGGGCAAAATCGGCAGGGACACATTCAACGTGATTGGCTTCGACCAAAGCATGATCGCCAAACGCGGTGACGGCAAAGTGCGGGTCTGGTTGCCGGGATCGCACCGCAAACTGCTGCTGACCATCCCCATCGACCGCATCGTGCGAGACGGACGCACCTGGCGCGCGTATCTCCCCGAAGACACACGCCAAGTGATTACCGACCCCGAAGGCGGATACAAGCGGACGGTGGAATGCGACGACCTCTACAAGTGGTTCGCGCGCCCCAGTTTCCGCATCGAGGACTACGCGCGGCGGCGTCTCGACCCGTCCGACCTCAGAGGCTTGGGAAGACGCGCCATCGCCCAAGCCATCGCATGCGACCAAATCGAATCCAGCCTGGACGAACTGCGTGCGATCAGCCGCACCTTGCGTGCCGGAGACACACGACAGCAGGCATATGACAAACTCTCCGCGCAAGTCGAATCAGACGGCATCCAGATGCGCGCGCTGATCGCCGCGATCGCGGAAGCGCGGGACCACGGCGACGACACGACACAGCTCGAACTCCAGCTCGTGCAGATCGAGACCCATAGCGCCGAAACCGCGCGCAACGCGATCGCGCTGCGACGCCTCATGCGACGCAGCGACAACGAGCAGCAGCGGAAACAACAGGAAATGTCCGCCCAAAAACACCGGCATCGAGGACGAAGCTAAAAGTAGCGGACAAAAGTCCGCCGAACCGACAGAAAGGAGCATACATGCCGGTGGAAGACCAAGCACAGGAATACGTCATCCGCATCGCGGAAAACGGCACAAAAGCCGTCATGGAACTCGGCAAATGGGGCACGTCAACGCTGTTCCGTTCGCTGGGCCTTTGCGCGAAGACCGCCAAAGACAAAATCGAGGAGCTACGCCGCAGCGGAGGCTTCGCCTTCCTCCGTGACCTGCAACGCGACAGCGGCACACTCAAGGTCGTGGAGATCGAAGCGGACGAATCCCGCAACATCGTCAAGCAGCTCAAGAAAAGCGGCGTCGCGTTCCACATCGAACGCGACCGCGAGACAGGCAAGACGTATCTGCACTTCGCGGCCAAAGACGCCGACGAGGTAAAGCACGCGGTCGATAAAGTGGTCGCCCTGCTCAACCAAAACGCGGAAGAGATCGAACGGTCCACGCCCCTAGGAATTTTTGAGGACACTCCGACGGGTCCCCAGTACACCATCCCCAACGGGCAGGTGCCGTTCAATCCGGACAGTCCGGACAACGGAACGTTCGACTTCGAGACCGTGGAATGGGATCGCGACGCCACAATCGTCTCATCCAACCTCACGGAACTCGGATGCCCATTCAAACAGGAGCAGATCAGCGAAACCACCCAACGATTCACGTATCCCAGGGAATGCTCCAACGCCGTGGCGGAAATGCTCAACGACTTCAACGAATACGTGCCGGGACTTGATTGGAGCCGCATCAACATGCATCCGACGCAGGAACACGACACCGCAAGCCGTGACATGCCCGCGCCCGAACAGGCAGAGGAAAAGCCACGGCATGTGAAAACCAAATCGGAGACCATCAAGGCCATCAAACAGCGCGCGAGGGAGCGCGTCGAAGGCCAGAAGACCTCCGTGCCCAAGAAAACCCACGCCAAAACACGATAAGGAGAAACCATCATGGAACAGACACCCAACATCACGGCGGCCCAACTCTCCGAAGCCGGACTGGCCGACGTGCCCACGACGACGCTGGCCTTCGACACCGTGACGGGAGACACGGTGACCGTCATCATCGGACAAGTGCCGGGCGAGGACCGGTGGCGTCTCTACTCAAGCGTCAACGCGGGCGCGCTCGTCGCGATGGGCGCGGTCACGCCGGTCGAGAACGGCTACCACGCCAGCATCATGCGATCCAACACATTGACCGACCTCGCGACGGTGACAAGCATGAACTTCGCCGTGCAAACCATCGTCAAACAGACATGGAGCGACGCCAATTGGGACGCGCAGACGGCGGAAAAAGTCAACTCGCTCCAACTCTCCCAGGACACCTCGAAGAAACCCAAACGGGAGATCTGGCCCCGCGTCAATTTCCCCAACAGCTTCGTGCATCCGTTCACCCGCACCGCGAGGGACGGACGCGAATGGGAGATGATGCGCGTGAGCATCCCGAAGGGCACGTTCGTCAACGGCATCGACATGGGCGGATGGCAAATCGACCGTTTCATGGGCCGATCATCCAAGGAAGACAAACTCAACGGTAGGCCCGTGACCGTGAGCTTCAAGCCGGGCGAAGCCGTCACCCTATGGCGCGGCGCTGGCGAACAACGCGAGACGCTGACCATCGACGACCCCTGGACCCTATGCCGCGCCGTCAAAGCTCAGCGGGACGAATACATCGCGCACGCCAAGCAAAACAACCAGCAGAAAACGGAGCCGACACCGGAAACGACGCACGAAGCACCGCAGCAGGAGCAGCCAACATCCTCCACGCCTGAACAACAATCATCGGAGCCGGCATTGCAGGCATCTGCCACTGCCATCGATACGCAAGACGATCCCTGGAGCATTGACCCGCTGGATTGGGAATTGAATTCCGACCGAGGCGAATATAGAGGCGACGGTATTCCCAGAACATTCGGTGGGCAACCATACGATCCGCTGGACGGCTATCCCCAGCCGACGACGCAACAGCAGCAGTCGCCGGCGGAGACCGAACCGCACAAGGACAAAGCAAGCGTGCTCGACGGCATCAAGCAACGCGCGGACGCGCGGGTCGAAGGACAATCCGCCACACGCGACAATCCCTCGAAAACCCACACCAAAACACGATAAGGAGAAACCATCATGGAAACGCAGACAAGCCTCGCGGCCGATGAGGCACGAACGTATGCGGACAACGTGGGCGCGATGCTCGCGACGGGCATCGTGTCCGCCACGACCGCGATCAGCGCGACATACTACGCCGCCCGCACCACCGCACCAACCGAAACTGAAATCGAAGCGGCCGCGAAAATCTACGCGGAAGCGGAATACGGCTCTGACCTGGACGACCTACCGGTCGGAAGCAGAAAAACCTGTCTCACAACGGCCAAGAGGATGCTCGAAGCGGCGAACAAGGCGGTGAAGTGACATGGGTGGAAAACACTCGCTGACCGACCTGAAGCGTCGGGCCGCGCGCGTGTCCAAGCATATAGGCGGCGAACTGCTCGTATCCAGAATCGAGACCGGTGAATACCAGATTGCGCTCTCTCCCAAAAACACCTCATCGACGCTCATATGCACGACAAACCGCGACCAAGAGGACATCTGGAAATTTCTAGGGGCTTTCGAGCTGGGCGCGGTTTTCGGCGCTGCACACAGTCCAAACGCCATCGATGAAAGGAAGGAGGTGCCGGCGTGACAGCAAGTCCGATCGAGACCGGTGTGTGGGTCAAGGGCACTCTCAGCAGGGACATCAGAACCGTGACCTACGAGGACGGCAACGAAGTCGCCTACATGTCACTGATCGTCGCGCAGCAGGCCGAAGGCAGCCTCGCCGTCAAAGCCGAAGCGCGCGGCATGGTCAAGGGCTACCTCATGGCGGCGCAAGTGCGTCAAGGCGACAAGCTCGTGCTGTTCGGAGTGCTGCGCAGCAACAAGCACGGCGACTACGTGGCCGTGCGCATCGCCTGCGCCCACACATCCCTCGACGGAGCCGCCTGATGATCCGACTCACCGATCTGCAAGGCATGACGATTCTGGCCGCAGCCGACGGACGCCAGGCGCAGCTGGTCCGCGCAGCCGACTGCCTCGACTCCACAGTGGTGGATCCGGCGACGCCGGCCGGCCGAATCATCTCAGCGATGTGCGGAGGCACGGGCATGATGGCGGCCACGCAAGGAGACCTCACCTGGCTGCTGCCAATCCGCATGCTCGACACCACACGCGACCCGATCCGCGTGATCGGAGAGGACCGGCTGCTGCCGGACAAGGCGGAAGCCATGCCAATCGAACCACCGGCACCCCAATATCCTCCTCAAGCGGAAGAGGAGGAACGGACAGCGGCGGCAACGCAGGCGGCTGAAACCGGCAGACGAATGGCATCGAAACGCCAGGTGCTCGAACTCATCCGCCAGCGCGCGGAAAACCGTGTGGCACGACAGGAAGACGCCCAGCAATCCGGCGAGGAGACCGCACGCGCGGCGGTGCGGGACCGCCGGACAAGGGACGCCATGATGATGGAAAGGAACCACTGATGACCAGGGAACGAATACGGGCCGCATTATGCGCGATCGTCGCGGCGATGCTGCTCTTCTGGCTGGGAGACAAGATCTCCTGGCAGATCCGCACCGACCTCACCGCAGGCATGCAATGGGGAGACCTCGCTGACCGATTCTGGCTCGACCTCATGAATCCCCTGCATCTCAGTCTCGACCGCACCGACATGCTATGGGGGCTAGGCATGGTGGGCGTCGGCTGCTTCGCCTGGATGTACCACATCACCTCGAAGCTCAACACGCGCGCCGGCGAGGAACACGGATCGGCCCGTTGGGGCAACAGAGCCGACATCATGCCGTTCGAGGCAGAGATGGCCGACGCCAACCTGCACTTCACCCAAACCGAGAGGATCGCGCTCGACACGCGCAAAACAATGCGCAACCTCAACGTGCTGCTGCTCGGATCATCCGGATCCGGCAAAACCCGCTACTACGTCAAGCCGAACATCCTATGCGCCGACATGAACTTCTCATGCACGGACCCCAAAGGCGAACTCAAACGCGACACCGAGGAAGGGATGCGCGCGCGTGGATACGAGGTCAGCACGCTCGATCTGATCCATTTGGACCAGTCCGACGGCTTCAATCCGATGCGCTACCTCGATCCGGGTGAACCGGAACCGGCGATACTCCGCCTGGTTGACAACATCGTCACGAACACCACCGGAAATCAGAAAAACTCCGACGACTTTTGGGAAAAAGCCGAAAAAGCCCTGCTCACCGCGCTCATCGATTGGGTCTACTGGACCGAAGAAGGCGAAAGCGACGGGCCTAACGGGCGCAGGATCGACAACCGCAGCCTGAACAAAGTCACCGATATGGTCAGCCTCATGAACGCCAGCGAACAGGACGAGGATAAGGAATTCATCGTTGACGCCTACTTCGCCGAAGCCGCCATCGAGGTCGAAAACGCCGCGCTGAACCCCGACGACTACGACGCCGAAACGAGGCGCATGCTTGACGGACTCCGCTTCGCATGCACCCAGTACAGGACCTTTCTGCAGGGCGCGGGGGAGACCAAGAAAAGCATCATCATCTCGCTCGGCGTGCGCCTGGCACCCATGCAGGTCAGCAACGTGCGCCGCATCCTGGAAACGGACGGCTTCGACCTTGACCGGCTCGATGAAGGCAAGCGCATCATCTATCTGGAACTGTCCGACACGGATTCCACGTTCAGCTTCCTCGCCGCCATGTTCTACCAATCGCTCTTCGAGACGCTGGTGCGCAAAGCGGACATCAACGGGGGAGTGCTGAAACGCGAGGTCCATCTTATGCTGGACGAGTTCGCCAACATCGGCAAAATCCCCAACTTCGTCCGGCTCATCGCCACCATCCGATCCAGACGCATCAGCACGAGCATCATCCTGCAGAACGACAGCCAAGGCAAAGCCCTGTACAAAGACGACTGGGAGACCATCAAGGGAAACTGCGACTCGCAGCTCTTCCTCGGAGGCAACGAACAATCCACCACAGAATACATTTCGAAACGTCTCGGCAACGAGACGATCGACGTGATCGAGACCAGCGAAAGCCGTGGCAGCTCGGGCAGCTGGACCAAAAGCGTCAGAAAAAACGAACGCGCGCTGCTCAACCCCGACGAACTCGGCCGAATCCCCACCGACATGTGCGTGTACATGCTGCGAGGAGTCCCGCCGTTCTACTCGCGCAAACTCCATCCGGATCCAAACCGTCTCGCAGGAAAACACTGAGCTAAGGCCCGCTCATGGCGGGCCTTACTCATAGGTGGTCGGGGAACAGTTCTGGATCCGAAGGCGCGGGCACCTCCCATCCGCTGCTACCACCACCGCTGCTACCACCGCTGTTGGAGCCGCCTGTGGACGCTCCACTGCCGCTGCCACCACCACTATTTCCGCCGCCTGTATAGGCGGGTGTGTAGCTGGGAGTGTAGGACTGTTGCGCTTGCGCGGCGTCCGCCGCTTCGGCGGCCTCTTCCTCGGCTTTTCGCCGGTCCTCCTCGCTCTTCTTGGCGATGGAGGCGTTCACCGCCTCCACGGCCTTTCCCAAGCTGTCCTCGGCGTCCTTGAGGTCCGTTGCATCGCTTGCATCGGCAAGCGTGGCGTCAGCGGCGTCGATCGCGTCCGACAGATCGTCTCTGACCGACCCATCGGCCACTTTACCGTCGCTATCGGCAAGCAATTGGCGTGCGGACGCCAACGCGGCGGACAAAGCGGATTCGGCCGACTCCAGTTCCTTCGCCTGCTGTGAGGCGAGCACAGAGTCGGCGGCCTTACGGATCCGCTTCGCCGCCGTCTCGGTCGATTTGGTGGCGGACGCCGCGCGACTGGCCGTATCGGTCAGGTCTGACACGGTATCGGCGTCGCACTGCCACACCGTCTTTTCCGGTTGGGTGTCCATCGCCTCGGCCAAAGCGTCCACCGTATCCGGGTCGGCCACCATGTCGGCGGTAATCGCGGCCGCGTCCTTCGCGTCGGAAACCGCCTGCTCCCAATCCTCACGAGCGGTTTCGGCATCCGCGACAGCAGAAGCGCAATCCTCGACGGCGACGCCGATCGCGTGGCGACGATACAGCGCCGCTCCTCCCACGGCCATCGACGCGACGGCGATGAGGCAAACCAGGACAATCGCCATAAGACGAACCGGCATCCTATGCGCAGCGGTGGAAACGGCTATGTCGGGAACTTCGGAGACGTTCTGCAGCTCTTCGATCGGATCCGTCGGCAGTCCATCAGAAATCGAATCTTCGGACGGTTCGATGGGCTGATCTCCGTCATCGGCGATCAACGGTTCGTGCCGGCGTCGCGGCAGCAGCCGCCGCTGCTGCTGTTCGGGAGGTTCGGGCGGAGGTCCGGCGGCGAACGGATCCTCCTGGGCCTTCAACGCCCATGCCGTCAGTTCGGGCCATGCCGACGGGTGGTCGGCGATCTGGCCCAGATATTCCCAATTGTCGGATTCGGCCGAGAACGCGGCCAGTTCGGTCGAATCGAGTTTCGGATTCAACCTCACTGCTCCGCCTCCGCACCGGACGGAGACGACACGGCACCATCCAATTCAACGACGCCCTTCGAACGCCATTCGCCATCCTCGCACACGAACGACACAGACCATGCCTCGGAACCATTCTTGACCACACACGTCGCATCCAGGCCGTCATGGCCGGAAGCGAGATAGCCTTGCGCGTCGGCCGACGCCGATCCCACCGCATCGACGGCCAAGATCGAGCACACTTCATCCAACGGCATCACCGACAACGACTCACCCGCACTTGCGGCGCTCCCATCAGATTGCCATGTGCGGGTTTCCGACAGCCAGGCGGACACGACCAACACCGCAGCCACGAACACGATCGCGAACGCCAGAATGACGCGATCTCGCAAACCCAGACTCCTCATATCCGCTCCTTCGCTCCTTAATGGATGAAATCGATGCCCGACAGCGCCGCGTCAAGCTGCGTCTTGGTGAACGTGCGCACGGAGACCACGCCCAGGCCGACGGCGTTCGACTCGCTGATTTCGATGGAACCGTCCGAGTTCACCTTCTCCACCACGGCCACATGCCCGTAATAGCCGTCAGCGCCGAGTATTCCAGCCTGGAACACGATCACATCACCGACCTTGGCGGTCTTGTCCACGCTCATGCCGGCCGCTTTCGCCTGGTCGCGCCAATCCTTCGCGTTGCCCCAACCGGGGATAGGATTGCCGATCTGGGCGCGCCGCGACGCCACCCACCAAGTGCATTGACCCCACGGATACCGGGTGTCGCTGACGGTGCCGGTGGCCTCCATATCTGCCAGCAGATCGGTCTTCATCCGCAGCGCGGGGGAGAGCGTGCCGACGCTCATGCCGGCGGAACAACCGGAGGTGGAGAGCCGCCATCGCGTCGTCATTCCGTCGGGCTGCGACTGGTATACCGCGATCTCGTCACCGGTCTGGTCGCCGCTCTGAGCGCCGGTGATGCCGCCGGTCTCGTCATGCCGAGCGCCGATCCACTCGCCATCGCCAGCGTAGAACTCCACATGGCCGGACGATGAGACGATATCGCCTGCCTCCAGATCGGCCACGGAACCATCCCAATCGGCAGCCGTGAAACCGGCGGCCTGCAAGGGATCCCGCATCGAAGCCGTCGAGAACGGCAATAACGTATCTCCGACCTCAAACCCAGCCGCCCGCAACGCCGTCCACACGAACGAGGAGCAATCGTAATCCGGTCCGGTGCGATGGGTCTGCGAATAGCCATGCGTGTCATCCTCGGCGGTCTCGCGCGCCCAAGCCAGATAGGATTCCACCCGCGCGTCATCACAACCGGTCTCGGTGGAACCGGCGGCCGGAATGAACAGACTCACCAACACCACGACCACGATCGCGACCCCACCGCCGATCAAAAGCATCGGCAGCGACGCCATAGCCGTGGTGCCCGCTACAATCGCAGCCTTGACCTGGGTGACGGCAGCGGCCGTATACCGCGCCGCAGCGGCGGCGGTCCGCGCCACGGCGCGGCCGCCATTGGCGGCCGACTTTCCGGCCGTGCGACCGGCCGTGCGACCGGCCGTGCGACCGGCCGTGCGACCGCCGCGCCGGACCGTACCATGCCCGCCCATATGCGCGGCGGCGCGCCCGCCAGTCGGCCGGACACGCGTGGACGATGCCGAACCGGTTCCTTTGAACCTGATCCGGCTCGAAGCCTTCTCGCCCGAAGACGAAGATGCGGGGGCGTCGCCGGCCTTGGCCGGCGTGGCCTTCCCCGTCTTGGTCTTTCGTCGGGTCACGGCGGGTTTCGCGTGTTTTTGGGCGAAATCCGCCGCCGCGGCATCCACCTGGTCGGCGTCGGAAACACCCTGACGGGCATCCTCGGCGCGCGACATGGACACCAGCCCTTTGCCTCCGCTCAGGGCCTTGTGTCCGACGAAGCCCAAGCCACGCCCCGCCACAAGGGACACGCGCCGCGCCCTGCCTGCGAAATTCGCAATACGTGTCTTCGTGTGGAATTCCTTCGCGGTGGCGTGGGAGTGGTATTCGGACAACGGTCTCGCTTTGCGCATTCTTATTCCTCGCCGAACTTGGTGGAGAACAGGCGATACAGCCTGCTGGACGTGTCGATACGCCCGTCGAACGGGATGTATGATTCAGCGGACTTGAGCATGCCCTGGCCGGGCTGGACGCCGGTGAAGAACTCGCGCTGCTCATCGGACAGCTTCAGCAGCTCGCACAAGGCGGCCGCGTCGGTCGCGGTCTGGTTCATCAATAGCAGGAACGAACTGTTGGACAGCATCAGCCGCGCCTCGTCGTTCAGCAGCAACTCCTCGATGTTCTGCGTGATGCCGGTGACGCCCAATCCCCATTTGCGACCGCGTTTGTACAGGCGCAGGAAGTAGTCGGCCGCGAACGGATTCGAGAACAGCATGTGGAACTCGTCAACCCACAGCCATGTCCTTCGTCCCTGGGCGCGGTTGCGCACCACACGATTCCAGACTTGATCCAACACGACCATCATGCCGAACGTCTTCAACTCCGCGCCCAGGCCGGACACGTCGTAGACGACCATGCGATTGCGCACATCGACATCCGTGGGATGCGCGAAGGCGTTGAGGCTTCCGGCGGTGTAGATCTCCAACGCTTGGGCCGCCTCGTGCGCGCGTTCCTCGTCCAGGGACTCCAGCATGTCGCGCAGGTCGGCCAGGGTCGGCATCAGGAGGCGTTTGCCGTCGCGCAGGTCACGGTACAGCGTCATCAGGCATCGGTCGATCAGCGCGCGGGCCACCTTGTCCATCCCCTCATCGCCGCCGATCAGCGCGCCGATCATGTTCAACGCGGCCGCGCACTTGGAACGGATCGGGTCACCCTCGGAATCGTCCAGCAGTTCGATGTCCAAAGCGTTGATATGGGACGGGCTTGACTCGCCTATTTCGATGCGCTCACCGCCAAGCTGCATGCACAACGGAGTGAACTCGTGTTCGGGATCGATGACGACCAGATCATCGTCGGGACGGGTCAGAAAGATCTGCGTGATCTCGTTCTTCGCCGCCTGGCTCTTGCCGCTACCGGCCGTGCCAAGGATGAAGCCGTTGGCGTTCATGTTTTGTGCGCGATCATAGACGACCGCATTGCCGCTCCGCGCGTTCGTGCCGGCCATCACGCCACCCGCCTGGAACAGCTCCTGCGTGGTGAACGGCAATAGGATGGCCGCGCCGCTCGTCGTCAGGGTCCGCCGCATCGGCAGCGGGTTGACCCCGAGCGGCAGCACCGCGTTGAGAGCGTCGCCCTGCATGTAGGTGAGCGTGTCCGCGACGCACGATTGCGCGTCGATCACGGCGATCACATCACGCACCAGACGATCCAACCGCTCCTCGGTCTCGGCGCACACATCGATCACGACCAAAGAGGACACCAGACGCTCGCCCTGATGTTTGAGATCGTCGCGCATCTCGGCCGCCTCATCCATCGACTCGGACAAATCATGAGGCAGATAATCGTCCGGCTGATGCCTTTTCCTATTCTTCGACCGCTCGTCGGCCGCCTGCATCTCCATCTCCGCGATCTTGCGGTTCACCAGCTTCAACCCCTCGGCCTTGCCCTCGGGAGTCAGATGCACCGACACGGTGATATCCGCCTTGATATCGGTCAGATCCGCGATCAGCTGGTCGGACAGATAATCGGGAAAATCGCTCACATACAACACCTGATGCAGCATCGACACATCGCCGTCATCAATGGTCAGACGACGCTTGTCCCGCATATCCACCGCCCACGGACACGCGTAATCCTTCGTGCTCGCATGCCGCCGTGCGGCGAAATCATCCTCATCAAACGTGAAGCGGGTGCCCCGGCGCAGCAGCGAATGCAGCACGCGCAGCCGTTCCCGACGGTTCAGCTTCACAGCCTCGCAGCCATACAGGCTGCGCAGTTGCGATTGAACGGACAACGCCTGACGATTCAGCAAATTAATGGCCCGCTCGTGATCGGAATTGGACAGGCTGAACGTCAGGTATTTGTCCGTCACCGTGCTCTTTGACGAACCGGACAGCTGACGGCGCACGTTGCGGTTGAAATCCTCACGCAAATCATCATGCCCGTCACCGGCCGGAGCCATCGTGATCTGGGCGCTCACCCGCTCGGGATCGAGCGTGCGGGTCATGATCGTCTCCTCGACGCTCACCCCGTTGCCCACGGAATTAAGGATCTGACCCCAACGGTCCACGATATCCAACTGCTGATCCTGCGTCGCGATTGCGTAATTGATATCGCCAAGACGCAGCGACACACTCCAGACATCACCGCCGAGATACATCTGACCGCCCGGCAGGAGCGCGTCATAGGCCACAAGCTCCTTGACGGACCTGGGCGCGCCCTGACGGGATGCTTCTTTCTCTGACTTTTCCTTCTTACGCATGTCGCCTCCTTGATTGTGATTGGTGCTCATTAACTGATGGTTTGGCCGATGAGTGATGGCTGGCCGGACCGTCGCGAAACAGCAGATTCGACCCGAACTTGTGCCGCAGCACATAGACGGCGTATTTTTCAGGCATCAGACCTTTCGGCCTCCACCAGCCCCACGCCGCAAGAGGCGCGCACACCACGAACAACAAGGCCGCGCCCAAATTCGTCTGATGCAGGAGCCAGAAGAACACGAACGTCTCCCCGCCACCAACAACGAGCATCAACGCGCCGGCCAGCATCTGCCTCCAGCTCATGCCCCACTGGACCTTCGCCTCGACCCCGTGGATCTCCTTATAGACCCTCATCTGCAAAGCCATAAAACCTCCTCACTCGCCGGCCACCGCGCGGCTCACACGCTGGGAAAGCTGGATAACGAAGAACAACAGCACCGAAGCCATCAACAGTTGGGCGAAATGCCCGGTCACCCAACCGACCATGTCTCCCTCCGCAGCGGACAAACCAACAGCGTCCGCAACGATCGCCTGATAGATCGCCAGACAGATCAACAACGTGACCGCATTAATGCAGGTCCGCGCATACGCCTTGAAATAACCAATCGCGATTGGTTTGGTGTCGTCATGGATCAGCAATGCGAACGGCAGCGACTGGAAGGCCGTCAGCGCGTAGATCTCGATGAAGCGCACGTACATGACCACGGTCGCGATCACACTCGCCAACTGCGACAACAGGAACGGAATAAGCAGCAGAATCAGCAACGCCGCCTGGCCCATGACACCCGCATCCGATATCTGGTCACGCATCTGATCGCCAAGCTCATTGCCGGTCGCGGTGGTGTCGGCGCTCATCTGGTCCGAAACGCCGGTGACAAGCCAGCTGGAAATCGAATTGAAGGCCCGGAGGAACAGATCGGCGTTTTGAGCGGCCAAAAGCACCAATGCCACCTTGAACAACGTTCCGGCCACGATCTTCACTCCAAGTTCGCGATCGGACTCGATACGGGTCGAGTTACGAGAAAGCTCCAGAGTGAACATGATTGCGAGGATCACGCTCGTCAACGGCTTGACCACCACCGAATGCACGCTCAAAGCCAACTGATACAGCGTCGGATTCCATGAGTCCGGCGACGCGGTGAGCAGATTGGTCACGTTCGATCCCAGCCCACCGCCGCCGATCATGTTCAGCATGTTGACGCACCAGTCCTCAAGCACAATGATGCCCTACTAGCTAAGAGCGATGCTGGAGAACAAAGTGCCAGCGGCCAGAATCAGGCCGCCGCCGACAATCTGCCACATGCCGGATTTCATGTCGGGACCATTCTGGTCCTTGAGCGCGCCGCCGAACGACACCACGCCCCACACAAGCCACAGACCACCGCCGATCTGCACGAACCGCACGAACAATTCGAGCACCTGGTTAAGGAAATCCATCCCAACTCCTTGCATATCATCAGGGTCACGCCCGATGCGCGAACCTCATACAACAATGTTCAGGCCAAACCCGCGCGGTTTTGGGCGGACAATTACAAAACAGTCCCTCACAGCTATAAGGCCGTGAGGGACTTGTCATTTATCCGTCAAACCGTCGGATCAGCCCGCGTGACGCGCGGAGTGCGCGCGCTGGCGGCGGACCAGGATCAGGCTGACGCCCGCGCCCGCGATGGCGACGGCGGCGACGATCATGCCGCCGATGGCGACGCCGGTCGAAGCCAGGGGCTTGTCTCGGTAGCCGGACCAGTCGTCGGTGTTGGACGTGACCTGGGTGTCGGCGCACAGCTGCCTGCCGTCGATCTCGACCCTTTCGCCGGTGACGGTGAAGCCGGGATCGACCTCGTCGCCGAACGGGTCGGACGTGTCGGCCGCACATTCGACCAGCGGGGTGCCGGTGACGATCGCGCGGTCGGTGTGATTCGACCCCTCCGAGACGCCCTTGAGCGTGCCCCTGACATCGACGCTCTCACCCGGCTTGAGCACCAGATCATCCCAGCCGTCCGGGTAGACCAAGGAGTCCATATCGATCTGGGCGTCGCCCACGATCGTGGAATCACTCAAATCAAGGTCACTGGCCTTGAACCACGCGCCGTCGCCCGTGTCCGGATCGACACCGCTCGTGTTTGTGATGGTGAAGGTGATCTCCGTGGAGTCGCCGTCCATCTTGAGGGCCTGGTCGGTGGAGTCGCGGTCGCCGGTCTCGATGCCGCTGGCCGTGTCCCACTTCTCGATCGACAGGCTCGGGGTCATGTCGGGCGTGCGGGTCCACACGGTGTTGGACTCGCGCGGCTGGCCGTTGAGCGTTTCGGTCCACACGTTCTCGACCTTGTCCACGACGTTGAGGCGCTTGCACTGGATGTACAGGGTCCAGCCGGCCTCGTGCTCGTTGTCGGCGCTCACCAGATCCAGGTAGGCCTGGGTCGCGTTGACGGTCACCAGGCCGTTGTCGTCGGTCTCGACGGTGAACAGCGCGCCGCCGAACTTCGAGGAGTCGAAGTTGCTTCCGGCGATGCGTTCGCCCGCCTGGGCGATCACCTCACCGTCACGGTAGAGGTCGCGGCTGGCGTAGATGGCCCATTGGCCGGTGTACTCGTCGTTGGCGGTGTCGAGCTGGTCCGTGCCGCCCCAGTCCGTGATGACCGGGTAGGCGCGATCCGTGGGCAGAATCGAGCTGTCGAGCTTGTACAAAAACAGACGATCCTTGTAGACCGAGTGGCCGTTCACGCTGTCGCCGCCCACGCTCACGGTCACGTCCTTGGAGGGGTTGATCTCCTTCAGCGGATTGGTGACGGTGTTCGTCTCGACGCGCGTGTCGTTGGCGATCTGCGTGGCGGTGTTGGAGACCACGTAGCCGTCGGTGACCTTGATGACCGTCATCGGCAGGACCACGGTGTAGGTGTGGCCCAGCAGCGACTGGTCGATCGCGGGATCCGCGAGCGGGTCATAGTCCGCGTCGGTCAACTCGCTGTAGGCCTTGAGGTCCGTGGGCTGGGGGTCGCCCGGCACGGTCTCGCCCGTCGCGTCGATGTACGTGTCCACGAGCTTTGCGAAGGCATAGACCACGCCGTCCTGCACCTGGATGTTGAAATCGGCGGTGTGGTCCACACCGGACTCGTCCAGCACCTCGATGCCGGTCTCGTCCAGGCTCAGATACTCCTCGTCCCAGTCATCGACCATGCCCAAGCGCCACACCTTGTATGCGGCGTTGGAAAGGTCGGTGGCGTCGATGCTGACGCGGTAGTAGACCTTGTCGCCCAGGAGCGCGGTCTTGCCGTCGATGCTGATCGTCGGATCCTTCTGGGTGTCCTGCTTCTTCGGCGTGATGACCGGCGGGTTGTTCGTCACCTCGTTGGACTCGGTGACGCCGTTGTTGACCGTCAAAGCCGCCTTGTTGTCGATGGTCTTGTCGGTCGGGGCGTCGTCGTGCACCTTGGCCTCGAAGCGCAGCAGGAGGCGCGGATTCGAGCCGGCCTGCCAGTTCGCGGCCACCCAATCCTTGCTGAAGGTCACCACGAAGCTGTGAGCATCGTCATCCCACGAGACGGTGTAGCCGGTCTTCTTCGGAATCACCGAGCCGGTGTTGAGGTCCGTGATCTCAAGCGTCTGCTTGTTCGCGGTGGTGTACTCCGAATACGTGTCCGAGAGCTTCAACACAGTCACCTCGTAGGCCTGGTCGGCCGGGATCTGGGGATCGACCCTCACCGTGTACTCCACGGTCTGGCCGGGGAACACGACCTGCTCGTCGATGTCGGACTGGTCGCCGCCCTGGGAGGACTCGGCGATGACCTGCTTGTGGATCGGGGGCACGGTCACGCAGATCTTCGGGCTGTTGGTGTCCACGGTGGAGCCGCCCACGGTCTGGGAGCCGACATTGTCGAGATCCGCGCCGCTCGGGTCAACGCAGGTATTCAGCTCGTCACCCTGCTCCTTGCCGTAGCTTTCGAGCAGTTCGGTGGTGTCGAACTGCACGTCGAAGGTCACCAGCACGGTGATCTGCTTCGCAACCGCGAGATCCTTCTGTTCGGCCTCGTAGTCGTCGTGCGCGTTGACGGTCACCTTGGTACCATCCGTCGTGATGTCGAAGCGGTCGGTGACATCCGTGCCGGTCTTGTTGATGCCGTCGATGCTGGAGGTCTCCGAGGTGGAGGCGTCCTGCTCATAGACACGGATGTTGTCGGCGTCCAGATCGAGGATCGAATCGACGGCCGAATAGTCGTCCGAGAAGCTGATCTCGGGGACACGGCCCAAGCCGGTCGGCAGCGTGCCGTTGATGACCGCCGCCACTCGGTCGCCCAAGCGGAAGTAGTCGTTATCGGCACCAACCATGTCGCTCTTCGTCGGATCGGTCACCGTCACCCAGTCGCCGTCGGAGTCGAGCTTGACCCACGCCTTGTCCGGGTTCGGCGTCCACACGAACACGGGAGGTTCGTTGGTCTCGATGGTTTCGTTGTTCCAGGTCTCGGAGGCGACGTTCGTGAGCTGGATCTTCTTGCCCGCCGTCGCGCCGGCCTTGATGACGCCCTCAAGATAGAACTTCACCTCGGATTCCGAGGTCTTGAACATCGTCGCGGCGATGTAGGAGGCCTTCGCCGTGGCGGTAGCGGTCCTCGCGCCCTGATCGATCACGATGTCGAACTGATCGGTCACGTCCTCGCCGTCCACGAACACCTTGCCGGACTGCCAATCGATCCACTCGGTCGAACCCGTCAGATCATCCGTGATGGAATAGGAAGCGAGAGGATTGAGCAGGTGCGCGGGCAACGTGCCGTTGACCACGACCGCGATCTTGTCACCCACAAGGAACGTCTTCGTATCGACGCCCTCCTGGTTGGTGTGGTCTGGGTCGGCGGCCTCAAGCGCGCCTTCCTCGTCCAGAACCCACACCTTGTCGGGCTGAGGGGTGACCTTGCCCACCTCGTCGCTGTTGCCGGTCTGGCAATCGGCCAGCGAACCCATGCCATTGTCACCCGTCCAGCACGCGATCGAACCATCGGAGATGGTGTAGTCCGAACCGGTCGGCTTCGCGCTCTGAGGAATATTCAACGTGTAGACGCCGGAATGCGGGTTGGTGACGTGGGCCTTGACCACACGCTTGCCCTCCTGGCTGTCATCGATGCTGATGTCGGCGGCGACCACATTGCCGGAGGCGTCGGTCACGGTGACCTTGCTCAGATCATCCGCATCGATGCCGCCGATCACCACGTCCTTGGTCTCGATGGTGTCGTAAATCCAGAACTGCGACGAAGCAGAGGAATGCGCGCTGATGTGCGCGGTGTACAACGAGCCGGACACAATCGAATCATTATCGTCGGTCACGGTCTCGCCCGCAGCGTTCGTCAGAGTCTTGGTCGGCGGCTCGTTCGACGCGCTCCAGGACTCCTTTGCGTCCTGCTCGCCCGCATGGCTCGCAGCGGCGGCCATGTTGCCCTGCTTCGGCACATCGACATCGAACCAGAACGATCCCGCCGGCCACGATTCCCACGACGAATCCACATCACGATAACCGAAAGACACTTGGGTACTGCCGGTGTTCGACGCGGTGAAGCTCTTCGACGCGGTGCGTGTGGACCCGTCGACGCCACGCCAATGCAGCGTCGCGGTGCCGCTCACGTTCTCCACGGTGTTGGCCCCGCCGTTGGAAAGGCTGATCGTGTCCGACACATCACCGGTGTCACCGGCCTTAGTCGTCGTCCCCGACGCCTGCGTCGAAATGCTCAAATCATAGGACGGATCCGCAGGCTCGTACTGATTCAGGGCAATGACGACAAGGGAACCAGTTGATGCGCCGTTGACAAAGTCAGGTGCATATTGGTCTGCAATGATATCAACGCTCATGCCTGGCTGATCGGTAAAGATGTCACTCGTGCTGTACGATTTCCCATTGTTGTAGTAGGGGCCGCCCTGCACGGTCTGATTCCAAGCGTCCATCCAGATGCTATGAGATGCGCCAGCCACATATCCGAACTGGCGAGATGACGTGCCAATCGCTCCGACTGCCACGACACGACAGTTCGCTGTTTCTCCTGGATGGGCTTCATTGAAACGGGCGACACAATTAGAGTTCGCTTCGTTCAGGGCTTCGTTGATCCAAGCGTCGGCACTGCCTTCGATGCGAGTCCAGTCCATTTCGAGGGCTTTGCGCACACTGTTGGTGTCCGTAGCTGATCCGAATCCGCCGTCGTTATTGTCTTGATATCGCCATGACAGGAAAAAACCGCCACCGCCGGTCGGGATTCCTCCGCCTGCGTTGCCGCCGCCTCCTGATGCATAGGCTGTCGCGGTGCCTGCTGCCAGTCCGCCAGCCAGGACCGCAATGGATGCGATCGTAGCGCACGCCTTACGGCACTTGTTCAAAAAAGTCATATCAACCTTTTTCGCTAATTCCAGCCTCCTCGCTTCATCTGTACAGGACTGGCCGGAATCGAGATGAAACCGGCCGTCCCATACATGGTATGAGCGAAAAGGCGCGAGTCGTTTTTTCCCCGAAGGCGTCCCACGGGCGACCCGCAATATCCAGTCTCAGTGATAGGTCAGCTGTTTTTGGGCGGACATGTGCAAAAAATAATGCTCACGTCAAGGTGACATGAGCATTATTCGTTGAGTCAGCCGGCCACGTCAGGAGAGACGGTGCCGGTGCCTTGCCAGCCGGGAACTCTGGTGCTGGAACCACCACCGAAAGAACTTCCTGATGATGATCCGCTGCTCGAACTGGAACTGGATCCTCCGTTGGAGCCGGTACCGGTGTATCCGTAAGTGCCGGTACCGCCTGAATACGAATACGAGGGCGTGTAG
This sequence comes from Bifidobacterium sp. LH_558, assembly GCF_056356295.1. NCBI lineage: Bacteria > Bacillati > Actinomycetota > Actinomycetes > Bifidobacteriales > Bifidobacteriaceae > Bifidobacterium > Bifidobacterium sp. LH_558. Next base: position 163,755 of record NZ_JBKETZ010000001.1, on the reverse strand, counting down.
GACTGTTGCGCTTGAGCGGCGGCCGCTGCTTCGGCGGCGGCTTGGGCGTCGGCCTCGCTCTTTGCCGTGACGGAATCGTTCACCGTCTGCATCGCGGCCTCCAGCTTCGCGCGCGACTCGTCGTATATGGTCGGATCGTCGCCGTCGATGGCGGATGCCTCGTCGATGGCCGTGGTCAACGATTCGCGGGTCGCATTGTCGGCCACGTTGCCGTCACTCGACGTGAGCAGCGCCCGCGCCTCATTGATTTTTGAATTGAGCGCGTCCTTCGCGGTCTGGAGCGTCTTCGTATCTCGTGAATCGGTGACGGACTTTATGACGGCGGTCAGACTCTTGGTATGCGTCCGATACCAGGTCGTCGCCTCGTCCATATCGTCGGTTGCGGCGGTCAGACCCGCCGTGTCTTCGGCCTCGCATTCCGCGTGGTCGGGAGCCTGTTCGTCCATCGCTTCGGTCAGTGCGTCCAGCGTGTCCGGGTCAGCCACCATGTCAGTGGTGATCGCGGCCGCGTCCGCCGCGTCGCCTTCCAGCAAAGCGGCATATGACTGTTTCGCCTCGCTCACGGTTTCGCTCGCGGTCGCACACGCGGTTTTGGCCGCGTCCAATCGTGCGTTCGACCACGCCAGCCATCCGATCGCGCCGCCGACGGCGAGGACGATGACCGCCACAATCACAGCGAACGCGATCATCCTTTTGCGCTTCCGCTTCGAGTGTTCCGATTTGTCCGCGTCAGCGTTGGCCAACGCCTCGGCCTCGGCTGTGACCTCATCAACCTGATCGTGCGCGATGAGGCCGGCGGTCATATCCTCAACCGTCGATTCGGGCCTATCGTTCGTGCTCTTGTTCGTGTTCTCCGACATGATTCACTCCTTATATATATGCACCTTATCCATATGGACGGAGATGCGGGCTTCGACTTCCTGATTTCTTGAAATAATGACCGCTGGATTTCAAGCATTCATTAATGACTGCCTGCGTCCTCTATGCGTGGATCTCATACCTGCTCCTTTCCGCTTCCGTTTCGGCCAAACCGATACTGGTCATATCGGCATCCTCGCGTCCCGCGCGCACCCCGTCATGGCTGACCGTCAACGCCGGGCACTGCATGGTTTTGAGATCATGGCCGGCCATATAGTCCGAGATGGCGTTGCGGTGGGAAAGCATGAGATCGCTGCCCACGGATTCCATATCTCGGCCGAGCGCGGCGAAACGGGCTTCGATGCGCTGGCAGAAACCGAGGTAGAAGCCGTTGCGGAACGGGGCTTCGGCGCAGCGCTCCCGAGCGTAACGTGCGGGAGACGCCCCCATGCGTTCCATAAGCGCCAAATGGGATGGAGACAGCTCCTTCTCGATGTTCGCCGCGATGCGCGCGCGTTCCCGGCTGAGCGCGATACGCCAATGCGCCGCACGGCGCAGCTCCATGCTCTGCCAGAGCAGCACGGACTTCTCGATGTTCCCGGGCGTCCCGACGAACGTGACGCTCGTGATCACATCGCGATGATTACGCGACGTGTAGGCCGAACAGAACGCATCGCATTGGTTCGCCTCCGCGATGATCTTCGCCAAAGCGGCCTTGTACCGATTGACCGGACTCGCATCGACCGGCACGCACTTCTCGCTGATCCGCTCCACCGGCTCACCGACATGCCGCAGACGCCACGACTCGATGGCATGCTCCTGCATCAGCTTCTGAGCGCGCTCGTAGGCCACTTCGGCCTCGCTGTCACTGCTGGCGGGATCCTCCGCTAAAGCAAGCAAACGACGCACGCGCTCCAGCATCCGCTCGAAACGATCATCACTCATGATCGCCTCCCAACCACTGTTCGAGGGCATCCACCAGGCATTCCTCCATACTCCTGCCTCGTGAGACGGCTTCGGTCTTAAACCGCATCTTGAGGTCGGACGGGACCCTGAGACTCAACATGACCTTGTCTCCATGCGACTGCTGGCCGGAGCCTCCGAAGGCGGCCCCGATGGACGCGCGGTCACGTCGCAAAGGCGAGTAATTGCCCTTCATCGCAACTCCTTATCAATCTCGGTGAGCAGGTCGCGGTACTCGTAGAGCTTGTCGCCGGGATTCGAGCCGAGTCCCTTCTTGATCTCCTGGCGGAAACGGATGACGGTCTCGAAACGGGGCGAGTCCGATTCCTCCAACGCGTCCATCGTGTCCCGGAAGGCGCGGGTGTTGCATTGCGCGCGCACGACCAGCACGGATGCCGGAGTGTTCTTCAACACCTCATCCAATGTCGCCCACGCCTGCTGCAAGTCCATCGGACTGTCCGATGTCGGCACGATCACGAAATCGACTGACCTCACCGCAGCCTCCAGCAACTTGCCCTGGGGAGGGCAATCGATGATGGACCACCGGCCGTCATCGACCGACGCCGAAGCGAGACGACGCATGGTGCTCAGATTCGCGGGCAGCACCTGATACGGCAGCGGGTCGCCCGCGTCGGCCGCTGCGTCCGCCCACAGACTCGCCGACGATTGCGGATCCGCGTCCCACACCTCGACAAGACCGCCCCGATGGGCGATCGTGGAAGCCAGATAAATCGCGGTCGTGGTCTTCGCCACACCGCCCTTCGCGTTCGCGATAGCGATTCTCATGTTCTCCTGCTTTCTTGAAAGTCTGAATGTCTGCATTCCTGCTTGCTTGATTGCCTGCTGTCAGTCGAACAGCGCGGATTGTCCGACGCCGGGGGAGACCCTGGGAAGCGTCTTGATCCGTGGCCGCGATGTTCTACGCCGCCGATTGGTCCGCTGCTCGTTCTCCTGACGGCGCGCCTGATCTTCGGCATGAGGATGCGAGGCGAGCCATCGCATCAGCAGCACGTATCGTTGCTTGGCCGGCAGGTCATTATCCTGCAAGGGCACGCCGGCCTTCTCGGCCAGATGCGCGATACGCTTGCGCGTCGTCCAGGACAATCCGCCCTTGAGTGTGGACCTTTCCCGCTGCACGATTGCCGAAGCCAGGCACTCGATGCGGACCGGGCACTCGCGGCAGACCATAGCGCCGAAGCGCATGGCCTCGCGCCGGGCCTGCTGATCCGCCTCGTCGTCCAATCCCCAAACCAAATCGGCCCAATTCGCCGGGAAGCCCTCGCATTCCGGCCGCCGGTTCCGACCACCCAACAGCGGAGCCGTCCGCACGAACCGCATGGTGTCATCAATCGTCTCGCTCATGACATCACCCCCACTCGTTCGCGCGCGCCGGCGAACATATGCCCACCGTTCAGCTTGCGTTGGCGGGCGAGTTCCGTCATGTCCCGCTCGTGTCGTTCGCGCTCCTCACGCAGCAGGTCGGCGAGACGGGCCACGATCGCCGCGTCGTCGTCGCCCGCGTCCAGCCATGCGAGGACCTGATCAGCGTGGGCGTGGCGTCGGGTCGAGTCAGGGTCGGCATCGACGGCGCGACCGCAGTCAAGCAGCCGGCGCACATGCACGCAGCCGGTGGCGTGGAGGTGCTGGGCGTCCGGCTCCTCGGCGGGCCTGACCGATGTGTGGCGTGCGACGGCGCGCTGCTCGATGGCACGGTCGTCCTCAAGCTCGTCCCACAATCGAGCCAATTGACGGCCGGTGCGGATCCGCCTGGCCCACCAATCACGGCCGATGGCCCATTCCAATGTGGCGACGATCAGGCCGAAAGCATCCAGCGGAGCGTGCAGGGCTTGCAAGCGACGGTGCAGGGCGAGGACGGCCTTGCGGTCGCGGCCGGTCGGCTCGGGCGTGGTCAGTCCCGCGTCGGCGCGGATACCGCGCAGCTTGCGCAGCAGGTCGTCGGCGACGACACCGGACTCGGCAAGACCACTGGTTGCGTCCGGTCCGTCCTCGATTTCGGCGAGGTATTCCTGCCATCCATCGTCATCATCACCGTCGGTCTCCCCGTCGGGGAGATGCCACGTAGTGGCAGAGGGGAGAGGTTTACTTGGAGGGTTAGCCTGTTGGGTTTCTTCCTTTATATACAGCACTGTACGTGGTGCAGAGCTGGCACTGTACGTGGTACAGGACTGGGTCTGTACCTCATGCAGTGCTGGAGTATGGGTGTCCTCCTCTTCTTTTTCCAGCACTGTACGTGGTGTAGAGCTGGGGAATGGCTTATTTTCGCGGTTCTCCGACTTTGCGTCGGGATCAAGCTCCCTGGCTTCGTCGTTATCGGGCAGTCGAGCAGCATCCGGGTCAGGCTGGACACTCATTGTGGTGGAATCGTACTCGCTGGCATGGGTGTTTTCGATCCATGCCAGGGTGGTCGGATCGGAGCCAACATTAAGGTCCCACACGACCTGACAGTACTGGGGCAGTCGGTCGCGTCCGCCTTTGCCGATGCGCGCGTATCGTTGGTCGCCTTTGCGGATGAATCCACGCTCCTGGAGGAGGCGTAGGCTTTTCCGCACGCTCGACTCGGAAAACTCAGTCACCTTCGCGATCGTGTCAATCTTGGGAAACGCGCCGGTCCCGTCGTCAGAGGCGCGGTCGGCCAGATAGATGAGTACGGCCTTGGCGGCCGCGTTGCCCACATGGCACTTGTACGCCCAGCTCAACGCAATATTGCTCATGATCGCCTCCTCTTGGCGGCAATCATGACGGAGGCACGCAACCGGTCCCGTTCGAGTGGCACACGAGGCAAAGGCATGCCAATCATTGTGGACACGTACAGATCCTGCGAGCCGTCCGACGGACTACGCAATATCAACAGTCGGTCGGCCCTCTTCAACGTCAGCGGTTTCACTTCGCCACCTCCGCTAGCTGCTTCTGCAAATCATCGACGCAATGCTCAAGCCGGTTCACACGGCTAAGATGCGCCTCGAACACATGCATCGGCACGAAACCATCATCGGAATGAGCCGGCAGCGGCTCGCCATCGTCCAGACGCATGTCGCAATCGGATTCGAGATCGGCGCTATCGCCGGCGCGAACCGATGTCATGATGTCGGGGTCCTGACGCCATCGGGCGATGCAGCGTTCGATGCGCTTGTAGCCGATAATCGAAGGATCCAAACCGGCATCACGGAAAATGGCGGTGGGATGATCGCCGAGGATATAACGACGCATGCAGTCAAGCTGGAAAGCGCGAGAATACCTGATTTTGGTGGCGGTCACCGATTCCACAGCCGACAGCCTCCGCAGGTACCGCAGCTGCCGCGCATCGAATTCTTTCCTGCTCATTGACGGTCCTCCTCGTCTTCATGACGAAAAACAGCGCGGTCGATTTCATCGCCCCTCTTCGCTGATTGACATAAGGCGAGATTGAAAAGCTGGCCGATGACGATGATCGTGACCCCTGTTAAAATCCAAACCATCTCACGCCTCCACCGGATGCGACGACACCACGCGGGGTTCGCGATGCGTCATGGCCTCGAACTCCTCATCCGAGGGCAGCAACAGCACCTGGACGAAAGCCAGGACGGTAGCGGCAGCCAGCCACCAGAACGATTCGGACAGACAGATCGTAAGACACACGATCAAAGCGGGAACCGTGAACGCGACGCACTTCGTTTTCATCGCCGACCTCCGTTCGCTGGATGCGAGAACATGCAGGCCGCCCGATCGGGGAACGCATCGCGACCATGGCGAGAAAAAACAATTGTCCGCCCAAAACGGAAAACAGTGCTTTTAAAATGGAAAACAGCAGATAGCGCAGGACAAGCGCATGGGCGGTTGGTAAAGTCGAACATGTGTGATGACACTCCTTCGCAATGCAGAGCCGTAAAGGTCATCGAATCTGGCAGGATGGGAGACCTCAAGGCTCGGATTGTTATTACACAGCCGGTTCCGGTGCTCCAACACCGGGCCGGCATTCTTATTAATAGGTAAACAGAGGAATTCGTTAGTGGTTGGTCAGGCACCTCTCAATCTCGTTATGTGAGGCCGAAGCCAACACCCGTTCAACATCATCGGCATCGACCTCCTGGATGAAGTCGTATGTCAAACCCAGTTCCTTACGCAGCAGCACGTAATCGCGGTTCTGCCACTCGACGCGACGATTGACCTTGTCGCAGACAGTGGAAGTCGCCTGACCAAGCAACGCAGCCAGCTCACGATAGGAGGTGCCTGTTGTAAGACACCACCTCTTCATGGGGGACAGGGGCGATTTACTTTGCGTTTGTAAAGTCATACCTGACAGAATAGCATTCGATTTGACCGAACGCAAATTGAATGAGTACTATTGCATCATTCTTCTTGACAAACGGAATGAGGCGCGATGAGTACTCCATATGAACTGCTGCTGCAAACAGACGAAAACGATGACTCATATTTGGATCTGGTCATTGCTTACAACGCTTCCTTGTTTCTAGGTGGGAAGCCTAAAAGCTCACTAGGGGAGCCGTTAAAACTGACTCGTCAGTCCATACAGGGCAAGATGTCTGGGGTAATTCCGTGGCGGGCAATCGATATACAACGACTAGCCAATTACTTTGGCACTACTCCAGCTGCGATGGTGGATGACGGCACGTTTAAGAGGATGAGGGAACTTAGAAGTCATGAAGATGCATCTTTGGTTGCATCCAGCACGGTGAGGTTTCTTGTCGAGCCGACTGATCCGCAGGATGATGGACGACGGAAGCGTGGAATCAAAAACGTCCGGCCACGATGCTTCGTGATGCCGGACGATTGGGTGGTGCCCCCGGTGGGACTCGAACCCACACTGCGCAGATTTTGAGGCTGCTTCCTCTACCAATTGGGATACAGGGGCGTATCACACGAATGGAAAGCATACACCAAATCATGGAATCGCAAAACCGGCAGAGCCATCACGCGCGTCGCGAATCGCTTGGGCGAAACCCGCGCGGGTCCCGCGGCCGCGAACTACAATGGAGCGCAGGTATGTGAGCCAGAAGGAGGCAACATGAGTAACGATACCTATCGCAGATTCGATCCGTGGCGTCCGTCGCCGGTCAAGGAGATCTCGCGCAAGCAGATCATCGAGACCCATTATTTCGACGTGGACCACGTCACCTACGAATCCAACCAGATAGGCTCCTTCGAACGCTTCTTCATCCGTGAGAACAACGGCGAGACCGTGGCGGTGATCGCGCTCACCGAGGACGGGATGATTCCGCTGGTGGAACAGTACCGTCTCGCGAACCACCGCTGGACCTTGGAGATTCCCGCCGGACACGCCAACCTGCCCAGCGAACGGCCGATGGAGGTCGCCGCGCGCAAACTGGCCGAGGAGGCGGGATACGAGGCCGGCAAGCTCACGCAGTTCGCCCGCTTCATGAACACGCCCGGCTATTCCACTCAGCACACGTCGGTGTTCTTCGCCACCGACCTCAAGCCCGTGTCGCGCACGCAGATCGGGCCGGAGACGCCCCGTTCGGACGTGCGCTTGGTCAGCATCGACGACGCCTATCAGATGGCGATCAACGGCACCATCGCCGACGCCAAGTCCGTGGTCGCGATCATGCGTCTGAAACTGGGTATCATCGACCATCTGGACGATTAGTTCGCCCACGCGCGCGACACAGCGGCGGCGAGTACAGCACAGTTGGTATCATCATGCAAGTACTGATTTGGAAAGGGTAAGGTATGACTGCAAGGAAGAAGTCTGACGAAGCGGATATGGCGCTGGACGAGGTGCTCACCAGCGAGGAGCTTCAGGAGGCCGCACGCCAGGACAGCGAGCCCGTCGTCGCCTCCGGCAGCGGCGCTCATACCGTGGTCGTGGCCGAAGACGAGGCCGTGAACCGTATGGATCTGGTCGCCATGCTCGAGGACAACGGCTATGAGGTCGTCGGACAGGCTGCCAACGGTGAGGAAGCCGTCGAACTGACGCGCAAGTTCCGCCCGGACGTGGTGTGCATGGATGTGAAGATGCCCCGTATGGACGGCATCGCCGCAGCCGGAGTGATCTGCGACGAGAACATCGCCCCCGTGGTGATGCTGACCGCCTTCTCCCAGACCGATCTGGTGAAGAAGGCCACCGGCGCGGGCGCCATGGCCTACGTGACCAAGCCGTATGAGGAATCCAAGCTGCTTCCCGCCATGGAGGTCGCCATCGGCCGTTTCGCCGAGATCAACGACCTTCTCGACAACGTCGAGCGCGGCGAACGCCAGCTCAAGGAGGCCGAGCAGCAGCTTCGCGAAGTCGAAGAGAAGCTCAAGAAGGCCGAGGAGACGCTGGAGGAGCGCAAGCTCGTCGACCGCGCCAAGGGCCTGCTGATGGACAAGGCCGACTTCTCCGAGCAGGGCGCCTTCCGCTGGATTCAGAAGACCTCCATGGACCAGCGCATCCCGAAGAAGCGTCTCGCCCAGGCCATCATCGCCAAGTACGGTGATCCCAAGCCGGCGGCAGACGAGGATGAGCGCTGATTTGACGATCCCCGACGGCGAATACCGGGGCACGCTGCTTGTCGTAGACGGTCACTCCCTGGCGTTCCGCGCCTTCTACGGTCTGCCGGCCGAGAATTTCACCACAGACTCCGGCCAGCCGACCAATGCGGTATGGGGTTTCGCGACCATGCTCTCCCAGGTGGTCGAGGCTGAGAAGCCCGACCATCTGGCCGTCGCGTTCGACGTGAAGGGCGGCACATTCCGCAACGATATGCTGCCCCAATACAAAGGCACCCGCGAGGCCGCGCCGGAGGAGCTGCTCAGCCAGCTTCCGCTGATTCAGCGCATGCTCACCGCGTTGGGCGTCACCTACATCGAGCGTCCCGGCTATGAGGGCGATGATGTGATCGGCACGCTCGCCACCATGGGCGAGCAGTCCGGATACCGCACTCTGGTGCTCTCCGGTGACCGCGACGCCTTCCAGCTGGTCGACGAGCATATCACCGTGCTGTATCCCGGCCATCATTTCAAAGACCTCAAGCGTATGACGCCTGAGGCCGTGGTCGAGAAATACAAGGTGACGCCGAGTCAATACCCCGATTTGGCGGCATTGCGCGGCGAAACCGCCGACAATATTCCCGGAGTGCCGGGCGTGGGCGACGGGTTCGCGGCCAAATGGATCAACCAATACGGTTCCCTCGACGAGATCATCGCGCACGCCGACGAGATCGGCGGCAAGAAGGGCGAGGCCCTGCGTGGCCACATCGACCAGGTGCTGCTCAACCGCAAGGTGAACGCGCTGGTGCGCGACATCGACCTGGGCCTGACCGTCGACGACCTGCTTTTCGGTACCGTCGACGCCGCGCAGGTGGAGTCGCTGTTCAAAGAGATGCAGTTCGGCATCCGCACCAAAAACAAGGTGCTGCGAACCTTCAACGGGGGAGTCACGTCGACTGCCGCCTCCGCCGCGCCCGCGGCCGAATCCGATGAGGGTCCGAAGCTGGCGCAAGGCACGCACGTATCCACTGCCGCCGAATTCGTCGCATGGGAGAAAGCGCGCGGCGTCGACGTCACCGAAGCGGTCGAACCCAGTGATGACCAGCCCGTGGATATCGCGCGTCTCGGCGTGCCCGACCTGTCCACCCGCTGCAACGGCGCGTTGGAGCATTCATGGACTCTGCACGTCGAAGGCACTGCGAAACCCGGCGATGTCACGGCCGATACATTGCTGCTGATGCGCGGCGACCAGGCCGCGATCATCGACCTGCCATGCGACGGCGAGCTTCTTGAGCCCATCCAGAACCTGCTTGACGCGGTGCACTCATCCACGGTGGTCCATGGTTTCAAAGAGCAGCTGCATCTGCTGCATGCCGCGGGACTGAACATGGGCGATCCGTTGCTGGACACCAAACTGGCCGGATATCTCATCCTTCCCGACTTCCACGCCGACACGTTGGAACATGCCGCCGCGCGCTTCCTCGACTTCACCGTGGAGCAGCATGAGGAGGCCACCCAAGGCGAGTTGGATTTCGGCGACGATCCCAGCACGGACGAGTCGCGCTCCGACAACCGTCTGCTCACCCACCTCGCGTTGGTGCGCGACCTGGCGGCGACCCTGGCGCCCCGTTTGGACGAACGCGAGCAGTATGGGCTGATGGAGGCGCTGGAGATTCCCGTCTCGCGGGTGCTGCAGCGTATGGAGGAACTCGGCGCCACGGTGGACATCGCCCGCCTGACCGACATGCACGAGCAGTTCTCGGCCGAGGCGAACCAGGCGCAGGAGATCGCTTGGGATTGCGCCGGCACGCGGGTGAACCTGCAAAGCCCCAAGCAGCTGGCGAAGGTGCTGTACGAGGATTTGGAGCTCAAACCCACCAAACGCACCAAATCCGGCTCGTACACGACCAACGCGGCCGTGCTGCAGGAACTGTACGTCAAGTCCTCGAACGAGGGCGACGAGCGGGCCAGCGGATTCCTCGGCGCGCTGCTGAGGCATCGCGAAACCAACAAGCTCAAGCAGATCGTCGCCACGCTGATCGACGCGACGAACCGCAAGGACGGACGCATCCACACCACCTTCGAACAGACGGTGGCGGCGACGGGCCGGTTGAGTTCCGTGGATCCGAATCTGCAGAACATCCCCAACCGCAACGCCGCAGGCCGTGAGATCCGTTCCGCCTTCGTGCCCGGCGAAGGTTACGAGTCGCTGATGAGCTGTGACTATTCGCAGGTGGAGTTGCGCATCATGGCGCATCTTTCCGGCGACGAGTCGCTGATCGAAGCGTTCAAATCCGGCGCGGACTTCCATAAATACGTGGCGAGCCTCGTCTACGCGGTGCCGATGGAATCGATCAGCGCCGACCAGCGCAGCCACGTGAAGGCGATGAGCTACGGTCTGGCCTACGGTCTGAGCACCTACGGCCTCTCCCAGCAGTTGCATATCCGCCCCAGCGAGGCGGACGTGCTGAAGGAGAAGTATTTCGCGACCTTCGGCAAAGTGCACGACTATCTGGAAACCCTGGTGGACACCGCCCGCGACAAGGGCTATACGGAGACGATGTTCGGCCGCAGGCGCTATTTCCCCGCGTTGACCGCGCTGAACCGCACCGCCCGCGAGGCCGCCGAACGCGCCGCCCTGAACGCGCCCATCCAAGGCTCCGCCGCGGACATCATGAAAATCGCCATGATTCGCGCCGACCACGCCCTGCGTGAGCATAACCTCGCCAGCCGCGTCATCCTGCAGATCCACGACGAACTTGTGGTGGAGATCGCGCCCGGGGAAAGCGAGCAGGTCTCCCACCTGATTAGCGACGCCATGGAGCACGCGGTGGAACTGGCCGTGCCATTGGATGTTTCGACGGGCGTCGGTGCCGACTGGCAGCTCGCTGCGCACTAACCGCCTTCGTCTCCGTTCCGTGCCTTTTTAAGAAAAGGCTCGCGGGACGGAGACGACGTCGATTATTCGTCAAAGGAGGACCTTATGCCGAACCTCAAGCAAGTCGTCGACGTGCTGGAAACGCTGTATCCGCTGCGCTACGCCGAAGAGTGGGACGAGCCCGGTCTGATCGTGGGCGATCTGACGCGCGAGGTGCATCGCATCGCCTTCGCCGCCGATCCCACTTGGGCCATCGTCGAACAGGCCGTCGAATGGCAGGCCGACCTGCTGATCACCCATCACCCGCTGTTCTTCCGTTCGGTGCACGAAGTGTCCGGACTGGGATTCCGCGGCGAGATCGTGCGCACGTTGAACACCAACGGCTGCGCGCTGTGGGTGGGGCACACCAATGCCGACGCCGCCCATCGCGGTGTGGGCCAGGCCGCCGCCGACCTGTTCGGTCTGGTCGACCAGCGTCCGCTGGTGCCCATCAGCGATCCCGCATCCGAGCATCCCGTCGGATTGGGCCGCGTCGGCAGGCTTGCCGAGCCGATGACGCTGCGTAGGTTCGCCCAGCGCGTGTTCGAAGCGCTACCCATGCGCACCGCGTACGGCATCCAAATCTGCGGCGATGACGACGCGCCCGTGAACACCGTGGCCGTGCTTCCCGGCTCCGGAGACTCGCTGTTCGATGAAGTGCGGGCCGCCGGCGTCGACGTGTATGTGACCAGCGACCTTCGCCACCATCCCGTCACCGACGCCATCGAACAGGCGCGCTACGAGGCCCGCATGCGCGGTCAGGGCGTCGCCTTGGGGCAGGGCGACGCGCATGTGCGCCCGATGTTCATCAACACCCCGCATGCGGCCATCGAATCGATGTGGTTCCACTACGCCATCGACGACGTGCCCGCCGCCATCGCGCAGGCGACCGGTGGTACGGTCGAAACCAACTGGCTGCGCGACAACACCGACCCGTGGACCCGCGTCATCACCGCGGACGGCGGCGCGCTGAACTAGTCCGGAAGAGGCTCCGATCATGACAGCGACGACGAACGATCCCACCCGCACGCAGCAGACGGCCGACGGGGGAGCGCTTGACGGCATCGACATGACGGTCCCCGCGGTGGTGGAATCCAGCGAAACCGTCTACCGAGGTGCGGTGTTCCGCGTGGACGACATGACCATCGCATTGGCCGACCGGCGCGGCGGGCGGCATATGATCCGCCGGCAGGTGATGCGGCACGCGCCCTGCGTGGTCCTGCTGGTGCATGACACGGCCGCCGACCGCTATCTGCTCGAACGCGAATACCGTGCGGGCAGCGACCTGTTCGCCTACGGGCTGCCCGCGGGACTGATGGATGACGGTGAGGAGCCGATGGCCGCGGCGATGCGCGAACTCGCCGAAGAGACCGGCGTGGTGCCCGACGAGCGCGAACTGCGGGTCGATCTCGTGGGCTCGTTCTACTCGTCCGAAGGCATGGCCGACGAACTGGCCCACATCATGGTGCTCCATCTGGGCGCATGGCGTCAGGAGGAGCGGCATTTCGACGGCGACGAATACGTGGAATCGTCCTGGGTGAGCTGGGACGAGCTGCGCGGCACCCGCATCACCTCATCCAACGGCATGATCGCCATTCAACACGAAGCCCTACGTCGGCTGCGCGACGCGTCCGCGCACGCCGCCGACGACTCATATGACACCCGCAACATTCCCGAACGGCCGCGCCCGGCCGAGGAAGGTGCGATACTGGAATAATGCAAATCAGACCCGGCTCCATGTATCCGCTCGGCGCCAGCTACGACGGCGCCGGAGTGAATTTCGCTCTGTTCTCCCAAGTCGCGCAGAAAGTCGAACTATGCCTGTTCGACGAGCACGACAACGAGACCCGCATCGAAATGACCGAACAGAACTCGTACGTCTGGCATAATTACCTTCCCGGCATCCAGCCGGGCCAGCGCTACGGATATCGCGTCTACGGCCCCTACGATCCCGCCCACGGCCACCGGTGCAACCCGAACAAGCTGCTGCTCGACCCGTACGCGAAAGCCATCGAAGGCAACATCGACGGCCACGAAAGCCTGTTCTCCTACGATTTCTCCGATCCGGACAACGACGGCCTGATGAACGACATGGACTCCACCGCGCACACGATGAAGTCCGTGGTCGTCAACCCCTACTTCGACTGGGGCAACGACCAGCATCCCGGCATTCCCTACCATGATTCCGTGATTTACGAGGCGCATGTGCGCGGCATGACCAACCTGAACCGCGAAGTGCCGCCGGACATCCGCGGCACCTACGCCGGCCTCGCCTACCCGTCCGTCATCGAATATTTCAAGCGGCTGGGCGTCACCACCATCGAACTCATGCCCATCCACCAGTTCGTCAACGACTCCTTCCTGCAGGAGAAGGGGCTGAGCAACTACTGGGGATACAACACCATCGGCTTCTTCGCGCCGCACAACGCCTATTCCAGCTCCGGAGCGCGCGGCGAACAGGTCAACGAGTTCAAATCCATGGTCAAGGCCTACCATCGCGCCGGCATGGAGGTCATCCTCGACGTGGTGTACAACCACACCGCCGAAGGCAACCATATGGGCCCCACCCTGAGCTTCCGCGGCATCGACAACTCGTCCTACTACCGTCTCGTCGAAGGCGACCAGCGCCACTACTTCGACACGACCGGCACCGGCAACTCGCTGCTTATGCGCTCGCCGCACGCCCTGCAGCTCATCACCGACTCCCTGCGTTACTGGGTGACGGAAATGCATGTGGACGGCTTCCGCTTCGATCTGGCCGCCACGCTCGCCCGCCAGTTCCAAGAGGTCGACAAGCTTTCCGCCTTCTTTGACATCGTCGAGCAGGATCCGGTGCTGAGCCGCGTCAAGCTCATCGCCGAACCGTGGGATCTGGGATCCGGCGGCTACCAGGTGGGCGGCTTCCCCTCTAGCTGGTCGGAGTGGAACGGGCGCTACCGTGACACCGTGCGCGACTTCTGGCGCTCGCAGCCCTCCACCCTGCCCGAGTTCGCCAGCCGACTGATGGGCAGCTCCGATTTGTACCAGATGAACGGACGCCGCCCGGTCGCGTCGGTGAACTTCATCACCGCGCACGACGGCTTCACCATGAACGATCTGGTGAGCTACAACGACAAGCACAATATGGCCAACGGCGAAGGCAACCGCGACGGCGAAAGCAACAACCGTTCGTGGAACTGCGGCGTCGAAGGACCGACGAACATCCATGACGTGAACGACCTGCGCGCCCGCCAGATGCGCAACATGTTCTCCACGCTGCTGTTCAGCCAGGGCATCCCCATGATCTGCGGCGGCGACGAGGTGGCGCGCACCCAGCAGGGCAACAACAACGCCTACTGCCAGGACAACGAGATCTCGTGGACCGACTGGAACGCCACGGAAGACAAGAAGGACCTGTTCGACTTCGTTTCGAAGCTGATTCATCTGCGTCTCGACCACCCCGTGCTGCACCGCCGTCGTTTCTTCTCCGGGCGCGAACCCGGCGACGACTCCAACATGATTCCGCAGGTCGAATGGTTCGACCACACCGGCTCCATCATGGATCTCGAGGACTGGCAGAACACGCATGCGCTGTCGATGATGATCTACCTCAACGGTTCGGACATCCCCGAAACCGACTGGTACGGCAACCGGATGGTCGACAACGACTTCATCCTCATCTTCAACGCGCATTACGAGCCGATCCAGTTCACACTGCCGGAGGAACGTTATGGGCGCAAGTGGAAGCTCATTGTGGACACGAACAACCCCAAGGGGCCGGAACTCAACTATGAGGCCGGATTCGCGATCACCGCGCAGTCGCGCAGCTTCCTGATGCTTATGGGCAGCAAAAAGCCCGAGCAAAAGCAGAATTACTGAGCGGACAGCCGCGTTTGCGAGGCTGCGCGCTGCGCTGAGCGTCCAATGCGAGTGATTCGGGTCCGCCCGTTTCACTCGCCTTTTTGTTGTTGGGCATGTGCACGATGCGCGTCCGACTGCGAAAACTGAGAAAAAAGAGGGGCGGAATCGTTGAGATTCCGCCCTTTCGGTCGGGCTGACAGGATTTGAACCTGCGACATCCTGCTCCCAAAGCAGGCGCGCTACCAAACTGCGCCACAGCCCGTTTGCGCCATACCACGTACGGCACAAGGAACCATTGTAGCGGATGTTTGGACGAGGACACGGGTACAATGGACGACCGTCACCGTCACGTATGGAAGGAAGGGGAGGTATGGGTCGTCATCAGCGCGTCGAAACCGCCGGACTCATCTCCTTTCTGATCTGTGCGGTGGCATCCTATGCGGCGATGAACGCCTTTCTCTCCTATGCGCCGGCCATCTGGCAGGTCACGCAACGTCGGTTCATGGTGTGCTCGGGCATCGTCGCGGCCTGCGGCGTCATTTCCTTCTGCATCGGATACGCGCGCCAGTCGCATTCCTGGAGTCTGAAGAACGGCTGGCTCACGCCGATCCGCCGAGTGTTCGAGATCCTTGCATTGTCCGTCGTGTACGCGTCGACGATTTTCCTCTCGTCCTTCGCGCTGATCAACGCGGTGAACGGGATGATGGGCGTTTCGATGTTCGCAGGCTATCTGCCCGCCGCCTGCGCGGGATTCTCCGGCGTGGTCGGCTATATGACCTTCGTGCAGGCGGAGCTGATGAACGCGAAAACCATCGCCTCGCTGCTGCCGTTCTTCGTGATCTCCGGCGTATGCACGGCCGGACTGACCACCGACGATCCGGAATGGTACTACTGGAATTTCTCCCGGCTGGGGGACAGCACCACCTTCGCCGCGCGCATGTTCAACTCCACGCTGATGCTCGCTGGCACCTGCGTGATCATCGTCAGCTACTTCGCCATCTCCGAACTCATCACCACCGAACGCCTGCAGCGCATGTGGCATCAGCGCCACCACCGCGACGCGGACGGCAAACCCGTTTGGGAGATCAAGCATTTCCGCGTGCGCATCGCCATCCTGTCGGTATTGCTCACGCTCTCCGGCCTGGCGTTCATCGGCATCGGCGCGTTCCAATACACGCCGCATAAAACGATCCATAACTTCTTCGCCAAAGGACTGCCCGTGCTGATGCTGGTGCTGTTCCTGCTGCTGCCGTGGCTGGCGCCGCGTCTGTCGAAGGCGATGGCCGTGGTCTCCGACCTCAGTCTGCTCGTATGCGCGGCATTGTGGACCAACATGATTATGGGGCACGACACGCTCACCAACGTCGAAGCTGTGGCGGGCATGCTGTTCCTCGGCTGGTTCATCGTGTTCTCGCGGCAGATCGCCGCCATCGAGGCCGACCGCGTCCAAGCGCAGCTATTGCACGCGCAGGCTTTGGAGGGCGGGCTCAACGAGCCGGATGGCGTCGAAGCCGTCGAATCGCGTATCGCCTCCGACCGATGACGGTCCACCATCCACATGCTGCGACACCTCAGTGGATTCTTGGAGTATGCGTTATAGTGAATAACGGCGTGTTTTCAAGGAAAACCACCTAAAAATTTAGGTATGCGAGTGTCGAGTCAGGGAGGGTGATGTGCGATACGGCAGACAGGACGAGCTGATCAGCGAGGCGGATATTGAGGAACTATTCGCCGATCCCCTCAATCCTGCGTCTTTTGATCGACTCGTCGCGCCGAGGCCCTTGCCGAAGAAACCATGGAACGGGCAGATTCTCGCTGTGCTCACGGCCATCGTGGTGATTGTGGTGTTGGTGGTCCTCATGGTGGTGCGGCCGTTCAGTTCCGTACGGGCGTCGCATTACGCGCAGGCGTCGCAGCAGACGACCACGATGAGCGAAAGCTATATGGAATCATCCGCCGCGTTCACCGACGCCTATTCGTTCCTGTACAGCAACGAGATCGACCCCTCTGCGGTCGACGCCACAAACCTGACCACAACGGTCGCGACTTTTGACGAACAGGTGGACGACTTCGCCGACCTGCGCGCGATGAACGATCAGGAAGTGGCCAGCTCCTACTCCAACTTCCAACGACAAGCCAAGCAATACGTCAAACTGATGAACGCGCTCGCCGATTCCGCCGGCACGTTGGCGCAATCATCCGCGGTCTGCGTGGCGACTCCCACAGTCGTCGAGGGCGATGCGGATTACTACGAGCAATACGAAACCTATATCGCGAACTGCCGGTCGAATGTGGAGACGCTGACGCAATCCGAAGCGTCCGTCCTGCAGGAATACGCGTCCACCACCGTGCAGACGCTGGATCAGATGACCGAGATCATCAACCAGATGCGCGCGATCGGCGACTTCTCCACGGCGGCCAGCGCCGAATATCTGGAACTCGCCGAGTTGGAGGACCAACTGATCGGCCTCGACGCCGGATATGGCGCGTTGAACGATTTCCAAGTCGATCTGCAACAGGCCGTGGAGAATGTGAACCCCATGGAGATGCTGCAGGAGCTGAATACCCTGTTGGGTGACAAATATCAGGAAAAGAGCGAGTAAGTGCGGGTTTTCCGCACGACTTACGACTTACGACGGAGGATCATAGCGAGATGACGAATACCGAGACTTCCCCCAACACCGCCGCCGACCTGTGGCCCGCTCCGCATCCCACGCGCGCATTGCAGGCCATCGTCACCATTCCCGGCAGCAAATCCCTCTCGAACCGCTACCTCATTCTCGCGGCGTTGGGCACACGCCCCGTGACCCTGCGCGGTCTACTGCGTTCACGAGACACCGACCTGATGATCGCCGCCCTGGAAGCGTTGGGCGTGCGTTGCGAGGCCGACGCGGACGAGCCGACCACCGTGCGCGTGACGCCACCCGAAACGGGGCGCTTCCACGGCGACGTCGACGTGTTCTGCGGACTGGCCGGCACGGTGATGCGTTTCGTGCCCGGTCTGGCGCTGTTCGCGGATGGCCCGGTGCGTTTCGACGGCGACGAGCAGGCGTACGCGCGCCCCATGCAGCCGGTGCTGGACGGTTTGGAACAATTGGGCGCACAGGTGACCTATCACGGCGAGCATGGACGCCTGCCGTTCACCATCACACCGAACGGCACGTCTGTGAAGTCTGAAACATCTGGCGCGCAGTCGGCCCGGACCGTGTCCATCGACTCGTCCGGATCCTCGCAGTTCATCTCCGGCCTGCTGTTGGTCGGCTCACGCGTGCCGGGCGGCTTGGAACTGCACCATACGGGGGAGAAGACGCCGAGCCTGCCTCATATCCGCATGACGGTGGCCGATCTGGCCTCATCCGGCGTGCAGGTCGAGGCTGATGAAAACGCACGTGTGTGGAAGGTCGCGCCCGGAGAGGTGCAGCTGCCGCACACGGTGGTGGTGGAACCCGATCTGTCGAACGCGGCGCCCTTCCTCGGCGCGGCGCTGATCGCCGGAGGCACCGTGCGCGTGCCGAATTGGCCCGAGGAAACCACGCAGCCGGGCGGCCTGCTGCCGGGATATCTCGAACGCATGGGCGCGCAGGTGTCGTTCCCTCAAGAGGATGACGTGCGGTATTGCGAAGTGACCTCCACTGGCGCGATCCATGGTTTGGGAGATTTCGATCTGACCGCGGCGGGGGAGATCGCGCCATCACTGGCAGCGATTCTCGTATTCGCGGACGCGCCGACGCGCATGCTCGGCATCGGCCACCTGCGCGGCCATGAGACCAACCGTTTGGAGGCGTTGGTCAACGAGATCACCCGCGTGGGCGGCATCGCGCGCGAACTGGAACAGGGATTGGAAATCACACCGGTCGCGGCCGAATCGTTGCACGGAGCGGTTATGCAGACCTACGCCGATCATCGTATGGCTACCTTCGCCGCGATGCTGGGCCTGCGCATTCCCGGCATCGAAGTTCGCGATGTGGCCACCACGCGCAAAACCCTGCCCGATTTCGTGGGCATGTGGACCACATTGCTGAGCTGAAAAACCACTGCCAACCTCGGGAAAACGAGTTTGGTGTGTCGGGCTGTCGAGCCTCACGCATTTAAAACGATTGATTCTTGAGTTTGGTGTGCGAAATCGCCTCGATTGGGCGAAGCCGACACACCAAACTCGTTTTCCCCCTTGATGGGAACAGGCGAAACGAGCTGAAAGACATATAGGGAGGCCTCCCGCACTCGTGAGAGTGGGGGAGGCCTCCCTATTGCTGTTGGTCAGCGTGTATCAGCGGTGGGCTGATCAGGCGATCTTGTTGCCGTAGGTGTCCTCGCCGGCTTCCGCGATGGCGGCGGACTTGCGGGCGATGGCCAGCTCCTCGTTGGTCGGAATCACGGCGATGACGATGGAGGAATCCGGAGTGGAGATGATGCGCGGTTCCTTGGAACGGGTCGCATTCTTCTCCAGATCCAGCTTCACACCGAACGGGGCGAGCTTCTCGCACACGCGGGCGCGCACGATGTCGTCGTTCTCGCCGACGCCGGCGGTGAAGGTGATCACGTCAACGCCACCCATCTGGGCGGTGTAGTTGCCGATGTAGCCGACGATGCGGTGCACGTAGACGTCGAGGGCCAGCTTGGCGTCCTCGTTGCCTTCTTCGATCTCGCGATGAACTTCGCGCAGATCGCCGTAGCCGGTCATGCCCATCATGCCGGAACGCTTGTTGAACAGGGCATCGAGCTCGTCCACGTTCATGTGGGCGTTGCGGATCAGGTGGAACACCACGGCCGGATCGATGTCACCGGTGCGGCCGCCCATCATCAGGCCCTCGAGCGGGGTCAGACCCATGGAGGTCTCAACCGGCTTGCCGGAGATTTCGGCGGAGGCGGAAGCGCCGTTGCCGATGTGCAGCACAATCTGCTTGAGGCCCTCGGCCGGCTTGCCGACGATGTCGGGCACCACGGAGGAGATGAACTCGTGGGAGGTGCCGTGGGCGCCGTAGCGACGGATGTGGTAGCGGTCGGCGATCTCCTTGTTCAGCGCGTAGGTGCTGGCTTCCTTGGGAAGCTGGAAGAAGAAGGAGGAATCGAACACGAAGACCTGCGGAACCTCGGGCAGGAGAGCGCGCATGACCTCGGCGCCCTTGGCCTCAGGGCCGTTGTGCAGCGGGGCCAGCACGGCCAGATCCTTGACCTGGTTGATGGTCTTGTCGGTCACGAGGGCCGGGTTCGGGAAGATGGAGCCACCCTGCACCACGCGATGGCCGACGGCGACGATGCCGGCCTCGCCCAGGCTCGGGCCGTACTCGTCGAAGAAGCCAAGCACGCGCTTGAGACCCTGCTCGTGATCGTGGATCGGCTCTTCGAGCTCGTGCTTCTCGCCGTTGTACTCGTGCTTGTAGTGGCCGTCGACCGGTTCGCCGATCTTCTCGACGAGGCCGGAAGCGAGACCTTCGCCGGTCTCGAGGTCAACCAGCTGGTACTTGATCGAGCTGGAGCCGGAATTGATGACAAGGACGGTTTTCGCCATTGTGGGCATCCTCCAATTGTGATGTGTGATTTCCGCTGGAACACGGATTACCAAGTTCCAGACTACTCTTTGCTTACTACATTTCTTTCTTTTTCATACGTTTCGAGTGGGTGGCGGAGCGTGTCTTTCTCTCGACACGCTCCGCCACCCACGGTCAACGTATTACTGCGCTTCGATGGCGGTCAGGGCGACGGTATTGATGATGTCCTGGACGAGGGCGCCACGGGACAGATCGTTCACCGGACGGTTGAGACCCTGCAGCACGGGGCCGACGGCGACGGCACCGGAGGAACGCTGCACGGCCTTGTAGCCGATGTTGCCCGCGCACAGGTCGGGGAACACGAACACGTTCACATGGCCGGCCACATCGTTGCCCTTGGCCTTAGAGGCGGCGACGGTGGGGGACCAGGCGGCGTCGAACTGGATGGAACCGACGACGGCGAGTTCGGGGGCCTTCTGCTTGACGATGGCGGTGGCCTCTTCGACGATGTCCACATCCGGGCCCTTGCCGGAGCCGAGCGTGGAGTAGGAGAGCATGCCGACCTTCGGTTCGATGCCGAACGCGGCGGCGGTTTCGGCGGACTGGATGGCGATGTCGGCCAGCTGCTCGGCGTTCGGGTTGAGGTTGATGGCGCAATCGGCGAACACGGCCACATGGTCCTTGAAGCACATGAGGAACGCGCCGGAGACGAGCGACTGGCCGGGCTTGGTCTTGATGACCTGCAGGGCGGGACGCACGGTGTTGGCGGTGGAGTTGATCGAGCCGGAGACCAGGCCGTCGGCCTTGCCGAGCACCACCAGCATGGTGCCGAAGTAGCTGGCGTCGGTCAGGGTCTTGCGGGCCTGCTCCTCGGTCATGCCCTTCTTGGCGCGCAGCTCGCACAGCTTGGCGACCATCGGCTGCAGCACCTCTTCGTCGTCCATGGCCTGGAAGATGGCCTTGTCGAGGCTGTTCAGCCCGAGTTCGGCGCCGCGGGCGAGGATGGCGTCCTTATCGCCCACGATGATCAGATTCACGATATCGCGTTCGAGCAGGTAATCGGCGGCCTTGATGATGCGGTCCTCTTCGCCTTCAGGCAGCACGATGGTCTTCTTGTCAGCCTTGGCCTTGCCCAGCAGGCTGTACTGGAAGGCGTACGGGGTGAGGGGGGCTTCGAAGTCGGCTTCGAGGGCGGCGAGCACCTCGGCGGCGGGCGCGTTCTCGGCGAACGCGGCGGAGGCCTTTTCGGCCGCGCCTTCCTCGTCGAAATCGACCTTCGGCATCACCCACACCGGAACGTCGCCGGCGAGGGCTTCCTTGAGCGGGGCGACCTGATCGGATTCGGCACCGGTGATGAACAGGCCCAGCACCTTGGTGCCGGCCTTCTCGACGGTGGCGACGCAGGCGTCGACGGTGGCCTTGACCTGCTCGGGTGTGCGGTTGATGGTGCACACGGCGAGGAACACGGGGGACTTGAGATCGGCGGCCACGTCGGCGTTGAACGCGAACAGGTCGGGATCGTTGATGGGGGACTTGTCGGTGCCGACGATCACCATCGCCTCGGCGGCGGACTCGGCCGCGGCGGTCTCGTACGCGGCGACGATATCCGCACGGGAGCCGTCCTTGTCGGCGCGGGCGCGCTTCGGACACACGCCGGTGGCCTGCTCACGGGACTGTCCCGCGTTGGCGGCGGCGAGCAGCGTGTCGGTGAAGGTCTCCTTCTTGCACACGGCCGGACGGAACACGCCGGTCTTCTTGGCCGAGGCCAGGGCGTTGACGACGCCGAGCGCGACGACGTTGCGGCCGTTGGCTGCTTCGGGGCTGATGATGGTGACGCTGGTAAGACTCACGTTTTGTCTCCTCTGTTGCGAACTTCTGTGTGACCGCTTTGCTCACACCACTTGCCATTGTAGACCGCGCTTGCTCGTGCACGCTGGGTGTCGCCACGAGTTGCGGTGTGTGATGCATCACAGTTCATAGAAAAAGGCCTTCCGGAATAATCCGGAAGGCCTTTTTCTATCGCTTAACCGAAGTCAGCGGGAGTGAATCACTCGTTGTCGCCGGCGGTGGCGGCGGTGGCGGTGACGGCACCCTGCTTGTCGGTCTTCACATCGGAGTACACCCAGTCGGTGTAATCCGGGTGATCGTAGCCCTTCTCGACCGCGAACTCGAAGGCTTCCTGACGGAAGGCCTCAAGCTCGTCGATCTTGGCGGCGTACTTCTCGGCGTCGATCATACGCAGAGCCTCGGCGACCAGTTCGTAACGATCGATGTTGTTCACGCGAACCATGTCGTACGGCGTGGTGGTGGAGCCCTGCTCCTCGTAGCCGTGGACATTGAAGTTGTCGTGGTTCGGACGATCGTAGATCAGGCCTCGCACGTCGCGGGCGTAGGAGTGGTACGCGAACAGGACCGGCTTGTCGGCGGTGAAGATCTCAGCGAACTCCTCGTCGGACAGGGCCTCGTTGTTCTCCTTGGCGGACTGCAGCTTGATGAGATCCACCACGTTGACGACCTTGAACTTGATGCCCAGCTCGTTGAGCTTGTCGGCGGCGGCCATGATCTCCTGAGCGGGGACATCGCCAGCGGAGGCAAGCACGATCTCGGCTTCGTCGTTGGAGGCGGCGGTGGAAGCCCACTTCCACTCGGCGGCACCCTTGGCGAGCTCCTCACGGGCCTCGTCCAGGGTCAGCCAGGTGGCGGCCGGCTGCTTGCCGGCGATGATCGCGTTGATCATGTTGGTGGACTTGTAGCACTTCTCGGCGACGGCCAGCAGCATGTTGGAATCCACCGGGAAGTAGATGCCGATGACGTGGTCGTTGTTGAAGCACTTGTTCAGCAGCACGGAGGTCACACCCGGATCCTGATGGGAGAAGCCGTTGTGATCCTGACGCCACACGTGCGAGGAGACCAGCAGGTTCATCGAGGAGATCGGCTTGCGCCACGGGATCTCACGGACGGTGGCCTCGAGCCACTTGGCGTGCTGGTTGAGCATGGAGTCGATCACGTGCACGAAGGACTCGTAGGAGCTCCAGATGCCGTGACGGCCGGTGAGCAGGTAGGCCTCGAGGAAGCCTTCCATCTGATGCTCGGACAGCTGCTCGGTGACCTGACCGGTGACGGCCATGTGCTCGTCGACCAGCTCGGAGAGGTAGCCGGCATCCCACTGCTTGTTGGTCACCTCATAGGCGGCCTGCAGACGGTTGGAAGCGGTCTCGTCCGGTCCGAAGATGCGGAAGTCGTCCGGGTTGTTCTTGATGATGTCGCGGGTGTAGGTGCCCAGTCGACGGGTGGCCTCGAGCTGGCCCCAGCCGTGGCCGAACTCCTTGACTTCCTTGACCTCGTAGGCGTCGAGCTCAGGCAGGACCAGATCCTTGCGGATCACGCCGCCGTTGGCGTTCGGGTTGGCACCGATACGCAGCTCGCCTTCCGGCATGAAGGCGGTCACGTCGGCCTTCACGGCGCCGTTGGCGTCGAACAGCTCTTCCGGCTTGTAGGACTCGAGCCAGTTCTTGAGGACCTCGAAGTGGGCCTCGGTATCGCGGGCGGAAGCCAGCGGCACCTGGTGCGAACGCCAGGAGCCCTCGGTCTTCTTGCCGTCGATGTACTTCGGGCAGGTCCAGCCCTTCGGGGTGCGGAAGATGATCATCGGGTAGAACGGACGATGCATGTCGTCGGTCTGGGCCGCGGCCTTGATGTCGCAGATCTCGTCGAAGACGGTCTCGAACAGCTCGGCGAAGCGACGGTGGATCGACATGTGATCCTCATCGTCGAAGCCGGCGACGAACTCGTAGGGCTCGTAACCCATGCCGTGGAAGAACTCGTGGAGCTCTTCGTCGGAGATGCGGGCCAGCAGGGTCGGGTTGGCGATCTTGTAGCCGTTGAGGTGCAGGATCGGCAGCACGATACCGTCGGTGCGCGGGTTCACGAGCTTGTTGGACTGCCAGCCGGTGGCCAGCGGGCCGGTCTCGGCCTCACCGTCGCCGACGATGGCGGGCACGAAGAGGGACGGGTTGTTCATCACAGCGCCGTAGGCGTGGGACAGGGCGTAGCCCAGCTCGCCACCCTCGTGGATGGAGCCCGGGGTTTCCGGAGCGTAGTGGGAGGGGATGCCGCCCGGGTAGGAGAACTGGCGGAAGAACTTCTGCAGACCGGCCTCGTCCTTGGTGATCTTCGGGAAGGTCTCCGTGTAGGTGCCGTCGAGGTAGGACTGCGACGTACCCGCCGGGCCGCCGTGGCCCGGGCCCATGATGATCACGGTGTTCTGGCCGTGGTCAGCGATGAGGCGGTTGATGTGGCCGATGAGGAAGTTCAGGCCCGGGGTGGTGCCCCAGTGGCCGACGAGACGGTGCTTGACGTCCTCGCGGGTGAAGGGCTCCTTCATCAGCGGGTTGCTGCGAAGGTAGATCTGGCCGATGGACAGATAGTTCGAGGCGCGCCAGTACTTGTCAACGCCTTCCAGGGCTTCCTCGGAAACCGGGGTGTCCAGCTTCTTCCAGGGGGTGCCAATAACAGGATTCGTCATGTGTACTCCTGTACTCCTGCACTGTGTAGTGCTGTTGGTTATTATGGTTCGGTTGCGAGCCCTAGAAACCGTGTGGTTTCGCGGATTCTCACTCCCAATCGCTCCCAATCCTACGGGGACAACACGACTTTTGGCAGTTTTTTTGCATGTGTGTTCGAAAATGATGCGTTTTCTGCGCATTTTGTGCGATTCGGCCGGATGATTGTCCATATTGGATTTTGCTCTGAAGAGTGTGAGAATGGCTCTATGTCAACGAAAACCGGCTATCGAACGCGTTTGTTCACGTTCGTTTCGAGATGTGAAGATTCGGCGTGTTGTGGCGCGGCTCGTATGGGTGTTGTTCGTTTTGCGAACACGCGCGTCGCCTTTCGATGCCTTGTCTCGTTGGCCGACGATAATCGTTGGGTTACACCTTAAGAACCATCCCGATGAACGTTAGGGGAATACCAATGGCAAACGGTCCTGTGCTCGTCGTCGACTTCGGCGCCCAGTACGCCCAGCTCATCGCCCGCCGCGTGCGCGAGGCGAACGTCTACTCCGAGCTGGTGCCCCACTCCATGCCCGTCGACGAGATGCTGGCCAAGGATCCGAAGGCGATCATCCTGTCCGGCGGTCCGGCCTCCGTGTTCGAGCCCGGCGCGCCGACCATCGACAAGAAGGTGTTCGACGCCGGCGTTCCGGTGCTCGGCATCTGCTACGGCTTCCAGGTCATGGCCCACGAGCTCGGCGGCGACGTCGACAAGGCCGCCCTCGGCGAATACGGCAAAACCCCGACCGCCATCGACAAGGCGGAGGGTCTGCTCGCCGACTCGCCGGCCGACCAGAACACGTGGATGAGCCACGGCGTGGCCGTCAAGCAGGCCCCCGAAGGCTTCGAGGTGCTCGCCCACACCGAAGGCGCGCCCGTCGCCGCCATGCAGGATCCCGCCCGCAAACTCTACGGCGTGCAGTGGCATCCCGAGGTCAAGCACACCCCGCTCGGCCAGAAGCTTATCGAGACCTTCCTGCACGAATGCGCCGGATTGGGTGATGACTGGGACGCCTCCAGCATCATCGAGGACCAGGTCGCCAAGATTCGTGCCCAGGTCGGCGACGCCCAGGTCATCTGCGGCCTGAGCGGCGGCGTCGACTCCGCCGTGGCCGCCGCCCTCGTGCACAAGGCCATCGGCGACCAGCTCACCTGCGTATTCGTGGACCACGGTCTGCTGCGCAAGGGCGAGGTCGAGCAGGTCAAGCACGACTTCGTCGAAGCCACCGGCATCAAGCTCATCGCCGTCGACGCGGCCGACGACTTCCTCGAGGCATTGAAGGGCGTCTCCGAGCCCGAGCGCAAGCGCAAGATCATCGGCGAGAAGTTCATCCGCACCTTCGAGAAGGCGCAGCGCCAGGTCATCGCCGAGGCGGGGGAGAGCGGCAAAGAGGTCAAGTTCCTCGTGCAGGGCACCCTCTACCCGGACGTCGTCGAATCCGGCGGCGGCGACGGCGCGGCCAACATCAAGAGCCATCACAACGTCGGCGGCCTGCCCGACGATCTCAAGTTCGAACTCGTCGAGCCGCTGCGCACCCTCTTCAAGGATGAGGTGCGCGCCATCGGCACCGAACTCGGCCTGCCCGACGAAATGGTCTGGCGCCAGCCGTTCCCCGGCCCGGGCCTGGGCATCCGCATCATCGGCGAGGTCACCAAGGAACGTCTCGACCTGCTGCGCGAGGCCGACGCCATCGCCCGCGAGGAGCTTTCCAAAGCCGGTCTCGACCGCGACATCTGGCAGTGCCCGGTCGTGCTGCTGGCGGACGTCCACTCCGTCGGCGTGCAGGGCGACGAGCGCACCTACGGCTCGCCGATCGTGCTGCGCCCCGTCAGCTCCGAGGACGCCATGACCGCCGATTGGTCGCGTCTGCCCTACGATGTGCTTGCCGCGATCTCCACGCGCATCACCAACGAATGCCGCCAGATCAACCGCGTCGTGCTGGACTGCACCTCCAAGCCTCCGGCAACCATCGAGTGGGAATAATGAAATTGGCGGTTGTTGGTGTATAGATTCACGATAGTGGGAAATACATCCCGATAAACGCAATATTTGCTATGTGGGCTCCAATCGGAAGATTGGAGCCCATATGCGTTTGTTCAAAGCTGCGAGGTGAGCATGAGGCGCGGCGGCAATCTGGAGTGCGACTTCATCCTGCGCGACGGCGAGATGGGATATGCGTACGTCTAGGTGGCGATGACCATCATGAACGACAGTGCGACCGAGGGTCGCGAGTACCGTCCTCTGGGGAACATCAAGGACAACTGCCCCAAGCTCGTCATCACACGCAACGACCTCATCCAGAGTATCGTGCGCGAGAGCATTACGGAGCTGATCGGAAAGTGGCGGGCGTCATCTGTATGCTCGTTTGCGAAGGGAGTCCGGCTTCGCGCTCGAGCATAGCGGCGAACATCGGATTGTTGACAGACGTGATGTCGATGCATATACTGAACGTATCAAAAAAATTTGATACGAGGTGAATGTATGAAAACTCACCAAGATAATGCAAAAGTGTTCAAAGCTCTTTGTGATCCGAAACGTCTCGCTATTTTGGAACAACTTCGCAGCGGTGAAAAATGTGCCTGTGCTCTGCAAGAGCCGATGGATTTGACCCAATCGGGCCTTTCCTATCATATGAAGATTTTATGTGATTCCGGGCTTGTGGTAAGCCGTCAGGAAGGCAAGTGGACGCATTACCGTTTGAGCGAGGCCGGGAGAGAAAGAGCGGTGAAACTGTTGCTGGCCCTTACGACGCCGCAAGCGGGGTCGGAAGGTGCTTGTCCTGCACGTGGCAGATAAACGTCATCTTTTCGATGGCGTTTGTTTCGGCGCAACACATCAAATTTTCTTGATGTGCTGTCCGGAAAAAGAGAGTGAGGTTTCTCCATGGGTGTATGGCAGTTCATTCAAGACCAAGTTCTGGGTATGAAATGGCTGAACGAATTGATTGGGAGCGGCCTCTCCATGCTGGGACTGGATGTTGGAGGGCGTATCGGCGGCAGCGTTCAGTTTTTCCTTTACGATACGTTGAAAATCACGGTGCTGCTTTGTTTTTTGATTTTCGCAATTTCCTATATCCAAAGCTACTTTCCGCCGGAGCGGAGCAAGCGCATTTTAGGACGGTTTCGCGGAATCGGAGCTAATGTCGTGTCCGCCCTGCTGGGGACGGTGACGCCGTTCTGCTCCTGTTCGTCCATCCCTCTGTTCATCGGTTTTACCAGCGCTGGGCTGCCCCTTGGCGTGACGTTTTCTTTTTTGATTTCCTCTCCGATGGTAGATTTGGGCAGTCTCGTTCTGCTCATGAGCGTCTTCGGGGCAAAAGTGGCGATTATCTATGTGGCGGTCGGTCTGATCATTGCCGTGGTGGGCGGCGCAATCATTGAAAAACTGCATATGGAACAACATGTCGAAAGTTTTATCGTATCGGCGAGCGGGGGAGACGTTGAATCCCCCGATTTGACCCGGCGTGAGCGTGTGGTGTATGCGAAAGAACAGATGTTCGGAACATTCAAAAAGGTGTTTCCTTATATCCTCGTCGGTGTCGGCATTGGGGCGTTCATCCACAATTGGATCCCCGAACACTGGATTGAGGCCGTCCTAGGTAGCAACAATCCCTTTAGCGTTATCTTGGCTACGTTGGTAGGCGTGCCCATGTATGCGGATATTTTCGGCACCATTCCCGTGGCGGAGGCCCTGCTCTCCAAGGGCGCGCAACTCGGCACCATCCTGTCCTTTATGATGGCCGTTACTACCTTGTCCCTGCCGTCCATGATCATGCTCCGCAAAGCCGTAAAGCCTAAACTACTGGCCTTGTTCATCGGCATTTGCGTGGTAGGCATCGTTATTGTGGGCTACCTGTTTAATGCGTTCCAATTCATCGTGATGTAGTTAGGAGGTATTTACTGTGGGACTGTTTGGAAAAAAGAAAGAAGAATCAGCGTCTTGCTGCCGCGGAAGCAGCTGCGCCCCGGAAACGACGGCTCAAGCGGAGGCGGTCGAGTCCGCCGCGGGGGTCAAGGTGCTGGGATCTGGCTGCGCCAAGTGCAAGGCTTTGGAGGACTCCACCCGTGCCGCGCTCTCGGAGCTGGGCATGGAGACCACCATCGACCATGTGACTGATTTTACGCAGATCGCTGCCTATGGGGTCATGACCACCCCTGCGCTGGTGGTGGATGGCAAGGTGGTGTCTTACGGCAAGGTGTTGAAAAAGGACGAAGCGAAAGCCCTTATTCGGGAAGTTCGCGACTAAAATCCGTCTCGCGGTGGGACATGTTTCGGCAAAGCGGGCCTCGCATTGAGGCCCGCTTTGCCGAATTGCCTCTCAAATTGAGGCGTAATTCGGGCGCTACTTCACTTGAATGCATTAAGAAATACACAACATGCTTCAATTCGAATAAATGTGTGGTTGGGAACAAGAGCCAAGTCGAGAGAAAGTGCCGCTGATATTTCATATACGTTTCACATTGCCGGGATAGCCTGCGTGCAGAATGTGCGGATATCAGGTTGAGGTATGCCGCAGAATGACGAGAACAAGGAGTGCGGCAATGGTGAAACGAGCGTGGCTGTATATCACAAGGAAAAGAATCAAAACGTTGGTTCTGCTTCTGGTGCTGTTTGTGATGGGAACGTCGCTGATCAGCGCGTTGGCCATTCAAAAGGCGGCGGCGGTCTCGGAGGAGCAGATGCTGGAACGAATCGGTTCGGGATTCTCCATCTCCAACAATCTGCAGTACAACTTGGGAACGAGCCGGGGCGAGGGCAATGTGCCGGCGCAGGCGATTGACGCGATCTGCGAGGTGGAGGGCGTCACGAAGTGCCTGAAGCGCATGAACGGCATCGCCGAAATGGAGAACGCGAAGCTGGTTTCGCTTTCCGGAGCGACGGGCCGTTCAGAGTCGCAGGAATATGAACGGGTATTGTCCTTTACCGGAGAGAACGATTCCTCCCTGGATAAGAATTTCACAGGCGGCGTTCTCAAGCTGGAAAAGGGGCGGCATCTGCGCGAAGGGGATCGCAATAAGATGCTGGTGCATGAAACCTTTGCCGAGCAAAACGGGTTGAATATCGGCGACGTGCTGACCTTGTCGCCCAGCGCGTATGATCAGGAGAACCACAACCAGTCCGGACAGGCGGTGGACGTGGAGATTGTCGGACTGTTCTCGGGAACCAATCCGATAGCGCCGACCATGCGGGAGGAGATGTGCGAGAACACCGTGTTCAGCGATCTCGATACGGTGAAGCAGCTGTATGCGTATGACGAGGGCGAAGAGATCTATCAGGACGCGACCTTCTACACAACGAGCGTTTCCGCCACGCCGGACATCATGAACAAGGCGAAGAAGCTGGACGTGGACTGGAAATCCTACGAATTGACGCAAAACGGAAGCGATTATGTGGCGCTTGGAGAATCCGTCGAGACGCTGGGCAGGATGATCCGCCTGATGCTGGGCGGGAGCATTATCGTCGGAGTCGTGGTGCTGTCGTTCTTCCTTTTCATGTGGGTGCAGGGGCGGAAAAAGGAGATGGGAATCCTGATCTCCGTAGGCATCTCGAAGGGGAAAATCGCAGGACAGCTGTTGTGCGAGGCTCTGTTCATCGGGGTGGTCGGACTGGGACTGTCTTACTTCGGAGGGCAGGCGATCGCCAAGTCGGTTGGAGCGTTTTTCATGGACCGGGTGTCTCAGGAGAGCGTGAACAACTTAAATAACGGACTTGGCGGTATGCTGGGAGCGGATCTGGAATCGGCCGCCACGGCGCAGACGATAGACCATCTTGACGTTATGATCGGCAACGAGGAGGTTATCGCGCTCTTTGCAATCGGTATGGCCGTGATTATGGTGGCGGTTTTCGTCTCCGTTATGCCGATCTTGAGGAAAAAGCCGAAAGAGATTCTGACGCAGATGAGCTGAGAGGGGATGTGGCGGAATGAAGATATTGGTGGTGGAAGACGAGGAATCGATTAGAGAGGGAATCGGTGAGTTTCTAAAAAGCCAGGAATATGAGGTTGAAGAAGCCGCAGACGGCGTGGAAGGACTGGAGGTTTTTCGGAAATTCCAGCCGGATCTGGTGATCCTCGACATCATGATGCCGAGGATGAACGGCCTCGCCATGCTGAAGGAGATTCGCAAAACAAGCCGTTTGCCGGTGCTGATGTTGACGGCGATGAGCGATGAGAAAACCCAAGTGGTGAGCTTTGACGCTCTGGCGGACGATTACATCAGCAAACCGTTTTCCCTGCTTATTTTGAAGAAGCGCGTGGAAGCGTTGCTTCGCAGAAGCGGCAAGTCCGAATCCGTGTGGACATGCGGAGAGGCGAAAGTCGATTTTGACGGATTCCAAGCCTGGTATCAGGATGAGGAAGCGGATCTCAAGCCGAAGGAGATCCGGCTTTTGAAGTATCTGGTAGAGCATAAGGGGCAGGTGCTCACCCGGCAGCAGATGTTGGATCAGCTGTGGGATATGGAGGAAGCGCCGTTCGACCGGGTGATAGACGTCTATATTAAAAATCTCAGGAAAAAACTGCATCTGGAATGCATCACAACGGTGAAGGGAGTCGGATATAAAGTCCAGTGAGAAAAAATACAAAGATCTGTTTCGGAAAACATTTCTTTGGGTTTTGCTTCTGTTCGGATGCATCATTATGGTGGTGCATCTGGCTTTTTACGTCTTGTTTCCGGCCTTTTACACGCAGCAGATACGGACGGGATTGGATCGCGATGCGGCGGTCATAGGCGAGATGCTGCGGACAAGCGACCGTGATTCGGGCGAGGAGTTTCTCCGGACCTATGCGACGAGGAACCACTTGGACGTGCTCGCGGAATTCGATGATGAGACGGTCTCTTTTCAGGAGGGGACGATCGCCGTTCTGGAGTTTCTGGACTCCGGAGAAGAACTGTCCGTGCAGGGGAGCGGAGATGTCGAGACGATTCTGACCGCGCGCGGAGAGGAAACGCTGACGGATGGAACGGCCGTGCGGTTCCAAGTTATGGAAAGCACTGCGCCGGTGAAAGAAGCGTGGCGGATCATGCGTCTTGTGCTTCCTGTGACGATTCTGCTGTCACTGGCGATATCGTTCGCGTTCTCATGGCTGTATTCCAGAAAAGTGACCAGACCGGTGCTTGCCATGATGGAGGAGACGCGAGAAATGAAGGTGAATTTCCTCCGCAGCGCATCCCACGATCTGAAGACGCCTCTGGCGGCGCAACGGATTCTTCTGGAAAACATGCTTTTGGGTGTAGGGAAATATAAGAATCGCGAGAAATATCTGGAAGAAGCGATCGGACAGGTGGATCAGCTCACCAATATGGTGAAGGAGATTCTGGACACATCCAGAATGTCGGAGATCTATCAGGAGACGAGCCGCATCTCCATCCCGGAGAAGCTCCATTCCATGGTGGCGGAGCAGGAGATGCGGATTCAGCGGAAAGGACTTGAGGTGGAGCTTCAGGTTCCGGAACGGTATACCGTCACCATGAACGAGACGCTCGTTGACTGCATACTCGGAAACCTCATCGACAATGCGGTGAAATACTGCGAGGATGAGGGACAAGTGGAGATCACATTGGAGGGGGGCGTCCTGCGGATCTTCAATTCCTGCGTGCCGCTTCAAGAGGCGGAACTGGAGCAGGTCTTCGAAGCGTTCTACAGGCCGGAATATTCGAGGCATACGCATGCGGAGGGGAACGGTCTTGGGCTCTACATGGTAAGGGAAGGACTGAGGCTTTCGGAGATTCCTTACACGTTCCAAGCTCAAGACGATGGCATGTGTTTTCAGATGAATCTGAAAAAGGTTCGTAATTTCATATAGGTTTCATATACGCCGGTTAACGTCCATATCGGAATACAGCAAGGAGACACGTGTATGACGATATGGAGACAAGCTTGGCATTATGTTGCCAGAAAACGGGAAAAAACCATGGTCGTGGTGGCGATACTGGTCACGATCATGGTTTTGCTCAGCGCGGTTCTGACTATGCAACAGGAGGAGTCCGGCAGGTGGTTGGAATCCGGACAAGGCGTGCAGCAGTTTTCGACTCAAGTGGACATGACGCAAGTCGAGACGGTCAAGGCCATGGAAGAGACGAGCAGTACGATGCAGTCCCTGCTCCAGATCATGGTTGTGATTCTGATCGTCATGAGCATTGTGGTGCTGTCCTGTCTGCTGGTTTTCCGAATCCGAGAGAGAAAATATGAGATCGGCATTCTCATTTCGATAGGAAGAAGAAAAGGACAGATCGTAGCGCAGCTTGCGGTGGAAATACTCTATCTGATGGGGATGGCGATTCTCCCGGCGTTGGTCGTGAGCGTGGGCCTGTTGCAGCTCTTGGGCTACGGGATTCACATAGTGAGTTTTCTGGAAGCGATCGGCATTTGGATAGGGACGGTATTGGTGTCCCTTGTCGTATCCGCTCTGGGAATCATGACCAAAAACGCAAAAACGATCTTGATGCAAATCGATTAGGAGGATAACAGCATGTTGCAATTACAGCAGGTGGGGTACAGCTATCATAACGAAGCCCAGAAACAGGTTCTGAAAAACGTGACCCAGACGTTTGAACCGGGGAAATTCTATGCGATCGTCGGAAAATCCGGCGCGGGAAAGTCGACCCTCCTGTCGCTCCTGGCGGGACTCGATGAACCGACCACCGGAAAGGTGTTGTTCTGCGGAGAAGACATCGCAAAAGGCGGATTCGAGAGGCATCGCAAAGAGCACGTGTCGCTGATTTTCCAAAGCTACAACCTGATCGATTATCTGACCGCGTTGGAAAACGTGCGTCTGGTCCATCCCAAAGCCGGAGTGGACGTTCTGGAAAAGCTGGGAATCAACGCGGATGAAGCCAAGCGGAACGTGCTGCAGCTATCCGGCGGCCAGCAGCAGCGAGTGGCTATCGCGCGGGCGATGGCGGCCGATACGCCGGTGATCCTGGGAGACGAGCCGACCGGAAACCTGGATGAGCAAATGGCGGCGGAGATCATCACCATCTTGCAGAAGCGCGCGCACGAGGAGAACAAATGCGTGATCGTCGTCACGCATAGCAGCCAGGTCGTCAAAGGCGCGGACGTGGTGTTGGAGCTTTCGAAGAAAACACTGGTTCCCCGTTCCTGAGCGGCTTTTCGACACGGATCGCGGACTTGTTGTTGGTTTTGCCTATGGACTCATGAGGTCTCTCCGCCGCAATCAAGGAATGGCCTACTCGATACGCTTACAATGGCGATATGAGAGAAAGGCCTCTCTTACGTATCACCCAATATAAGGAGGAACGATGGGTTACAAGGTAAAGGTAACGGTGATAGACAAGAAATGCTATGCGGACCTTCAGGCGCAATACTGCGCCGATCCGACCTGTGGCGCTTGTCCCATCTACAACGTGGGAGATGAGTTCGTTTTCCGCAGCGATGGCGAGCGAGAGGATTTTTGGCATATGGGATTGAACACCCTGACCAAAACCGACGCTGATCCAAACACCGTGGCGGGAGGCCCCACGATGCCTCATTGCTCAGAGGCTTGGGATGCCATTTCCAGATATATCTACACCGGACTTCAGGGTGGCTCGATCCTGAAGGGGTGGATGAAGGAAGACAACATGATGATCACCTGCTGCTCCGATGGTACAAGGCCTGTTATTTTCAAAATCGAACGGATTGATGACGAAGATGAGGAATAACAGGTAGTCCAAACATCTTCATATCCCCTCATCAGTGGGATAGCATGGGACGGTGCCGTTCCGTACGGCTGATTCACGACCGTCGTCAAGGCAAGGAGTGGTGATGCAGCGCCCGATTATGACCTCCCGTTCGTTCCTGCGCAGGCCATGCGCCGAGGCCGGCCCCGGCGATGAGTCCGTGGCGCAGGATCTGGTGGATACGCTGGAGGCCAATCGGTCGCGCTGCGTCGGCATGGCGGCGAATATGATCGGCGTGGACAAGCGGATCATCGTGTTCGTGGATGAGGAGATGGACGGGCGTATCAGCGTGATGTTCAATCCGGTGATCACCGCCTGCGACGGCGCGTTCGACACCGAGGAAGGCTGCCTGTCTCTGAACGGCGAACGCCGCACATTACGCTATCGCCGCATCGAAGTCGACTATCAGGACCGCCGCCTGCGTGCGCGCCACGCCACCTTCACCGGTTGGACCGCGCAGATCATCCAGCATGAGGTCGACCACTGCAACGGCATCGTCATCTGAATTCGCCTAAGGCGGCGAAGAGGCTCGTCAGCCGGCCAATGAACGCAGAAGGAATTTGATCTCGGCGAAGAACTCTCGCACCATGTTGTTGACCAGCATGTCGGGCGTGGAGCCGGCCGGCAGTCCCTGCGCCTGCGGCAGACCTTGGGCGTGCGCGATCTGCAACGCGCGGAACATATGGAAATTATTGGTGACCAGCCCCACGGAGGCATCCGCCGGGCTTGGAGCCTCATCATCCGACGCTTCATCGATCAGTTCGAGACTGTAGCGGATGTTCTCCTCGGTGGTGGTGGATTCGCTCTCCTCAAGGATGCGCTCGCCGCTGATGCCGTGTTCCTCGAGATATTCCGCCATGCCTTGCGCTTCGGGGAACGGTTCGTTGGATCCCTGCCCGCCGGAGACGATGCATATGGTCCGCGGATTGTCGTTCAGATAGTCGATCGCCGTGTTCAGCCGGTACCGCAGCACGCGGCTGGGGCCGCTTTCGCGCACCTGCGCACCCAACACGATTACATAGTCGAGTCCGTCAGCGGCGGTGGCGTTCATCGCGGCGATGATGCGCGCCTCCACCACACCGAAGCACAACGCGCCTACAACCAGCACCGCGACGATCGCATTGCGCGCAATCTTCGGCATCATCGCCCACCAATGGAACAGGAAGCTGAACCCCAGCAGCGCGAAGAACACGGCGAACGCCAGCCAAGCCATCCAGAAGCCGGTGCCGGAATTCGTGCCGAGCACGGCCATGGCGTAGACGACACACGCCACCGCCACCACCATGCAGACGGCGAATGCGATACGACCGACGATTTCCCCCATAAAATCAGGCCTCCTTGTGTCCTGAGCCCAAGCCTAGCACCGGTGGAATGGCGCGGGAGGGGAAGCGGTATGGAGGTGTTCTGCAAAAGCGGAGTTTTTGCCTGTGGACGGATGGCATGGTGGCGATGGTGGTGTATGCTCTGGCAAGGTTTGAGTGAGATAGAGAATAAGGACTACGGAGTGAGCAGCCAGAAGTTCGTCGGATTGGATGGCGTCAAGGGATTCGCCCTGATCGCCGTCGTGCTGTACCACTGCAGCCAAGGCACGCTGCCCGGTGGATTCTACGGCGTGGACGTGTTCTTCACCGTATCCGGATTCCTTACGGCGTTGGGTCTGGTGCGCGCCCTCAATCGGGGGAGGGGCCTTGATCTCGCCCGATATCTGCCCCGCCGCGCCACACGCATCTACCCGGCGCTGCTGCTTATGATACCGGCCGTCGTTGCCCTCGCCTGGCTTATCGACCGTGATCTGCTCGTCGGCATCCGCGACCAGATCATCACCGCGGCTTTGGGCTGCTACAACTGGTACGCCATTGCCAACGGACAAAGCTATTTCGAACAAATGAGTCCGCAGATCATGCGCCACCTATGGTATGTGGGCGTGCTCATGCAGTTCATGATCGTACTGCCCCTGATCGTCGGCGTGATGTGGCTGATCCGACACACGCGGCTGTCATTGTTGATCCCCCTCGGACTCGCCGCGGCCAGCGCGACGGCCATGTGGCTGCTCTACATACCCGGTGGCGATCCCACCCGCGTGTACTTCGGCACCGACACCCACGCCTGCGGACTGATGCTTGGCGTCGCGCTCGCATGGATTATCGCGTACGACGGCAAGCCTTCCGCGACGGATGGTGAGCCCTCCGAACCGGACGATGAGTCCTCCGCGACGGACGACGAGCCCCGCCCCAGTATCGGCGCACGGGTGTGGCGCGCGCTCGCCCCCACGCTGGCGTTCCTCAGCCTGATCGCGTTGATCGCGCTCGCCGTCACCGGCGACCAGAACGAATTCGCCTTCCGCGGCGGCATCATCATCGCCAGTCTGCTCGCGGTGCTGCTGATCGCCGGCACCATATCCACGGACTCGTGGATGCAGGATCTTATGGTGTTCAAGCCATTGGCCGCATGCGGACGCTACTCGTACGGCATCTACCTATGGCATTGGCCGATGTGGCTGCTCAGCCTCTCCATCGTTCCCCGACTCATCCCCACTCCCGGACCTTGGGCGTGGGCCTTCGCCGCGATTCTTACCGCAGTGGCCGTGGCCGCGTCGTGGAAGCTGATCGAGCAGCCGGCCGGCGCATATGGCGCGGTGTTCGTGCTGTGGCCAGGCAAACGGTTCGCCAACCGGCAGATCGCCCGCGCCGCCATCGTGGCGCTGCTGATTGTGGGATCAGTCGCCGGATGCGTGCAAGGCGTCACGGACGCGCCCACCAAAACCTCGATGGAAATCCAGCTCGAACAGCAGGCGGCGGAACTCAAACGCATGCAGGAGCTGAACGGCACCATGGTAAGAACGGCCGTGCCCCAGCCGCGCAAACCCAAGCACACCATGCCATCCGGCGGCGAGATCACCGCCATAGGCGACTCCGTCATGCTCGCCAGCAGCAACGGCCTGAACGCCGTATTCCCCGGCATCCAAGTCGACGCCGAGGTCTCCCGTAGCATGGGCAGCGGGCTTGGACTGGTGAGCAAACAGCTTGGCGAAGGAACGCTGCGCCAATGGGTGGTGCTGGGAATCGGCACGAACGGTCCGGCCGATGCCGGCCAACTCGACCAGATCAGCGCCGCCCTCGGTCCAGATCGGGTGATGGTGCTGGTGAACGTGCACGGCGACCGCTCGTGGATTCCGCCGAATAACCAGCTGTTCGCCGACTACGCGGCGTCGCATTCCGACTCCGTGGTGCTCGTCGATTGGAACGCCATGGCCGAAGAGCATCGCGGCGATCTGGCCGCGGACGGCATCCACCCCGGCATGACCAACGATTACTACGCGCAGGCCGTCAAACAAGCCATCGAGAAATGGATCGCAGCCGGCCACTGACGGACGCGACGCGGCGGTGACCGGTCCCGTCTCGCGCCGTGGTTAGACTGGGGGCTGCACTTCAACGAGACCACACGTTGGGAGACATGGTGAGCGCAATCCTCGAAGGAAAGCCCGATAAGAACCTGATTCTCGTCACTGGACGAATCCACCCGAAGCTGGCCCAAGACGTCGCCGAACAACTCGGCATCGATGTGTTGGAGACCACCGCCTACGATTTCGCGAACGGCGAGATGTACGTGCGATACACCGAATCGGTGCGCGGCGCCGACGTGTTCGTGCTGCAAAGCCACTACCAGCCGATCAACAAGGCCATTATGGAGCAGCTCATCATGATCGATGCGCTCAAGCGTGCCTCGGCCCGCTCCATCACCGCCGTGTGCCCGCTGGTCGGCTACTCGCGTCAGGACAAGAAGCATCGCGGACGCGAGCCCATCTCCTGCCGTCTGGTGTTCGACCTGCTGAAAACCGCCGGTGCGGACCGCATCATGTCGGTGGATCTGCACGCCTCGCAGTCGCAGGGCTTCTTCGACGGTCCGGTTGACCATCTCATCGCCATGCCGGTGCTGGTCGACTACATCCGCGACCGTTTCCAAGGCCAGCTTGACAACGTCGCCGTCGTCTCCCCGGACGCCGGCCGTATCCGTGTGGCCGAACAGTGGGCCCAGCGTCTGGGCGGCGGCCCCCTCGCCTTCGTGCATAAGACGCGCGACATCACGCAGCCGAACAAGGCCGTCGCCAACCGTGTGGTCGGCGATGTGGTGGGCAAGGACTGCGTGCTCGTCGACGATCTGATCGACACCGCCGGCACCATCGCCGGCGCATGCACCGTGCTCAAGAACGCCGGCGCCAAGTCGGTGACCGTGGTCGCCACGCACGGCGTGCTGTCCGGTCCGGCCATCGAGCGCCTGAAGGAAAGCGGAGCGCGCGAGGTGGTGCTCACCGACACCGTGCCGATTCCCGAAGAGAAGCGTTGGGACGGACTCACCGTGCTGTCCATCGCGCCGCTGCTGGCCGCCGCCATCCGCGCCGTGTTCGACGACGGTTCCGTGGCGGAGCTTTTCGACACGTATCCCGAGCATCACGGACAGGGTTTCCTGTTCGCCTGACGCCTTGGAACGACTGGATTTGAGTGTCGCATGCGTCATAGCGGCGACACCAGAGCCGTCGTTCTGTCAAGAGGTATGGCATAATGAACACTTGGCGGGATTGCCTCCCGCCGATTCCCCCATGGTGTAATGGCAGCACACGGGTCTTTGGAACCCTTTGTCTTGGTTCGAGTCCAGGTGGGGGAGCGAGCCTGACGGCCGACCGCATGCGATGCAAACGGTCGGCCGTCACTTGTTTATCCCGCGGAAGATCTCCACGGTTGTGATGTTGAAGAACTGGAGCAGGCCCTATGGCACTATCCGCCGCAATCATCCTCGCCGCGGGCGAGGGCACCCGCATGCGTTCGTCCAAGCCGAAGGTGCTGCACACCTTCTGCGGCAAGACCTTCCTCAACCGGGTGATGGCCGCCGTGCGCGCGCAGAATCCGGAAATTCTCGCCGTGGTGGTGCATTTCCAGGCCGAGCGCGTGGCCGAGGCCGCGCGTTCCTATGACGCGGACGTGACCATCGTCAACCAGGACGACGTGCCCGGCACCGGACGCGCGGTGCAGTGCGCCATGGCCCAGTTGGGGCAGATGCGCGAGCTCGATGGCCCCGTGCTCGTCGCCGCCTCCGACATGCCCCTGCTCGACGCGGACACGCTCCGTCAGCTGCTGGCCTACCATACCGACAGCGGCAACGGCGCGACCGTGCTCACCACCATCCTCGACGATCCGACCGGGTACGGACGCATCATCCGCGACCGCGACGGCAACGTGCTGCGCATCGTCGAACAGAAGGACGCCAACAGCAGCGAACTGGCCGTGCATGAGGTGAACACGTCCGTGTACGTGTTCGATGCCAAGGTGCTGGCCGAAGCCATCGCAGGGCTGAAGTCCAACAACGCGCAGGGCGAGTTCTACCTCACGGACGCGTTGGAGACCGCCAAGGCCGCCGGTGCCGTCGGCGCGTTCGCCGCGCCCGACCCCTTAAGCGTGGAAGGCGTGAACGACCGCGTGCAGCTGGCCGCGCTCGCCAAGGCGCACAACCGCCGCATCTGCGAGCGTTGGATGCGTGAGGGCGTGACCATCCTCGACCCGGACAGCACTTGGATCGAAGATGATGTGACGATCGCGCGCGACGCCACCATTCTGCCGGGATGCTTCCTGCAGGGCGAGACGGTGATCGGCGAGGATGCGCTGATCGGCCCCGACACCACGCTGATCGACGCCGTGGTGGACTCCGAAGCCGTGGTCGAACGTTCGCGCGTGCAGGAATCGCATATCGGCCGCGCCGCGAACATCGGCCCGTGGACCTATCTGCGCGCCGGCAACGAGTTCGGCGAGGGATCCAAGGCCGGCGCGTTCGTCGAAATGAAGAAGGCGCATATCGGCAACAGCACCAAAGTACCGCACCTGAGCTACGTGGGTGACGCCGAAGTGGGCGACGGCACCAACATCGGCGGCGGCACCATCACCGCGAACTACGACGGCGTGCACAAGAACCGCACGCGCATCGGCGCGGGCGCCCATGTGGGCGCGGGCAACCTGCTCGTCGCGCCCGTCGAAGTGGGAGACAACGTGACCACCGGCGCGGGTTCCGTGGTGCGCCATGACGTGCCGGACGACGCCATGGTGTATTCCGAGAACACGCAACATATAGTGGAGGGCTGGAAGCCCGCCTGGGAGAGGAAGTGAACATGCCCGCAGTGCAGGAATCCATCGACGAGATCCGCATCGCCGCCGAAGCGGCCGACCGACTGAAAGCCACCGATATCGTGGCCTTCGACGTGACCGAGCCGTTGGCCATCACCGACATTATGATGATCGCCGGCGCGTCCAACGAGCGTCAGGTGCTCGCCGTGGCCGAAGAGGTGGAGAAGGATCTGTACCTCAAATGCGGCAAGCGCCAGCCGCGTTCGCGCGAAGGCCTGACCGAAGGCCAGTGGGTGCTGCTCG
Source organism: Bifidobacterium sp. LH_558 (assembly GCF_056356295.1). Lineage (NCBI taxonomy): Bacteria > Bacillati > Actinomycetota > Actinomycetes > Bifidobacteriales > Bifidobacteriaceae > Bifidobacterium > Bifidobacterium sp. LH_558. The sequence goes on along the minus strand of NZ_JBKETZ010000001.1, from coordinate 122,594 downwards.
ATTACGGTGATTTCGTGATCCACATCATGCACGACGAATCGCGTGAATTCTACAATCTGGAACGCCTGTGGCGCGACTGCCCGCAGATCGAACTCGCCCTGGCCCACCCGGAAAGCTCGCTCGAAGCGGGCGACGAGACGAACGACTGATTCGTTTTCAAAAACCGACCTTCGTGACCCCAAGGAGCTGATCGACCGATGCCGCAGCATGTCCGTTCCATCACGCTGGTGCGCCATGGACGCACCTCGTATAACGCCGAACGCCGCTTGCAGGGGCAAATCGATATCCCGCTCGACGAAGTGGGGCGATGGCAGGTCGGGCAGACCGCCGCGGCGCTGAAGGAACTCTACGTCGACCGCAGGCCGGAGGTGACGAACCATCTGGTCATCTGCTCCGATCTGGGACGCGCGGTCGACACGGCGAAGGCCTTCGCCGACCTTATCGGCGTCGAGGCGCATCCCGACGCGCGTGTTCGCGAACGCAGCTTCGGCGACTGGGAGGGAATGAGCGGCGAGGAATTGGCCGAACGGTATCCTGAGGATTTTCGCCTCTGGCAGGAGCATCGCGACGGCGAACTCAAGTACGGCGCCGAGCCGAAAAGCGAGGTTGGGCGCCGAGGCGTCGACGCGCTGCTCGACTGGTCCGCGCGCGGCGGCGACGATACCGACCTGTACGTGTTCTCGCATGGGGCATGGATCTCCGAAACCCTACAGACGTTGATGGGCCTGGATGTCACCTACCCGGATTTCGCCAGCATCCTGTCGATGCGCAACGCCCACTGGAGCCGTCTGATTCCTTTGGACTTCGCGGACGGCGGCGTGCGTTGGCGTCTCGCCGACTACAACCACGGACCCCATGTCGCACGCACCGACCAGTGGGAGCATCCCGCGCTCTGACGGCTGCAAATCGTGCACGGATTGCCTTGAGTCATGCGCAGACGTAGAGATTTTGCGCGCACAAGGTAAAAACATGGTGACGTTCACCGTCGGCGCAGCGCGTTTCTAGTGTTTGCCGGTACGGTGTCGTGGTGTGATGAAATTTCTTAAGGGTATCTCATTCGCACAGCTCGCCGCCGGCGCGCTCGCCGCGGTGACCTCGTTCCTCCTATCGAGCAAAATCGGCATCGCGGGATCGGTGATCGGCGTGGCCGTCGGTTCGGTGGTGTCCGCGATCTCGTCGCAGGTCTATCAGAACGTACTCAAAGCGTCGGGGGAGAAGCTACAATCGGCGTTGCCGATCGCGGACGGGGGCGACGGTGACACTGGAAGCGACGATGCGTCCGACTCCGGTAAGACCGCAGCCGGTGAGACCGAAACCAGCGAGACTGAAACCGGCGATGACACCGCCGACCGCGACGGAACCGATATCGCCGATGGTTCCGAAACCACCGTCATAGACGCTCGTGAGAGCGATGCGGAACCAACGGACGATACGACGGTCGTCGCCGACGCGACGGCAGTGCTGGACGCGACGACGGTCTCGAAAACACCTCTCGGACGTTCCGTTACAGGACGGGCCGGTGCTGGCGAACACGGAACGAGCTCGACCTTCGACAAATCCGATACGCGGCTCATCTCCAGCCGCCGCGCCAAGCGCAACGCCATCATCGTGGCCGTCGTCAGCGCATTGGTGGCCGTGGGACTGACCGCGGCGGTGATCATGCTGATCACCCGCGGCGAAGGCACCGACAGCGTGGTGCGAGATCTCGTGCAGCATCCCAGCGTCCAGCAGACGCCGCTGACCACGCAGGACCCTTCTCAGGAGCAACAGGGCGGCCAAGGGGCGACCGATTCATCCACCGATAAGAAGGGCACCTCGTCTACGGATGATACGACGAGCGACACCGATTCGGACGATTCGAGCGACTCAAGCAGCAGTTCCAGCGATTCCAGCAACTCCGGCGACTCCAACGGAAGCAGTGGGTCGTCCAGCGGCTCCACCGGCGATTCGTCCAGCGGCTCCGGTTCAAGTTCCACGGATTCAAGCGGTTCCGGAAGCTCTTCCGGAACCGACTTGGGGACAACCTCCGGCAGCGGAGGATCAACGGGAACCGGAACAGGCGGGTCCACCAGCGGCTCGACCGGCTCGGGGAGTGGGACGGAGAGTGGAACGAGCGGCAGCGGCTCATCATCCTCCGGCTCGTCGGGCAGTTCCAGCGGCACGGCCTCGTCGGCAAGCGGATCCTCGTCAAACGCAAACGAATAGTGCGCAGGATGCCCGCAGCTGGACGCCGTGAACCGCGGTTTGGCGCGGTTGCGGGAGCTGTGACGAGGCAAGTGGCGTGTCGCCAAATCACACCGATGGCATTTGGCGACACGCCGGTCTTGCCGAGTGGGCGAGTCCGTCGTAAACTATCCAAGGTTCAAAACGAACGACAACTGAACAACGGGGCTATGGCGCAGCTGGTAGCGCATCTCCATGGCATGGAGAGGGTCAGGGGTTCGAATCCCCTTAGCTCCACTTCGAGGTGTTCCTTGTGGAATATTTCACCACTGGCTTCGTCGGGCGGCATGTTCTGCTCGCGAAGTCCAGATAATTGCAAACGGGGCTATGGCGCAGCTGGTAGCGCATCTCCATGGCATGGAGAGGGTCAGGGGTTCGAATCCCCTTAGCTCCACAGATTGAGAGGCTTGGAAAGCGTTGATTTTCCAAGCCTCTTCTCGTATTCACACCGTCTGCGGTAAGGCCTGCGGCCCCGGTTTGACCACAAGCTCCAGCAGAAGCTCCGACATGGCGAGTCAGAGCAGGTCGAGATCGTCGTCGAACAGATCAGCGTACTTGTCAACGCTGCTGGTATTTCTACGAAAAAACCGCCGGACGTGTGGTCCGGCGGTCGTGGATTGAGCGTGGAATGCCGAAGAAACGGTTCAGTTCGTGGCTGCGGCGGAAGACGAGGCGTTCGTCGCGTCCGCCTTGACTTTGTCGATGGCGACGACCAGCGCCACAATCAGCGTTTCCAGAGTGTCCTCATGTACCGTGACCTCGTAGGTGTCACCCCAACTGAGCCAGCGTTGCGCGACCTGGGCCACGACGGCACCGCCGCGGCGCACCGTGAAATTCATATTCCACCAGTCGCCTTCAATATCAAGACCTTGCGCGTCGATACGGTATTTCGGTTTGAAGAGGGAGATCTCCTTGTCGATGCTGGCCACCGGAGCGCCGCCCATCAGCACGTCGAAACGCGGCGTCAAACTGAGCACCTTCTTTTCGATGATGGCCACCTCGAGACCTGTGCCCGCGTCGAGGATGCGGAACTTCTTGGGAATGCTCATGAAGCTGCCCTCGACGGTGAAACGCGGATTGCCGGCCGCGTCGCTGACCGTGAACTTCTCGCCGATCGAGAACACCTTCTGTTTGATATACAGCTGTCGCATGGGTCATCCTTTCCTTTTTTCAACAGTGAGCACAAGTCTATGCGAAAGCAGGCGTCTTATGCCGCAGGTCGGAGCCGGCAAACGCGGATTATTGCTGTGAGCCGGAGGCGTAACCGGCGTGGGACGTGCGGTAGTGTGAGGTCGTAGACGAACGATGAAACGACGGAACGATGACGGATGGGGAGAACCATGGCGGAGACGAGGAACGCGACCGACGAACGCGGGGTGCTTGACGCGCTGATCATCGGATCGGGACCTGCCGGCTATACGGCGGCCATCTATCTGGGGCGCGCCGGATTCTCTCCTCTGGTGGTCGCCGGCGCGCTGACGCCGGGCGGCCAGCTGGTCAACACCACCGAGGTCGAGAACTATCCGGGATTCTCGGACGGGGTGATGGGTCCGGAACTGATGGAGTCCATGCGTAAGCAGGCCGAACGGTTCGGTGCGGAGTTCGTATATGACGATGTGACTGAGGTGGATTTCGATGACACGATCAAAACCGTCGCGTTGGCGTCGGGGCGAACGATTCGTGCGCGTGCCGTGATTGTGGCGACCGGCTCGCAAGTGCGCAAGCTGGGCGTGCCCGGCGAAGAGGAATATTCCGGCCGGGGTGTCTCCTATTGCGCGACCTGCGACGGCTTCTTCTTCAAAGACAAGCCGATTGTGGTGGTCGGCGGTGGCGATTCCGCGATGGAGGAGGCCGACTTCCTCTCGCGTTTCGGCTCATCGGTGACCCTGATCCACCGTCGTGACGAATTCCGCGCATCGAAAATCATGTTGGACCGCGTGCGCAGCAATCCGAAAATCACCATACTCACCAACACCGTGGTCACCGCGGTGCGGGGAAGCGGCGTCGCGCCGGCCGTTGCCGAGCCATCGCCCGCGTTGGGAACCGGGCTGAAGATAGCGTCCGCCCCTGGGGGTGCCATAGGCCTGAACGCGGGCTCGCCTGCCATCAGCATCGGCCTCTCCCGCGCGAAACCGGCCGACTCGGTGGCTTCGATCGACATCCGTGACACGGTGACCGGCGAGACCGGCACGATCGAGGTCAACGGCCTGTTCGTGGCCATCGGGCATACGCCGGCCACGGGATTCCTTGCCGGGCAGGTCGACATGGATGATGACGGTTACGTGCTGGTCGAAGGCGCGGGCACCCGCACGTCGGTGCCGGGAGTGTTCGCCGCAGGCGATTGCGTGGACCGCGTCTATCGGCAGGCCATCAGCGCCGCCGGTATGGGCTGCCGCGCCGCCCTCGACGCGCAGACCTACCTCACCGCATAGCTGTCGCGCCCCGCACGGTCGATGATTGTTCGACTCATAGTGAGACATGTCGCCGTCTGATAGTCCTGCTAATCGTGCTGTTAGACTGTGCTGAGGAGGTGGCGAGGGGATATGGCGCAGCATGTCGGTATGAGTGGGGGAGTTCCGCGCACGCGCCGCTGGCCTGTGGCGGTGAGTCTCGCGGCTGTGATCGTGGTGGCGGTCGTGGTGGCGGGGACGCTGGTGTGGAGGCATTTCGGTGGCATGCCGCCGGTGGATGGCATGGTTGCCGCGCCGCAGAGCATGACGGATACGCAATATCCCAAACTCACGTCAGACGTTGATTACGATGGCGACGGCATCGACGACTACACCGACATCCGCCAGGGCGCGCAGGCCGATTCTGCCGCCAAACCCACCTACGATTCCGGCTATTATGACGGCGGATATCCGCCGGACGACCGCGGAGCCTGCACCGACGTGGTATGGCGCGCGTTCAAAAACGCCGGCTATGACCTCAAAGCCATGGTCGATGCCGATATCGAGGCCGATCCCGCGGCCTACGCCGACGTGGTCTCCGCTCCGGATCCCAACATCGATTTCCGCCGCACCGGTGTGCTTGACGTGTTCTTCAGCAAGTACGCGCAGATTCTGACCACGGACACCACAGACTATGCGCAATGGCAGCAGGGCGACATCGTCGTATTCCAAAACGTCAAACACATCGGCGTCATCTCCGACAAGCGCGATCGGAACGGCACCGCGTTCGTCAACCACAACATGGGCCAGGAGCAACGCGAAAACGATTATCTCGCGTTCTCCACGCGCATGGCCGTTACCGGACATTACCGGTGGGATGCGAGCCAGGTGCCCCAATCCGTGCTGCGAGAATGGCAGGCGTGACGAAGCGGGGATGCCGGGCGCATCCTGGGGCGGCGGGTGGTGAGGTTCGTCACACTCGGCGTGAAACCCGCGCGATCCTTGAGGATGTTCGCTAGGCTGGAGGGACGAGCTTTTGAAAGGAGCCTGTTATGGCAACACTCACCGCTGAGATGAAAACCTTCATCGAAAACAATCTGGGCTGGGTCGCCACCGTCTCCAAGGACGGCGAGGTCGATCTGGGGCCGAAGATGAGCATGTACGTGCTCGACGACAGCCACATCGCCTACCATGAGCGCACCGCCGGCCAGATGTACCGCAACCTGCTGGACGGCTCGCAGCTGGTCATCGCCGTCGCGAATCTTGAGACGAAGACGGGCTACCGTTTCCGCGGTAACGTCGTGCTGCACGTCGACGACGATATCTACGACGCCCAGGTCAAGGTGGCCGAGGAGAACGGCACCAAGAAGCCGGCCGTCATCCCCGTGCTGGAGATCACCGAGATCCAGGATCTCACCGCCGGCGCCAAAGCCGGTACGACCATCGTTAAGGACTGACTGACAGACGGTTCCCTTGCTTGACGACCCGTGGGTGGTATCCCGCGGGTCGTTTTTATTTGATGTGGATGAATGTGAATAGTGTGATTTTATCCACCGCCATCCACAGGTTTTTCGAGGCGCTTGCATGCGATGAAATGACTGTGCGATGCTGTCTGCGATCGGGCGAGGACGCCCGGTTCCCGGCCCGGTGCCGGGAAAACAAGGAAAGGCAGGCGGTGAACATGGACGAGACGAATGAGATGGAGGACAACCCGTGGGTGAGGCGTTTCCTCGATGATGTGGACACGCAACGCGTGTCCGAGGAGCAGGTGCCGCGTGTGGAGAAACTGCTCCGTCTGATCGCCGACGAGGCCATGCGCCGCGGGTACGCCGTATTGCGTCCAGATGATGTCGAGACGGTGGAACGGCATCAGGAGGATCTGGCTTGGGCGCATATCGCGATACGCAAGGAGGATGTGACGTATTTCATGCAGGTCAGCGAATCCTCCCAGCCCGGCATGCCCGCCCGCGAGCCGTTCTCGCGCAAACCCGGGCAGACGGACGAATGCCCGGCGTGGATGGACGCGCGCAACTATGAATTCGCCGGCACGGGCGTACTGACGCTGGCGATACGCAGTGAGGTCTCCCAATGGCATCAGCGCACATGCAAGGATTCCGACCGCACCCATATCGAGGATCGACTCGGCAAGGTGTTCGATTCCCTGGATCTTGGCAACAAGCGGCGGGAGCAGGAACGCCGGTATCGAGAGGAGCGCGAACGGCGCAAGCAGGAGATGTACGCGGCATACCGGCTGGAAAAACTCGCCGAAACATTGAAACAGCGCTCCGGCGACTATCAGGAATGGCTGCAGCAGGGAGAGTACCTGAACATGCTCGAACGCGCGGTCCTGCGTCAGGATGGTGTGATCTCGACGCCCGTCCAGAAAGACATCGATACGCTGCGCGAGCATCTGCGCGCCTCCAACCCATGGAACGACGAGGACAATCTTCTCTTCGAGATTCCCAAACCCTCGGACTACGAGCTGGAACTGTTCGAACGCCAACGCGGCGGCACCCGCCAATCATACGGATTCAATTCGTTCGCCGCGAACAACGCGGCATCGTCGTATAGGGATGGCACGTGGTCGTATCCGTCGAACGGCGCGAACCGGTACGAGTACGCGGGCTCCATGTCGGCGGAGCAGCGCTCCGCCCACGGATACTCGCCGGTGCCGGTCACGGTGAACCATATCGAGCCGGAATACGCCGAGGATCCCTTCTGACGCGCCCGGCGGTCAGCCGAGTTTGCCGGTGCGGATGACGCGATGGACGCCGGCGGAGTCGGTGGTGGCGAACAGATAGGTGTCGCCGCCGTCTTTGAGCTTGAGTTTGGCGCGCAGTTGCGGGGCGCTGAGCGGAAAGTTGCGTACGGCGATATTCGCGTGCGTGAGCCCACCGAGCGCCTGCTTGAGCTCGCGCTTGTTCATGGTGCAGACGCTGTCGATGGCGAATGCGCGTCCGGGGAATCCGGTCTGAGGTTCGGCCGCGACGAAGAGATGGCTGTTCGGTGCGATCTGGCATACGTCGAATCGCATCGACAGCTGCGCGAAACAGCCCGCCTTCATAATCGAGGCGTTCGGCTCGTACAGATACCGCCACGAAGCGGGATCCGTGAGGTCGGGAAGCTCACGTTCGTGTGATGCGAAGCGTTGCCGCGCGCCGGCATCCTCAACGCTCGGCAGGTCGGATATGGGCGGCAGAGGTTCGAACACCTCGTCATCGTTGACGCAGACCATACGTGGAGTGGCGTGGCGCTCGCGCGAAAGCACCAGCAACAGTTCCTTGCATTCGTTGGCGGTGGAAACGATATGCGTTTCGGCCACAAGTCCCTCGAAATCCTCGACCGTTTTATGCCAATCCAACATGGGGGAGAGTTTGACCATCACATGCGGCGCCTTGCCGAGCAGAGCGTCGCATAGGCCGAGCACGTCCGGCGTGCAATCCTGGATCGCATAGGTGCGCGCGCCATGCGCGTCGCGGCGTGCGGGGTCAAGGAAGATGAAATCGACCTGCGGCATCTCGCGCAGGAAATCCTCGGCATCGGCGTTGACGACGCGCACATGGTCCAAGCCGAGCGCGGCCATATTGTGTTCGGCCAACGCGCACAGATTCGCCTGGCGTTCGACATACACGGCATCGTCGAATTCGCGCGCCAGATACGAGCCGTCCACGCCGAAACCGCCGGTCAGATCCACCATGGAAGTGCGATGCGACCCGTCGACGGCGACAAGCCGGCGCGCCACCCGCCGCTTGTATTCGGCGGTGGCCTGCGACGAGCATTGCTCCATCGACAGATGCGGCGGATACAGCACCCCATCGCATGCCGCCCATGCGGGAAGCTTGGCGCGCGCGGTCTGCCATCCGGCGATCTGGTCGAGCGCGAACGGCAGGTCGAGCCGGTCGTCGCGTTTGGCCCGCAACGCCAGATCACGCACGTTCTCGGTGCGGTATTGGCGGATGAACGTCAACGTCTCGTCGGAAATATTCACCCCATCATTGTAGGGGAGTCGGCATACGCGGCGGACGGGCCGACTGCGCGACGGGCACGGGTGTGGGATGCGGATGAGGGCCGTGTGCGGGACGTGGATGTGGGGCGTGAGCGTGAGTATTGGGCGGCGACAGGAGGGAACGCCCATCGCCGAGGTGATATTCCGTTCGCGTTACAGTGGAAGGCATGGGCACCATACTTGACTACGCGCGCGTGGAATTCCGCACTTTCGCCGAACTGCCGTTCAGCGCTGTGGATTCGCTGATTCTGTCCGAACTCGCCTACATCCGCATGCCCCATGTGGTGCCGAGGTTCGCCGTGCAAGCCCCGCAGACGCCCGTCGCGTCGAACGTGCCGGTCACGGCGCTGCTGCGCGCCGAAGACTATCCGGACATGTTCGTGACCGGTTCCAAAGACGTGAACGACTATCGCCGCCAACTGCTGGTCGCGGTGGCGGAAAGCCCGCGATGGCGGGACCTGCGTGTAGGCGGCTACGTCGAACGCACGGACGCGGACAGTGAGACCCAGTTCGCGGCCATGACCTTCGACCTGTCCGCATGTGTGGGATTTCGCGACTCGGACGCTCCTATGTTGTACGTCGCCTTCCGTGGCACCGACGGCACGCTGGTCGGCTGGAAAGAGGACTTCAATATGGCCGTGCGCTGCCCGGTGCCTTCGCAGATCGCGGCGGCGGACTACCTCGCCGCGCTCGCAGGTGGAGCGGATGCGAGATCACGACTGATGGTCGGAGGCCATTCCAAAGGCGGCAATCTGGCCGTCTACTCCGCGCTGATGCTGGCGCACGACTCGCCGGACGCCTTCGGCCGCATCGAACGTGTGTTCACCCATGACGGGCCGGGCCTGCCCGCACAACTCATGCAAGACGAGACCTTCGCCGCGGTGAGGCGGCTGATCGACAGCACCGTGCCCGAATCCTCGGTGATCGGCATGCTGCTCGAAACCACGGACGACTACACGGTGGTCGCGGCCGACGCCGTAGGCATCATGCAGCACATGGGACGCAGCTGGAGAGTCGCGGATGACGGCGGATTCGACACCGTGCCCGAACTCAACGCGAGCGCGCGCTTCCTCGACCAGACCATCGACACCTGGCTGGACCGCTTCAGCAAAGAGCAGCGCGAGCGCGCCATCGACCAGATCTACGGCATCTTCGCCGCCGCGGGCTATGAGACCTTCGCGGAACTCGCCGCGCATTGGAGCGAATCCCTGCCGAAAATCGCGAGAGCCGCCAAACGCACCGACCCATCCACGCGCGCCCTGCTCGCCGACGTCGTCAAAGCGTTCCCCGCCACCGCGGTGCGTTCGCTGGGCGAGCGGGTCGGCGACAATGTGAAGCCGCAGCGATCCGACGGGCCTTTGGTGAACGGAAACTGAATTTCCGCGTGGGGCGGCGGCAAAGTCGGCACGCAGGGGCTATTCTTAAGGATGGCCTATGCGACAAGACGGCGCGGCCGCGGCGGGACAGGCCGCAAGGCGGACGCCGCCAGCAAAGGCGGCATCGAAGAGACTTTAAGGAACGGTACGCGTATCGGAAGGCGGTGAGAGACGATGTTGAGGATGTTCAGCACCATGAATGGCCAGGTGGAACAGATCGAGAAACCGGAGAATGGTGCCTGGTTATGTTTGAGCGACCCCACCGACGTGGAGCTCGCCACCGTCGCCTCCCAGACCGGTATCGACCTGGCCGACCTGCGCGCCCCCCTGGATGACGAGGAACGCTCGCGCGTCGACGTGGAGGACGACTACACGATGATCATCGTGGACATCCCCACCGTCGAGGAGCGCAACGGACGCGACTGGTACGAGACCATCCCGTTGTCGATCATCATCACGCAAAAGCTCATCATCACCGTCTGCATGCAGGACACCCCGGTGCTGCACCCCTTTATGGAAGGCACGATCCGCGGCTTCAACACGTATATGCGCTCGCGGTTCATCCTGCAGATCCTCTACCGCAACGCGACCATGTACCTGCGCTATCTGCGCATCATCGACCGCGAAAGCGACAAGCTGGAACTGAAGCTGCGCCATTCGATGCAGAACCGTGAGATCCTCATGCTGCTCGAACTGAGCAAAACCTTGGTCTACTTCACCACCTCGCTCAAATCGAACGAAATCGTGATGGAGAAGCTGACCACGCTTTCGCGCATCAAGCAGTATCCGGAGGACGAGGACCTACTCGAGGATGTCATCACCGAAAACAAGCAGGCCATCGAGATGGCGAACATCTACAGCGGCGTTCTTGCGAACATGACCGACGCGTTCGCCTCCGTGGTGTCGAACAATCTGAACAACGTGATGCGCATCTTCACCATCATCTCGATCACCCTGTCGATTCCGACCCTGATCTTCTCGATGTACGGCATGAATTTCGACGGCAATATGATGGGCATGCCCTTCACCGACAAGCCGTGGGGATTCGCGCTCGTCATCGTGCTGTCGATGGCGATCTCCGCCGTGGTGACGTGGTTCCTCACCCGTTCGCGCCTGTTTAAGTGACCGCCTCGGGCCGATTCGTCTCGGATGACGGTTGGCCGGGCGTCGCGTGTCCAGTTGCGCGGCTAGTTTGCTGAGTTATGAGTGAGAACGCAACCGACGAACCGATGTACCGTTACAACGCGCGTCTGGCGCAGGACATCGAGACCAAATGGCAGAAGATCTGGGATGACGAGGGCACCTTCTGGGCCGCGAATGTGAGCGGCGACCTGAAGGACGGCAAGGGCCGCAACGCCGAGGGCCGTCCCTCGTATTTCGCGATGGACATGTTCCCGTACCCCTCCGGCAAGGGCCTGCACGTCGGCCATCCGCTGGGCTATCTGGCCTCCGATGTGGTGAGCCGCTATCACCGTATGAAGGGCGAGAACGTGCTGCACGCCATGGGCTACGACGCCTTTGGCCTGCCTGCTGAACAGTACGCCGTGCAGACCGGCCAGCATCCGCGCGTGACCACCGAGGCGAACATCGCCAATATGAGCCGTCAGCTGCACCGTATGGGCCTGAGCTTCGACAACCGCCGCAGCTTCGCCACCATCGACCCCGGTTATGTGCGTTGGACGCAGTGGATCTTCTCGCGCATCTACGATTCCTGGTACGACGAGACCGCCGACAACCGCGACGGCGGCAAGGGTGCGGCACGCCCGATCGCCGAACTCGTCGAGCAGTTCGAGAACGGTTCGCGTGCGATCCCCGGTTTCGAGGGCAAGGCGTGGGGTGATTTGAGCCAAGCCGAACAGGCCGATGTGCTCAACGACTTCCGCATCGCCTATATCTCCAAGTCGCCGGTCAACTGGTGCCCGGGCCTGGGCACCGTGCTCGCCAACGAGGAGGTCACCGCCGAAGGTAAGTCCGAACGCGGCAACTTCCCCGTGTTCCAGCGCGAGCTGCGCCAGTGGTCCATGCGCATCACCGCCTACGGCCACCGCCTGATCGCCGACCTCGACGGCATCGACTGGCCAGAGAAAGTCAAGCTCATGCAGCGCAACTGGATCGGCGAATCCCACGGCGCCTCCGTGCATTTCGACGTGGCCACCCCGGCCGGCGTCAAGGACATGGAGATCTACACCACCCGTCCCGACACCCTGTTCGGCACCACCTTCGCCGTCGTCTCCCCGGAGCATCGTCTGCTGGCCGACGTGCCCGCCGAATGGCCGGCCGAAACGCCCGAGATGTGGAAGGGCGGCTATGCCACGCCGGTTGAGGCCGTCGCCGCCTACCGCAAGGCCGCCGAAGCGAAAACCGCGAAGGACCGCGTGGACGCGGCCGGCGAGAAGACGGGCCTGTTCACCGGCCTGTACGCCGTCAATCCCATCACCGGCGCGCAACTGCCGCTGTTCACCGCCGACTACGTGCTTATGGATTACGGCACCGGCGCGATCATGGCCGTGCCGGGCGGCGACCAGCGCGACTACGATTTCGCCGTCAAGTTCGGCCTGCCGGTGATCTACACCGTCCAGCCGCTGCCCGAATCCGGCGACGATCTGGCCAACTATGAGGGCAAGGCCCCGTTCGTGAGCCACGACGGCATCGTGATCGACTCAGCCGTCGAAGCCACCAAGGCCAACGGCGAGCCGCTGAGCATCAACGGACTGCGCGTCGACGACGCCATCGACAAGGTGAACGCGTGGCTGGAGTCCGCGGGCGTCGGCAAGGGCACCGTGTCCTACCGTCTGCGCGACTGGCTGTTCTCCCGCCAGCGCTACTGGGGCGAGCCCTTCCCGATCGTCTACGGCGAGGACGGCACCCCGCATCTGCTGCCCGACGACCAGCTGCCCATCAACCTGCCGGACGTGCCGGACTATTCGCCGCGCACCTTCGATCCGATGGACGCCGAATCCAATCCCGAAGCGCCGCTGAGCCGCAACGAGGACTGGGTGAAGGTCGAACTCGATCTGGGCGACGGCGTGAAGACCTACTACCGCGACACCAACACCATGCCGAACTGGGCCGGCTCTTGCTGGTACTACATGCGCTACATCGACCCGACCGATGCCGAGCATATGGTGGAAGGCGCGGAATACGACTACTGGATGGGCGCGAACCACAACCGGTATTCGGGTGCCGAAGGCGGCGTGGACCTGTATATCGGCGGCGTCGAGCACGCCGTGCTCCACCTGCTGTACTCGCGCTTCTGGCACAAGGTGCTCTACGATCTGGGCTATGTGAATTCGGCCGAACCGTTCCACAAGCTGTTCAACCAGGGCATGATCCAGGCCTACGCCTACACCGATGACCGCGGACAGTACGTGCCCGCCGCCGAAGTGGTGGAGGGGCCGGCCGACGAGAACGGCGAGCCGACGTTCACTTGGAACGGCGAGCGTGCGAACCGCGAATTCGGCAAGATGGGCAAGAGCCTGAAGAACATCATCACGCCGGACGACATGTACGACAACTACGGCGCCGACACCTTCCGTCTGTACGAGATGAGCATGGGTCCGCTCGACGAGTCCCGCCCGTGGAACACGCGCAACGTGGTCGGCGGCATGCGTTTCCTGCAGCGTCTGTGGCGCAACGTGATCGACGAGACCACCGGCGAGGTGCGCGTGAGCGACGGCGAGCCGGACATGAAGACGCTTAAGCTGCTCAACAACACGATCGCCGACGTGACCGTGGAGATGGAGGCCATGCGTCCGAACACGGCCATCGCCAAGCTCATCGTGCTCAACAACCATCTGACCTCACTGGATGCCGTGCCTCGCGCCGCCGTCGAGCCGCTGATCCTCATGCTCGCGCCGATCGCGCCGCATATCTGCGAGGAGATGTGGAACAAGCTCGGCCACGCGGAATCCCTGTCCGCCGAGCCGTGGCCCGTCGCCGACGAGCGCTACGTGGGCCAGGACACCGTCACCGCGGTGGTGCAGATCAAGGGCAAGGTGCGCGCCAAGCTCGAGGTCGCGCCCGACATCGACCCGGCCGAACTGGAACGACTCGCGCTTGAGGCCGTCGCCGACCGTCTGGGAGGCAAGGCTCCGCGCAAGGTGATCGTCAAGGCACCGAAGATCGTTTCGATCGTGCCCGCCGAATAAGCCGGTGCTCCTGCGATTCGCAGTGGTGAACATGCTGATGTGGATAACCGCATAGGCTGGAACCACATCACCCTGTTCGACTGGACAACGCGCCCATGACTCCCTCACAGTGGGGAGCATGGGCGCTTCGCATATCCAACGGGACGCGCATACGCGGCTGCGCGACCTGACGCAACAGCGGAGAGGCGGTGACGTTCCCCCTCCGCCGCCTCCGCCTGCCTCGGCGAAACGATCCGACGGCCGTGCCCGTCTGGATGAACTGGTCGGCGTGCGGCCGGACGAGGGGCATGAGGAACGCTCGCGCCGCATACGCACCCAGCCGCGGACGCGCTTCACGTTGCGTCACATGCTGACGGCCATCCTCATACTGATGGCCGCGCTATGCGCCAGCCTGACGCTGCTCGTCCTGCAGGGCGTGAACATGGCCGCCCTGCAGGACTCCATGACCGCGGATTCGCCATCGCAATCCGCAGATGCCTCCGCAGAGCCGGAAGGGAACCGTACGGGCGGTTCCTCCAACGGCGATGAGACCGAACCGTCCGATTCCACCGCTGGTGACGACGATTCGGCCCAGAGCAGCGAGAGTGAGACAACGGACGGTGCCGAACCATCGACCACCGTCGTGCCGGACGATGGCCTGATCGACCTCAACACCGCCGACGCGCAGGAACTGGACACCCTGCCCGGCGTGGGGCCGGCGATCGCGCAGCGCATCCTCGACCACCGCGCCAGCATCGGGCGGTTCACCAGCGTGGACCAGCTGCTCGACGTCAAAGGCATCGGCATGAAAACACTGGACAAGATGCGGGCGCAGGTGACGGTGCGATGAACAGGGCAACACGCGTGAGACAAGACGAAACGGCAGCGTTCCGGAAAGAACAAGGCAGCCGTGATTGGCGGATGCTGCCTGTCGCCGCCGTCGTGTGGGCGGCAAGCCTCGGCGCACACTCGGCGTTCGAATGGGCCGTCACACAACCGACGATTGCGGCCGGTATTGCGGGCTTCGTATTGGCGGGTATCGTGGCGGGAACGGCAGCGAGTCTTGCTATTCCACGGAAACCCCATCTGCGTGCGCTGACGACGATGCTGATATGCGCCGCGATAGCCGCATGCGTCGCCACACTCGCCTTCGACCTGCGTGCATGGCATGACCCGGTCTCCATCCAAGCGCGTGAAACCCCGACAACCGTCACGCTGCAGGCCCATATCAGCGAACCCGTCACCGCTTCCAACCGCCGCGACTACGACTGCCAAGCCACGGCCCAAACCCGCATCCTCGACGACGGCATCGTGCGCCGAGCGACCGCCGCAACGGTACGCATATACGCCAGCGGCCAAGACTGCGTGAGTCTGACCCGCGGCGCCGACATCGCATTCACCGGCATCATCACCCCAGCCGACTGGGGAGCCGTGAACCTCTGGTTCGATGTGCAAGGAGAAGACCCCGTACACCATATCCGAGATCCAAGCATGCCCGATACACTGGTCACCGCCATGCAGGAGGCCTTTTTCACCGTCACCGAACGACTGGACGACCAAGGACGCGTGCTCGTGCCCGGCCTGACCATGGGGATGCTCGGCCAGGACCACATCAACGACGGCACAGGACCCGCCATCGACGGCACCTACGCCGCCACACTGGAGGACCAGTTCCGCCGCGCCGGCATCATGCACCTCATGGCCGTATCCGGCGGACATTTCGCCCTCATCGCCGAACTCGTACGCCGACTGGGCTCATGGCTGCTGCTCGACCGCCGCATACGGGCGATGCTGCTCGCCGCCACCTATATCGCGCTCGCCGCCCTGGTGTTCCCTTCGGCCTCGGTCACACGCGCCCTCATCATGGGATTGATCGCCTCAGCCGGTGTGGCGTTGGGCAGGCGCTCGCAATCCATCAGCGCATTGAGTTGGACGGTGATCATCGTATTGGCGGCAGACCCCGCCATGTCCCGCAGCTACGGATTCGCGCTATCCAGCGCGGCCGTGCTGGGTATCGTCGTCTGCTCGCCGATGCTGATGAAAGCTCTGCGCAAGGCCATGCCGGAACCTCTTGCATTGATGGTCGCGACAACCGTCTGCGCCCAAGCCTTCACCATGCCGATTCAAATCCTTATGGAACCCGAACTGCCCATACTGTCGGTGGCGGCGAACCTGTTGGTCGCACCCGTCGTGGGATGGTCGACCATCACGGGATTGGCCGCCCTGCTGACGGCATGGGCGAGTCCGGAACTCGCCTACGGATGCGCATGGCTGTCCTCATGCGGCACCTTGGTGATGGAACGCGCAGCGGTCTGGCTCGGCGGCACCGACACGGCGACGCTGCCATGGAGCTCCGGCATCGCCGGCGCAATCTCCATGATCATCGTGGAAACCGCGGCCGCATCGGGCATGGTCGTCTGCGCCCGTTGGTGGAAACACCGGCGGATCGCGCAGCCCGGATTGCCCGGCGAACGCATCGGCTCCACATGGCGCAATCGGCTGGCGATCTGGTTCGATGAGACGGAGCGCGTGCTTGTCCAGCGATACGGCGAGATTGGAGACTATGGCCAAAACAGCAGCGGCGAACGCCCCGGTGCGCATCGTATCGGGAGGCGACGCCTATCTCAACGAGCAGACCGTGCGGGACCTGTGCCAACGGGCTCTGAACGCGCGTCCAGACAGCGAACTCATCGAACTGGACGCCACGCACGCCGACCGGTACGCCTTCGACGAGGCGGTAAGCCCTTCGCTGCTGTCCGACGTGGCCGTGGTGAAACTGCTCAACGTGCAGAACGCCGATGAGAAGCTCGCCGACGCGCTGGTCGACTACTGCAAGCAGGCCTGCGCCGATCCGGCCGGGTCCAGCGTGGTCATCTGCCAGCATGAGGGCGGGGTCAAAGGCAAACGTCTGCTCGACCAACTGGTGAGGGCCGGTGCCGGCAAAGAGGATGTTCCCGACCTCAAACGTGCCGACGCGCAGCTGAACTTCGTGCTGCAGCGATTCGAACGCAACGGCCGGCGCGTCGACCCGATGGCCGCCCAACAGCTGGTTTCCGTGCTGGCGGGCAAAACCGGCGAACTGGCCGCCATGTGCGACCAATTGTGCTTCGACTTCGACGACAATCCGATGGGATTGAACCGCGTCAACCAGTATCTGACCGCCAATCCGCAGGTCACCGGTTTCAACGTGGCCGATAAGGCCATGGAAGGGCGCACCGCGGACGCGATCGTGATGATGCGTTCGGCGGTGGAGCAGGGCGTGGATCCCATCGCGTTGATCGGCGCGCTGGCCATGAAACTGCGCACTGTGGCCAAAGCCTCGGCCGTGAAGGCGGGCACGATCTCGCAGGCGGAAGCCAAAACGAATCCATGGGTGTTGAAAAACACGATGCGTCAGCTGTCCGGATGGACCTCTGAAGGGCTCGGCCGCTGCATCCAGTCGTTGGCGTGGGCCGACGAGCAGAGCAAAACCAACGGCGGCGATCCTGTCTACGCTCTGGAACAGTCCATCATGCTGATCGCCAGAAAAGGACGGGCGGCCTGATGAGCGAATTCTCCCACCCCATTCCCACCGACGAGGAGATGCGCGGATTCGGCGCACGGATTGCGCGGATGGTGCGTGGCGGCGACGTGCTGCTGCTATCCGGCCCTCTGGGCGCGGGCAAAACCACCTTCGCGCAAGGATTCGGCGCGGGATTAGGCATCGACGGGCCTATCGTGTCGCCGACCTTCACCATTGCCCGCGAACTGGACGGCCGTTTCGCGGACGGCTCCGCCGCCCATCTGGTGCATGTGGACGCGTACCGTCTCGGCGGCAACGCCTACGCGCCCGGGCAGAACAGCGCCGAGCGTCTGCTCGACGAACTCGAATCTCTAGGTCTCGACGAAGAGCTTGAGGACCCCAGCGACGACACTGTGGTGTTGATGGAATGGGGTGAGCAGATGGCCGCGGCCCTAGCGCCTGAACGTCTTGAAATCCACATTGAACGTCCGTTGGATATGGCGCAGGCGGCGGGCGACGCGCCGACCAGCGAGGGTACTAGAATCGTGACGTTGGTTCCGGTCGGCAGCGACTGGCAATCGCGTATCGCATCATTCGACGACATCGGCAAGGAGCGGCAATGACCGAACGGGGAGAGCAGGCCAATACCAATACGTTGGTCATCGACACCTCCTATGGCTCCACCGTCGGCATCGTGGGGCGCGAACCGATTACGGAAACCGATTCGCGCACGCATGTGGAACGACTGCAGGCCAATATCGCCCGAGTCGTTGCCGAAGCGGGGCTGAAACCCTCCGACCTGGACGAGATCATCGTGGGCACCGGTCCCGCGCCGTTCACCGGATTGCGGGCGGGTATCGTGGCGGCCAAGGCGCTGGCTTTCGCCACGGGCGCGAAACTGATCGGCCATGATGTACTCTCGGCCCAAGCGCAATGGAACCTGATTCGCCGCTCCAAAGCCGGCACGTTGGGCGACGCCGTTGACGGCGGCCGTTATGTGCTGACTTTGGCCGTGAACGATGCGCGGCGCAAACAACTGTATTTCCAATTGGAACAGGCTTCGCTGACTTCGAAGCAGCCCGTCCGGGCGCTGATCGCCATGGATATCGACTATCCGGAGAACATCGTGGAACGGGTGAACGTCGCCGTGCGAGCGTTCGCCAAGGAACATCCCGGCGCGCAGGTCGTAGTGGATGTGATCGGACATGGCGCGGCGAAATACGCCTCCGTGTTCGAGAGGATGGAGCATCTAGGCGATATCAGCGACGAATCCGTGCTCGATCAGGGCGCTCAGGGACTGTCGATCTTCTGGCAGGATGCCGTGCTCTCGCATGATCTCCAGCCCGACGCCCCTGTCGAACCGCTGTATCTGCGTCGGCCGGACGCGGAGGTGCCGAATCCGCTCAAGCATGTGCTTGGCCATGCCGGCGCGAACAAGGGCTGATGGGATTTATATGATTGTCGACTTGGAAACGATCGACCGCGATACGGCGGTGTGCGCCATCGCCGCAATGGAGGCCGAACTGTTCGGGCGCGGCGCGTGGGGCGAACGCATGGTGCGTGAGGAACTGGATGCGCCAGCCCGTACCTATGTCGTGGATATCGAGCCCGATAGTCCGGTTGAATCGACTGGGGTCATCAGAGGCTACGCCGGATTCTGGTACGACGGTGAGGACGCCGAACTCATGACCATCGGCGTCGGCAAGGCCCACCAGCGTCAGGGTATCGCCGCCGCGTTGCTGCGATGCTTGCTGGATGAGGCCGCGCAACAGGGGGCGCGGCGCATGCTGCTTGAGGTACGCGTGGACAACGAGCCCGCTCTGGCTCTGTACAGCCGATTCGGATTCGAACGCATGGGCGTGCGCAAGCGCTACTACCAGCCCGAAGGCATCGACGCGTACACCATGAGTCTGGACTTGGGCGAACGTGTGGTGGGATTCTCGCGCAAGCAGCGCGATAACGAAGGAGAGGCATGATGAACGAACCGGTGGTGTTGGGCATCGAATCGACTTGCGACGAAACGGCGGCGGCAGTCGTGCGTGGGCGCGAGCTCGTCTCGAACGTTGTGGCCTCATCCATGGAGGAACACGCGCGTTACGGCGGAGTGATCCCCGAAATCGCCTCGCGCGCGCATGCCGAAGCCTTCGTTCCCTGCGTGTCCCAAGCGTTGACCGACGCGAACATGACCTTGGCCGACGTGGATGCGATCGCGGTCTCCGCAGGGCCGGGGTTGGCCGGATGCCTCGCCGTGGGAGTCTCCGGCGCGAAGGCGCTGGCATGGGCGGCGAACAAACCGTTGTACGGCGTGAACCACGTCATCGGGCATATCGCCGTCACCCAGTTGCAGTTCGGCGCGTTCCCACCCGACACGATGGCGCTGATCGTCTCCGGCGGGCACACCTCCTTGCTGCATGTGGAGGACGTCGCGCGCAAAGTCGACGTGGTCGGCACCACCTTGGACGACGCGGCGGGGGAGTGCTTCGACAAAGTGGCGCGCCTGCTCGGCTTCCCCTATCCGGGAGGCCCGCATATCGACCGCCATGCGCAGGCCGGCGACCCGCACGCCATCCGTGTGCCGCAGGGCCTGACGCAAGGCAAGGCGGGCGCGGCGCACCCGTATGATTTCAGCTTCTCCGGTGTGAAAACCGCGGTGGCGCGTTGGATCGAGGAACAGCAGGCCGCGGGGCACGAGATTCCCGTGGATGACGTATGCGCCTCGCTGGCCAATTCCGTGGCCGAAGTGCTGGCGAAAAAAGCCATGCGCGGATGCGAACAGTACGGGTCGAACACGTTGGTGGTCGGCGGCGGATTCTCCGCCAACTCGCAGCTGCGCGCCAAACTGTTGGAATATGGCGAGAAGCATGGCGTCGAAGTGCGGATTCCGCAACTCAAACTCTGCACCGACAACGGCGCGATGGTTGCCATGCTCGGCGTGAACCTAGTGGAGGCGGGCATCGCCCCCAGCGGACCGGATTTCTCCATCGACTCATCCATGCCGCTGACCACGGTTTCGCTGTAGCGATGCGATCCGAACAGTGAACCGTCCGATTCACAGTTCGGATTCGATGACGATCCGACCGTCGATTCCTTCTACGGTCGCATCTTCTTTCTCATGATTTTCAGGTAATTCGTCTTGAATGATCGCCAGTCGCCAAACATCTTCCGATCGGTGTTTGTCTGCTCGTTGGCTTTGTACTTCAACGCTGTCAGTTCGATGGTGCACAACAAATCGGCCACCTGTTCCAAGCGGTAGTTACGGGGCGAGGCGTCACGATAGATGACCGCCTCCTTGGACAGCGCGTATCCGATGGCACCGTGCAAGGCGTCCGCCACCACCTGCTGACCGTTGTCGTAATAGACCTTTACCGCGTCATAACGCTGAAACTCTTCCAAGTGGGACAGCAGATAATCGACAAGATCACGTTTGAGGCGAGCTTCGAAACGAACCTTATCGCCGCTGAACTCACTTTTGCGATGGCTGAAGGTCACATAGGTGAATGGCAGGTTTCTCGCCAGAGTGAAGAATGAGAGGAACATTCTTTTACGCTCGGACATCGGCAGTCCCTCGTAATCGTTATGACCGTTCATCAGTGGACCTGCGTGGAACGTGACATCAGGTATGCCCGAGGTCTTCAGATGGTTCTCATAGCGTGCGATATGCTCATGCACCGGCTTGGACTGATCATGGAATACCAGCGTGATGAGGTAATACTCGGAAAGTTTGCCCCATTCGCCTGATTCATCGACCATGATGCTCAGCTCGGGCATGTCCGTCTCCCCATGCGGAAAAAGAAGTGCCGGGGGAATACCCCCGGCGTCTTGGAGCCTTCCTTGTCACCAAGAGAAAGCCTTATCATTATCGCTCGAGAACCGGCAGGAGTCAATCCCGGTAGATACGTCACCAACAAGCGTTGACAAGTAGACTATGCAAGACGTAGACTGGGGTTGCCAAATATACTTGTCGCATCCAACGGAGGATGTCATGAATAAGCAACAACTCCACCATCATGACGCAGACAGACTCGGACGAAACGAGATTCTCGCACGCAGCCGCCGCGAAACAACCGATGAAGGCGAGGTCCACATCGCTAACCGCAGCAACTACTACGGCGTCTTGTTCGTGGCGGTTGAAACTCTCGTGGTCACACTGTTCCTCGTAATCCGATACTGCCTTGGCTCCCATGACTATATTGACTTTCTCGCAACTATGTCGCCATTTGTCGCATTGCTGCTGGCCGTAATCTCCGGGCGAAGCTGGGCAATGTATCAAGAGCACGGCAGGCAAAGCACGTGGCTGGTCCGCGCAGTAGGAGCATTGTTGGTTTCCGTCGCAGGCCTCGTTTTCTTCATGATTCACATGGTGATCGGATGAGACCAAGTGGAGAGGACGAACTCGTCCTGCACAACAACCTCAAACAGCTTCGGACAGAACGAGGCCTGTCCCAAGCTGCACTGGCGGAGCTAATAGGTGTCTCCCGTAACACAATCAGCTCGATCGAAACAGGCCAATACACGCCCACGGCAAAATTGGCGCTTGTTCTGTGTACGGCGCTCGATCAACGCTTCGAAGATGTGTTCTACTTCTAGACTGAAGCTCGCCCCAATCGCATCCAGCTCTAAACACTAAAAGGCTTCCGCCGAAACGAAAGCCTTCCGGCAGGCTTCTGCGACTGGGATTGAACCAGTGACCGTACGATAGATGGTTCGCGACGTCGAGGAGTGAATGGGGGTTCTGATGATGCGACATGCCGAGGCGTGTTGATTTGCATTTGAGAGCAAATCATGTAAGCTATGTGACTTGTGCGCGAGAGAAATCAACCGCACGGGAACATATTCCTGCGTAGCTCAGTTGGCAGAGCATCCGACTGTTAATCGGACGGTCACTGGTTCAAGCCCAGTCGCAGGAGCTCGAGATCGGAGATTTCGATTTTCGGTCGAGAAAATTGAATATTCCTGCGTAGCTCAGTTGGCAGAGCATCCGACTGTTAATCGGACGGTCACTGGTTCAAGCCCAGTCGCAGGAGCTTATAAACCCCTGAATTTCAGGGGTTTTCTTGTTTTTAGGCCAATGTTGGTCGGTGGGGATGCGGCATGCGCGGCGCGACTGTGAAGCGGCATTGTGGATAACTCGGAAGGCTGGAACCACATAACCCGTTTCGAGTGGACAACGGAGTATCGCATTGCTCACAGTGGAACCACGACATCACGACGAACGCGTGAGTCCACTGCGAGATTCCAAGGAGCGATGATGATGAACCGATATATCGGGCGCTGCGACCAAAGCCGCGTCAGAAAGACACGATTCGAATACGAACGCCGGCGAGCCCAAGAGGAGCGACGCCGCGCCTTGACGTCGGCCATGGCGATATTCGCCGCGATGGTGCTGCTGTTGGCCTGCATGCTCGCCGCCGGCACGGGGCAAGGGCGGCATGTGCTCGCCGAAGAACGGAACGATTGCGTTGCGGCGACCCCCATCGCCTTCACGGCATCGGTGGTCGATGCGAAGGCCTTCGCTTCCTCCGACGAGTCGCGCTGCCAAGCCATGTTTGATTGGCCGGTGGACCAAGTCAGCCTCGAACAGGAATTCCGCAGACCCCTCACGACATGGTCCGCGGGCCATCGTGGCGTGGACCTGCTCGCCGAAGAGGGAACGACGCTGCTCGCTCCGGCGGATGGCATAGTGAGTTTCGCCGGCGTGGTGGCGGGCAAGGACGTGGTCAGCGTGCGCCACGGCACGATTATCTCGAGCTTCGAGCCAGCCACCACCGACCTGCAGGTCGGCGCGAGCGTGCGTCGAGGCGAGGATTTCGCCGTCGTCGGAGGAGGGTCCGATCATTGCGGGAACCGATGCGTGCATTGGGGCCTGCGACGCGGCGGGGACGACTATCTGGATCCAAACACGTATACGGCACGCACCATCATCGCCCTCAAGCCCACCGCCTGACGGTGATTCCGCCGTCTTCAGCAGCGGGTCGGTATACAATGCGAAGCGGAACGCAATGTAAGAGAACAGGAGCAGCATGCTCAAGGAATACACACGCCCGTTGGCGGCCCCCATCGACTACGACCAGAACATCTTCTCGGTGCTGGAACACCGCGTGGAACGCACGCCCGAGGATTCGCTGGTGGAATACAAGGGCGCGAACGGCGACTGGATGTCGTTCTCCGCCGTGGAATTCCGCGACAAGGTGATCGCCATCGCCAAGGGACTGATCGCCCGCGGCATCATGCCCGGAGACGCCGTGTCCGTGATTTCCAAGACGCGCTGGGAATGGACTGCGCTCGATATGGCGATCATGTCGATCGGCGCGCTCACCGTGCCCGTGTACGAGACGAATTCGGCCGCGCAGGTCGCCATGATCTTCAACGACTCCCGCGTCAAAATGGCATTCGCCGAGAACGACGCGCAGCGCGACAAAATCGAATCCGTGCGCGGCGAGTGCCCAAGCCTCGATGATGTGTATGTGATCGACTACGGCGCAATCGACACCATTGAGGAATACGGTCGCAGTGTGACCACCGAGGAGTTCTACGAGCGCGAGCGCGCGGTCCAGGGAAGCGATTTGGCGACCATCGTGTACACCTCCGGTTCCACGGGCACGCCGAAGGGCATCGAGTTGAGCCATGGCAGCTTCGTGTTCATCACCTACTCCGGCATCAACTCCATGCCCGACATCGCGATGAAACCGAATCGCCGACTGCTGCTGTTCCTGCCGCTCGCGCATGTGTTCGCACGCTACATGCAGTTCTTCTGCTTCGCCGGCAACGTCTCGCTCGGCCTGTCCAGCAATCTGAAAACCATCCTGGCCGACTTCGCCAGCTTCCAGCCCACCTTCATTCTCGCCGTGCCGCGTATCTTCGAGAAGATCTACAACGCGGCCTCCCAGAAGGCCGGTTCGGGTCTTAAGGGACGCATCTTCGCGAACGCCACCGTCGTGGCCAAGGAATGGTCCGCGGTACAGCAGTCCGGCGAGAAGATGCCGCTGCTGCTGAACCTGCAGCACGCGGTGTACGACAAGCTGGTCTATTCCACCATCATGAGCGTGTTCGGCGGCCATGTGGAATACGCCGTGTCCGGCGGCGCTCCGCTCGACTCGTCCATCGCGCATTTCTTCAACGGCGTGGGACTGCCGTTGCTGGAAGGCTATGGCATGACCGAAACCTGCGCGCCGACCAGCGTGAATCCCACCGAAGGCTACAAGATCGGCACCATCGGCCTGCCTTTGCAAGGCGTGACCGTGGGCATCGCCGAGGACGGCGAACTGTGCATCAAGAGCCCGCAGGTGTGCGCCGGCTACCACAATCAGCCCGAGGTCACCGCGCAGCAGATCGTCGACGGATGGCTGCATACCGGCGATCTGGGTGAGCTGGACGATGAGGGCTTCGTGACGGTCACCGGCCGTAAGAAAGATCTGATCATCACCGCCGGCGGCAAAAACGTCTCACCCGGTATGCTGGAGGCTTCCGTGATGACCTCGCCGGTGGTGAACCAGTGCGTGGTGATCGGTGACCGCAAGCCGTTCATCGCCGCGATCGTGGCTTTGGATCTGGCGGAAACCAACACGTGGCTCAAGGCGCAGGGCGCCGCCGAAGTGGCGGATCTGGCACAGGCGGCGAAGAACCCGATCGTCTACGCCGAGGTGGAACGCGCCGTGAACGCCGCCAACGAACTGGTTTCCCGGGCCGAATCCATCCGCAAGTTCGAGCTCGTGCCCGATGAGTTCACCGAAGACAACGGCATGGTGACGCCGAGCCTGAAGGCCCGCCGCGCCGCGATCACCGAACACTACCGCGAGCTCATCGACACGGTGATCTACGCGGGTAAGAAGTAGGTTACAGGCCGGCTTCGGCCATGGTGATATAGCCGGGCGTGATGAGCTCGGCTTTGAGATTGGATGCGCTGACCGCCAGCAGGGTTTCGCTGATGGTCGGCGTTTCCTTATCCGCGATGGTCGTGGTGCTCACCGATTCCATCTCGTCCAAGGTTTTTCCGGTGTTCAGCAGCACGCAGGCCTGTGCGGTGTCTTCGGCCAACGCCTTGCGGTTCTCCAGACCGGTCATCCACTGCTTGCCGCTGACCAGATCGGGCATGCTGTCCACATACGCGCCATATCCGGTGACCAGCGGCCACTGCGCGTCGCGTTCCGACTCATCCTGCGCGTCGGCGTCGGAGTCATCTGCGTCGGGGGCTTTGATGGGGTCGGGCACGGCGCTGCGGGAAAGATCCTTTTTGCCGGTGATGTTGTCAACGATGCCGGAGATGGTGATCGACGGATTGATGTCGGCGGCGGAGCCGGTGTACCCCAGCGTTTCCAGCTCGTCGATCACGTCGGAGGCCACATAGTCGTTCATGGCGATCACGCCGTCGATGCGGGTGTATCCGGAATCGCTGTGCTCCACATCCAAACGGTTGGCGAGCTCATCGCCGGTCGCGTTGTCTTCGGAAGCGTCGTAGGAGACCAGACGCCAGTCGTCGGCGGTGGTCGAGGCGGTGAGAATCCCCGACGGGCTGCGCAACACGCCGGACTCGAAATAGGGCCCCAAAACGCTCCAGATGCCGGCGAAGGCCTCCTGGGCGAAGGTAGCGGATGATTCGGTACCGGACTCGTTGTCTTCGGACGAAGAGTCCGGCGGATCGTAGGGGAGCATCACTTCGACGTATTTGGGATTGTCTTTGCTGACCTTGTCGAGTTCGAGTTTGGCCGCAAGCTTTTGCGCTTGCAGCTGCCCGATGGACCGCGCGTCGCTGAACGAGACGAAAGCGTCGGGGGAGTAGCCCTCGATGGTATTGGCCATCAGCACCACATGCATGCCCGACTCCTGTGCGAGCCGCAATGCGGACACCAATCGGTCGGCGGCCTGACGGTTCTCCTCGGCGATGCGCTCGGCTTCGGATTCCTCGCTGTTCTCGTCGGAATCCGCGTCGTCGGTTTCGAGAGTTTCATCGGATGTGTCGGAGTCTCCCGACGAATCGGCGTCAGTTCCATCGGCTGTGCCATCGGCGTCTTCGCTGCCGTGTTCCAGTTCCTGGCGGATGTAGTCGCCGTATTGCCTAGTGGAATCGTCGGTCTGCACCACGGGTGCCACCAACAGTGTGGTGTGCTGCGCCTCGACATCGTCGTCCTCATCCGCGGAGAGATGATCGACCACGTAATCCTGCACGGCTCGGCTTTGCCTGCCCAACGAATCGGAGGTGAAGGTTTCGATATGGTCTCCGCTCATGCCCTCGGATTCCAAGGCTTCGGTGATCTCCGGCACGAGTTTCGCCCACTTGTTCAGCGGGGTATGTTGGGAGATGGTGATGCCATCCGAGGGAGTGAAGATGGCGACGGCGCCGTCTTCGGCTCCGGTGGAGACCGTGGCGTTCGAAGGATCAGATGCCTCGGATTGTCCGTCGTCCGTCGACGAGCACGCCCCCAATCCGATAAGCAGGCCGGCCGCCGCCATAAGCGCGGTAAGACGTGCTGCGAACGAGAAGTGGCGCGTGGTCATGCGAGGAAGGTCCTTTCCGAAGCGGCTTGTCGGCTTGTTGCTCTGCTGTTTGCCGATTGTAGTCGCTGGAGTATGCAAAAGGCCTGAATATCCGGGTGTCCTTACGGGGATATTCAGGCCTGAATACGGGGCGCCTCAGGGAGTGACCGCGCGGAAGGCTACTCGGCGAGCGCCTTCGCCAGCTCTTCGTCCAGCGCGTTCATGAATCCGTCGGTGTCGAGCCATGCCTGGTCGGGGCCGATCAGCGTGGCCAGATCCTTGGTCATGCGGCCGGATTCGACGGTGCTGACGATCACCTTCTCCAAGGTGTCGGCGAAATGCGCGACTTCGGGGGTGCCGTCGAGCTTGGCGCGGTGGCGCAGTCCGCCGGTCCAAGCGAAAATCGAGGCGATCGGGTTGGTGGAGGTCTTCTCTCCGGCCTGCCACCGGCGGTAATGGCGGGTCACGGTGCCGTGCGCGGCCTCGGCCTCGACGGTCTGTCCGTCCGGGGTCATGAGCACGGAGGTCATCAGGCCGAGCGAACCGAAGCCTTGGGCCACCGTGTCGGACTGCACGTCGCCGTCGTAGTTCTTGCAGGCCCACACGTAGCCGCCGCTCCACTTGAGCGAGCTGGCGACCATGTCGTCGATGAGGCGGTGCTCGTAGGTCAGGCCTTCGGCGGCGAAACGCTCCTGGTATTCGGTTTCGAACACTTCAGCGAAGATGTCCTTGAACTGGCCGTCGTAGGCCTTGAGGATCGTGTTCTTCGTGGAGAGATACACCGGGTAGTGACGCAGTAGGCCGTAGTTGAAGCAGGCGCGGGCGAATCCGCGGATGGATTCGTTCACGTTATACTGCACCTGGGCCACGCCGCCTTCGGCCGGATAGTCGTAGACCACATGCTCGATCGGCTCGGAGCCGTCCTCGGGGGTGAAGGTGACGGTGAGACGTCCGGCGCCCGGCACCTTGAAATCGGTGGCCTTGTACTGGTCGCCGAAGGCGTGGCGGGCCACGACGATCGGCTTGGTCCAACCCGGCACCAGACGCGGCACGTTGCTCATCACGATCGGCTCGCGGAAGATCGTGCCGCCGAGGATGTTTCGGATGGTGCCGTTGGGGGACTTCCACATCTTCTTGAGACCGAATTCCTGGACGCGAGCCTCGTCGGGTGTGATGGTGGCGCATTTGACGCCCACATGATGCTTCTTGATGGCCTCGGCCGAATCGATCGTCACCTGGTCGTCGGTGGCGTCGCGGTTCTCGATGCCCAGATCGTAGTATTCCAGATCCACATCGAGATAGGGCAGGATCAGACGATCCTTGATGTCCTTCCAGATGACGCGGGTCATTTCGTCGCCGTCGAGTTCGACGACCGTGCCTTCGACCTTGATTTTGGCCATGCTTCCTCCTCTATGGGTGCGTGGGGTCTTAGGGCTATTCATAGCGCATGTTTGTAAACGGAACGTACCCGCGTTCGGCTATGTGGACACCTTGGGCGCGGGGCCCGTTCCCGTCTGCGCCGCGCATTAGCCTAGAAGCCATGTCTCAGGAAATTGAAATCGGTTTGGGCAAAAAAGCCCGTCTCGCGTATTCGTTGGACGATGTGGCCATCGTTCCCTCCCGTCGCACGCGCGACAGTGAGGATGTGTCGACCTCTTGGCAGATCGACGCCTATGAGTTCGACGTGCCGGTGATCGGCGCGCCTATGGATTCGGTGACGAGTCCCGCGACCGCCATCGCCATGGGCCGGCTCGGCGCGCTCGGCGTGCTCGACCTCGAAGGCCTGTGGACCCGCTACGACGATCCGACCCCGCTGCTGGACGAGATCGCGAATCTGCCGGCGGAACGCGCCACCGCGCGCATCCAGGAGATCTACGCGGAGCCGATCAAGGCGGAGCTCATCACCCGGCGTCTGCATGAGATCCGCGACGCCGGCGTCACGGTGGCCGGTGCGCTCTCCCCGCAGCGCACCCAGCAGTTCTATTCGACCGTCGTCGAGGCGGGCGTCGACCTGTTCGTGATCCGCGGCACCGTGGTGTCCGCCGAACACGTGTCGGTCGGCCATGAGCCGCTCAACCTGAAGAAGTTCATCTACGATCTCGACGTGCCGGTGATTGTGGGCGGCGCCGCCAACTACACCGCCGCGCTGCATCTGATGCGCACCGGCGCGGCCGGCGTGCTCGTCGGATTCGGCGGCGGCGCCGTGTCGGCCACCCGCCAGACCATCGGCGTGCAGGCGCCGATGGCCACCGCGATCGCCGACGTCGCCGAGGCCCGACGCGACTATATGGACGAGTCCGGCGGCCGTTACGTGCAGGTCATCGCTGACGGCGGCATGGGAGACTCCGGCAGCTTCGTCAAGGCGCTGGCACTGGGCGCGGACGCCGTGATGCTGGGCGCGCCGCTCGCCCGCGCGGCCGAAGCGCCTGGCCAAGGCACGCATTGGGGTGCGGAGGCCCGTCATCAGACCCTGCCGCGCGGTTACCGCACCACGGTGGGCACGGTTGGTTCGCTGGAGCAGATCCTGTTCGGTCCCAGCCATGTGGCGGACGGCACCACCAACTTCGTCGGCGCGCTGCGTCGCGCGATGGCTTCGACTGGATACGTCGACGTGAAGAACTTCCAGCGTTGCGGCATGGTGGTGAACCCCAACTCCATTCGCTGAGGTTGTCCACAGTTATCCACTTATGCACAGGAGCGTCCGGTCGGCTTGACTGGACGCTCCTGTTGTGTTGTGCTGATGCATAGCCGCCGACGGTGACGGCGTTGAGTAGAGAAGGGAAAGAACCCGTGCATCAGTACAACTATGACTCCAGCCAGAACGATAACGACATCAGCGCGATCCTGCCCGCTCGCGAACGCCGTCCCATCCCTGCAAGCGACGGATTCATCGTCACCGAACTTTGCGAACGACCGGTGAAGTACCATATCGCCCGCACCTTCCACGGAGGGCCGAACGATGCCGAATGCCATTCGCTGGCGATGTCGTCGTGCCGTGTCGCCTGCTATGCGACGGACGCGGTGCGCGGCAAAATCGACGTCGAGCATCTGCACCGGGCCATGACGACGCAATGCATGGACCGTCTGCAGACCATGGCGTATCTGGTCGACACCCATATGCTCACCCATCCCGAATTGAAGGCGCGTTTCTGCTATCTTCCCGCCATTCCGCACTGGATCACCGGCATGCTGATCAGCGACGACACCCTGGAGACGGCCGTGCAGCTGACCATAGGCCGCGACTCGTATCTGGCGAACATGAAATTCAAGATAATCGGCTCGCGGTGGATGTGCACCTACGCCGACATCGGCTGAGACGGGTCGCCCGCCTCAAGCACGGACGTACGGTCGGCGGCGCGGCAGCGTGCCGCCGACCCCGATACGGCCTATAGTGGTGCGTATGTTGCGTGAATATATCTCTGATCCCCGGTACGTCACCACCGAGGAAGACACGATTTTCGCTTTGCTGGCCAATCGGGCCGAAGCGAATCCGAGCGACCTCATCGCCCAATGGCAGGATGACGAGACCCGCCAGTGGCGGGACGTGACCGCGGGACAGATGCTCGAGCGTGTGCGCGCCGTCGCCAAAGGCCTGATGGGACTGGGTGCCAAGCCCGGCAGCATGGTGGCCATCTATTCGGCCACCTGCTATGAGTGGGGTGTGGTCGACTTCGCATGCGCTGCCATCGGCGCGGTGAGCGTGCCGATCTACGAGACCGATTCCGCGAAGCAGGCGGCCTCCATCATCGACGATGTCGAGCCGCTGATCGCTTTCGCCGGCGATTCCGAGCATGCCCAGACCCTCGAACAGATCCGGGCCGACCGCGAGCATCTCACATATGTGTTCAATTTCAAAGCGGACGGACTCGACGCGGTGGCCGACTTCGGCGAACGGGTGGACGACGGCGAACTCGACCGCGCCATCGCGCGCGTCAAAGCGGACGACATGTCCACCATCGTCTACACCTCCGGATCCACGGGCAAACCGAAGGGCGCGATGCTCTCGCACCGCAACTTCACCCACATCGTCCACAACGGCTATGAGATCCTCAACGGCGTGCTCTACCAGCCGAACCGTCTGCTGCTGTTCCTGCCGCTGGCGCACTGCTTCGCGCGCTATATCCAATATGTGGCCATCGGCGGGCACGGTGTGGTGGGCTACGTGCCCAGCGCCAAGCATCTGCTCGCCGACCTGCGCTCGTTCAAGCCGACCTATCTGCTCGGCGTGCCGCGCGTGTTCGAGAAGGTCTACAACGCCGCCTCCCAGAAGGCGGGTGCCGGCATCAGGGGCCGCATCTTTGCCCAGGCGTTCGCGCATTTCGTCCAATGGTCGAAGGACGAGCAGGCAGGCAGGGGGCATTCCCCCATCGCGGGCCTCAAGCACATGTTCTACATGCAGACCGTCGGCACGTCGGTGCGCTCCGCACTGGGGCCGAACCTCAAGTACCTGGCCTGCGGCGGCGCCCCGCTCAACGCCGACCTGGCACATTTCTTCAACGGCATGGACGACATCACGTTCATCCAGGGCTATGGCATGACCGAAACGGCCGCTCCGATGCTCGTCAACTGGGAGGACGACAACGTGGTCGGTTCCGTCGGCAAGCCGGGACCAGGCATGGGCGTGCGTCTCGGCGAGGACGACGAACTACTGCTCACCGGCCCCAACGTGTTCCTCGGCTACTACAAGCAGCCCGAGCTTACCGCCGCCGCCATGACCGAGGACGGATGGATCCGCTCCGGCGATCTGGGTGCCATCGACGAGAACGGTTTCGTGACCATCACCGGACGCAAGAAGGACATCATCATCACCGCGGGAGGCAAGAACGTCAGCCCCGCGCCCATGGAGGACGTGATCAACACCTGCCCGATCGTCTCCCATACGGTCGTCGTGGGCGACGGCAAGCCGTTCATCGCGGCGCTGGTCGAACTCGACGACGAGATGACGCGCTCGTGGCTGGGCTCGCAAGGGCTCAACGCGGATATGTCGATGGCCGAGATCACGCAAAGCGACGCGGTGCGCGCGTTCATCCAGCAGTACATCGACCAGGCGAACGCGAACGTGTCGCGCGCCGAGTCGGTGCGCAAATTCGTCATCCTCGACGAGGAATTCACCCAAGAGGCCGGCACGCTCACGCCGAGCATGAAGATGGTTCGTCCGAAGGTGCTCTCGCGCTACGCAGACCTGATCGAAAGCGAGCTGTACGCTCCGAAGGCCTCCTCAAGGCCGGTGCCCGCCACCGCCCGGATCATCGACCGCACCACGGAGACGGTGCAGCAGATGAGCGAATCGGTCAAGCAGGCCTCGGAGACCATGAGCCCGAAGATGCGGCAGGCATACGAGCGCACGCGCGCCAGCGTGTCGGATTCGCTTGCTACCGTGTCCGAGAAGATCAAGAAGCAGCAGCCGGATGGCTTCGAGGTGGACGATGACGCCTTGGCCGCCGGTGGAGCTGAAGACATGCCCGCCGCCGACGACGCGGCCGGCGCGACCAATGAGGAGCAGTGAGTTTTGGCAATCCGTGAGATTCGCGTCGTACCCGATCCGGTGCTGCGCACGCCCTGCGATGAGATCAAAGAGATCACCCCGGCCGTGCGTCGACTGGTCGACGACCTTATCGAAACCGTGAACGATCCCGGACGGGCCGGCCTGTCCGCCAACCAGATCGGCGTGAACCTGCGCGCCTTCTCCTACAACATCGAAGGCAAGGTGGGCTATGTGCTCAACCCGGTGCTCGAGGAGACCAGCGGCGAGCAGTACGGCGACGAGGGGTGCCTGTCCGTGCCCGGCCTGTGGTACAAAACCCGCCGCGCCGACTACGCGCGCGTGCGCGGCATCGACCTCGACGGCAACCAAGTGGTGCTTGAGGGGCATGGGCTGATGGGGCGCATGCTCCAGCATGAATGCGACCATCTCGACGGCCATGTCTACCTCGACCGTCTGGAGAAGGAGGAGCGCCGCGCCGCGCTCAAATACATGCGCGAACACGCCAAGTGATTCTCCGCCAAGACCCCGCCCAAACGGCGGGGTCTTGTGCTATTCTAAGAGTTTGTGTGTGCCACCCCGGTTTCCGGGCGCGGTCGCAGGCGTTCGGGGCCACCCAACTGATCCCTACCGGCACGCACGCATATCGCGCCATGTCCGCGACGGCCTGTGTCGGTCGGCTGACTTCCCAAGCAAGGGAACGACGCTGCACGCAGGTGCGCATGGCCAGGCAAGAACCGACAATGAAAGGTAGCATTACCATGGCTCAGATCGCTATGAGCGACATGCTGAAGGCAGGCCTGCACTTCGGCCATCAGACCCGCCGCTGGAACCCGAAGATGAAGCAGTTCATCCTCACCCAGCGCAACGGCATCCACATCATCAACCTGTTCAAGTCGCTCGACATGATCGACAATGCGTACGACTTCATCAAGACCACCGTGGCCCACAACGGCACCGTGCTCTTCGTCGGCACCAAGAAGCAGGCTCAGGAGGCCGTCTCCAACCAGGCCGTCCGCGTGAACATGCCCTACGTCTCCGAGCGTTGGCTCGGCGGCATGCTGACCAACTTCCAGACCGTGTCCAAGCGCGTCAACCGCCTCAAGGAACTTGAGGAGATGGACTTCTCCGACGTGCGCGGCTCCGGCCTGACCAAGAAGGAACTGCTGCTGCTCGAGCGCGAGAAGGACAAGCTCAACAAGCAGCTGGGCGGTATCCGCAACATGACCCGCACGCCGTCCGCGATGTTCGTCGTCGACATCAACAAGGAAGCCCTGGCCGTCGAGGAAGCCCACAAGCTGGGCATCCCGGTCATCGCCATCGTCGACACCAACACCGATCCGGAAGCCGTCGAGTACCCGATTCCGGCGAACGATGACGCCATCCGCGGCATCGAACTGCTGACCAGCCTCATGGCTGACGCGGTCGCCGAGGGCCTCATCGAGCGTTCCGGCAAGGCCACCAAGGCCGAAGGCGAGACCGCCGAGCAGCCGATGGCCGCTTGGGAGAAGGAGCTCCTGGAGAACCAGGCCGCTCCCGCCGAGGCCGCCGCCGAAGCTGAGGCCACCGAGGCCGAAGCCGAGAAGGCCGAGTGAATCCAACCGTGAATGGGGAGGCGTGACAAGCGCCTCCCGGTTTACGGGATAATCACACTTTCAACATAGGGAGACAAACACATGGCAGCAATTACCGCCGCTCTGATCAAGCAGGTGCGTGAAGACACCGGCGCCGGCATGATGGACGTCAAGAAGGCCCTCACCGAGGCCGAAGGCGACGTCGCTCGCGCCAAGGAAATCATCCGCGCCAAGGGCATCGCCGCCGCCGGCAAGCGCGAAGGCCGCAAGGCCCAGGAAGGCACCATCGGCTCCAAGATCGTCGAGACCGCCGAAGGCCAGACCGGTTACGCCGTCGAGCTGAACTCCGAAACCGACTTCGTGGCCAAGACCCCGAAGTTCGTTGAGTTCACCGACGAGGTGCTCGGCTACGCCGTCGAGGCGAACGCCGACTCCGCAGACGAGCTGCTGGCCGCCAAGGCCGGCGACTCCACCGTGAAGGAGGCCGTCGAGGAGGCCGCCGCTCTGTTCGGCGAGCACGTCAAGGTCGGCCAGTTCGCGAAGATCTCCGGCGAGCACGTCGAGGTCTACGCCCACAAGAAGTCCGCCGAGATGCCGCCGAGCATCGTCGCGATGATCGCCACCGACAAGGCCGGTGCCGCCGTCGCGCACGAGGCCGCGCTGCAGATCTCCGCGATGGGCGCCCAGTGGCTGACCCGCGAGGACGTTCCGGCCGAAGTGGTCGAGTCCGAGCGTCGCGTGGCCACCGAGAAGTCCCTCGCCGAGGGCAAGCCGGAGCAGATCGTTCCCAAGATCGTCGAAGGCCGTCTCAACGCCTTCTACAAGGAGAGCGTGCTGCTCGAGCAGGCCTACGTCAAGGATCCGTCCAAGACCGTCGGCGACCTGTTCAAGGAAGTGGGCGGCAAGGCCGTGGCCTTCGCCCGCGTCGAGGTCGGCAAGGGCGAAGAGGAGTGAGTCTGACTCGCTGATCTTCGGTCGTGACTGACTGAATCACGCATATGGCCGCGCATCCCGATTCGGGTGCGCGGCCTTTGCTATATCTGACGGACTGCATGGTGAAATCCGTTTGGCATCATCCCGCCGCTCTATGCCTACAATGCACATGGACAACCGTAGGAGCGACCGGCGAAAGGACGGGTGAGATGACGATGGCGCGAACGATTCGCACAATAGGCAATCTGGGAACCGGCACCATGGGGCGTGGCACCGCGCTGCAGTTCGCAATGGCGGGCTACGACGTCCATCTCATCGGCCGCAGCCAAGACAGTCTGGACTCCGCCATGGCGAGGATCCGCGACGATGCGAGCGAACTGGCCGCCAACGGGCTGATGCGTGAAGGCGATACCGTCGACGCGGTGCTCTCGCGCATCACCGCGTTCAGCGATACCGCGGCGGGCGTGGCCGATGTGGACTTCATCATCGAATCCATCGTCGAGGATCTGGACGTCAAACGCACGGTATGGCGTGAGGTGGAACGGCACACGCCCAAGGATGCGATCCTCGCGACCAACACGTCGGGACTGAGCCCCAGCGCCATCCAGTCGGCGTTGGAGTGGCCGGAACGGTTCGTGGTCGCGCATTTCTGGAATCCCGTGCACCTGATGCCGCTGGTCGAAGTGGTGCCGGGGGAGAGCACCGCGCCCGAAACGGTCGAAACCACCTTCGAACTGATGGAGGCCATCGGCAAGAAAGCCGTGAAACTCAAGCGCGAATCCTTGGGTTTCGTGGGCAACCGCATGCAGCTCGCCCTGCTGCGCGAAGCCCTGTCCATCGTGCGCGAGGGCATCGCGGACCCGGAGGCGATCGACATCGTGGTCAAATACAGTCTCGGACGCAGGTGGAGCATCCTCGGCCCCATCGCCAGCATCGACCTGGGCGGACTCGACACCTTCCGCAACGTCAGCGAATACCTGTATGCGGATCTCGACGCCGGCCAAGGCCCAGACCCCTTGCTCGCTGAAAAAGTCGCCGCCGGCGACCTTGGCGCCAAAACCGGTCAGGGATTCTACCCGTGGACCGGCGAGGAAGGCCGCCAAACCATCGCCTACCGCGATCAAGCCCTCATGCAGGCCCTCAAAGAAGACCGCGCCGAATCCTGAGTCGACGCGGCATGATAACTTGCTGATGTGAGCTGTTTCTGACGCTGAAAAGGGGTCTGTCATGTCGTGGGAGGAGTCCCGTATCGAGACCGTGACCACGGGAGCGCGGCTTCGTGAGGCGTTGGCGGCGGTGGGGTTGGAGCGCGCGGACTCGTGCTTCGTGCACACCAAACTCAGTGCATTCGGATTCATACCGGGCGGCGAGCAGACCGTGGTCGACGTGCTCAAGGATGCGCTGTGCGAAGGCGATATCATGATGTCGGCGCAGAGCATGGACCTGTCCGATCCGCAATACTGGGGATATCCGCCTGTGGACGCGGCGTTGGTCGACGATGTGCGTAGTGCCTTGCCCGCATTCGATGCCGCAACCACACCCGTGCATGGATTGGGTCGCACTCCGGAATATTTCCGCGCACTGCCCGGCACCCGCCGCAGCGATCATCCGTTGTATTCGATGAGCGCATGG
Source organism: Bifidobacterium sp. LH_558 (assembly GCF_056356295.1). Taxonomy (NCBI): domain Bacteria; kingdom Bacillati; phylum Actinomycetota; class Actinomycetes; order Bifidobacteriales; family Bifidobacteriaceae; genus Bifidobacterium; species Bifidobacterium sp. LH_558. The sequence goes on along the minus strand of NZ_JBKETZ010000001.1, from coordinate 85,878 downwards.
GGCGCGCATGCCGACTGGCTGTGTGGGATTGCGGCAGGGCAAGACGCCTCCGGCGATGACGTATACGATATGCCGTTCGGTGAGAACAGTCCCATCGCCAGACTGTGCGAACTGGACGGCAAAGTGGTGTTCCTCGGAACCGACTTCGAATCTTGCACGGCCATCCACCACGCCGAATCGCTGATCGGGCGTCCGCACATCCAAGAGACCGCGCCGGTCGCACGGATTGTTGCCGGCACCGGCGAACGCACGGTCGAATGGATCACCTTCGATACCGTGGAACTCGACCGTTACGAAGACTTCGCCCGATTCGGCGAGCACTTCCTCGCCAAGCACGGCGATGCGGTCCGCCGAACAAACGTTAGTGGAGCGCAGATTCTCGCGTTCCCCATCCGAACGCTGATCAACGCCGCCCGCGCCTACTATCGCGCCCGCGATCATGCGCTTATTTAATCGGCGTGCTTGCCGACGCTCATCAGCACTGCGGCGAAGATCAGCGCGAAGCCGACGATGGAATTCCATCCGATGGCCTCACCCCAGAACAGCGCGGAGAACCCTACGGCGAACAGGCTTTCCGTGCACATGATGATGGAGGCGCTGGCCGCGGGCACGTGTGCCAGACCGATGTTCTGCATGATCTGGGCCAGCGTCGTCGCGCCCAGGAACAGGTAGAGGAAACTGGCGAGGATGTCGGGGGAGAGCCATGCCGCGCTCGGTCCGGGCTCCGTGAACACGGCCATGACGAGGAACATGACGCCCGCCACGGCGAACTGCACGAATGTCACCGCGATCGGATGGAACCGCTTGGAGAAGATGCCCAGCAGGGTGAGATTGAACGAGAATATCAGCGCGCACGCCAACGTCAGCAGATCACCGACGTTCAATGCCAATGATCCCGATCCCGGCTTCAACGCGACGAATCCCACACCGGCCAGGCAAACCACCGCCGCCAAGAGATTGACCAGTCGTGGACGGTGTCTGGTGAGGGCCCATGTCGCGAACGGGGTGAGCACGCAGTACGCCGCGGTCAGGAACGCGCTGCGACCGGGATCAATGGTAGTCAGGCCCACGGTCTGTGTGGCCATCGTGCCCCAATACGTCACGCCAACCAGCAAGGCCGGCACGACGATACGCGCGTTAAGGCACGGCAGGATACTGCGATGGAACAACGCCATCATCACCATACATGAGCCGAGGGTGCGCAACCCCATCAGCCACATGGGCGGAATCTCATCCATGGCGATCTTCGCCACGAGATAGCTGCCGCCCCACAACGCGGCGCAGCACAACAGCATCACGCGGGCCAGATTCGGCGGAAACGAACGCGACGCCTCACTGCGCAACTGACGGAACGAGCGCAAACGCATCACACCACCATCCTGGACAACCGAACCTCTACTCTCGACCGGAACCTCTGCGGTCCCGAGCTTCGCCAAGCACACTCTAGTGCGTCGCATGCAGCCATGGTGACAGCGTGTCGCGTGGGCCGGGCCAGCATGGATAGAATCAATCAGACGAATCAGTCATGGTGGTGGCATGTCACATGGACTGGGACGGTTGCGAATCTGCGGATTGGGAGAATCAAAAGTGCACTCTTGCGCATGGAATAAGACCGATACGATTGGTATGCACAAGAGCTGTTCACCCTCGTATAAGGTACCGTGCGTTGCTCGGAGACACGGAAGGCATACGTTTTAACGGATGCCGAAAACACGTCAACGAGCGTCGAGAGTTTCGCGATGCATGTCGACATTCGTGTACCGCACTGTGCCATAACGTGCCTTGACCGGGATTGTCATGCTGTAATGGCAACGCATCTTCACTTCAGAGGCATTAACGGGAGACAAACCATCATGACGACGAACGCACAATCCGGCCACACTGGTGGCATGCGCCTGATGACGCTGCTGTTTGGCAAGGAGATGCCGAAGCCGAGGGCGTATGATCTGCTCACCGACGACCACCCCTATCGCCTGTATTGGGGCAATGAACCGTCGCGCTTCAAAGCGGTGTTGCGTGGCGCGGTGTTCGTCGCGGTGTGTTTTGGCATCATGGTCGTCGGATCGGCCATCGTGATGGTTCCCACGATTCTGTCTGCGCTCGTCTCGTCCACCGATGGAGCCGCAGCGGCGAGCGTCGATGCCGATGCGTTGGTCGATGACATGACCATGGACATGCGATCTCCCGCCATGATTGCCGCATCCGCGATGCAGTTGGTTGGAGCCATCATCGCCTACGTGATCATCGTGTGGGGTATGGAGAGAAGAAAGGCCCCTATTGAATTGCGTTGGCGACGGTTGGGGTCAGATTTGCTGCGCGGCATGGCGTTCGGATTCGTGGCAATCAGTGCGTCCCTGATAGTAATCGCGGTGTTCGGCGGTTATCGGATCATCGGATTCGACGGTGGGTACGACCCGTGGGCGGATCTGTTCCTCATGGGCCTGGTCGCCGGTGTTTCCGAGGAGATCATGATGCGTGGCGTGCTGTTCCGCCTGGCAGAGGAGTGGACGGGCACGTGGGGAGCTTTGGGCGTATCGGCCTTCGTGTTCGGCATCATGCATTGGGGCAACGCCGACGGTACGCTGTGGGGCGGCATCGCCATCGCCATCGAGGCTGGACTCCTGCTCGCCGCCGTGTACGTCGTCACACGTTCGCTGTGGTGGTGCATGGGTCTGCACTTCATGTGGAATGTGACGGAAGGGCCGATTTTCGGCTCAATCGTGTCAGGCAATGGCGACCAGCGTTCTTGGTTCGTCGCGCAATGGGCTGGACCGGACTGGCTGACCGGAGGAAGGTTCGGATTCGAAGCCAGCGTCGTGCCCGTCATCCTGCTCGGCGCGGTGTCGGTGCTGCTGATGTTGTACGCGCGTCGAAACGGCATGATCGTCGCCCCGATCTGGACACGCAAACGCACACTCACCGCGCAAGCCGAGGAATCTCGTCGTCGGCAGATGGCCGGCTGACTTTCGACAGACTCGACAGATGATATTTGAGGATGGTGTCATTAATGGCGATGCGGCAATGACGTTTTTGATCGAGGTATGGTGAGTCGCATGGAATCGCCGCTGTTTGTACGTCGGGTGCGTATCGATTGGAACGCGCTGCCTGATGAGTCGTATGTGCGAGGCATCGCGGCATTGCGAGACGTTGATGAGGTGGAATTCGACGCGCCGGTGACGTTTTTCGTGGGGGAGAATGGATCCGGCAAATCCACGCTGTTGGAAGCCATCGCGCTCGCCTGCGGATTCAACGCGGAAGGCGGCACGCGCAACTACCGCTTCTCCACCTATGACGACGTGTCCGAACTGGCCGATGCGGTACTCGTGGAGCGGCAGCGGTCGTTGACGCAGTCCAGCTACTTCCTACGTGCGGAAAGCTTCTTCACCATGGCCACCAAGGCGCGTGAATACGCCGGCGGCCGGTCCGATGCGCGCGCGAGACTGCACGAGCAATCCCATGGCGAAAGCTTTATGAGTTGGATACAGTCGTTCAGCGGTCCGGGTCTCTGTGTGATGGATGAGCCCGAGGCTGCGCTTTCCCCACAGCGCCAGCTTTCGTTGTTGGCGTTGCTGTCCGAACTTGCGCAAGCCGGTTCGCAGTTCATCATCGCCACCCATTCGCCGGTGTTGCTCGCCCTGCCAAACGCCACGATTCTCTCGTTCGATGATGGACAGGTGCATCCCATTTTCTATGAAGACACCGAGTCATACCGCATCACCGACATGATCATCAACCGCCGCGAGCCGCTGCTCCGTCACCTTATCGACGAGATATAGCGCACCGTTTGTCACGCAGACGAAGTCCGCACGATTCATGCCCGACGAATTGGGCGCCCGAAATCGACAAAACTGGTGCGGGTGGAAGACGCGGTGGAACAGCGCCGTCGCCGTCGGGTCGCGCGTCGTGCGGGCGGCCGTCGCGAATAGCCGATATGCTTGGAAATCGGTAATTCTTGAGCCTCAAGAGAAAGGCAATGTATGACTGGCGAAGACGCAGGCGATAAGCCCCGCAGGGTGTTGCTCAAGCTGTCCGGCGAAGCGTTCGGCGGCGGCAAGGTCGGCATCGACACGCATGTGATCCGTCGTATTGCGGGGGAGATCGTTCCCGCGGTGAAGCAGGGCGTTGAGGTCGCGATCGTGGTCGGCGGCGGCAACTTCTTCCGCGGCGCGGAACTCCAGCAGGCCGGCATCGACCGCTCCCGCGGCGACTACATGGGCATGCTCGGCACGGTGATGAACTGCCTCGCGCTGCAGGATTTCCTGGAGCAGGAAGGTCAGGCCACCCGCGTGCAGACCGCCATCACCATGGGTCAGGTCGCCGAGCCGTACATTCCGCTTAAAGCCATCCGTCATCTTGAGAAGGGCCGTGTGGTGATCTTCGGCGCCGGCGCCGGCATGCCGTACTTCTCCACCGACACCGTCTCCATCCAGCGTTCGCTTGAAATCCACTGCGACGAAGTGCTGATGGGCAAGAACGGCGTCGACGGCGTCTACACCGCCGACCCGCGCAAGGACGAGAACGCCAAGCGTTTCGCGACCCTGAGCTACAACCGCGCTCTCGTCGACAACCTCGCCGTCATGGACGCCTCCGCCCTGTCGATGGCCCGCGACAACAAGCAGCGCATCCGCGTCTTCGGACTCGAAGGCGAAGGCAACGTGACTCGCGCCCTCATCGGCGAGGAGATCGGCACCATCGTCTCCACCGCGGAATCACGCGTGGCCGAATAATCCAGACAACCAACCATCGCAACGCAAACGCACATCCATAAAAGGAGCAACAATGGCAACCCTCATCGATCAGGCCAAGGACCAGATGGCCAAGACCATCGAAAACACCAAGGACAACTTCGCCGGCATCCGCACCGGCCGCGCCAACCCGGCGCTGCTCAACGGCATCATGGTGGACTATTACGGTTCCCCCACGCCGATCAAGGCCGTCGCCTCCATCGGCGTGCCCGAACCGCGCACCCTCGCCGTCACCCCGTTCGACGCCTCCCAGGCCGCGGCCGTCGAGAAGGCGCTCCGCAACTCCGACCTCGGCGTGAGCCCGAACCGCGACGGCAACGTGATCCGCTTGACCATGCCGGAACTCACCGAGGAGCGCCGCAAGGAATACGTCAAGCTCGCCAAGACCAAGGCCGAGGACGGCAAGGTTGCCGTGCGCAACATCCGCCGCAAGGCCAAGGAATCCATCGACAAGTCCGTCAAGGACGGCGACATGGGCGAGGATGAGGGCGACCGTCTGCTCAAGGATCTCGACAAGGTCACCAAGCAGATCACCGACGAGATCGACGCGCTGCTGGAAGCCAAGCAGAAGGAGATCATGGAGGTCTGACGCAGGCCTTCCTTTCCCGAAGCCGGATGATGACGGATCATCCGCCGGCTTCGGGCTTGGAATCTTTCGAATCGATGTGAGGCTGGGCGCGCGACAGGACGATGATCCTGCTAACGCCCAGCCTCACGCTATAGTGGTCACAGATTGACGACGCTGGAGGACCTGATGGAACGCAACGAACAGTTGGAGAAGAACGCCGAGGAGACGCTCGACAGCATCAACAAGAAAACCGGGCGCAACATGCCGCAGGCGATCGCCACGGGCGCGGCCCTCGTCATCCTGATTCTCGCGTGCCTGCTGATCAACATCGACCTGTTCGTGGCGCTGATTGTCGTGTTCATGATCCTCGCATTGTGGGAGCTGCGCGTCGACTTCGCCACCGTCGGCCTGCACATCCCCGTGGTCATGCTGTGGGTATGCTCGTCGATCACTCTGTTCGCCACCTACTATTCGCCCTACCATCTTGAGGCCGCGGCGTTCTGCATTCTGGTGTCGCTGATGCTGGTCTCGCTGGCCGCCACCGCCAAACTCAGCTTCGGCAACCGCTTGTCGCTTGCGGTGGCCGGAAAACTCTCCCAGACCGAGGCCGGCGCGCGTTTGGAATCCTCCTTCAACCACGACGGGGGAGAGCAGCAGCACAGCCGGCTGTCGCATGTGGCGGTTTCCATCCTCTCCGTGCTGTATGTTCCGCTGCTCGCCTCCTGCATTGTGATCGCGCTGCCGGGGGAACATCCCATCGCCCATGCGATCATGCTGGTGTTCCTGCCCGCGCTCTCTGACACCGGCGGCCTGTTCGCCGGCGCATGGCTGGGCAAACACAAGCTTTCGCCGCGCATTTCCCCCAAGAAGTCCTGGGAAGGCTTGGCTGGATCGATGCTGTTCGCCATGGTGGGCGCGTTCGCCGTGTTCTTCTGCACCTATGACGCGGCCGTGTGGGCCACCCGCTGGTGGGTTCCGATCGTCGCCGGCGTGCTGGTCGGCGCGGTGGGCACCTTCGGCGACCTGTGCGCCTCCATGATCAAGCGAGATCTGGGACTCAAAGACATGGGCCACCTGCTCAAAGGACATGGCGGCGTGATGGACCGCGTCGACTCCATCCTGATGAGCGCGCCGTTCGTATGCGCGCTACTGTGGGTGACCAGCCTGTAGGCAAAACCCGTCATCCCGAGCGTAGTCGGGGGATCCCAACCATCGTCAAGAGGCACCATGAACGCAACCACCTCCAGCAACACCGAACAGCCTGAAACCGGCATCACCCCAGGCGGCACCTCCGGCGCGTTCCGCGATGTGCTCTCCAAAGACCACGCACGCCGCGGCAAACCGCCTGTGCATTTCGTCGATATGACCGAAGACGAGCGTGTCGAGACGGCGAAAAAACTCGGACTGCCGAAATTCCGCGTCAAACAGCTCGCGAACCACTATTACGGCCATTTCGACGTGAACGCCGCCGAATTCACCGACTTTCCCGCGGCCAAACGCGAGGAGGCGGCCGCCGCGTTCTTCCCGGAGCTCATCACCGAAGTCACCCGTCAGGTGGCCGACGAAGGCACCACCATCAAAACCCTGTGGAAGCTGTTCGACGGCTCTCTGATCGAATCCGTGCTCATGCGCTACCCGACCCGCACCACGCTGTGCATCTCATCGCAGGTCGGCTGCGGCATGGGATGCCCGTTCTGCGCCACGGGACAGTTGGGCCTCACCCGCAACATGTCCGCCGGCGAGATCGTTGAACAGGTGCGTGTCGCCGCCAAAATGATGCGCGACGGCGAAGTGGCCGGCGGCCCCGGCCGACTGAGCAATATCGTGTTCATGGGTATGGGCGAGCCGATGGGCAACTACAAATCCGTGCTGTCCGCCGTGCGTCAGATCTCCGCCATGCCGCCGGAAGGCTTCGGCATCTCCGCGCGCAACATCACCGTCTCCACCGTGGGCGTGGTCCCCGGCATCAAAAAACTCACCGCCGAAGGTATTCCGGTGCGTCTGGCTGTCTCGCTGCACGCGCCGAGCGACGAGCTGCGCGACGAACTCGTGCCGATGAACAAGCGATTCGATACCACGCAGGTGCTTGACGCCGCGCACGACTATTGGCTGGTCTCCAAGCGCCGCGTGAGCATCGAATACGCGCTGATGCGCGGCATCAACGATCAAGCCGAACATGCGCGCCTACTGGCCAAGCGTCTCAACCATTACGGCGATAACTGGGCGCACGTCAACCCGATTCCACTCAACCCGATCGAAGGGTCGAAGTGGACCGCCTCCAAACCCGAGGATGAGAAGCGTTTCCTGGCGATCCTGCACTCCGCCGGCATCACCGCCACCCTGCGCGACACCCGCGGGCAGGATATCGACGGCGCCTGCGGCCAGCTGGCGGCGAAGGAACGGTGACGCCGTCGTGCGGAGCGTTCTTGACGGCGTCTCGCCATGCGACCGGGCGTGTCACGCGGTGCGTCGCCTGCCCCGAGGTTGCACGGCGTTCCCGACGGCGTCACGTATGTGACTGGGGGAGAAGTTCGCACGGAGCGCTCCCGACGTCCGGGCAGTGCGACCCTAATCACGCCTGATCGGCGGACTCGGGGCGTCTTTCGGGGTGTTTCGCGCGTGTCGCAGCCGCAAAAGGGTCACACGGACGCAATCGGGGAATCCTCCCGTGCGACCCCGGCCGGCAGCGACACCATGAACGTGGTGGTGCCGTCGACGCTGGACGCTCCGATTGCGCCGCCGTGCAGCTCCACGATCTGTTTGGCGATGGCCAGCCCCAGTCCCGATCCGCCGGACGCGCTGCCACGCGAGTCGTCAAGCCGGTAGAACTTGTCGAAGAGGCGCGTCAGTTTGTTCTGTGAAATCGTCTGCCCGACGCTCGCCACCGACACGCAGGCCGCACCATGGTCGTGGTCGGTCCACGCGCGGATGGTGATGTCGGTGCCCCGTATGCCGTAGGAGATCGCGTTGCGCAGCAGGTTGTTGAAGACGCGCGCCAGCTTCTGTGCGTCGGCGTCGATTTCGAGTCGTTGCGGCAGATCCAGACGCACCGTATTGCCGTGCTCCCGCAGCTGCGGATGGAACTCCTCACTCAGCTGCATAAGCAGTGTCGTCAGGTCGATCCGCTGCCGGTCCAACGCGATGGTCTGCATGTTGTATCGCGTGATGTCGAAGAATTCGTCGGTGAGCGTATCCAATCGTTGCGCTTTACGTAAGGCGATGCCGATGTACTTGCGACGCTGCCCGTCGGGCATGTCCGGCACCTCGTCGAGCAGACTCAGATAGCCGATCACCGAAGTCAACGGCGTGCGGATGTCATGCGCGAGATACATGACCAGGTCGTTCTTGCGTTGCTCGGCAAGCCGCGCCTCCATGTCGCGCCGTTCCAACTCGTGCTTGACCTGATTGAGTTTGGATTCGGTCTGCGCCATCGTCGCGGGCAGTGCGATGTCGGTCCGGCCGATTTCGGTCAGCGCGTCGATGCCTCGGGACAGCTCGCTGAAATACCGTACGCAATACGGTTTGAGCGACGCGTGGTAGCCGACGAACAGCACCACGGCGGCTGCGACGATCAGCAAGAGCAGCGAATTGTTACGCATCAGATCAACCAATCCCAGCGCCTGCTCGTCGGACATGCCCATCGACAGGACCAGAACATCGTACAACCCGTTCGAATCCCATGTAAGCACGAAGAATCCGACGACGACCACCGCCACGGCGAGCATGACGGCGACGCGCAGCAGCACACCCTGCGCCAGACGGGTGCCCTCCTGATATCCGGGACGATCGGCCTGTTCCGCGCGCGCAGGCCGCGTGGCTATGCCGTCCGGGGCGGACGGGTAGGGGAGAGTCCCATACCCGACGGGCATCTCACCCGATTTTGTATCCGATGCCCCATACGGTGCGGATGTAGGTCGGCTTGTCAACGTTGTCTCCTAACTTCTCGCGCAAATGACGCACATGCACGCTGATCGTATTGCTGGTTTTGATATAGGTCTCGTCGCCCCACAACTCGTGGAACATCTCCTCCGAACTCACCGGCTGGCCGAGGTGTTCCAGCAGCACGCGCGCGATCGCGAACTCGGTGGGCGTCAGTTGCACCGGATCGCCGTCCACCGTGCATTCGTGCGTGAGCGTGTTGAGTTCAAGCCCCCGATACGACAGCACACCGGAAGTGGCGGACGCTCCCGCACGGACGAACGTCGCGGAGGCGTTGGCTGTCATGGGATGCGGCTGCGAACCGGCGTTGTACTGCCGGTATCGACGCAGCTGCGCCTTGACCCGGGCGACCAATTCCAACGGACGGAACGGTTTGGTGAGATAATCGTCCGCGCCGAACGTCAATCCGGCGATTTTATCGACCTCGGCGTCCTTGGCGGTGAGCATGATCACCGGATACGTGTGCCGCTTGCGGATCTCACGGCATAGTTGAAAGCCGTTGACACCCGGCAGCATCACATCAAGCACCGCCAAATCGAACGGCCGCTCGTTGATGGCTGCCAACGCCGTCTCGGCATCGTAACACACATGAGGCGCGAACCCCTCGGCCTCCAGATACAGCGTGACCAGATCGGCGATCTCCCGCTCGTCATCCACAACCAGTATGGTCGCGCGCATACCGTCGAATCCACCGAACTGGAGTCCCATCGTCGTTCCTTTCCCAACATCCGCCTTTCACGCTAACCGATGCGGCCGCCTTTGCGAGCGCGACACAGGCGGCGAATGATGAAGAATCCATGAACGTTGCCGGCGGCTACCGTGCATACTCCTCCAGGCACTGGCCGCTGCCGTGCATGGCGTACGCGGCGTCGATCCCCACATACCGGTAATGCCATGGCTCGTACATATTGCCGGTGACGTCGGTCTTATCGTCCGGATATCGCAGAATGAACCCGTATTCCCAAGCGTTGGCCGCCAGCCAGTCGTACACGTCCTGACTGTCGGCGGCACCGGTGGAATCGCGCGTGTTGATATCGACCGCCAAACCGATTTCATGCTCGCTGGTGCCGGGAATCGCCACCCACTGCTCGGCCTGCTCCTTCGCCTCCCCTGAGGACAATCCTTGCCTACGGTATTCGGCGATTTTCTCATCCATGAGTTGCTGCTGAACCTTGCGTGTGCGAAGCCCTGCGGTGACCTCCGGGTCGAGCCCATCCTCCCGCATCGCATCGAACATGCGTTGCAGATCGTCGTAGATGCGTGAGTCGACGCGCTCGCCGTTGTCGAGTTCGGTGAGCGTCGGGGTGGGATAGTCTTCGGGGATGGCGTTCCATCGGTTCACGACGATGAGATTCCACTGCTGGTTGGAATACGAGGCCTGCGGAATCGCCGGATCTGCTTGGGCGACGAACCATGCGCCGGTGAATACCGCGATCAGCGATACCGCGATCGCAAGGCATGTCTTCAAATGGTTGCGTTGTCTCATACCCGCCACCATATGAGGCCGCGGCTCGGCGCTGTATGAGACCTTATAAAGGATTCATGAAGAAGCGATGAAGGGTGTGGGCGCCCACGTCACATCACACCCTCATGTTGGGGAAATGACGACGCATGAACGCGTCGTTGAACACGGTGTTGATCGCATCGGAAAACCAGCCGCCGCCCGAGAATCCGTCGGCGCGCTGCGCGTACATGAAGATGGCCGGCAGCGTCACGCAGTAATCCACGACGATCCATACCAGCAGGACGAGCGCGATCTTTTTGCGAAGCTCATCGTCGATCGCATGCACCACATGAAGCATCAGCGGCAGAATCCACCGCACGATGACGAAACACAGCAACCCCCAGAACAACATGAAGGGCACGGTGGTGCGTCCGCCGATATTCAACGGCAGCTGCGAATAATCCCAGGATCGGCTGCCCAGCAGATACTGTTGGATCACACTCATCGAATATTCGAGCACTCCGCCGAGCAGAGCCCCCACGGCGAACACCTGATGCCCTTTGCGAAAGCCGCGCAGAACGAAGAAAATCGCAAGCGCGCCGAGCCCGTACACGTAGTTGAATGGGGAGAGGATCGACCCGCTGCGGTCCTCGAACACGCCCTTGGTCAACAGCGTCCAACAGGTTTCGTGCAAGGTGCCGACGAATCCGCTGATCGCGTAGATGAACACCACATCCATCCAATCGCGCAGTCGCAGCGGTTCGACTTCGTTGACGGCGGTGAGGGTTTCGCGTCCGCGACGCAGCGTGCGCTCGATCACTGGTTCCATAGTTGCTTCCAACCTTCCTGCCCTCCATCATGGCACCACCCCGGGGAAAACCGGCCCACCATGCGGGAAGTGGAGGATTCGGCGGCATGATAAGCCGCGTCACCCTCGGCAACGGCCCTCCATGCAGGAAAGGGCGGATTGTTATCGGAGAGGGGTGTCATGGGATTGTTCGACAGGCTGGCCCACCATGCGGGAAAGGGCGGATTGTTGTAACGTCGGGCCGGTAACCTAAAGGTCGTTACCAAGCTGAAAGCAAGTCAACCTAAGGGGAGAGCAGTATGTCGCTGGCGGTTCGAGTGATTCCGTGCCTGGACGTCGACGCGGGGCGTGTGGTCAAGGGAGTGCATTTCGAGAACCTGCGTGACGCGGGTGATCCGGTCGAATTGGCCGGCGAATACTACCGTCAGGGCGCGGACGAGATCACCTTCCTCGACGTGACCGCCTCCAGCTCGCATCGCAGCACCATGATCGACGTGGTGAGCCGCACCGCCGAGCAGGTGTTCATCCCCATGACCGTCGGCGGCGGCGTGCGCAGCCCGGAGGATGTGGATTCGCTGCTGCGCTGCGGCGCGGACAAGGTCGGCGTCAACACGGCCGCAATCAACGATCCGACGCTGATCAGCCGGGTGGCCGAACGCTTCGGCAACCAGGTGCTGGTGCTGTCCGTGGACGCCCGTCGCGAAAAGGGCGAACAGCATACGCAGTCCGGATTCGAGGTCACCACGATGGGTGGCCGCAAATCCACCGGCATCGACGCGATCTGGTGGGTCAAGCGTGCCGAGGAGCTGGGCGCGGGCGAGATTCTGCTCAACTCGATGGACGCCGACGGCACGCAGCAGGGCTTCGATCTGGAGATGATCCGCGCCGTGCGCAGCCAGGTCAAGATTCCGATCATCGCCTCCGGCGGCGCGGGCAAGGCCGCCGATTTTCCGCCCGCCATCGAGGCCGGTGCCGACGCGGTGCTCGCCGCGTCGATTTTCCACTACGGCAAGGTGTCGATCCGCGAGGTCAAGGACGCCATCAAATCCGCCGGATATACGGTCCGCTGAACCGCACCTACGGAAGGCAAGGAATGCAATACGATAACAGCGAGACGTTGGATCCGCGCATCGCCGCGCGTCTCAAACGCGACGACAAAGGACTGGTCGCGGCCGTCGTGCAGCAGTATGACACCCGCGAAGTGCTGATGGTCGGCTATATGAACGACGAGGCGCTGCGCCGCACGCTCACCGAAGGCCGTGTGACCTTCTGGTCGCGCTCCCGTCAGGAATACTGGCGTAAAGGCGACACCTCCGGGCACGCGCAGTACGTCAAGGCCGTCTCGCTCGACTGCGACGGCGACGCGCTGCTCGTCGAGGTGGACCAGGTGGGTGCCGCCTGCCATACCGGCAAACGCACCTGCTTCCTCGAAGGTGGCCCGTTTCCGGTGGCCGTCGGCAACCGGACCGCAGAACAGGAGGGACAACGATGAGCGAATGCAGCGTCGAACATCTGCAGTGGGGCGAGACCTGGCCCGACCGCGCGCAGTTCCATGAGCTCGCCGACCAAGGCTACCGCGTGGTGCCCATCGTGCGTCGACTGCTCGCCGACTCGCTCACTCCGGTGGGCTTCTACGAACGCCTCGCCGGTGGCCGTTCCGGCACGTTCATCCTCGAATCGGCGGAATATGGAGGCTCGTGGAGCCGTTACAGCTTCATCGGCGTCAACTCGATCGCCCAACTGCGCTCCAACCACGGCCAAGCCGACTGGCTGGGGAAGGTGCCGGCCGGCGTGCCGAGGGAAGGCGACGTGATCGAAGTCGCCCACGCCGCGCTCAAAACCCTGAAGGCCCCGCGCGTGAACGGTCTGCCGAACCTGACCAGCGGCTTGGTTGGTTCGGTCGGATGGGATGCGATCCGCCATTGGGAGCCGACCCTGCGCGCCGAAGCGCCCGACGAGACCGGCCAGCCCGAACTGGTGCTCGCCCTCGCCACCGACATCGCCGTGGTCGACCACGTCTCCGGTTCGGTGTGGCTGATCGCCAACGCGGTCAATATCGACGACAAGCCCACGCGCGCCGACATCGCCTACGACGAAGCCGTCGCCCGTCTCGACGCCATGCAGCGCAACGCGGCCACGCCCACGCCCGGCGAGGCCCGCGTCAGCGTGCTCGACCCGACCGTGGCCCAGCCCGAACTTCGCTTCCGCACGCCGAAAGGCGACTACGAGCGGGCCGTGGACGTCGCCAAGCGGCATATCATCGACGGCGACGTGTTCCAGGTGGTCATCTCCCAGCGCGTCGACATTGATTCTCCGGCCGACCCGTTCGACGTGTACCGTGTGCTGCGCACCCTCAACCCCAGCCCCTACATGTATTTCATGGCGCTCACCGATGCCGAGGGACGCGACTTCAACGTGATCGGCTCCAGTCCGGAAACCCTCATCAAGGTGGACAACGGACATGCCATGACCTTCCCGATCGCAGGCTCCCGCCCGCGCGGCGCCACCGTGGAGGAGGATGAGGCCCTCGCCAAGGAACTGCTCGCCGATCCGAAGGAACGCAGCGAGCACATCATGCTGGTCGATCTGGCCCGCAACGACTTGAGCCGCGTGTGCGCGCCGGAATCCGTCGAGGTGGTCAGCCTGATGGACATCAAGCGTTTCAGCCATATCATGCATATCTGCTCCACGGTCACCGGCCGCGTGAATCCCGAGATGACCGCCTTCGACGTGTTCACCTCCGCCTTCCCGGCGGGCACGCTGTCCGGCGCGCCCAAGCCGCGCGCCATCGAGATCATCGATGCGCTGGAGCTCGCCGACCGTGGCATCTACGGCGGCACCGTCGGCTACTTCGACTTCTCCGGCAATATGGATATGGCCATCGCCATCCGCACCGCGTTCCTGCGCGACCATGAGGCGAGCGTGCAGGCCGGCGCGGGCATCGTGCTCGACTCCGTGCCCGCCACTGAATGGCAGGAGACCCGCAACAAAGCCGGTGCCAGCGTCGAAGCCGTGCAGGTCGCCGCCCAGCTGCGCTCCGCGTGACGCCCGTCATCGTCGGATAGCCGGCCTTCCATAGATCCCTCGACTCCGCTCGGGATGACGTTTTTGTCTTCGTCATCCTGAGCGGAGGCGTAGCCGAAGTCGAAGGATCTCAGGCTTTGGTGCGGATCCAATGCTGGCCGGAATGGAACCAGCGCATCATCTCGTCGCGCTTTGCCGCCTCCATCGCCTCCAGTTCCTCGACGGAGACGAAGCGCAGATCCTTGGGGCAGTGGTCGCTGCTGTTGCATCCGTTGCAGATCATGCGGCTCGCGCAGAACAGGCAACGCGAGTTGTTATATCGCGGATGGTGCAACTCATCGTCGTCCAGCTCCCGGTGATAGACCGGATCGAACAGGCGGAAGCAGATGTCATGATGCTTGCGGTTGGTGCCGGAGAGGAACGCGAAGCGCGACTGTTCGGTTTTCCACGGCAGATTCCGTAACGGCCGCCCATGCCAGCGCAGGTCGGTGCCGGACTCGTACCAGCAGAAGTTGGTCGTATTTTTAAGGCATTGCGCGGCGATGTCGTACACCCACGCCACATCGCACGGGCGTGGGTTCGCGTAGTTCTCGCCGCCGCACTCGACCTGCTCGATCTGGCCCGACTCCAACGCCGGACCCAAGTCGATCGGCCCCAACAGCGGCGCCAGCGTCAGTCCCTTGCGCTTGGCGGGAATCGCCTCGAAAATCGGCCAGCGACGGTTGAACATGTTCTGGTTTTCGGTGGTGACGTGCAGGATCACATTCTCGTACCCCTCGCCCCAATCCGCCGGCAAATGCTCGGCGATGCGTTCGGGGCGTTTGGTCAGGATATAGAACACCACGTCGCAGCGCCGCCTGATGATATCCCACATCTCGTCGCGCCACTCGTCGGCCTCCTCGATGAAGGTGTCCGAGGTCATGTTCACGCGGATCCTCTCGCCCGCCTTGATTTTGAAATCGCCGTGCCGGTCCTTTCTCAGCGGCTTGTCGAACTCCTGCGTTCGATGCACCACCGTGGGCGGCGTCGTGACGCCGCGCTGCGCATCGAGTTGGAACATGTAGCAGTTGCGGCATCCCGCCGACACCTTATGGCATCCGTGCCAAGGATTCCAGATATCGTGCGTGGACATGTCCGCTCTCCTATCCAAACGGTCGTTCGCAGCTCAACTATAGGCAGCGGAGCGGAACGTGGGATGTTCAGTCGGCAGATATGCGAGCATCGAACGTGCGCTCAAGTGACTACTTGGCGAGGTCTTATAACCAAGTAAGCTCCGACTGCGCCTCTGCCTGTGCGTGTGTGATGACTGCATGGAACGGTGTCCACGTATCATCGTGCATCGGTCATTTGTGGGCGCTGCACCCATACGACGCTTAGGCGCAACTTAACGGCGTGGTTATACGCTAATATTCCGACTGCATGAGTTGTCTTATCGTAAGATAAAAAAGGATTTATCAAATCGACGGGGATATTCGGATGTGAGGCGTAATGACAACTTCTACGAATATGCATGAAAGCAATCAGCTGAGCGCCGGACAAAGGGTTATCGTCAGAGGGCTGGAGTGGCTGGTCACCAAGGTCACACGCAATGCGATGGGGAATCTGACGGTTTTCTGCACTGGCATCTCTCCGTTGGTGCGCGACTATGAAGCTGTGTTCCTCGATGATTTGGACTTGATTGAACCAGTGGATCCTATCAATACTCAGTTCAAACCGGATGTTTCTCCTAAAGCCGCCGACTCCCACTTGTTTGTTGAAAGCCTTATCCGATCAACGGCTCCGACCGCCACGGATGGCCGACTGCATCTCGACTGGCATCATGCGAATATGGATCTGCTGCCGTACCAGCTGGTTCCCGCCGAACGCGCCTTGGCTCGGGTGCGCCAGCGCATTCTCATCGCCGATGCCGTAGGTTTGGGCAAGACCCTTGAAGCCGGCATCCTCATGTCCGAACTCATCAGACGAGGCAGAGGTCGACGCATTCTGGTGGTTACTACGAAAAGTATGATGGCCCAGTTCCAGCAGGAGATGTGGGAGCGTTTCACCATACCGCTTATTAGTCTGGATTCCTCACGCATACAGACGATACGGCAGGAGATTCCTGCGAATGCGAATCCGTTCTCTTATTACGACAAGGTGATCGTATCTATTGACACGTTGAAACGTGACATCGAATACGGCGCGGCATTGGATTCCTCTTGGTGGGACATCATCGTCATCGACGAAGCGCAGAACGTGGCCGACCGCGGCACGGGCACGGTCAAGGCCCAGCGTGCCAGACTCGCCCAGCGTCTCGCGTCCCGGTCGGATACGCTCATCATGCTGTCGGCCACGCCGCATGATGGCAGGGCCAGAAGCTTCGCCTCATTGATGAACATGCTCGATCCCACCACGCTGCCCGACCCTGAGAGCTACGACAAGGAGGACGTTCGAAACTTGTATGTGCGACGGTTCAAAAAAGACATCCGTCGTGATGTGTCTGGCAATTTCCCTGAGCGTAAAGTCACCAAGGTGCCACGTCGGGCGAGTGCAGCCGAAGAACATGCTTTCGATATGCTGACCTCTATGCATCTGGCCATGGATTCCGGTAAACGTCAGCGCACCAATGCAGGACTATTCACCACATTGCTGGAGAAGAGCCTCTTCTCATCGCCTGCGGCCTGCCTGAAAACCATCGAGGAACGTCTCAAAAAACTCAATCGACGAGATCAGGGAGACAATACGGGAGATGCGGACAAGCTGCTTGCCCTTGCCGATGCGGTCAAATCGATCGAGGTTCGGCAGTGTTCGCGGTATATGAGCTTGCTTGATGTGCTTGCAGATGACGCTTATGGATGGAATCCTGACGACACCAATGATCGAGTGGTGATATTCACCGAACGAATCGAGACGAAGAAATTCCTGGAAACCCAGCTGCGCAAGGATCTCAAGAGTCGCGGTCTTGCCAAGGAGAGCATCGTCTCCATGGACGGAAGCATGAGCGACATCGATCAGCAGGACATGGTACGCCAGTTCAATGATCCTGCTTCGCCGATTCGTGTGCTCATCGCATCCGATGTGGCCTCCGAAGGATTGAATCTGCATCATCTTTGCCATCGCCTGATTCATTTCGACACGCCCTGGTCATTGATGGTGTTCCAGCAACGCAATGGGCGTGTGGACCGATATGGGCAGCGCAAGCAGCCGGACATTCGTTTCCTCACCGTCGAATCATTCAACGAGAAGATCAAAGGCGACGCGCGAATTCTGGAAATCCTCATCGACAAGGAGCAACAGGCGTACAAGAACATCGGCGACCCGGCACTGCTGATGGGCAAGTTCTCCGTGGACGAAGAGGAGACATATGTGCGTCGTGCAATGGAAGGTGATATGGGTGTCGATGAGTTCGCTGAAAGCCTGACTCCGACCCATAAGGATATCGACGACACCGATGATGGTGATGCTGAAGCGGCTGGACCTGAGACCGACAACGATGATCTGTTTTCATATCTCTTCGATGACCATGCGTCTTCGAATGATGATGCGCAGTCTCGAACGGAGATACCGGCTACCTCATCTGAAGGCAATCCATTGGACAAACTTGCCAATGATCGCACCCTGATGTCCGATTACGATTATGTGCATCAGGGATTGGAACGATTCGCACAGGTCGGAGGCTATGACGTTCCGCAGTCGTTACGGAACAATGTCGGGATGAGTGTGCGGTTCCATAACGACAGCTCGTTGCGGGCGTGGCTGCGCAATCGTGTTCCGGATAATTCCATCGTGCGCGATGAAGCCATATGGAGCCCGGACAAGGAATATATGCAGTATAGCGCCACGAATCTCCGCCAGCGGTTGAGCGATAATCCATGGAACCCGGTGCAGTATCTTTGGGAATTGAATCCGGTGACGGATTGGGTGTCGATGAAAGCGACCTCGTTGCTGTATTCGCGCAATGAGGCACCAATCATCGCTGCGAACGGTGACCGGCTGGACTCCCATGATGTCATTGTGTTGCTTGCGGGCACGATGATGAACCGCAAAGCTGCTCCACTGGTGAGCGCGTGGCGCGCCATGCGCTATCGCGACGGTGAATTCGTTGCATACCTTGAGACGGATGAGTTGTGGAAAATCACCGGGTATCGCGGCAGCCTCAACCCGGCAAACGGGAACCGTGAATACGCCAACCGACATGGCGGCCGTATTACTGCCGCACAATCACAGGAAGCACACCGTCTGCTGCCGGATGCGGTCCGACGTATGCGGGATTTGCTTGATGATGAGCAGGAACGCTACCAACGGCATGCGGACATGGAAGTGATCGAACAGTTACAGCGTATGGATGCTTGGAAACAGCAGCGAAGTCTGTTGCTCGCCTCGCGTGGCGGGGACGACGACGCAGAGCATCGAAACACCGAGAAAATCTACGCTGACTACAAGCAATGGGTGGAGGATTCCCTGAATCCCAGCGGCAGCAATGTGGTGAACGTGGTGGCCGCATTCGTGGGAACCGAGGAGTGATTATGACGGAACAGCTGAACGAACAATATCCTGGCATTGAGATGGTCAACGGGTTCTACACCCCGTTCTACATGCAGGAGTTCTTTCCCGGCAATGTCGCGGACGCTGCCTTCCGTTGGAAGGGGCTGCCCGCTGCGGAGCAGCCCGCCTCGCGCATCCGTGACCTGCAGCAGCGGTATGTGCAGATCATCAACGGCGATAGCGACTTGTTCACCGGAGCGGAATTCGTGGACGTGATGCTTGACTCGCTAGGATATGACGGCCTGCGGCCGATGATGCTGCATGATGACATGCGTAATAAGGACATTCCTCTGCGGGGACAGCTGAACAATGAGCAGGATGAACCCGTGGTGCAGGTGCTGGTATCGCTGAATGATGATTCCGATATCGGCATTCTCGAAAGCCCCGTCTCCAATATCGGCGAGGGCGATGCGAATACCGTGACGGACGGTGAGAACGATGCCCCGACTTGTGAGGAATGCGTGCGCATGCTTCTCGCAGACTTCGACAGGGCTCCGCGCTGGATTCTCGTGCTCGGCCTACGCCAGGCGGCGCTCGTCGACCGCCGCAAGTGGGCGAACAAGCAGTGTGTGCTCTTCGACTTCGACGCCATCTATTCACGCCGACAGCGCCATGTGTTCGCCGCCATGGCCGTGCTCTTGCACGCTACGAGCCTGAACCCCACAGACGGTGAGAGCGTGCTCGACACCTTCGACGAGCATTCCGCCAAACAGTCGGTGGCCGTGTCGGAGAACCTCAAATCCGCGCTGCGTGAATGTGTGGAACTGCTGGGCAATGAAACCATCCACTACTGGACCGCCGCCGCACCGGAAGACGAGCGCAAGAACATCGATGACATCAACGCGGACGATCTGACGGTGCAAGCGTTGCGATACATGTACCGACTGCTGTTTCTGTTGTTCATGGAGGCAAAACCCGAATTGGGATATGCTCCGATGAAGTCGTCCGCCTACCGCACCGCCTATTCGCTGGACGGGTTGCGCGACATCGCCGAAGCGGTACGCGGGCATATCGATGAAGTTGGCGACAGTACCTACGTGGCCGACACCCTGAATCAGCTCGACGATATGATCTACAACGGGTATCCGAGTGAGGCCAATCGGCAGAAGCATTTCGCGAACGCCGAACAGCTTGACAACGCGTTTGTGATTCCGCCGCTGAAGGCGCATATCTTTGACCCCGAACGCACGTCTATGATCACCGGCGCGAAACTACGCGACACGGTGATGCTGAAGATCGTCGACCTTATGAGCGTCACCAAAGCCGGCGGCAGCGGCAAGAAAGGACGCCGGGAACGCATCTCCTACGCCGCGTTGGGCATCAATCAGATGGGTGCCGTCTACGAGGCGCTGCTGTCGTACCGCGGCTTCATTGCCAAAGAACTGCTCTACGAGGTCAAACGCGCCAGAGACAGATTCGACCCGCTGAACGTGGGCTATTTCGTGCCGGGGCGTGAACTCGACAAATACCGGGAAGACGAGCGTGTGCGCTACGAGTCCGGCGAACACAAGGGCGATCTGCGCACCTACGAGCCAGGCACGTTCATCTACCGCCTAGCCGGCCGTGAACGAGAAACCTCCGCCTCCTTCTACACGCCCGACAGCCTCGCCCGATGCTTGGTGAAATACGCGCTCAAGGAGATCGAGCCCAACATCCACGAGGCGAGAGACATCCTTAAGCTCACCATCTGCGAGCCGGCCATGGGGTCGGCAACGTTCCTTAACGAAACCATCAGCCAACTCGCCGAATGGTATCTGAACCTGCGCGAGAAGGAACTCGTGGCCAGCGAAGGCATCGGTGCGGCGATTCCTGCGGAACGTCGACAAGCTGAATTGCAGCGTGTGAAGATGCTTATCGCGGACCGCAACATCCACGCGTGGACCTGAACCCTGTGGCCGTGGAACTGGCTGAGGTGTCCCTATGGCTTAACACCATCTGCGAAGGTGCGTTCGTACCATGGTTCGGCACGCAGCTCATCAACGGCAATTCGCTGATCGGTGCCCGCCGCGCGGGGTACACCGACGCCGAACTACTGAACGAGACCAAAGGCGTTCGTTGGTATGATCATGCTCCCAAGCGCATCGGCTTCGGCAAAGGGGAAAGCAGCTCCCGAGCTAAGCGCAGCTACCAGTTCCTGACCGGGGATCCTGGCATGTGCAACTACGATGACAAGATCGTCCAGGGCGTGGCCGGCGATCTCATCGCACAGATCAAGGCATGGCGTAAAGGCTTCACCGCCGTGTACGCCAAAGCTGAGGTCGCTGAGATGCGCCGCCTGTCGGTGGTGGTCGACCAGTTGTGGAGGCAAGCCATAGCCGACCACAATTGGCTGGAACGTCAGACGGAAGACACGCTGAACGTTTACGGCTACACGGACGAATCCAATCAGGTGGAACCGGCCCGCGAGGGGGAGGAGCACCAGGCGGTGCTTGAAACGTTCGAACGTGAGGTGCGCACCACCGTGCGTGAGAAGGATGACCTGCTGAATCGGTCGTATCATTCCGAGCAGGCCATGAACGCCGGTGCCTACGCACGACTCAAACTCGCCATGGACTATTGGTGCTCGCTATGGTTTTGGCCCATCGAGAAAGCCGAACTGCTGCCAGATCGGAAACAGTTCCTTGCTGATATGTCGTTGATTCTGACCGGTGAGGCCCGTGAAATCAAAGGACTTGTCTCACAGGACGTGCTTGACGTCGATGGGGCAGGAGTGACCGAAGACACATGGTATACCGACGATCATCGTGTGAATCTTGCCGAGCTCGAAGCCTCCAATCAGCGCGTGGCTCTGGTTCGCGGCATCGCCGAGGAACGACATTTCTTCCACTGGGAGTTGGAATTCGCCGACGTGTTCGTCAATGGTGGTTTCGACCTGATGATCGGTAATCCGCCATGGGTGAAACTGCAATGGACCGCCGCCGACGCTATCGCCGACGTAAACCCGGAATTCGCCATTCACGAGCCTAGTGCTTCTGATCTCAACAAACAGTTGTCGCAACTGCTCACTGACACTCATACGCTCGACGTTTTTCTCCGTGAATATGTAGGTCTTACTGGGCAATCCACGTTCTACAACTCGGCCATGAACTATCCGCTGTTGCAAGGGCAGCAGACCAACCTATTCCGCAATTTCCTACCCAATGCTTGGGACTTTACCAAAGGCACGACCGGAGTGAGTGCATTTGTCCATCCCGACGCAATTCTCGGCGATACCAAGGCAGGCGAGCTGCGGCGACATCTTTACTTGCGTCTGCGGAAGCATTTCCATTTCTACAACGAGCGCAAGCTCTTCGCTGGAGTGGACCATCACACCGAGTTCAGCCTCAATGTGTACCGCAATCCTGCACTAGAGCAGAGCGATACCGTGCAATTCGACTCCATCTGGAACCTGTACGATCCGCGTACCATCGACGCCTGCTACGCCTCCGACGGCAGCGGCGACGTGCCAGAAATCAAGGATGAGAACGGCTCGTGGAATACGGCTGGACACAGGGAACGCATCGTGCATGTGGACCGTGAAGTGCTCGAGACCTTCTCGCAGCTCGTCGGCGATGGCACTAAGGAATCATGGAACACGACACCGGTCGTGGCTGTTTATGCCAATGAATTGGTATCCGCTTTGGAAGCCATGGCTTCATGCTCGCAAACCCTGCGAGACTTTGGCGATGAAGTGACCTATTCAGGCATGTGGCATGAAACCAACTCCCGCAAGGACGGCACCATACGGGATGACGTGCACTTCCCGACCGATGCATACGACGTGATTTACTCTTCGCCGTTCGTCGGAGTCGGCAATCCGCTGTTGCAATCCACACGCCGTTTCTATCGCGTCAACAGCGACTACGATCCTATTGACCTCACTGCCATCGGTGAGGATTATTTCCCGCGCACCAAATACACACAGGCATGCTCGGACAGCGAATACCGCACTCGCATACAAAAAATGAGCGATGGTAGCCGCTTTGATGCTGTATATCGCGTTGCTCTTCGTCGTATGGTGGGAACTGCTAGTGAAAGGACGCTGCAAGCGTCCTGTGTTCACCCAGGCGGAGCCTGGGTGCACACCATAACAGGTTATGGTGTGCACCCAGAGCGCTACGCGTTGCTCGCGCTCATGCTGGGACTGAACGCTGCGATTCCCTATGATTTCTTAGTGCGTTCCATTGGGAAGATGGACATCCATCGCGCGACTGTGGAACTGTTCCCCGTCCCCGACGCCGTCCTCGCCGACGAGATCTGTCTGCGCGGCCTGTTGCTCAACTGCTTGACCAAGCCCTACGTCGATCTCTGGCAAGACTGCTGGGATGACTCGTTCACCGACATGCGCTGGTCGAAACAAGATGCTCGACTGGACAACAACCGCTTCACTTCACTTACCGGCGAATGGGATTGGCATACGCCGCTGCGCACCGACTACGAACGTCGACAGGCGTTGGTGGAGTTGGACGTGCTGGCTTCCATGGCATTGGGCATCACCTTGGATGAGCTCATTGACATCTACCGGCTTACCTTCACCGTATTGCGTAGCTATGAGGATGACACTTGGTATGACGCCAACGGTCGTATCGCTTTCTCCAAGAAGAACTACGGCAACCTGACCTACAAGCGCGGCGACTTCAACCGGATCCGCGATGCGCAGGCGGGGAAGACCTTCACCCGCACCATCAGCGATGACACGCAGCCGGGCGGTCCCGTGGAACGTACGATCACCTATGTGGCGCCGTTCGATACCTGCGACCGCATCCAAGACTATCGCACCGCGTGGGAGTTCTTCGAGAACAAATACGGCGAACAACTGCGCGAGGAGCAGCGCCGTCGAGCCGAAGTTTCGGTACAAGACGACGTCGCGGCCGCCGATACGGATAAGGAGCAGCAGGGATGAATCCCATGGTGTTGTCGCGGCATGTGCGCGACGGGTTGACCGATTACATCGACACCACCTTCCCCATGGTGAACCGGCCGTTCCGAGGCTCTATGCGGCGGTTGGTCGAAGGCGAAAGCGCGTTCTTCCACGAGCCGTATATGTCGATGAAACTGCCATTCCGCGCCGCCGCCTCCATGGAGGAGTTCCCCTTCGGCGAATGCCTGCACCCGCTGTACAAACCGTACGTGCACCAGATGCGGGCTTTCGAACGTCTTGCCGCCGGCAAATCCACACTCGTGGCCACCGGCACCGGTTCAGGCAAAACCGAATGCTTCCTCTACCCGATTCTGGATTACTGTTACCGGCATCGTGGCGAACCCGGTATCAAGGCGGTGCTCGTCTATCCGATGAACGCGTTGGCCTCCGACCAGGCCAAGCGATTGGCCGAGCTCATCTACAACAGCCCCGAACTGCGCGGCAACGTGACCGCAGGCATGTACGTCGGTCTGCGCAACACGGGTGACACCGTCAAAACGATGGACGAGCATGATGTGGTCAACCATCACGACACTCTGCTCAAAACCCCGCCGGACATCCTGCTCACCAACTACAAGATGCTCGACTATCTGCTCGTACGCCCCGAGGACTCGCAGCTGTGGCGAGAGAACAAACCCGATACGCTGCGCTACTTCGTGGTGGACGAACTGCATACCTTCGACGGGGCGCAAGGTACCGACCTGGCTTGTTTGCTGCGTCGACTGACTGACCACCTACATACCGAGCCGAACAGCCTATGCTGCGTAGGCACCTCCGCCACCATGGGCTCCGCCGAGGAATCCGCCGCCGTACGCGACTACGCCGGGCAGATCTTTCACACCAGCTTCGATGACCAATCCGTCATCGGCGAGGATCGCCTCGACGCGGACGAGTTCTTCGACGTCGACAACACCGACTACCGCGTTCCAGACATCACAGCGATACGGCGACTGTATCGATTGGAATCCGAAACCGACGCAGACACATTCCTGCGCGAAGCGGCACGGGCATGGCTGGACTTCGCATTCGACAGTACGAACGATATGCGCGTGCAACTCGGCAACCGGCTACGCGGACTCGACATGCTGCATCGTCTCGCGCTCGCCTTGCACGGCAGATCCACCGCCGTGGGTAAGGCGCTCGCTGACGAACTCAGTATGAGCAATAAGGAGTTCGCCTCGTTGGAACGCATAACGAGCAACGAGGACGACGGTGTGATCTTTGACGGACGTGTGGCCGCGTTGGACGCGCTGATCTCACTGGTTTCCGCCGCTCGTGTACGCACACCCTCCGGTGCGTTGCGGCCGTTTCTAGACGTGCAGGTGCAGCTGTGGGCCAAGGAACTACGCCAGTTGGTCGCCACCGTGGTGGGGCAGAACGACGCCATACGATACGACAATGCGGTGAACCTCGACGCCGTGACCGGCAAGCATTACCTGCCGGTGATCAACTGCCGTGACTGCGGCGGCACCGGATGGATCGGCAACATCAACAAAGCCAATCAAGTCGAAGTGCATGACCTGTCGGCCTTCTACAGTGCCTACTTCGACGGCAAAGCCACAAATGACATGGTAGTGATGGACGCGGTTGGTCCGAGCTATGTCCCCGCCAACGGAGAGCAGACGGCCTGCGCATGGTTCTGCTCCGAATGCATGCAAGTCGGAGGCTACTGCGCCACATTCAACACCGACGAGCAGCCATGCCCATCCTGCGACACGCCACGGCTGCCGATGCGGTTGCACGTGCTCGACACCGCCCGCAACCGCAGACACTACCTGTGCCCGTTCTGCGGCAGCGCCAATGGTCTGGCCCTTGTGGGCATGAGGGCCACCAGCACCATCAGCGTGGCGTTGAGCCAACTATCCGCAGACGCTTTCAACGACGACCATAAGGCCATCGTATTCTCCGACAGCGTGCAGGACGCCTCCTACCGCGCCGGGTTCCTCAACGCCAGAACTTGGCGATTTGCGTTGCGCACCTCCATCATGGACTACTTCCGACAGCAGAATCTCGAAGGATGTTCGCTGGCGGACTTCCTTGACAAGGAAACCGCCTATCTGCGCAATGCGCAACGTGACGATGACGCGTATATCCTGCGGTTCACCGCGCCGAACATGACATGGATGAGCGAATATGAAAACGCCGCCAACCATCGTCCCGCCGGGCCATTACGCAGGCGTATGCTCGATTTCATCGCCAAACGCATCCGTTTAGAAACCGTCATGGAACTCGGCTTGAGATCCCGCATCGGGCGTACTCTGGAGAAATCCGGCTGCCTGACTATCGGCTTCAGCCAGGAGAGAGTCAAAGCGCTGTCTCGCGCCATCCGCGAACGTGCGATAAATGAACTCGGCAGCGATGCGGCTGCAATCGAATCTGATGACTGGTTGCGCCTGACCGCCGCCTTCCTCGATCAGCTGCGCGTCGACGGCGCATTCATGGAACAGCTCTACGACGCGTACCTGCAATCGGGTGGCATCGGATACCTGCTGACCAACAGCCACGCCAAGTGGATGCCCTCCGACCGCGATCCCGCGTTCCTCGCCGGCACCAAGCCCCCATCCAAAAGCGGATTCGTTACGCTGGATGCGCCACGATATCTGCAACTGGTGAATCGCTATTGCGGATCCAGCCTTATCTCGGAGACAATGCCGGGGGAACTGCTACACATTCTGCGCGAGGAAAGCGTCAACGCCGGGCTCGTTAATCCCTTGGAATGCAAGGGGCGCATCATACCGTTCACCGTATACGGATTGAACGAACGGGCCTGCAAGGTGACCGGGCGGGTGACGCAATTGGTCTGCGACCAATGTGGCAGGCGATACTCCTGCGCCACCGACAACCTGCAGGCGTGGCGGGGCGCACGCTGTGCAACTGTGAAATGCGCAGGGCATCTGGACGTGTCGACGTATGATACCGGACTCGACTATTACGGTAGTCTCTACCGACGCGCGTCCGCGCCGCGCGTCCGCGCCGCCGAACACACCGGGTTGCTGGACGGCGACGACCGTACCCGGTTGGAACAGGTGTTCAAGCGATCGCAATCTGAACAGCGGCCGGGCGACGTCAATGTGCTCACCTGTACGCCTACCTTGGAGATGGGCATCGACATCGGCGATTTGTCCACGGTGATCCTATCGTCCATGCCGCCGGGGCAGGCGCAATACCAGCAGCGTGTGGGTCGTGCCGGACGTCGGGATGGCAACGCGTTCGTGCTCACCATCGCCAACGCCCGCAACCATGACTTGTACTTCTATCAGCGCCCGGATGACATGATCAACGGGCAGGTGCAGCCGCCTCGCATCTTCATGAGCGCCGCCGCGGTGCTGGAACGCCAGCTCACTGCCTACGCCATGAGCCATTGGATCACGTATGAGCTAAAACACGACGTGACTCCCAAAGACATCATGCCGGGCCGTCTGGGCGATGCGCTCGACAATGTGCGCGATGCTCGTCTCCAGGGATTCCCTGCATCGTTCTTCGACTACACTCGCAACAACGCCTCGCTGTTGATGGCCCGGTTCGCCCGACTGTTCGACTTCGACGACGACACACGGGCCCATTTGGAAGCCTTCATCCAAGGCGGTGACGGCCAAGGTGAAGAGGGACAGTCAGAATCGCTGAACGTGCGCGTCATGCAGCGTTTCCGCCGTACGATCGACTCCTGCAAGGCATTGGAACGGCAGCAGGACGATCTGCGTGCCATGATTGCCGATTTGTCCGTCAAGCCGGACGATCCGACGTTCGTTGAGCGCAAGGAGGAATGCGAGTCGGAGATCAAGTCCATCGACCGCACGCTGCGCTCCATCGACAGGACGAACATCTTCAACTACCTATCCGATGAAGGCGTGCTGCCGAATTATGCCTTCCCCGAAACCGGCGTCACTCTGCACACGATCCTGAAACGCCGGAGTAACGACGGGATGGATGACGGTGATTCCGCGGGCAACGTCAAACCGTCCCAGGCGGCACGGCGTTCCGAACCGATCACATCCGACTACGTTCGTCCCTCGTCGGCGGCCATCGGAGAGCTGGCACCGGGCAATGTGTTCTATGCGGGCGGACATCAATACCGCATCAACCGCGTGCTGCTGGCGCAAGGGCCGTACGATGAGAGCGTGGAGCAATGGCGACTGTGCCCAAACTGCTCGCATGCCGAACCTGCCTCGGAAACAAAGAACGTGGCCAGTTGTCCCTCCTGTGGGTCCACCCAGTGGAGTGACGCCGGGCAGAAGCGCCCCATGCTGCGCATCTCCACCGTCGTATCCGAACAGGATTACGCGGATGGCGGCGTGGACGACTCGGCCGAGGGACGCAGCAGCGTGTTCTTTGTGCGCAACACCTTTGTGGACATCGATGAGACGTCTATCGAAAGTGCCTACACACTGAATGGCGCAGACGTCGATTTCGGTTTCGAATATGTGCCGCGCGGTGTGATCCGTGAAATCAACTTCGGCGAGGCAGGTAATGATGGTCCCGAATTGGAAGTTGCCGGAGACAAGCAGGCGCGTCGAGGCTTCACCATCTGCACCGGATGCGGCGCCCTGCTCAGCGGAGGCAGGGATTTCAAGCCGTGTCACTCGTATGCGTGTCCCATGAAAAACAAGGCGATGGAGGATATAGAATCCTCGACATGCCTGTTCTTGTATCGCGAAGTCACTTCTGAGGCACTGCGTCTGCTGGTGCCGGGCATCCAGGACAATGCCGCGGGACGTGGTTCGGCGGAATCCTTCACGGCGGCTGTCATGCTGGGATTGCGTAGCAAGTTCGGCAATGTGAACCATCTCAACGTCACTTTGAGCAACGAGCCGGTGCCCGGAACCGGACTGCGAAAAACCTATCTGGTGATTTACGACACCGTGCCGGGCGGCACCGGTTATCTGAAGCAGCTTGCCGGCAGCGCGAACGCTTTGGCGGACGTGCTGCGCCGAGCGTATGACGTCATAGCCTCCTGCGATTGCCGTAGTAATGGGCAGGCCAACAACGACGGCTGCTACCGTTGCCTTTACGCCTATCGGCAAAGCCGCGACCTTGGCGTGATCTCCAAGAAGACGGCCAGGGACATGATCCGTCCAATCATCGCGGAGGGCACGTCGTTCGATGCCATCGCCACCGTGTCCAAGATTAAGGTTAACCATCTGCTTGACAGCCAGCTTGAAGCGCAGTTCATCGAAGCGCTGGGACGTTTGCGCGAGCATCCGCTGGCAGAGGGGGAGAAGCAGGGACGTCGCGCTCGCGTCCGCGAGGAGATCATCCGCAATAAGGAGGGATGGACCATTGACATTGCGGACAGCCGGTGGGAGATCGAACCGCAGGTGTCGCTCGGACCGGATGACGGCGTGGCAGTTTCCTGCAAACCGGACTTCGTGTTGCACTGCGTCAAGTCCGATGACACAGCGGAAGAACGAAAACAAGTGGCGGTGTTCACTGACGGGCTGCGGTTCCACGCCGACAAGGTATGGGATGACACGTTGAAACGCGAGGCGCTTCGGCGGGCTGGATACCGTGTGTGGACGCTGACCTATGAGGATGTATTCGGATTCGTGGATGGTACGAGCACCGATGGTCTCGCCGACCCAATGCTCGACGTGAACCTGCTGCCCGAAACGGAACGGTACCGCAGCAAGGTCAACAAGGCTCATGCGGATTACTTTGATCCAGGACGCGTCTCGACCATAGCGATGCTGGGTGAATATCTGGCCCGCCCACAAGGTGAACGTTTGTTCGTCGCGCAGGCGGGGGCGCTCAGCGAAGCCTGCATACGCAAGGCGGACATGCGTAAGCCGCCATCGGAAGATGATCGTTCAACTCTGGAACGGATGGAAACAGCACTTACTGGTGAAGCTCAGGACTATACGAGCGTCACCCGGCTGTCGATTGGTTCCGGCATGGCGTTGGCTGCCTATGTGGGCATGCGGATATGTATGGAGGAACGTCGTATTGATCTGACTGTGGGACTGATATTCGATGATGCACAGTATGCCACTCATATGCTGCCGCAGAAGGATGATGCCAACCCTATGGATGGTCTGGACGACGATGATCGCGAATCGTTCCACACGCAATGGGCGGGATTCTGGCATTGGACGAACATCATGCAGTACGCGCCCGTTTCCATGTTCGTTTGTACTACTGGGCTGTTGAACGCGGTCTATCAGGCACTGGCAGATGCGGCGATGGCGGCTAGGACTAATAAGGGAACCGACTCCGACAGGGGATGGGATGTCATCTTCGATGATGAAACGTATTCGTACCTCTCTGAGAACGAGCGTCACGTCATCGAGGAGCTTGCTCAACAGGGCGTGCCTGCTCCCGAGGAATTGGGCTATGAGCTTGAGGATCATGGCGAAGTGGCCGGTGAAGCTACGCTGGCCTGGGAAGACGCGCAGGTTGCGCTTATTGTTGGTGGCGACGACGACAGCGATGATGATTATGCGCGAGAAAACCGTGCCGTTTTCGAACGTCTCGGCTGGACCGTCGTTGCGGACGCGACACCGCAATCGATGGATACAATAAAACAGCATTGCAAGGATAGCAAGGAGCGTGCGGCATGACGGGGAATACGGCGACAGTTCCAGTGGTGGCTATGGGCTCGGAGTTTTTGCCGGCCTTTGCCAAGTTGCCGAAATCGGAGCAGAACAAAACCAATGCGTTCCTCACCAAGTTCCGCAACAATCCGCTTGCGGACGGTATCAATCTGGAAAAACTGCATGTGAGTGACGACAAACTGTTCTCCGTGCGCATCGACCAGAAATACCGGGGCATCATCGCGCACCAGAAATCAACGGGTGTGTACCTGCTGCTGTACGTGGCCAATCATGAGGACGCTTATGCGTGGGCGCAAAAGCGGCGCGTAAAAGTCAATCCTGATACTCAGGCCGTGCAGGTGTACCAGCAGATCGACGGTGAGATCGAGGGACAGCCGGTCAGCGCTGATGTCATACGGAATGATGGTGGTTTGCAGAATGTCGGTAACTCGCAGGATTCGCAGAGCGAATGTGACACTTCCTCCCAACAGGAGACGTTGCAGAAAGATACTTCCGCCATGTCACAGACTGCTCACGTTGACAACACCTATCCGCAAGCCGACGGTGGATACGGGCAGCCGAATGCTGGGCTTGCCATATACCATGCAAGCGGTCCCGTCGCCGAAACCTATACCGCTTTGACGGACATGGATATGCGTCAGCTTGGCGTCCGCCGTGAACTCGTGAACATCATGATGAAGGTCACGAGTTTTGAACAGCTGAATCAATGGTCGCGTTTCCTTTCCGACGATGCGAGCGCGTATCTTCAGCTCGCGGCGGAGGGCACAGGCAAGGATGATCTGCTGGCCATGTCCAAGGGCGAAGATGGCCTTTACGAATCGACTCCAGCTTCTGCTTCAGTGCATACCGAACTGGATCATACGGTGACGGAACAGCCTCAGGATGGTAATCTGCGCGATGCGCTGGGCAGCTATGCCAGTCAGCAAATGTTCGTCGTACTCAGCGATGACGAGGATCTGCGGAGGCTGCTAGATGCTCCACTTGAGCAATGGCGAGTATTCCTGCATCCCTCGCAGCGACGTCTGGTGGATCGCGTATGGCACGGTCCGGCTCGAGTACTGGGCGGAGCTGGAACAGGCAAGACCGTTGTCGCCATGCATCGTGCCAAGCGTCTTTCCAAGCAACTGGTGGCTGAACAATCCAATGACCAGATTCTGTTCACTACGTTTACCTCGAATCTCGCCACGGACATCCGCACCAACCTCAGACAGATCTGCAGTGTCGAGGAAATGAAGCGCATCGAAGTCGTCAACCTCGACAAATGGGTGAGCCAGTATCTTGCAGGCAAGGGATATCCCTATGCCATCGAATATGACGATGAAGCGATTCTGGCACGATGGAAGCGAGTGGTGCGTGAATCCGATGTGGCTGGAGTGCTGGAGTTTGCACCGTCGTTCTACCGTGACGAATGGGAACGCGTGGTACAGGAGCAGGGCGTGACCACGGCGGGCGAATACCTTCGAGTGCTGCGCAAGGGACGTGGCACACGGCTGTCGCGTGTGCAGAAAGTCGGCGTATGGAAGGTCATGGAAGGGTACCGTTCCGCGGCGCTCGCCGACGGGCAGTGCGACAAGGACATGGTCCTGAACATGGTGGCGGGACTCCTGCACAAGGACGGTCCGCAATACCGCCATGTGATCGTGGACGAGGCACAAGATCTCTCCGCGCCCGCCTACCGTGTGCTGCGTGCGCTGGTCGGCGAGCATGACGATGACATGTTTATCGTGGGTGATGCCAAACAGCGCATTTACGGACGTCCCGTCGTGCTTTCTCGCTGTGGCATATCCGTCACCGGACGGGCGAGACGATTGAAGATCAACTACCGTACCACCGAAGGCATTCGCGCTGCGGCGGAGGAAGTGTTCGACAGTTCCAGCGAGCATGTTGCGGATTCGATTTTCGATCTGTTGTCGGAAACTTCGGAGCATAGCTACGTTAATATTCCGGTAGAATTCGACGACCTTGACGGCGGCAACGACGAAGCGAACGACAGCCGTTCGCTGGTCAAAGGTCCTCGGCCTGAGGTCCGTAGATTCGGCAACACCCGTGACGAGCACGATTATGTGGCGCAATGGATTGCGGAACTGTGTGGATCAACGCAGACGGACGAGAACGAGAATCGTGTCGATAGCGCCGTTGATGCTGATGCGGCTGATGGAACGAACGCCGGCACTCGCAGAACAGTTGATCCACGCGACGTGTGTGTTGTGGCCCGTACCAAGCGCTTGCGCGACGAGTGGGTCGAAGTTCTTGAATCCACGTTGCCCTACGGCGTCTGCACGCTGGAACGCAACCAGGAGGACGAGCGATCCAAACCCGGTGTGCGTGTGGCCACTATGCACCGTGTCAAAGGCTTGGAATTTGGCTGTGTTGCTGTAGTTGACGTCAGCGAAGAGCACTGCCCCCCGGCCGTCGCGTTACAGGACGCATCCACGGACAGGGAACGGGAGGAAATCTACAAGCAGGAACGCAGCCTCATATATGTATCCCTAACCCGCGCCCGCTACCGTGCCCTCTTGGTGGGGTGCTGATATTGCACTTGAACGATTTAGTGGCGGGGATCTTCCCCGCCAATTCGTTGAACCCGAAAGCTCTTGACGAGTATAACTGTTGTGGATGTGCGTTGTATTCATTTCAAAGGCAGTAAAGAGGAAGAACCGTACTCGGTACCAAAATCCTCACATTTTAAGACGCATGACTCCACAGCCCACGCCCATCGCATACAGTGTGGCTTGAAACCCAATGACGCAAACCAAAGGGAGAGACATGTCGGTACTTGACGAATTGGTGGCGGGAGCCGTCGAGGACGCCAAGGCGCGCGAAGCGCAGGTGAGCCTCGCCGAACTCAAGGAACGGGCGGCCCAAGCTCCCGCTCCGCTCGACGCCAAACGATGGCTCAAGCGCGCCGACGGCATCCCTGTGATCGCCGAGATCAAGCGCGCCAGCCCCTCCAAAGGCCATCTGAGCGACATTCCCGATCCGGCCGGATTGGCCCGCGAATACGAGGAGGGCGGCGCGAGCGCGATCTCCTGCCTGACCGAAGGCCGCCGATTCCTCGGCAGCCTCGACGACTTCGACCAAGTGAAGGCGGCCGTGAGCATTCCCGTGCTGCGCAAGGACTTCATCGTCAACGAGTATCAGGTGTGGGAGGCGCGCGCCCACGGAGCGGACATCATCCTGCTCATCGTGGCCGCGCTCGACGATGAGACGCTGAAGCGTCTGCTCGACCTCGCGCACGAGCTGGGCATGACCGTGCTGGTCGAAACCCACACTCGCGAGGAAATCCAGCGCGCCGTCAAGGCCGGGGCGAAGGTGATGGGCATCAACGCCCGCAACCTCAAAGACCTTAAGGTCGATGTGAGCAAATACCGCGAACTGGCCGACGATCTGCCGGACGACGTGATCCGCGTCGCCGAATCCGGTGTGTTCGGCACGGTCGAATTGGAGGACTACGCCCGCGCCGGAGCCGACGCGGTGCTGGTCGGCGAGGGCGTGGCCACCGCCGATGACCATGTGATGGCGGTGAGCCGTCTTGTGAAGGCAGGAGAGACAGTGAAAGCATCCGAATCCACCCCGTTGAGCGAACACAACGGCCCGTACTTCGGCCAGTTCGGCGGCCGTTACGTGCCCGAAGCGCTGATCCACGCGCTCGACGAGCTCGAAACCGTGTACGAGCAGGCCAAGGCCGATCCCGAATTCCATAAGGAGCTCGCCCGACTGCAGCGGCAGTATGTGGGCCGCCAAAGCCCGCTGACCGAAGCGCCGCGTTTCGCCGCCATGCTCAACGAACGCGTCGGCATCAACGCCCGCGTGTTCCTCAAGCGTGAGGACCTTAACCATACCGGCGCGCACAAGATCAACCACGCGCTCGGTCAGGCGCTGCTCGTCAAGCGCATGGGCAAGACGCGTGTGATCGCCGAAACCGGCGCGGGCCAGCACGGCGTGGCCACCGCCACCGTGTGCGCGATGCTCGGCCTGAAATGCCGCGTCTACATGGGGCAGGTCGACGCGCGTCGCCAAGCCCTCAACGTAGCCCGCATGCGCATGCTCGGCGCGGAGGTCGTGGAGGTCACCACCGGCGACATGATCCTCAAGGACGCCATCAACGAGGCGCTGCGCGACTGGGTCACCAACGTGGCCGACACCCACTATCTGCTCGGCACGGTATGCGGACCCCATCCTTTCCCGTCCATGGTGCGCGACTTCCAGAAGATCATCGGCGAGGAAATCAAAGAGCAGCTCAACGACTGGTACGACATCGACCACCCGGACGCGGTGTGCGCCTGCGTGGGCGGCGGATCCAACGCCATCGGCGCGATGAACGCCTTCCTTGACGACGAACGCGTGAACCTGTACGGCTACGAAGCCGGTGGCCACGGCCCCGAATCCGGCAAGCACGCCATCCGCTTCGCGCCCGGCACCGGCCAGCTCGGCATGTTCCAAGGATCGAAAAGCTATCTGCTGGAGAACGAGGAAGGCCAGACGCTGGACACCTACTCCATCTCCGCCGGCCTCGACTACGCTTCGGTGGGCCCCGAGCATGCCTGGCTCAAGGAGCTCGGCCGCGTCACCTACGACTACGCCACCGACGAGGAGGCCATGAACGCCTTCCGTGATCTGAGCCAGACCGAAGGCATCATTCCCGCCATCGAATCCGCGCACGCCGTCGCCGGCTCCTTCAAGGCCGCCGCCGACCTCAAAGCCAAGGGCTATGAGAACCCGGTGATCGTGATCAACGTCTCCGGCCGCGGCGACAAGGATATGGCCACCGCCGGCAAATGGTTCGGCTACCTGACCGACGAGCAGAGCGCCGCACTGGACGTCACCGGCGCGCACGGCGATGCGGTTGCCTAAACGAACGCGAGCGAGAAGGAACACAACGACAATGACGAACGAAACAGCAACCACCCCGTCCGGCCAGCCCTTGGGAATCAGCCACAAGCCCAGCGCCACCGAAGCCATGTTCACCGCGCTGAGCCCCGAGAACAGGCCCGCCTTCATCGGCTACCTGCCCTACGGCTTCCCGAACCCGCAAGTGTCGCTCGACGCGCTGCGCACCATGGTCGAGCACGGCGTCGACGCGGTCGAAATCGGCCTGCCCTACTCCGACCCGGTGATGGACGGCCCGGTCATCCAAGCCGCCAGCCAGATCGCCCTGCGCAACGGCGAAAGCATCAACGGCGTGTTCAAAGCCGTGGAAACCGTGGCCAACGCGGGCGGCGTGCCGCTCATCATGAGCTACTGGAACCTCATCTTCCATTACGGTGTGGAACGTTTCGCACGCGACTTCGAGAACGCGGGCGGCGCGGGACTGATCACCGCCGACCTCATCCCCGACGAGGCGGGGGAGTGGATCGAGGCCTCCGACCGACACGGACTCGACCGCGTCTTCCTGGTCTCGCCGGACTCCAGCGACGAACGTCTGCGTATCGTCGCCAAGAACACGCGCGGCTTCGTCTACGCCGCCTCCCGCATGGGCGTGACCGGCGAACGCGCCACGCTCAGCGCATCGCCCGAAGCGCTGGTCGAACGCACCCGCAAGGCCGGTGCCAAGAACGTATGCGTCGGCATCGGCGTCTCCACCGCCGAGCAGGGCGCGCAGGTCGGCCGATACGCCGACGGCGTCATCGTCGGCTCCGCGCTGGTGCACACGCTGCTGGGCGACGACAACCGCTCCGCACGCGACGCCGCCGAAGGACTGAAACTGCTCGCCGCCAAAACGGACGAGCTCGCCGACGGCATCCACAACGCGCGCCGCTGAACGCACGGGCACAAACCTCGCGCAAGGACGGAGGGAATTCGCCGGATAAGAACATCCGGTGAATTCCCTCCGTCATGCTGCGCGCCGTCCACCCGCGATACGGGCGGACCTATAGGATAGGGAACCATGAATCTCGCGTATATTCCGTCGCCGACCTTCTCGTCGTTCGACATCGGCCCGGTCACCATCCGCATGTACGCGGTCTGCATCCTCATCGGCGTGTGCTTCGCCGTCTGGATTCTGACCACGCGCTGGAAGCGGGTCGGCGGCACCTTCGACCAGGTGCTCGACACGACGCTGATCGCTGTGCCCTGCGGCATCGTGGGCGCGCGCCTCTACCATTGCATCACCACGCCCAGCATGTATTTCCCGCCGACCGGCGATCTGGTGAACATCCTCAAAATCTGGGAGGGCGGACTGGCGATTTTCGGCGGCATCTCCGTGGGCGCGCTGGCCGCGTTCCTCTGGTGCAGGCACCGCCGCTACCCCTTCGCGCTGCTCGCCGACTGCCTCGCCCCGGGATTGCTGGTGGCGCAGGCCATCGGTCGATTGGGTAACTGGTTCAATCAGGAGCTGTACGGCTGGCCCACCACCCTGCCGTGGGGGCTGAAGCTCAACGACGCGGACGCCATCGGCAAAACCGAGGTGTGCTACACCGGATCGGCCTGCCCGGACGGCGCCGACACGCTGTTCCACCCCACGTTCCTGTACGAGATGATCTGGAATCTCATCGGCGCGGCGCTGATCGTCGTCATCGGCAAGAAGCTCGCCGGCCAGCTCAAGGCGGGCCAGCAGTTCGCCATGTACATGATCTGGTACGGCTTGGGCCGCAGCTGGATCGAGAACGTGCGCATCAACTATTCGACGGTGATTCTCGGCCTGCGCACCAACGTGTGGACCGCGATCATCGTGTTCCTGCTCGGATGCATTCTGTTCGTCACGCTGTACAAATACGGCAGCCGTACGGAGGAATTGGCGGGCCGTCTCGCCGCGGTGAGCGCCGACGAGCTCGAACGCCAGAGGCAGGCCGAAGAGAAAGCCAAGGCTCGCAAGGCCAAATAAACGAAAAGTAGTCGCAAACCAAAGCTAGAGTAGGTAATCATGAGCATTGAAATCGCACCCAGCATCCTGTCCGCCGACTTCTGCAATCTTGAGCGTGACCTCAAGGCCATCGCCAACGCCGATCTGGTCCACGTCGATGTGATGGACCATCATTTCGTGCCGAACCTCACCCTCGGCGAGCCGATCGTCGAGCGCATCTGCCAGGTGACCGACTTGCCGGTCGACGTGCACCTGATGATCGAGGATCCCGACCGTTGGGCCCCCGAATACGCCAAGCTCGGCGCCGCCTCCGTGAGCTTCCACATGGGCGCCACACACGCTCCCGTGCGTCTGGCCCGCCAGCTGCGCGAGATGGGTTGCAAGGCCTGCTTCGCCGTGCGTCCGGCCGAACCGGTCGAGCCGATTTTCGACATCCTCGACGAGTTCGACATGATCCTCATCATGACCGTGGAACCCGGCTTCGGAGGCCAGAAGTTCCTCGACAACCAGATGGCCAAGGTGCGCCGTCTGCGCGACGAAATCACCCGTCGGGGACTGAAGACCAAGATCCAGGTCGATGGCGGCGTGAGCCCCAAGACCGCGCATATCGTGGCCGAGGCCGGCGCCGACGTGCTGGTGGCCGGTTCCGCCGTATACGGCGCGGACAGCCCCGCCGAGGCGATCGACTCGATCCGCGAGAAGGCCGCCGCCGCGTTCAAGGCCTGAACCTACGCCCTGCCGCCCATATCCACCGTCCATACATACGAACGAAAAGAACCGACAACCATGAAGACGTTTGAATCGCTGTTCCAGGAGCTGAGCGAGAAGGCCGCCACCCGTCCGGAAGGCTCGCTGACCGTCGACGAGCTCGACAAGGGCACGCATTTCATCGGCAAGAAGATCGTCGAGGAGGCCTCCGAGACGTGGATCGCCGCCGAATACGAAGGCGCGGACCGCACCGCCGAAGAGATGAGCCAGCTGCTTTACCACGTGCAGGTGATGATGATCAAGCACGGCATCAGCCTGGAGGATGTCTACAAGCATCTGTGAGTTCGCTTCGCCGCGCCGCCGCCAAATGCTTTCGATACCTGACGGCGGCGCGGCGCGCTGGCCGACGACCTGCGTCCGGCATCCGCAAGACGTGTACGCGCGCCGTATGGGTGCGCGACTTTAGGAGGGAAAAATGCTGAGAATCGCCGTGCCCAACAAGGGCATGCTGTCCGAACCCGCGTGGAATATGCTCGCCGAAGCCGGCTACCGTCTGCGTTCCAACCCCCGCCAGCTGGTGGTGGAGGATCCGGACAACGATGTGGAGCTGTTCTACCTGCGCCCGATCGACATCGCCGTGTATGTGGGCCGCGGCACTATCGACGTGGGCATCACCGGCCATGACCTGCTGCTCAACTCGGGCACCGAGGCGCAGCGCCATATGGATCTGGGATTCGGCGCCTCCACCTTCCGTTTTGCCGCTCCGAACGATTCCCCGATCGCCTCGCTTGCGGATATCGAAGGCAAGCGCGTGGCCACCTCCTTCGACAAGCTCGTGCACGACTATCTCGTGCGCAACGGCATCAACGCGGAAACCATCCATCTCGATGGCGCGGTCGAATCCTCCGTGCAGTTGGGCGTCGCCGACCTGATCGCCGACGTGGTCTCCACAGGCACCACCTTGCGTAACGCGGGCCTGCGCATTTTCGGCGATCCGATCATGCAATCCGAAGCCATTCTGATCCGTTCCCCGCGTCTCGACGAGCATGACGAGCGTCTGACGATCCTGAGTCGCCGCCTGCAGGGCGTGCTGACCGCCCAGCGGTATGTGCTGATGGATTACGACATCCCCGTCGAGAAGGTGTCCGCCGCCGTCGCGGTGACCCCCGGCTTCGAAAGCCCGACGATTTCGCCGCTGCACGACAAGCAGTGGGCCGCCGTGCGCGTCATGGTGCCCAAGGCGAAGGTCAACCAGTTGATGGACAAACTGTATGAGGTCGGTGCACGCGGCATCATCGTGACCGCGTTGCAGGCCTCCCGCATGTAGACTGTTGGCTGTTATGAGCAATTCGAAATTCGAGAATCGGTACAGTCCGGAGGCGCGCGACGTCTACTTCACCGTGCCGAACGCCATCAGCATGCTGCGCATCGCGTCGATTCCGTTCATCGCGGTGCTGATCGCCCGCCATGAGATGGTCGCGGCTCTGGTGGTGATTGCCATCTCGGCGATTTCGGATGGTGTGGACGGCATCATTGCCCGCACCTTCAATCAGGTCAGCAAAATCGGGCAGATTCTCGACCCCATCGCCGACCGGTTGCTCATCTTCTGCTCGATTCTCGCACTCGGAGTCGCCGGTATCATCCCTTGGTGGATGCTGATCGTAGTGGGGTTGCGCGACCTATGGATGGCGATTCAGGTGTTGTGTCTCGCCCAATACGACTACGGCCCGCTGCCGGTGCATTTCGTGGGCAAAACCGGCACCGCGCTGCTGATGCTGTCGATTGTGGCCCTGATCTTCGCCGATCTCGGCACGGGGCAGGTATTCTCCATGCTGCATACCGCCGCGCTGGCCACCGGCGTCTGGGGCACCGCCATGTATTGGCTGGCCGGCTACATCTACACCCGTCAGGGCATATCGCTGCTGCGTAAGGAATTGGGGGACCGCCATGGCGCTTGAACCGCTGGCCCCGGGCTCATTCCCCGTTCCACGGGAGAACGAGCCGGTGAAGCGTCGCGCCGTGTTCTCATCCTCATTCGCCTCCCTGGAGTCGCATCACGCCCTTTCCCCGGACGAGGCGCTGGCGACTCCCCGCCGTCGTCGACGCGCGCATGAGGACTCCCTGCAGCTCATCGACAATCTCGTCAACCGTTCCGTCGATCCGATGTTCTCCGACTCGCGTCTGGTGCGCGGGCAGCAGTCCACATTCACGGTGTGGTT
Organism: Bifidobacterium sp. LH_558; assembly: GCF_056356295.1. Lineage (NCBI taxonomy): Bacteria > Bacillati > Actinomycetota > Actinomycetes > Bifidobacteriales > Bifidobacteriaceae > Bifidobacterium > Bifidobacterium sp. LH_558. The sequence goes on along the minus strand of NZ_JBKETZ010000001.1, from coordinate 45,649 downwards.
CAACCGGTGCGTCGTGTTTCTGATCTGCATCGTCGTGGGCGTGGCGGGCAGTGTATTCGTACAGCAGCTGCACACCGACCCCCGCAAAGCCGTGCGGCAAAGCCTGGCGAGCCAGCTGCAGGAGCGCACCACGCAGATCGAAACGTTAACCGATGAAGTCGAGGAGCTGCGCTCCGAAGTGAACGAACAGTCCAATTCCCTGTCGGGAACGGTGAAATCGCAAACGGCGTTGCAGGACGAAATGGTGAACGGCCAATCGGCGGTTGAGGGGGAGGGCATCACTCTGACCATCGCCGACCCCATCGCGGCCACCCAGTCGGGCAGCGACACGGCGAGCAGCCATATTCGCGTCGTCACCGACCTTGACCTGCAGAATCTCGTCTCGTTGCTGTTCCAGAACGGCGCCGAGGCGATCGCGATCAACGGCAACCGTCTGGGCGTGCAGACCTCGATTCGCGTCGCCGGTGGACACATCCTCATCGGAACCACGGCCGTGGAAAGCCCGTACACCATCGAAGCGATCGGCGACAAGGACGTGTTGGCCGAAGCCATGAGCCAGGAGAGCCAACCGGAATTGTATGAAACCTTCGCACAGGCGGGTATGACGCCACAGGTGCGGAAATCCAATTCGATTACACTAAAGGCAGCGGTAACGAGCGAAGTCTCGTATGCGAGGAGGAGCGAATAATGGCAGCCGTGTTGGGATTGATCGTCGGCGTGGTCGTCGGCGTGTTCGTCAAGCCGGATATCCCCGTCGTGCTCCAACCATATCTTCCGATTATGGTGGTGGCGGCGCTTGACGCCCTGTTGGGCGCGGCCCGCGCGTATTTCGAACGCAGCTTCCACGACCGCGTGTTCGTCATCTCCTTCTTCGCGAACGTGCTGACCGCGACGCTGCTGGTGTTCCTCGGCAACCAGCTCGGCGTCGGATCGCAGCTGCAGACGGCAGTGATCGTCGTGCTCGGCATCCGCATCTTCTCCAACGTGTCGTCCATCCGCCGCTTCATCTTCCGAGGCTGACATGGCCAGACGACGTGAACCGCGCGATGTGCTGGAGAAAATGCACAACCAGCACGCCCAGGACAAAAAGAACGACCGGATGGAAACCGGCTCGTTCCCGCAAGTGCGCAAAAAACCCAAACGCGACCTCAACCGCAACGCCTCGCGCGCCCGTCTGCTGACCAGCGTGCTGGTGATGGTGCTGTGCGCGCTGCTGGGCTTCGGGTACATGACCCAGATCAACAACACCACCTCGACCTATGAGACGATGAGCGAAAGCGAACTCGTGCGTCTCATCACCGAATCGAACACGCAGCTGTCGAATCTCCAACAGCGTAAAAACGAACTGACCAGCCAGCTCAACTCGCTCAAAAGCGCTGTGGACGAGCAGGAGCAGGCCCAACGCATCGCCAAACAGAACGAGGAGACCTCCGGCCTGCTCTCCGGCAGACTGCCCGCCACCGGCGAAGGCGTCATCGTCACCGTCGGCGAAGGGCGCGACGAGAAGGTCGACGCCTCGATCATGTTCAGCATGATCGAGGAGCTGCGCAACGCAGGCGCCGAGGTCATCGCCATCAACGACGTGCGCGTGGTCGCCACCACCTATATCAAAGACAACGACACGGGTCTGATCTCGGACGGCGTGACGTTGACTCCCAGCTATGTGGTGCGCGCCATCGGCAATTCCCAGGACTTGGCGAACGCCGTGAACATCGCCGGGGGAGTGGGCGCCCAACTGCAGGTGAAATACGGCGCGACCGTCACCGTGGAGACGAGCGACACGGTCGAAATCAACCAGGTTCGCGATGATACGCAATACAAGTACGCAAAGACGGTAGAATAGCGATTATGACTGAACCGATTCCAAGCGCAGGCGAGACCACCATCATCGGGTTGCCCGCCATCAACATTCCCATCACCACCAACGGCGACCGTCCGCTGACCCAAGAGGACCTGGACACCATCTTTAAACTGTCCGACGGCACGGCGCTGCTGATCTCCACCAGGGGAGCGGTGTCGGGTTCGCGGTATCTTCTGGACGAGGATGAGATCAGCGTGGGGCGTGACCCCCGTGCGGACATCCTGCTGGACGATTCGACCGTCTCCCGCGCGCATGCTGTGTTCCGCCGCACCGGCGCCACCTTCACGGTGATCGACTCGGGCAGCCTGAACGGCACCTATGTGAACCGTCAGCGCGTCGACCAGAGCACGCTGAAGAACGGCGACGAGATTATGATCGGCAAGTTCCGTCTCGTGTTCTTCACGAAATCCGCCGTTCTCTCCTGACAACCATCACAACCGCCGGGACTACACTGGAGTTCAGGAATTGCAATCGTGTGATTACACCAGTGTGAGTTAGGGGAGTGCGATGGCCGAGAAAAGCTCCGGAGTCGAGTTCCGTCTGCATGTGCCGCTTGAGCAACGCGAGAACCTCAACGACGACGCCATCCAGGGCGAGCTGTTCGCCACCGCGGACAGTGAGGACGCCAAGCGCGGATACCGGGGGACCGTGGCCTCCAAAGTCGCCGGCATCACCTACCGCCAGCTGGATTATTGGGCCCGCAAGCAGATCGTCGAACCGTCGATCACCCCGTCCCGAGGCTCCGGTTCCCGTCGGTTGTACTCCTTTAAGGATGTGGTGATCCTGGCGGTCTCCAAAAAGCTGCTGGACGCCGGCGTCAACCTGCAGAACGTGACGGCGGCCATCGGATTCCTCAGCCAGCGCACCACCAGCCAGCTCGCCAACGTCACCATCATGTGCGACGGCCAGAAGGTGCATGAATGCACCACCAGCGAGCAGATGATCGACCTGCTGCAAAGCGGGACCGCGGTGTTCGGCGTATCCGTCGGCTCGCTGTGGCGCCAGATCGAAGAGGCGCTTGAGCACGAGGATTACGTCGATCTGGAACTCCAGCCGGCGTCCGCCGTTGCTGCCGGCCGCCCCATCGACGAGCTGACCGCCATGCGTATGCGCAAAAAGCTTGAAATGCAGCGCGCCCAGCGCGAGGCCGCCTGACCGGGGCGAACCGCTTGCCGATGATGATGGAGTTGCTGCCTGCGGCCCTGTGGTGTGTGGCCGTGGTCGTTTCGGTGAATGTGTGCGGTGTGTGCGTGATCCGAGGTGGATTCCTGTTGCAAGACAAGCGTCCGCCGGTGCGTCCGGTGAGCTGGGGGATTGTCGGGCTTCATCTTGTTTCGGTGCTGTTGTTCATCGCGCCATATCCGATTTATCTGCTGATCTGCAATGATTTTGACTCCCGAGTGCGGGATTTCTACACGCGTATGGGATGGCCGTCCGTGGTAATCGTCGTGCTGTGCGTCGCCGCGCAACTGGCGTTGATGTATATGCAGGCCAGGCGTGCCATGTTCACCGAAATGGACGAACGGCTCAAGCGCGCAGGCAAATAACACGGTTGTAGACTGTGGAGGTAGCCCGCAGCTACGGGTGGCATGAGCGGGGCATATATTACGTGAGATTATGAGCGAATGGATTCACTCCCGGAATTATAATCTGACATAACGTACATTATCGGCGTAATAAAGATATAAGAGTGGGAAAGCCGTCGATAAGATGTTTGGGTGTCATTTCGCTTCTGATATGCAAATGGCGTGTCCCGTATGTACGGAACACGCCATTATCGATCGCACAAGCGTGCGCATGACGTATCAGGCGAAATACTCGTTCACCGCGTCGCGCAGATCACTGATGTCGTCGATTACACGGTACGCGCCGTGCTGCGCGAGTTCGTCGCCTTCGGCGTAGCCCCAGGCGCAGCCCAAGCAATCCAGTCCGCAGGCGATGGCGCCATCCACGTCGGTCCAGCGGTCGCCGACCATCAGCGCGCGGTCGCCGGCTTCGGCGTCGAATCCGATGTGATCGAAGCAGTATCGAATCACCTGATCCTTATGCAGGCGCGAGTTGTCCGTGCTGGCGCCGTAGATGCCGTCGACCTGTTCGGTCAGATGGAAATGCTCGCAGATCGGCACGGCCTGGTATTCGGGCTTGCAGGTGGCGATGGCGAGCAGATACCCGTCCTCGCGCAAGGCCGCGAGCTGTTCGGGAATGCCGTCGAACACGCTGTTGTACAGGCGTCCGGGAACCTTGTTGCCCGGATTCATCGGATCGTCGAAAATGTTCTGCTTGGCGTAATAATTGCGGTAGATGTCGATGCCGTCTTCAAGTTTGTCTTCGGGAATATTGTTGCGCCGCAGCGATTCGATAATCGCCGGCCCGATGAATCGCTTCAGCTCGGCATCGTCGGGAACCGGATATCCAAGCTCCTCGAAGGTTTTGATCACGCAGGCGATAATGCCCGGCGCCGATTCGGTCAACGTGCCGTCCAAGTCCAGCAGCACGACTTTTTTCGGATGTTCGCTCATAGTCCTCTCCCCTTTTCGTAATTCATACTTAATTCAGGCATGCGAAACCCTGTTCATATGAAATGGCGAGTGTCCGTGTCTACACGGCCCACTCGCCATCAAAAACAATCACTCGTAATCCGGAATCCAACCCTCACGATGCATCTGCAAGCGTTTTTCGAGCAGAACCTTCAGCTCGTCCACCTCGCGACGCTCCAGCAGCATATCCCAGTGGGTACGCGCCGGCTTGGCGAGATCGTCGGCGTTGGCGTCATCATCGCCCTCGCGACGGGCCACAGCGCCGCAACGGCATTCCCATTCGTTGGGCAGTTCGGCACCCTCCGCGAAGGGCAGAATCGTACGATGGCCCTTCGGACACACATACGCCACGTCATTGCGCGCCGCGAAATCCACATTATCGTCGGATTCCAGCGACTTCGCGCCGATGCTCATACCTCGAAGGCTACGTTCAGCCATGTGGTGGTTCCTCCTTAACCTGCGCTAACCGTTCTACGCTACCTAACAGTTCGGACTTGGGGCTTATTCCCGCCTATTCCACGCCGGAATAGGCGACGATGCCGCGGTTGACCAGATCCGCCGCCTCATGGGCGAGCGCGGCGAGCGCCTCTCCCCCGGCATCCGGATACGGTTCCGCCACGGCGACCTGCTGCAGCACATCGGCCAGCCGTTTCGCATTGCGCACGAAGTCGCCGCCGGTCATATCACGATCGCGCAGGCAGGTGGACAGGCTTTCGCCGCCCGCCCATGCGTACATGACGTCCACGAGACCGAAATCCAACTGGCGCGGCGTATCCAGACCATGGTCCTCGCAGATCAGATCGACACGCGTGGAAACCTGCGAAAGACGGGCGCACGATTGGGCGATGGGGCCGCTCACGCCTCCCGGATAATGCCTGGGCTCGCCGCCTTCGCCGCGTCGCGCCTCATACACCAATGCCGAAAGCACTGCGGACAGACCGCGGGCGTCCAATCCGTCGAATACGCCGTCCAGCAGCGCCTCGCAGAGCACCAAATCATGTTCGCTGTAGATTCTGCGCAGAAGCCGTCCGCGGTCCGTGAGCGTCAACGTGCGGTCCGCTCGCTCCGGGGTCTCGTCTTGCAGCAGATAGCCGAGCTGCGCGAGAATGTCGCAGATGCGGTCGAATTGGCGGGCCACCGATCCGGTGCGGGATTCGTATCGGTGGCTGACACGCTGCAGTTCGCGCATCTCCCTCGCCCAGCGATGACCCCATTTGAGATGCTGCTGCAGGTCGGGGCATCGGCGGCAGGGATGCTGCGATTCCTGTGCGCGGGCTTTGCGGATGCGCTCGTCAAGGGAGGCGAAAGCCCGTCTGCGGTCGCGCTCCGATGCGAACACCTCGCGCTTGAGTCGACGCCGACCGTCCTTCTCCAAGTCGGAGAGCGCCATCCGCAGTTCCATCAGCTCACGGAAATCGCCGTGCTCGCAGGTGAAGGCCTGCTCATAGCCTTCGATCGCCTGCTGCAAGGTGGCCATCTGCGCCTCCAGCTGCCAGGCGGACTCGTTGGCCTCCCATTGGGCGAAGGAATGGTCCAGGGTCTGGCGCGCGGTGGCGTAGTCGCTGGTGTTGAGCAGATTCACCGCCATGTTGAAAGTCGGGCGGAAACTGGAATGCAGCGGGTAGACGCGCTTGGACGACAATGCGGCCGCGGTGGCCGGAACGAAGCCGTGATGGTCGACCACGATGGCATGCCCGATGTCGTCGATGCCGCGGCGACCCGCGCGGCCGGTCAACTGGGTGAACTCCCCCGGCGTCAGTCCCACATGGCCGGTGCCGTCGAATTTCTCGAGTTTTTCGACCACCACACAGCGCGCCGGCATATTGATGCCCAGCGCGAGGGTTTCGGTGGCGAACACCATCTTCACCAGACCTTCTTCGAACAGACGTTCGACGATTTGGCGGAACAGAGCCACCATGCCGGCGTGATGGGAGGCGAAGCCCTCCTCCAACGCGAAGCGGAATTTCGAGAACTGCAGCGCCTTGAGATCCTCCTGGCTGAGCTGTCCCTCCACCATCTCGTCCACAATGCGGCGGATGCGGGTCACTTCGGCATCGGTGGTGAGCTCAAGACCGGCGTTGATGCACTGCTCCACCGCCTGGTCGCAGCCGTTGCGGGAGAAGATGAAGAAGATGCCCGGCAGAAGTCCCAGATAGTCGAGCTCGTCGACCACGGCCCAACGGCGTGGGGTATGTCGTTCCGGGCGGGGCGTCCGGACGCGCGACTTGCCGCCGCGCCCCTTGCGCTTATCCGGCCTCTGCTCGCCGCGTCGTCTGGCCGCCTGACGGTCGAGTTGATCAAGACGGTTGACCAACTGCGCGTTGAGTTTCGTCGTCTGCTGTTCCTGCCCGTCCCTGCGGTACAGATCCAGCACCTCCGGCTCGGTATGCTGGTCGGCCTGCACCAGCACATGCTGTTCCAACGGCACCGGACGATGCTCGCTGATCACCAGCGCGGTGTCGCCCCGTACCGAGGAGATCCATGCGGAGAAATCCTCGACGTTCGACACGGTGGCCGACAATCCCACGATTTTGACCTGGGCCGGCAAGTGGATGATCACCTCTTCCCACACGGGGCCGCGGAAGCGGTCGGCGAGGAAATGCACCTCGTCGAGGATCACGTAATGCAGGGCGTTCAATGTGGACGAACGCTCGTACAGCATATTGCGCAGCACTTCGGTGGTCATCACCACGATATCCGCCTCGGAATTGATCGAGGTGTCGCCGGTGAGCAGACCCACGCGCTCCGTGCCGTATTCGGCGACCAGATCATGGTATTTCTGGTTGCTCAACGCTTTGATGGGTGTGGTGTAGAAGGCTTTGACGTTGCGCTCCTGCGCGAGGAATACGGCGAAATCCGCCACCACGGTTTTGCCTGCGCCTGTGGGAGCGGCCACCAGCACATTGCTGTCGTTCTCCAACGCCTCATTGGCCTGCGATTGGAAATCGTCCAGTTCGAACGGCAATGATGAGGCGAAACGCGCGGCGGCCGTACGTGACTGGCGTTGTTTGCGTTGAAAGGACGCGTAGCGTTGCGACGGCGAGGAGGCGGTTTCGGTTTCTGATTGCGCTGCGCCGGAACGGCGGCGGTGACGAGCCATATGCTCCTGTTCTTTCCGGTAGATTCGTTCAGTCGTTGAAGCGGCGCCAAACGGCCCAACGTTCGGCGTGGCGCCGGCGCTTGGCGTCCTGACGGCGAATCACCTCGGCATACGCGTCGATATAGCGCTCGCGGGCCACGTCAAGCGGCTGGGTGAACAGCGGCGCGTCATTGGACTCTTGCGTCTCGCTCTCATCCCCCAGCGCGGCGAACCTCTCACCGATTTTGGCACCGACCTCGCCGGCGTCGCGCAGCGCCCGCAAGCCGTGCAGGCCCGCATAGACCAATCCGGCCACGATCATGGCCAGCATGAACACGACCAGCAGCACCCAGACCCACCATGGCATAGCGGCCGCTCCTTACTCGTCGGATTCGCTCAGACTCAGCTCGCGCTGCGCCCGGGCGACGATCATCGTACGCAGCGTCTCCGGCGCGACCGCGGTGATGTGGCGCGCGTGGGCGATGCAGAAGGCGACGAACCAGGAGTCGGAAGAGACGATAAGATGCACCTTCTCCCCCGTGCCGCAGGATTCCACCTGAGCGCCGGGCAGCGTTTTGATGAACGGCAATCCGCTCTGGTCGGTGATGAACACCGCGGCGGTGCCGTTGTCGAAATTCCATTTGCGCAGTTCGGCCACCGGCACGTCGGGAATGTCGAGTTTGGCGATGGGCTCAACCATCGTGGCATCCTCGATGCGCGCCAGACGCAGCACCTGCCAGGTGCGCGGCTTGCCGTTCGTCTTATCGATGGTCGTGTCTTTGACGACGTGGGATTTCATCTCCTTGGGCGCGGCCTTGGCCACGTCCGTCCACACGGCCGCGTAATACACGCCCTCGTCCACGAAGATCTTCGCCGGCGCAACCAGCTTGCGTCGGGTGCGACCCGCTCCGTCGGTATATTCCATATCGAGCAGGGAACCGGTGGAGATGGCGCGCTTGACGATGGTGAAGCTGCGCGGTTCGATCTCATAACCGGTCAGGCTCAGCCACGGGGTCTGACCCGGCGTGACATGCTTGCGCAGGCGGCGATACAGCGATTCCGCCTGGTCACGCTGGTATGCGGGCAGCAGCGGCGCGTGCGCGAGATAACTCACCGAAGCGGTGAGCATGCTCAGGTACTGCGGCGAAATGCCGGCCAGACGCTCCAAACCAAGCGAATTGGTGGCCGAGACGATGCCCTCGGAATCAAGCAGCGGCCAGTCGATGTCGAAGAACTGGCTGCCGGCCATCTCACCATCGTCCGAGACGGTGGTGAGTGTATTGATGTCCTTATGGATGATGGCGATCTGCTTTTTGAGGTCGTCGTTGCCTTTGGACTTGCCGATGAAGCGTTCCGCCAGTTCGGCCATCGAGAATTCCTCGCCCAGGTGCGCGGAAAGGAACAGCATCAGACGCAGGCGGCGATCCACCTCGCTGCCGGTCTGGAACGAGGAGCTGTTCTTCTTGGCTTGGGCTTTGATCGATTCGGGATCGCCCGGTTCGCTGACGCTGCTGATGGCGTCCGAAACGACGGTGGCGCTGTTGTCGCTGGCGGTTTCGTCGGCCAACGTGAACTGCGTGGCGGCGTGCAGACGACGATGGAAGGCGTCGACCGCCTCCTGAGGGCTCACGATGGACGCGCCGGGATGTTCCAGCACGTACATGGCCAGATCGTCGGAATCCGTGTAGGCGACGTTGAGATGTTCGCCGTCCACATCGACGGTGGCGGCGAAACGACGCGAATCAATCACCTTGACCAGCGCGTCGGGAATGGTCTGCGTGCCCAAGCCGGGCGCGATGGAATCCAGCCCGAGACCGGGAATCGGGGTCTGCGGCACGCGCGGCGTGGTGCGCGACTGGTGGGTGAGCTGCGGCTGCTCGGGCTCGGACGACATGGACATCGAACGGGCCAGATAATTGGCCGCGGCCAGCACCGGCAGGTCCTCAGGCTCGAAATGCAGACGCACACGCGGTTCGTCGCCCAACTGCAGGCGGTAGGACGCGAAATCCTGCCCCTCCGACTTGGACGAGTATTCGGGCTGACGGGATTCGATGGCGATGCCCATGGCGGCGAGCTTGGCACGGTCGCGCTGGAACTGCTTGGCGAACGCGGCCTTGGCCGCCTGATCGGCGAGCTCGCCGTATGAATCGGCGTAGGCCTTGACCCGCTGGGCGATCTGACGTGACGTCAGCCATTGCGGAAAGGCGGATGACAAAACAGCGAGCACATCAAGTTCGTGCTTGCCCCATTTGTCCGAAAAACGCCGGCGTCCGCTGCTACCCTCTGCCATTAGTCCTCACGTATCGTTATCGTTTCGTAGTAAGTGTGCATGCGCTAATCGCACACTTCACTCTATATTAGAGGGTTTTTGCGGCGGATGCTGTCATTTTCCGAAAAAACATCCTTTTTTTGGCTTATCGATGAACGGGTCACACCCAATCATCAGGCTCGATACCAAGCGGACCAACGTATTCGCCGTTGGGAACATAGCTCGGTTTGCCCATGTCTTCGAGCGTGGCGTCCGCGAACATGATCACGTCGCGGCCGAACGTCCAGTCGCCGTGGATGGTCACCGAGTTCGCCGCGGCCAACGACGGCACCGCGTACGGGAAGCGTTCGTCGAAATCGTGGATGTTCTTGTAGTAGCGCTGATCAAGCTCCACGTTGGGGAACTGATAGTTGCCGTCCTCCATCTCATAGGTGTCGGTGAGATGGAAACGGTCGGAGCGCATGATGAACAGGTCGTTCGTGGTTTTCACCGGCAGGAAGCGCATGCGGTCCACCTGCACGCAGATCGCGCCGTTGAACAGGTTGATCGCGGCGCCCATTGCGGTTTCCAGCTGGATCACCGTCTCGGTGTCGGGATTGGTGGGGTCCACGGTTTTGCGGTTGCGAATCACCGGCAGAGGCAGCACGCCGTCGCATTCGGCGAGCTTGGCCTTCAGCGCGTCGATACGCACCCAGATCGAGTTCGTATTGAAATACGGGTGCTTTTTGATGTTCTGGGCGTCCGCCTTGTCATCCGGATGCACCTGGCTCATCTCGCGCAGCATCAAACGGCCGGTGACCTTGTCACGCACGATATGGCCGCCCTTGCGGTCGGCGTAGGTGCGGGTGGCCACCTCGACCATGAACGGCGCTCCCGTGTTCTCGAAATGCTGGGCGAGCGTGCGCGAGGGGCGCGCGCCGAGATTGTCGGAGTTGGAGATGAACAGATATTTGAAGCCCTTTGCCTCCAAGGCGTCCAGCAGTCCGGACTCCCAAATCGTGGAGAACAGGTCGCCGTGTCCGGGCGGGCACCATTCGAGCTCCGGGTTCTCGGGGAACGACACCGGCTCCCCCGTCGCCTCGCTGATCTTCGGCTCGACATGCTGGATGATCTCCACAGGGATGTCGTCCTGCACGAACTTGCGGTTCTGACGGATCACCTTCATGGTGTCCTCGGAGGTGCGGAAGGAGTTCATCAGCGTCAGCGGCAGTTCGACGCCCAGACGGCTGCGGGTGGAGAGCACCTGGCCGAGGATGATATCAATGAAACGCACCTGCTTGGCCTTGTGCCTGCGCACCGGCAGCAGCGACTTGGCGCAGTCGAGACCCATCGAGGTGCCGAGGCCGCCGTTGAGCTTGAGGAAGGCGGTTTTGGCGAAGGCGTCCACGGCCTTGTCGTGGTTGATGGTCTCGTAGACGTCGTGGAAGTTGGGCACGCCGTCCAACGGTTCGACGTCGTCCTCGCGAATCCAGCTGCTGGCCTCCTCATGACGCCACACATCGTACAGGCGCTTGAACTGGCTGATGGCCATCTCGCTCATACCCGCATCGCGCATCTTCGCGGCGGAAACCTCGAACACCTCGTCCTGCTGGTCGCTCACATCGATCCCTTTCTCAAGTCAATACCCCGAACAAGTCTAGCGGACCATGGTGCAGGGCATGTGAATGCCGGCATCAAGCCGGTGAATAATCCGTGGAGAAAGGGGGTATGGAAAAGAAAAAAGACTGGAATCTCTCGATTCCAGTCTTCACCAGTCGGGCCGGCGGGATTTGAACCCGCGACCCCTTGACCCCCAGTCAAGTGCGCTACCAAGCTGCGCTACGGCCCGAACGGAGTGCATCAGCACCGAGTGGATAATTTACCACATCTGTGGATTCATGCAAATTTTATGAGCTTCAAGCGTGTTGTGTCTGATTCTCTAGATTTCACGGGCGCGCTCGCATCGGGCACGTCACCGATACGACGTGGGTTTGAAACAAAAAGAGTTTGGTGTGTCGAATTCGCCGGTTATGGGCGTTTTCGCACACCAAACTCTGAAATCAAACGTTTTACCTGAGCAAGGCTTTTCGGTCCGACACACCAAACTCGAATTTGGGTTTTTCGAGCGGTGCGAAGGGCGTTATTTGCGCTTCTTCTTTTCGCGGATGTTCACCGAGATCTGAATCGGCGAGCCCTCGAAACCGAATTCCTCGCGCAGGGAGCGTTCGAGGAAGCGACGGTAGCCGTGCTCCAGGAATCCGGTGGCGAAGATCACGAAACGCGGTGGGCGTGTGCCGGCCTGCGTGGCGAACAGGATACGTGGCTGCTTGCCTCCGCGCAGCGGATGCGGATGCGCCGCCTGAATCTGCCCGAGGAAGGCGTTGAGCTTGCCGGTGGGCACGCGCTGGTCCCAGGATTGGAGCGCCTCGCGCATGGCCTTGGACAGGCGGTTGGTGTGCCAGCCGGTTTTGGCGGAGAGGTTCACGCGCTGCGCCCAGGTCACGCGGTCGAACTCGGTGGCCCACAGACGTTCGAGACGCTGCTTGTCGAACTCGTCCATCGCGTCCCACTTGTTGAACACAAGCACGATGGCGCGGCCCGCGTCCACCGCGGTGCTCATCACCTTGAGGTCCTGATCGGAGATCGGCTGGGAGGCGTCGAACAACACCAGCGCGAGTTCGGCGCGTTCGATGGCGGCCTGCGTGCGCAGCGACGAATAGTATTCGGCACCGGTGAGCTTGTGCTGGCGGCGTTTGATGCCGGCCGTGTCGATGAACAGCCAATCCTCGCCGTCCATGGTCACGATCTCGTCGACCGGATCGCGCGTGGTGCCCGCCAGATCGTTGACCACGGCGCGTTCCTCGTCGGCAAGCTGGTTGAGCAGCGAGGACTTGCCCACGTTCGGACGACCCACCAAGGCCACGCGGCGCAGATTCGTGGGCGTGAGATAGCCGGAGGTCTTCTCCGCCTTGGCCAGCGAGTCCAGGGCGGCGTCCAGCAGATCGCCCACTCCCCTGCCGTGCATGGCGGAGATAGCGTAGGGCTCGCCGAGTCCGAGTTTCCAGAATTCGGCGGCCATGTATTCGCTGATGGCATCGTCGATTTTGTTGACGGCCAGCGTCACCGGCTTGCCGGAGGCGCGCAGCATCTTGACGATGCGTTCGTCCGTGTCGGTCATGCCCACCTGGGCGTCCACCACGAATACGACGGCGTCGGCCAGCTGCACGGCGATCTGCGCCTGTGAGGCGATGGCCGAGTCGATGCCTTCCACGTCGGCCTCCCAGCCGCCCGTGTCGACGAGTTTGAAGTCGGTTCCGGCCCATTCGGCGTCATAGCTCACGCGGTCGCGCGTCACGCCGGGGGTGTCCTCCACCACTGCGGCGCGACGGCCGAGAATACGGTTGACCAGCGAGGACTTGCCCACGTTCGGGCGTCCCACGACGGCGAGCACGCCGACCTGACGCGGACCGGCGGAGGTGGAATCGTCGGCGAAGCCGCGTCCCTCGATCAACGCCTCGTCGCCCTCATCCAGCTCGTAGCCGGCGAGATTGGCCGCGTACTGCTCGTATTCCTGCTCTTCGATGGCGTCCTCGACGATGGTGGTCAGCACATCCAAAGTCTGGGAGAAGTCCATGTCGGAGTTGTCCACGGTGAGCACGCCGTCGGCGGCGGTCAGGAAGTTCGTCACCTGGGAGTCGGCCTTGTCGCGGGCGACCACATCCTCGGCACCCACGCCGGCGACGGCCTGGCCGGTGCGGCGGGCCTGACGTACCTCCTCGCTGGCGGTGAGCAGGATGCGCACCTCGGCGTCGGGCGCCACCACGGTGGTGATGTCGCGCCCCTCGGCCACGATGCCCGCGCCGCGCGAATACGAGTCGCCCGCCGCCTCACGCGCGATATAGGCGCGCTGCGCGGCAATCAGCACATGGCGTACGGGAATGATGTTCGAAACCTTCGACACGTGCGATGAGACCTCGGACGAGCGGATCGCCTGGCTGATGTCCTCGCCGTCAGCGGTCACGCGCGGATCGTCCGGATCGACGCTGATGTCGAAATGGCCTTCGGTGAAGAAGGCGCCCACCGCTTCGGTGACGGTTTGCTCGTCAACCGTTTCGGCGTCCAAATCGATGCCCTGATTCAGGCACCACCAGGCGCAGGCGCGGTACATCGCGCCCGTGTCGAGATAGGCGAAATCGAAATATTTGGCCAGCGCTTTGGACGTGGACGATTTGCCCACGCCGGCGGGTCCGTCGATGGCTACGCGGATCACAGGCCGACCTCCTTGGACAGCGAACGGATCTCGGTCTGGCTGAGCACACGGTAGGCGCCCGGCTTGAGATCGCCGAGTTTGATCGGGCCGATCTGCGTGCGGACCAGCCGCTTGACCGGGAAACCGATGGAGCCGAAGATACGGCGCACGATGCGGTTCTTACCCGAATGCAGCACGACCTTGACGATGGTGCTGTCTCGGTTGGAGTCGAGAATCGAGCAACGGTCGAGCTTGATCCAACCATCGTCGAGCTGCACGCCCGTGGTCACCAGCCTGCGGCACACCGTGCCGCTGATCTTGCCTTCGAGCGTGGCGATATAGGTTTTCTCCACCTCGTACTTGGGGTGCATCACATGCTGGCTGAGCTCGCCGTCGTTCGTCATGAGCAGCAGACCCTCGGACTCGTAGTCGAGGCGGCCCATATGGAAGATGCGGTCGTATTTATCGCCCACAATGTCGCGCAGCGTGAATCGCCCCTTGGGATCATCCATGGCGGAGAGCACGCGGCGCGGCTTGTTCAACGCGAGCGTGACGTGATTGGTGTTGATACGGACTCGGGAACCGTCGACGCGGATCTGCTGCTTGCTCGGATCTACGCGGCTGCCCAGCTCGGTGACCAGTTCGCCATCGACCTCGACACGGCCGTCGGTGATCATCTCCTCGCATTTGCGTCGCGAGCCAAAGCCTGCCTGAGCGAGCAGCTTCTGCAGACGGATTCCATCGGTATTGTCATCGTGCGCCTTCTGGGCACGGGAATATGCGTGTGGCATCGTTCTCCCAACGTGGCCTGGCAAGGCGGTCGCCTTGCATGGTTTCTTATGCATATGCCGGTGAACCGCCGACTCTTCCAGCGATTCCCAACCTTTCCATTCTATCCTACCGCCGGGTACTGCTACACTGGCAGACGTTCGGCGGGTCCTTTTTCCGCCGTGATCAATAGAACAGAGGTATTCAAACCATGGAAGAAACGAAGCAACAGCCGCTGGCCATCCGAGTGGCCGCAGAATTGGCTGGAAGTTTCCTGTTGTGCTTTGCCATTTACGCGTATTCGACCTGGGGGTCGGCCGTGTTCGGCATCAATGTGGTGTTCGCCGCCCTGGCCACCGGTCTGGCCTACGCGGCCGTGACGGCGATCTTCTCGAAGGTCTCCGGCGGACAGCTCAATCCCGCGGTGACCGTCGCCGCCGTGCTCGCCTCGAAAACCAAGGTGCTCGACGGCGTGCTGTATGTGATCGCCCAGGTGGTCGGCGCCATCGCCGCGGGCTTCGCGGTGGTCACGCTGATCCCCACCAATGAGACGGTGACGATGAGCATCTGGCTGCCCGGTGCGGTCAACGGTTTCGAGGAGGGATCCGTCTCCTACTCCGTGCTCAGCCAGTATGGCATCAGCTTCTCGGTCACGCTGGCGATCGTCGTCGAAGTGATCGCCGCGCTGCTGGTGGTCGCCGCCGCCATGTCGTCCCTGGGCGAGCACGGCGAATCCTCCGACCGCCATGTGGTGGCGATGGGCCTGTCCTACGCGCTCGCCGCCGCCATCACCTACCCGGTGACCGGTTCCGGCCTGAATCCGGCCCGTGCCACGGGTATCGCGCTCGCCGCCCAAGGCCAGGGCCTGACGCAGAATCCGTTGCCCCAGCTGTGGGTGTTCTGGATCTGCCCGGTGCTGGCCGCCGCTGTGGTGGCGCTGGCGATGATCGTCACGCAGATGATCAATGACGCGCTGTCCCGTCCGAAAGCCGTGGTTGCGGTCGAAGGCGACGATGCTGAAACCCTGTCGGGTGAGATGGACGCCGTCGAGGTCGAGGATGGAACGGTTGAAGCCGAGGCGGTCGCCGAGGAGACTTCAGTCGAGGCCGAAGCCTCACATGATGAGGCTGATGCTGAAGTACGTGACGAGCAGTCCGACGCCCAACGCGATGCCGATGAAGGAGTCGAACGCCACTGAGCGCACTTTCCAAGGGCTGCGTTCGCGTAATACCAGACGCAGCACTCCGGTGACGATGGCCGCCGCGGCGAGTACCGCCGTGGCGGCCATCGTGTATCCGAAGAAGGCCGCGACGACGGCAAACGCCACCATGGCGAGCACGATCCATTCGAACCAGGGCTTGCCCTCATTCGTTTCGGAAACGGTCGGATGGTCCTTCATGGTGGTCCTTACCTGTATTGCATTGGACAGCTGGTCTTACGACTGACTGTTGCATTATAGAGGCGTAACGCCCGATGCGGCGAATCGCCGGCGAACACGATATGCGAAGGCCGGCTGGATGGGAATGGCAAATCCCCTCCAGCCGGCCTTAACCGATCAGTGGAAGAAGTGGCGCGTACCGGTGAGGTACATGGTCACGCCGGCCTGCTTGGCCGCCTCGATCACTTCTTCGTCGCGGATGGATCCGCCGGGCTGCACGATCGCCTTGACACCGGCCTTGATCAGAATCTCGGCACCGTCGGCGAAGGGGAAGAACGCGTCGGACGCGGCCACCGCGCCGGTGGCGCGATCGGCGTTGTCAGCCAGCGTGTTGGCGCGCTCGACGGCCAGATGGCAGGAGTCCACGCGGTTGACCTGGCCCATGCCGATGCCGACCGTGGCCTGGTCATGCGCGAGCAGAATGGCATTCGACTTGACGCAGCGGATGGCGCGCCAAGCGAACACGAGATCCTTCAGGGTCTCGGCGTCCGCGGCTTCGCCGGAAACGAGCTTCCAACCGTTCGGGTCGTCGCCGGGAGCGTCGATCAGGTCGGTGTCCTGCACCAGCAGTCCGCCGTCGATGGCGCGGATCTGCTCATGTCCCTTCGGCGGTTCGGCCACCTTCAAGATGCGCAGGTTCTTCTTCTTGGTCTGCAGCAGCTCCAGGGCCTCGGGCTCGTAGGCGGGGGCCACGATCACCTCGGTGAAGATCGGACGCACGCTTTCGGCCATGTCCAGCGTGACGGTGGTATTGCACGCCACCACGCCGCCGTAGGCGCTCACCGGATCGCAGGCGTGGGCCTTCTTATGCGCTTCGGCCGCGGTGGCGCCGATGGCCAGACCGCACGGATTGTTGTGCTTGACGATAGCCACGGCGATGGAGGGGGCCATATCCCACACGGCTCGCCATGCGGCGTCGGCGTCCACGTAGTTGTTGTAGCTCATCGGCTTGCCGCCGAGCTGTTCGGCATGCGCGAAACCGGTCTGGTTCAGCGGATCGAGATACAGCGCGGCCTGCTGGTGCGAGTTCTCGCCGTAGCGCAGCGTGTTGGCGCGGTCCCAGGTGCGCGTGAACTGCGCGGGGAACTTGGCCGTGTCGGTCTGCTCATCGTCAGATGCCACGGTGGCGGGCTTGGGCCACTGCTTGGCGGTCCATTCGTTGATGGTCGCGTCATAGGCGGCGGTGTGCGCGAAGGCCTTGGCGGCGAGCCAACGGCGCTCGTCCAGCGAGAAGCCGGTGCCGTCGGCCACGCGGGAGGCGACCAGCGCGTAATCCTGCGGGTCGGTGACGATGGCCACGGTGGCGTGGTTCTTGGCCGCGCCGCGCACCATGGAGGGGCCGCCGATGTCGATCTTCTCGATGATGGCGTCGGTGTCGGCGCCGGAACGCACGGTGTCGGCGAAGGGATACAGGTTCACCACCACCAGATCGAAGGGCTTGATGCCCAGCTGTTCGAGCTGCGCCACATGGTCGGTGTTGGTCATGTCGGCCAGAATGCCCGCGTGGATATGCGGATCAAGGGTTTTCACGCGGCCGTCCAGGCTTTCGGGGAAACCGGTGACCTCGCTGACTTCGGTGACGCTCACGCCCAGCGCGGCGAGCGTTTTGGCGGTCGACCCGGTGGAGACGACCTCGGTGCCGGCCTTCACGAACGCGTCGGCGAGCACCTCGATTCCTTCCTTATGGAAGACCGACACCAGTGCTCGGCGAATCGGTCGGTTCGTGTTTGTCATCCTGTTCCTCCTTGGGTTGTGAATCTGAAGGTTGCAAGTCGGTTGATTGGCCGGACGCGGCTGCGTCCGCGGTGCCGCTGGCGGTACGCGCGACGGCGGTGGTGCGGGGCGTCCTGTGTTCGTCGTGGTTCTGCGCGTCGCGGGTTTGCGCGTCGCGGGTTTGCGAGATGCGGCGCGATATCCAGCCTATCCCGAAAAACGCGGCCGTGACAACAAGCGCGGTCATCCATGCGGCGAACAGTCCGACGGCGGTGGGCCGTCCGATCGTCTGGGTGGATTGCACCACGTCGACGCCCACATGGGCGAGCCGATGCTCCCCCAGCGAGCCGTTGGACAGGGCGAATACGGCCGCGGAACAGACCGCGACCAGCGCGCCGGCCAGACAGAAGGCCGCCGCCGGATACACCAAATCGAGCACCATGCGCTTGTCGGTCCACTCATGCATCATCCGCATCGGCCGGTACGCGAAACCCTGCGGCAGAAAAACGGCGAGCAACCCGAGTACGAGGGCCGCGGCCAACGGAATCATCATCAGCACGGTACGCAATACATCGTTCTCGACCGGATTCGGAAACAGTCCGAATATCGGCACAGCCGGCAGCCCGCTGGACTGGCCGATCCACAGGGTGAAGCTGCCGAGCTCACCGATTGAGAATCCGGCGCCGAACAGCCACGAGCACGCCCAGACGCACAGATTGGGCAGCCAAATCAGCGAGGCGATGGTGGTGAGCACACGCGAGCCGGTCTGCATGCCCGCCATGTCGAACACCGCGGCCATCGCGTCATGGTTCATCCACACCCACGAAATCACGGTGCCTATGGCGCAAAGCGCGTACACGCCCATCAAGGCGGCGGCCAGTATCAGGCCGCGCTTCAGGCAATGGCGGATGGGTGTGGAAAGACGGTCCCGGATGAGCTGGGCCACGCCATGGATGAGTCGTTTGTTGGCGCAGATAGCGCAGATGACTGCGAATATGTACAGTCCCGCGCATTTGAGCAGGGAGATTCCCAAGTCATCCGTCAACCCCACCTCGACGCCTCGCCTGAACATGGTGTTGATCGCCAGCCATCCCACCAGTCCGCCGACCAATGCCTGCGGAGAGAAGGCGCGCAGACGTGTGATCAGCGAGGCGATGAGCGCGACCAGCAGGGCGGTCAGACCAAGCGGCGTGATCGTCAACGTGATGGACGATGTGGTGAAGCCGATGCCTTGGCTGAGCAGCACCACGGCTTGCGTCAGCGGCACCGTATGGGCGGAGAGGTTGTCCCCGCCCTCCTCCATCGAAACGACCAGCAGGATCAGCGCGATGCAGCAGCCCAGCGATATCGCGAAGATGGCCATGGCGAGGACGGATAGCAGCAGTCCCCTGCCCCACTGTTTGAGGGATTCGATCATAGCAGCGACTGCTTGGCGAGCACCTCGCGCATCAGAGCGGCGGCCTGTCCCGGGGTTTTGCCCACCGGAATGCCGACGGCCTCAAGCGCTTCCTTCTTGTCTTGCGCGGTGCCTTTGCCGCCGGAGACGATGGCGCCGGCATGCCCCATCTGCTTGCCCTCCGGAGCGGTGAATCCGGCGATGTAGGCGACGATGGGCTTGGTCATATGCTCGCTGGCCCACTGGGCCGCGTCCTGTTCCGCATTGCCGCCGATCTCGCCGATCATCATCACGGCCTTGGTGTGCTCGTCGGCCTCGAAGGCTTCAAGCGCCTCCTGCAGGGTGGTGCCGACGATCGGGTCGCCACCGGCACCCAAGCAAGCGGTGAAGCCGATGTCGCTCAGCTCCCCCATCAGCTGGTAGGTCAGCGTGCCGGACTTCGACACCAGTCCCAGCGGTCCGCGCGGCACGATGCCGTCGGGGATGATGCCGAGGTTCACGCCCGGCTCGCCCAGCGTGACCAGACCCGGGCAGTTGGGGCCGACCAGACGCACGCCCTTGCGGCGCGCGAGGGCCACGCAGTAGGCGGAATCAGCGACCGGAACGCCTTCGGTGATCACCACGACCAGCTCGATACCGGCTTCGACGGCCTCGACCACCGCGTTTTTGGTGAAGCGCGGAGGCACGAACACGACGCTGGCTTTGGCACCGGTGGCCTGCTTGGCTTCCTCGCAGGTGGCGAACACGGGAACATGCGCGTCCTGGCCGTTGGCCGCGGGGAAATCGACGGTGGTGCCGGCCTTGCGGGGGTTCACGCCGCCGACGATGTTGGTGCCGGCCTTGAGCATGCGTGCGGTGTGGGTCATGCCCTGATGTCCGGTCATGCCCTGGACGATCACCGGGGCCCCGTCTTCAATGAACAGCGTCATCAGCGCGCCTCCTTCGACTGGACCGCCTCAGCCGCGATGCGGGCGGCCTGGCTGGCGGCTTCTTCCATGGTCTGCGCCACATGGACGTTCGGATTGTTCGCCTTGGCGAGGGTTCTCAGACCCTCCTGCGCCGCGTTGCCGTCGAAACGCACCACCAGCGGCTTGGATCCGCCGCGGGCGGACACCGCTTCGAGGATGCCCTCGGCCACCTGCTCGCAGGAGGTCAGGCCTCCGTACACGTTGATGAACACCGATTCGACCTGCGGGTCGGAGAGCACGATGTCCAAACTGGTGGCCATCACCTGCGCGGATGCTCCGCCGCCGATGTCGAGGAAGTTCGCCGGCTTGATGCCGGTGCCCTGTTCCTCTCCGGCACCGGACACGGCGTCGAGCGAGCTCATCACCAGTCCCGCGCCGTTGCCGATCACACCGACTTCGCCGTCGAGATGCACGTAATGCAGTCCGTATTTGCGGGCGCGCTGCTCGAACGGGTCGGCTTGGACGGCGTCTTCGAAACGCTTCCAGCCGTCATGGCGGAACGCCGCGTTGTCGTCAAGAGAGATTTTGGCGTCGAGCGCGCAAAGCGTCTTCGAGGATTCGTCGTCGGGGTCGCCGATCTTCGCCAAAGGATTGATCTCCACCAGCGTGGCGTCGTTCTCCTTGAAGCATTGCCACATCTTGAGCAGGATCTGCGCGGCCTGATCGACGTCGGCATGGTAGAAGCCGATGCTTTCGGCCATGCGGGTGGCCGCTTCGATGTCGAACTCCTCCAGCGCGCCGATATGCAGGCGCTTGACTGATTCGGGATGCTCCCTGGCGATCTCCTCGACCTCGGTGCCGCCCGCGGCGGTGGCCAGCACATCGTAGTCGCGCGAGGAACGGTCCACCGAAATGGACACGTAATACTCATGCAGGATGTTCTTGGCTTCGGCCACCAGCACGCCGGACACCTTGTGTCCGTGGATGCTCATGGGCAGAATCGCCTCGGAGGCGAGAATGGCCTCGTCGCGGGTTTTGGCGAGCTTGACGCCGCCGGCCTGGCCTCGATGGCCGATTTTGACCTGGGCTTTGATCACACAGGGCAAACCGACCATGTCGACGGCTTCGGCCACTTCATGCGAATTATGGGCGAACACGGCTTTGGGCGTTGGAATGCCCTGCTCTTCAAGCAACTCCCGTGCTTGATATTCGTATAGATCCATGAATGTCTTCCTCAGGATGATGGATGTTGAGGCTGTGCTCGTGGCCAGATGTCGGGCTTAGGCGTGGTCGGGCATGGTGGTGAGCACGCTGGTCGGACGGTCGCCAAGCTGGTTGGTGCCGTTCAACCCGTTGAGTCCCATAACGAAACTGAAGCCCACAACCGTGCCGCCAGCACGTTCGATGAGCTGCGCCGCCGCCTGAGCCGAACCTCCCGTGGCGATGAGATCGTCCACGACAAGCACGCGTTCACCCGGCTTCACAGCATCGGACAGAATCTCGACACCTGTGCTGGCATATTCCATATCGTAGATCTGGCTAAGGGTCTCCGGTGGAAGTTTGCCCGCTTTACGGACGGCGATGAACCCCTTGCCCAGCTGATGGGCCAGCAACGGGCCGAACAGGAAGCCGCGCGCCTCGAGTCCGGCGATGGAATCAAAGGAATCGGCAGGTACCGGCAATGCGGCTTGCAACGCTTCGATGAGGATACGCAAGCCTTTGGCATCGGCGAATACAGGAATGAAATCGCGAAAGAGGATCTCCGGCTTCGGATATCCGGGGATCGTGCGAATCAGCGAGATAAGGTATTCGGCGTCTTCGACGGGAATCTTGTTCAAATCGGCGATGGCGATATCGGCGGACGACATGACGATGGTTGGCTTTCTGCGAATGAACGGATACAACGAGACCGCTCACACCGGATGGTGTGAGCGGATGGAGAGAACTTACTTGATTGTCTCGGGCTGCTGCTCGTCGTTTGTGCTCTCGGCGTCGTCAACGACTTCTTCGGCCGCCTCGATGGACTGATCCATGGGGACCTGCGCCTCGTCGCCGTTCTGCTCAATCGAATCCTGCTCGATCGGGTTGCCGTTCTCGTCCACCTCGTCGTCGGAGACGTAGGCGGGACGTACGTATTCCTTGCTGATCGCGTTGAAGGAGAAGCGAATCAGCGAGCCTTCGGAGTCGATGACGATCTCCTCATACTGGGTGTCGACGGAAACGACCTTGCCGATCACGCCGCCGATGGTGATGACCTCGGTGCCCGGCTGCAGGTTGGTGCGGAAGTCCTGACGCTCCGCCTGCTGCTGCTTGGCTTTACGGGACTGCCACCACATCATGCCGATCATAGCGACCATGATGACGATGAGGAACATATAATCCAAGACGAACTCCTTGCTAGAACTAATAAGCTTTCAAGATTCTAAAAGAGCTTGCTGACATCATCCTGTGGAACCAATCCCAGATGCCTCCACGCTTTTTCGGTGGCGATGCGGCCACGCGGCGTGCGGGCGAGGAATCCCTCACGCACCAGATACGGTTCGCACACCGTCTCCACGGTTTCGGACTCCTCCCCCACCATGGCCGAAAGATTGTTCAATCCCACCGGACCGCCGTTGAAATTCGTCACGATGGCCTTAAGCACGGCGATATCCAAGCGGTCCAGACCTTCCGAATCGATCTGGTAGAGGTCCAGCGCCTCCTTGACATCCGCGGAACGCACCACGATGAGATCGTGCACGATGGCCCAGTCACGCACGCGGCGCAGCAGACGGTTGGCGATACGCGGCGTGCCTCGCGAACGCATGGCCAACTGGGCGGCCGCGCCTTCGTCGAGATTGACGCCCAACACGCCGGCCGAACGGTCGATCAGACGTTCAAGCTCGTCGATCGGATAGAAGTCGAGATGCGCGGTGAAACCGAAACGCGCGCGCAACGGCGAGGGCAGCATGCCTTCGCGCGTGGTGGCACCGATCACCGTGAACCGCGGCAGGGTGAGCGGGATGGACGTGGCGCCCGGCCCCTTGCCCACCATCACATCCACGCGGAAATCCTCCATCGCGATATACAGCAGCTCCTCGGCCGCGCGCGGCAGTCGGTGGATCTCATCGATGAACAGCACTTCGCCGGTATCGAGCGAGCTCAGAATCGAGGCGAGGTCGCCGGCGTGCTGGATGGCGGGGCCCGAAGTGACGCGGATCGGCACGCCCAGCTCGTTGGCCACGATCATCGCCAACGTGGTTTTGCCCAAGCCGGGAGGGCCGGCCAGCAGGATATGGTCGGGCGGCACATCGCGTTTGCGAGCGGCATCGAGGAACAACTGCAGCTGCGCTTTGAGGGTGGGCTGGCCGATGAAGCCGTCGAGCGCGTGGGGGCGCAGCTCCTCGTCGCTCACCGGCTCGTTGCCGATGGGTTGCGAGGACACCATGCGCAGGGATTCCTCGTTCGCTCCGGTGTTCGACTGGCCGTATGCGGGAGTTTCGTTCAATGCTGTCGATGCGTCGCTCATCAGCGTCCCCTATCCATAAGCGTAAGCGCGAGGCGCAGCACGCGCGGCACATCCTCGGCGGCGAGCGGCGTGGCGATGTTGTTGTCGCGGCAGGCTTCGGCCACCGCCTGTTCGGCGTCCTGCTGACGCCAGCCGAGCGACATCAGACCCTCGATCACCTGATGCGTGCCGGCGTCCTCGTCGACCGTCTGGGCGTTCGCGGAGGCGGCGGCACCCTCGACCTGACTGAGGTCGATCGACCCCTTGAGTTCGAGAATGATCTTCTGCGCGCCTTTCTTGCCCAACCCCGGCGCTTTGGCGAGAGCGGTGGCGTCGTTGTCCGCGATCGCGCGGGCCAACTGCCCCGGCGTAAGCGTGGAGAGCAGCGACTGGGCCACCTTGGGGCCGATGCCGGAGACCTTGATCAGCTGCAGGAAGGTTTTCTTCGCGGCGGCGTCGAGAAAGCCGTGCAAGGTGATGGCGTCCTGCGACACATTGAGATAGGTGTGCACGCGCACCTCCTGACCCATGTGGACGCGGCCTAGGTCGGCGGTGGGCATACGCACCTCGTAACCCACTCCCCCAACGTCGATCAGCGCGGAATCGGCCTCCACCGACTCCACGCACCCGGTCAGCATTCCAATCATATGCGCCCTCCAAAGTCGAACAACTGTTCGAAGTGTATCATATGGGGTACTTGGACGGGTTTATCCGGTGTGGGGTTTGTTGTAAGGATGGCTCCGCCGGCACGGAAGCCCACTGGGCTTCCTCTTCGGCCGGCTCGCGTGAACCAATAGTTTTGTTATAAGGATGGCTCCGCCGGGTGAAAGCCCACTGGGCTTTCACTTTTTCCGGCTCGCGTGAACCGCCTTGTGCAATTCCTTTGGAATTGCGGGCGGTTCACATTCCACGGTCTGCGTTGATGCGGCGGCGGTAGGTTTTTTGCGCGGCTTCGGCCCATTGGCGTTGCGCGGGCGTCAGATGCTGTTCGCGTTCGCCGCCTTGCAGCGCGCCGGCCGGGCGCAGCGCATGGCAGATCGCCAATGCCAGCGCGTCGGCGGCGTCGGCCGGAGTCGGCATCTTCGAGAGGTTGAGGATGCGCGTGACCATGCGCTCCACCTGGATCTTCTCCGCTTGTCCGTTGCCGGTGATCGCCAGTTTCGCTTCGGTGGGCGTATGCAGAGCAACCGGAATGCCGCGTTGCGCCGCGGCCAGCATCGCCATGCCGGCGGCCTGCGCGGTGCCGAGCACGGTGTTGCGGTTCGACTGGGCGAACACGCGTTCGATGGACACCGCGTCGGGCGCGAATCGTTCCATCTTCTCCGCCAGACCGTTGTATACCGCCAACAATCGCAGATCCTGCGAGATATCCGGCGAGGAACGCACGACGTCGACGTGGATAAACGAAAGCCGGCGGTGTGCGCCGGCTTCGATCACGCCGACCCCGCAGCGCGTGAGCCCGGGGTCGACGCCAAGGATGATCACGAGGACTACTCCTCGTCGAGCTGGGCCATCACCTCGTCGGAGGCGGTCCAGTTGGAGTAGATGTTCTGCACGTCGTCGAGGTCATCGAGGTTGTCGATGAGCTTGGAGACCTTGCGGG
Organism: Bifidobacterium sp. LH_558; assembly: GCF_056356295.1. Classification (NCBI taxonomy): domain Bacteria; kingdom Bacillati; phylum Actinomycetota; class Actinomycetes; order Bifidobacteriales; family Bifidobacteriaceae; genus Bifidobacterium; species Bifidobacterium sp. LH_558. The sequence goes on along the minus strand of NZ_JBKETZ010000001.1, from coordinate 20,362 downwards.
CATCCTCGAGGCTGAGCTCAACCTCGTTCTTCGGGGCCATGACCAGATCGGCGGAGTCGTACTCGTAGCCGGAGTCCAGCAGGGCCTGGCGCACGGTGTGCATGTCGGAGGGGTCGGTGGTGACGACGAACATCTCGCCCTCGTCGGCCACATCCTCGGCACCGGCCTCGGCGGCCTTCTCGAACAGGTCGTCGAAGTCCACGCCCTCGGACGGGATGGCGATCTGGCCCTTGCGCTCGAAGTTGAAGCTCACGGAACCGGTGGTGGCCAGCGAGCCGTTGCCCTTGGTCAGGGTGGAGCGCACGTCGGCGGCCGCGCGGTTGCGGTTGTCGGTCAGACATTCGATGATCAGGCCCACGCCGGCGGGAGCGTAGCCCTCGTAGACGATGTCCTCATAGTTGGCGCCGCCGGCTTCCTCACCGGAGCCGCGCTTGACGGCGCGCTTGATGTTGTCGGCCGGCATGGAGGCCTTCTTCGCCTTGTAGATGGCGTCGGCAAGGCTCGGGTTGCCGTCCGGATCGCCGCCGCCCATACGGGCCGCGATCTCGATGTTCTTGATGAGCTTGGCGAAGAGCTTGCCGCGCTTGGCGTCGATGGCGGCCTTCTTGTGCTTGGTGGTCGCCCACTTGGAATGACCGGACATAATGCTCCGTTCAGATTAGACAATAAGACAAACGAGTTGATTTTAAAGCGGTTCGCCGACAAACGTCGGCGTTTCCTCAGATAGTGGAAGACGCGGGCAGACCGAACCGCGGCGCGAGATCCGCGAATGCCGCCGCGTAGGCGGCCCGCTGGTCGGAGAGCAGAATCGGCATGGTGCGGGTCTGTGCGACGATCGGCATGAAGTTGGCGTCGCCGTTCCACCGCGGCACCACATGCTGGTGCAGATGCGCCGCCACGCCCGCGCCGGCCACCTCGCCCTGGTTGATGCCGATGTTGTAACCGTCGGGATGTGAGACGGTCTCCATCACCTTCATGGCCAATGTGGTCGCCTTCTCGAATTCGAAAAGCTCAGCGTCGTTCAGATCGGTGAGCATCCCCACATGACGGTACGGGCAGACCATGAGATGGCCCACATTGTATGGGTAGAGATTCATGATGGCGAACACGTGCGTGCCCCGCCAGGCGATCAGGCCGTCCTCATCGGACTTGGCCGGTCCCGCGCAGAACGGGCACTCCTTGGCTTTCGGTTTGGCCGGGCGGTCGTCGGAACCACGCAGCACATAGGTCATGCGCTGCGGCGTCCACAAACGTTCGACCGCGTCCTCCTGCGGAGGGAACCCCGCCGGATCGTCGACACGCACATGTTCGTCAGTCATCATTTATTCCTTATTCCGCGGTGGCGGCGGTGAAGTCGTCGGCGGAGTTGACCTGCACGCGCTTGGCGATCGCCTTGAGGATCTTGGCGCGGCCCTCGTCCACCGGCACGCCGTTGAGCTGGCTGCCGTCGCGGAAGCGGAAGCTCACCGCGTTGTTGGTCATGTCCTCGTCGCCCACGATGAGGATGAACGGCACCTTGGACTTGGAGGCGTTGCGGATCTTCTTGCCGAAGCGGTCGGCGGAGTAATCCACCTCGCAGCGCACCATCTCGTCCTCGAGGGACTTGACGAAACCGGCCAGATGCGGCGCGACCTCGTCCGTCACCGGCACGCCGAGCACCTGCACGGGGGCGAGCCACGCCGGGAACGCGCCCGCATAGTGCTCGAGCAGCACGGCGAAGAAACGCTCGAGGGAGCCGAACAGGGCGCGGTGGATCATCACCGGGCGCTGGTGCGTGCCGTCGGCCGCGATGTACTCGAGGTCGAAACGCTCGGGCAGGTTGAAGTCGAGTTGGATGGTCGAGACCTGCCAGGTGCGGCCGATCGCGTCACGGGCCTGCACTGAGATCTTCGGGCCGTAGAACGCGGCGCCGCCCGGATCGGCCACGAGGTCGAGGTGGGACGCCTCAGCCACTTCGCGCAGCGTGTTGGTCGCCTCCTCCCAGATCTCGTCGGAACCGACGTACTTGTGCTCGTCCTTGGTGCTCAACTCCAGATAGAAGTCGGTCAGACCGAAGTCCTTCAGGAGGTTCAGCACGAAGGTGAGCAGGTTGGCCAGCTCGTCCCTCATCTGCTCGCGGGTGCAGTAGATGTGGGAATCGTCCTGCGTCAGACCGCGCACGCGGGTCAGGCCGTGCACCTCGCCCGACTTCTCGTAGCGGTACACGGTGCCGAACTCGAACAGGCGCAGCGGCAGTTCGCGGTAGGAACGCTGGCGCGCCTTGAAGATCAGGTTGTGCATCGGGCAGTTCATGGGCTTCAGATAGTAGTCCGCGCCCGGCTTGGTGATGTTGCCCTCCGCGTCGCGCTCCTCGTCGAGGTGCATGGCCGGATACATGCCGTCCTTATACCAGTGCAGGTGGCCGGAGGTCTCGTACAGGCCGCCCTTGGTGATGTGCGGGGTCTGCACGAAGCTGTAGTGGTGCTTGCGGTGCATCTCACGCGAGTAATCCTCCATGGCGTTGATGATCGCGGCACCCTTGGGGTGGAACACGGCCAGGCCGGGACCGATGTCGTCCGGGAAGGAGAACAGGTCCATGGACGCGCCGAGCTTGCGGTGGTCGCGCTTGGCGGCCTCCTCGAGACGGGTCTGGTAGGCCTTCAGATCATCCTTGGTGAAGAACGCCACGCCGTAGATGCGCTGCAGCATCGGATTCTTCTCGCTGCCGCGCCAGTAGGCCGCTGCGGAACGCTCGATCTTGAACGCCTTGATGAAGCGGGTGTTCGGCAGGTGGGGGCCGCGGCACAGGTCCTTCCACACCACATTGCCGTCGCGGTCCACGTTGTCGTAGAAGCTCAGTTCCTTCTCGTCGATTTCAGTGGCGGCCTCGGGGTCGAGATGCGCCTGCTTGTCGTTGATGAGCTCGATCTTGTACGGCTGGTCGGCCTCTTCGGCCAACGCCTCCTCCTCGGTCACCACACGGCGGCGGAACGACTGGGAGGACTTGATGATGCGCTGCATGCGCTTCTCGATATCCTTGAGATCCTCCGGAGTGAAGGGCGTCTCCACGTCGAAGTCGTAGTAGAAGCCGTTCTCGATCACCGGTCCGACGCCCAGCTTGGCGTTCGGGTAGATCTCCTGCACGGCCTGCGCCATGACGTGCGTGGCCGAGTGACGCATGATGTTCAGGCCGTCCTCGGAGTCGAGGGCCACGGGTTCGACAGTGTCGCCGTCGCTCAGCGGAGTGTAGAGGTCGCGCAGTTCGCCGTTGAGACGCACGGCGATGATGTTCTTGTCGTCCGCGAACAGCTCGGTGCCGGTGATGGTTGCCTCCACCTCCTTCGCTTCGCCGTTGACCGTAATGGAGATGGGGCTTGCAGCCATGATAATGTCCTATCTTTCGGGGTCCGCATTACTAAAACAGACCTGGACTGGTTATATGCAACAGAGGACACGATAGAGGCGCGGGAAGACATCCGCATGGTCCTAACGCAGAGTCTTGTCCCGCTCCATGTAGCGATCGTATTCCCTCTGCCATTCCAGCCTCTGGCCGGCGCGTGCGGAATCCTCCGATTGTGCGCGGACGTATGCGTTCCAAGCCTTGTCGCGATCGTATGGAACCGATGCATTGCATACCTGTTCGGCCAGCCACTGGTCCGTGACGCTCCCGATGCCGGTGCCGCTCGTCGCGGGCAGATACATGCCCATGGGGAATACGCCGTCCGACCCCATGCGACGATAGATTCCCCGATACGGCTTGTCGGCCGCCACATAGCGCTCGCGGGGTTTGTCCCCCGCGATGACGGTTCCAGGGCGAATCCAACCGACGAACGCACGCCCATATCCGAGCGGATACGTGCCGTCCCCCTGCACGCTCACCATGGTCCGGCCGTCCTCATGTGTGATGTCGACGTCCTCCTCTCCATAGAATTGGGCGAGGGAAACCGATTCGTCGAACAGCGCGTCCACGACCCGCAACGCGTCATCCCTATGTCGGGTGTTTGCCCTCACCGATACGCCATTGAGATTGAAACGCACACGGCCGCTGCGGTCCCAGGTGGGTTGGACACCATCATGCTCGGCGGGAATGGGGATGGATTCGTACTGGTCTTCGTTGGGACCGAACGCCGAAGCATCGAAGGCGAACGCCACTCCCACCAACGGGGTCGGCGAGGATAATTGGGATTCGTATTCGGCGAATGTGGTGCCGACGAATGTGGATCCGACGAGCGTTGACGAGCCTGCGCCGCCGGGATCGGAGGGAACCTCTCCCCCGTCCGACTGCATGGCCTCGCGCATCGCCTCGTTGGCTTGTTTCAGCGCGTATGTTCTTGCGAACGATTCCGGGGTAACCAATCCTTCGGACACGAGATCGGCGAGATAATCACCCACCCGTCGCACGGCGCCGGATGCGGAGATGTCCTTTACGGACGAATCCATGCCGGCGAACAGGTTCTGTCCGGCCTGTTCGTTGAGTTGAGTGGGGGTGCCGGTGGCGTTCAGCAGCAGCTGCCATCCGTCGGGCTCGAACGTCTCGGTGCCACCAGGATCGTTGTCCTCGGTAGGCCTGATGGCGAATGGGATTTCGTCCGCCTCGCCGTTGCCGTTGGGATCGCCGTCACGGAAAGCCCTCAGCACGTCGGTCAATTGGTCCCACGTGGTTGGAACGTCCAGTCCCAGCCGTTCCAACCAGGCCCGGTTGATGAACATATGCGCCATGGAACCGTCATAGTCCTCGCCGGAGTCTCCCGGGAGGGAACGGATTGATCCGTCGCTTCGCTGCGCGGCGACGTACGCCTGGGGAGTCTCCGTGAAGTACTGAGTCACATTCGGCATGCGATCGAGATATCGGCGAAAATCGAGATAATCGTCGGCGTATCCGCGGGCGATGGCGTCTGGTCCGGTCACCTGGTCAAATGAGACGAATACGTCGGGAACCGGCAATCCACCCAGTTCGGGATTGCCTTGATAACTGGCCAAACCATATACGGCCCCGGCCTCTGTGCTGTCCGGCGTCACATCGCGCCAGACGATGTCGCAGTCGCATGCGGAGGACACCAGTCGTGCCCAATGGCTGCCCGCCGCGGACTGCTGCCCCTTCTCATGCGCGTAGACCACCACCAGCGGAGCGGCATCCTGGGTTGCCTGCCAAAGCCACCATCCGATGCCGCTCGCTATGACGGTCAAGGAGCATATGACGCACAGGAGTACGCGAACGCCACGTCTCGTCAATGCCTTGGCCATCGTGATCGCCTTTCTTCGTCTACCAGAGTTCCTCGGTCACGCTATCTTCGCTGAAGACGGTGATATCGTTCGCCACCAGACATTGGGACGCTTCTGGCTTGTAGATGTCGAGCGTCAGTTCATCCTTGGAAGCAGCTTCGTACAGGTCGAATCGGAGATCATCCATGGTGTAGCCTTTTGGCGCCACATCATTGCGACGAAGGCAATCCAGTGCGCCCTCGTATTGGTTTTTATATAGATTCGGATTACCGATCTGCATCTTGTACACGTCGGCGATTGTCGCGTATGTGAGTGTGCCACATTCAAGCATGTCTTGTCCGTAGCGAGCATTTTGTTCTTCGGTTCCCGCGCGGTGCGGCGCCTCCTTGTATATTCCGTTAGGCTCTTTGATGAGTTTGATATCCTCATATCCTCGATCCACCATGCACTGCTTGTAATCGGCCCATGCTGACTCGTAATCTGATACGGAGACGCCTCCTTGAGATTTGGCCCGTTCAAGTACTTTCAGTATTCGCCGCGAAGCGTCGCCGGAAGGATCGAATTCCTTCAGTTGCTGGCTGGATTCGAGCATTCGAATGGATTGCTCGATATATTCGGATAAGGACGATGCCGCCTTTTCGCCAACGCCGTCACTCATCATGCGTCCTATATCGTCGGATTGCGCAGTTACGTTGCTGCTTTTCGTGTCGGATACAGTGTTTCCGCAAGACGATGACACCATCAGCAGCGAGGCACATACAGCGATTGCCGTGATATGACGTGCTTTTCGATACATTTTTCGTGGAATCATGGTCGCTTGTCTCCCTGTCATAAATGATTCGGAAAAGACGGCTTCGTCCTTTAAATCTACACAGCGCTACAAATCACCCTGCCAGAGGATAATTTCTGTATAAAGGCCTGCCGCAGCGTTCTCCCGTATACCAGCTGGGATAGCAACTTCCGTTGTCCAGAGGTCCACCGAGAGCATCATCGTTCTGCATGTCCCAAGATCCGAATCCTGAAATCGTGCCAGCATGTTTGCCAGGCGCAACCGATCCGGACGTGACATAGCTGCCATCTTGAACCGCGTATACGTAATGGTAAAGTGTCGCGCTGTCAAGATCTGCCCATGAACGCGTTTCTGTCCCTCCGGCTTGTCCGCTCACCTTCGAATCAGACAATGAAATTCCTCTTTTGCTTTCTTGTGTTGCCGCATTTGCTGTTAAGCATGGAGAAACAAGAAAGACGGTCATGAGCAAGACAATCAAGGCGCATGCATTACGGGATGTATATTTCATAATTTCTCCTTCTACTATGTCGATGACATCAGCTTCTTTGCTTGATGTAGCAAAAACGATAAGCAGGGCGCTTTGCGCGGAGCAAGTGCGGTGCCATGCCTCGTAGACAAACGTCTATAGGCATGGCATCGCGCATAACAAGGACACATATTGAAAGGTAAAGCCTATAGGGAGACCGTTCCTATCGTTGTTTGAAGAATCGGAACAACTGTGATTCCCTGATAAACAATCCAGCTGTGAACACACCAAAAAGAGCACCACAGAACGTTGCGATTGGCGAACGTATTGCGCCCAATATCACTGCTGCTGTATCGGTAAAAGCGAATCGTGCACAATATGCCACGATGATGCTGGTTGAACATGTTGCGCCCAGTCCCGCCCACGTGCATGTCTCTAAAAGCATCCCTAGAAGTTGAGCATGCTTGCGTTGTCCGCAATGAAGCGCACCTGCATATTCAAGTCGTCTGCGAAGTACCGCGAACACTCCTATGAATATTCCGACGGCACAACCAAGCCACGGCACAAAGCGTGTGATTCGAGTGGAGTATGTTGCATAGGCGGAATAATGAGAATCGAATCCTTTATTCAATCTTGTGACCCCTACTTGGGTTTCGATATTCCCCGTCGGTACTCCAGTGGAATAGAGCAAGGATTTCAGGTCGTCATTATCGGGCCATATTTTTGCCCAACACTCGTCATACCATCCTTGGACTGAAGAAGAAGGAACGATTATCGCATAGGCGAAACGTGTATCCCGTCCATCATTTGGCCACTCGAATATGTTTGCGATTTTCATGTCCCCATGATCGGTTTCCAAGATACTGCCGGGTATCAAACCGAAATCCTGCGACACGGAGGATGATACCCAAATACCGGAGATATCTGCAGCTGTGGTGGAGACATCATTCATCAATAGTGGAACCAAGCTGGGAGTGACTTCGTAGGAGCTGAGACCTTTCCCCGGTGTTGACAATGGGGTGACCTGCGGTCCGTCGCGTACGGCTCCTGCGACGGATGGGCCATTCTCTGCTTCGACCAGTCGATCGCATGCCTCGCCGTCTATGTTTTCACTGACAAATGTCATCACATCGGCTTTCGCATGAATACGTGCAATAGCCTCCTGTTCTAAACCAACGACGGAGACGGCTTCATATCCGCCTAACAGGGTGCTTGCCGACAGAACCGCCAGCGTCAGGGTGAAGACATGAGCTGTACCGGAAGAGATATTGCGTATTGCTTCAGAACAAATGGAACGGAGCTTCATGATTGTCCCTTGCGTTGTAAAGGTTCATAAACGGACAGGTCGATGACACGGCTGCATGCGTTACGAGTTGAAGGATCATGGGTGGCGATCATTACAATCATTCCATGTCCGGCGAGATGGCCTAATACACGACTTACGGTGTGTGCAGTGCGCATATCCAATTGCGCGGTGGGTTCATCCACAAGTAGCAGGTCGGGTTGTGAACATACAGCACGTGCCAGCATAAGTCGTTGAGCTTCTCCTCCCGACAGCTCAGAGAATCGTCGTTGCGCAGCATATTCCAAATCGAACAGAGACATGGCTTCCACAGCCTGGGACTCTGCCTCACGCCGCATCATTCCCTGAGCCAGGAGAGGAAACACCACATGATCTAGCGCAGTGCGTCCTGATATTCCATATGGGTTCTGGAATACCCATCTGATTCGCTGAATCCCTTGTCTTTCCACTTTGCCTGCATATGGTTGCTCCCATCCGGCAAGAATTGACAGCAGAGTACTTTTCCCTGATCCGCTGGGGCCGCATACAGCCACTGTCTGCCCTTGATCAGCGGTGAAGTTTAAGTGCTCAAAGAGTAAATCTGTAGCGGGGAATTTATGAGCCAAATCATTTATCTGAATGCGTCGTACTGTCATGACTGTCGCTGTTCTCTTGGAAACCGTGTTATTTGCAAACAAGGCCGCTAAGCGTTTCCCCTAGCATCACTGTTCGGATTTGCTGTATATCGACCTGTTCCGATTTGAGCAGACTGACCCCTAATTCATTGCCAACGATATCCATACGTATCGGTTTCCCTTTGTCTTTACCTGACGCCGGAGCAATGCACCCATACTGTCCATTCACATCGAATACCGCTCCTGCCGGCACCCTCAGTACCAGCAACGGTTTTGACAACGATAATGTCGCGCTGAGACCGGCTGTTAGACTTTCGGGACTCAAAGATGTGACTTCTTCGGAATTGGTGAATTGCTGTAAAAAAACAGAATCTGTAATTGTTGTAGTACCGGCTGGCAACGTAGCTGTTAACTTGGCCACAGTGAGTGTTCTATCTTGTTGCGAAGGCTGTCCGTTTTTGACGGTAAGGGCGGTGATAAAGCCTGGAACCTCTCCGACTTGGCTACCAGCAGTGGTCTGCGTTCCCTGCCTAGCCGTCCAAGCATCAACCGCAACGGTAGTATTGGGAATCCACAGGGTATCAGCAATAAATAATTCCCCGTTGGATTCATTGCCGTTATCCCACATTAGCTGTCGCCAGCCGTCAGAGGTTGACCACTGAAATAGGTCTGATTCAGGCTGGGAGTTGTATCCCAAACGATTGAGCTCGTTATTTACGGCACGTACGTCCTCACCACTGTCGCCTATTTTTAGATTTCGGTACAAAGGCATGGACGTGGATAACGCTATGATGGCACGATCGTTCACAGCAAATGCCGCTTTTCCGGAGACAAGTCCCTGTCCGGACCGGTCAGCGGTCACTATCCCCGAGACATTGCTGAGTAGAGTTTGCGATGCTGATACGGTAGGTACTACTGTAACTGGCTGGTTTCCCGAATAGTCTTGCACACTTGTTGGCGCACTTGCGATGATTTTTGCTTCAGACAACACATTTGGGGTTCGATCAGGCAACCAGAGAGCGCAAGCCCCTACAGTAACTGATGCGGCAATGATCGCTGACATTAACGACCATACGAGGATTTGTGCACCATAATGATGGTTTCCCTGATGTCGCTTCATCGTGCATCCCCTCACTTCACATTTGTCGCGCAGACCGGCAAACAACAATGCTTTACCAGTCTAGAGATATGACGAAGCTTCGGTTAATGGCGGGCTAGACGCATAGACGTTTGTCTATATAGGTATGTTCTTCTTTCGCGCGACCGGACGATACGGGATGTGGATGCCCTTATGCAATCACTGGATGACGAGGGGAATCTCCGCGAAAAGCGAGAAACGTCCGTCCTGCGCGAAGGTGTCGAGCGAGCCGTGGACCTGCTCGATACGTTGGCGTTGACGGGCAAGGCCCGTTCCCGATCCGAGAATGGGCGACATCGACGTGCTCTCGCCCGTCGCGTTCTCCGCATGGATGCGCGCCTCGCCGTTGATCAGGCGGATCTGGACGGCATAGACCCCATCCAACTGGCCGTGCGCCACGATGTTGGCGTATATCTCGTGCATCAGCGACATCACGGCATCCCATCGATCGAGGCTTTCGGAATCTTGTCCGAGTGTGAAGTCGGACGAGGCCAGAACGGTCGTTCCGCCGTCCAGCCCCAACCCTCGCAGATCGGCATCGCATTGCGCGATCATCTTCACCAAATCGGCAGGTACGGTCCCAGATTGCTTCATAGCCGTGTCGGGCATGATGGGATTTGGCGAAGCGGGATATTCAGCCGTACCGTCGGCAAGCGGCGTCTCGTCGCTGAGCATGGCGATGGCCTGACGGGTATGGGTCAGTGCCGCGATGGCATGGTGATGGACCGTTTCGATGCGGTCCGCATCCACCGGCTGACCGGCGTGGGGCCTGGTGATTAATGCGATATAGGAGAGATCGCCGGCGATGGAGTCATGGATCAAGCGTTGCAGATCCACACGAGTCCTCATGCGATCCAGTTTTTCGGATTGTGCTCGCAGACGCAGCAGTTCGTTCTCCTGCGTCTGCTGGTTTTTTAGCTGCGTCTGCAGCCGAAGCGCGTAACCCAAGGCGAAGGCCGCGATGCATTCGAGCACGCAGCCGATGTCCGGCACCAACAGACCTGCCATAGGTATGAGGTAACGATGCGGCAGCACATAGGATAAGCACACCATCACACAGCACGGTAGCGAGATGCCGAGCGTGGCCGAATACGCCAGCGACCCCATCAGATAGGCCACGAGTATCGGTATCACTTCGGCCAGTGAGAACGGCGACTCGTAGACGTTCAGGAACACCACGACGGATACCATCGACAGCACGGCCATGCCGATTCCCGCCACGCGAGGGAATGCGATGTTGACGGTGAGCAGAACCAGCAGCAGCGCATACATGGCGGCGAGATCGGGGCTTGTGATCATGACGCGGCGCAGCGGGCCAGCAAGGAACGCCGCGAACGATACGGCGCAGATAAGCGCGATGAGCGTGCGCAGCCAATGCGCCCGCACATTCTGCGATATGCGCTGCAATACCGTCATGTGCGTGACTTCGGCATCATGTGGAGTCGAGTCGGTGTTATACAGAGTCGCATCAGTATCATCAGTGTTATGTGTCGCAGATGATCGCCGAATTCTGGCGTGTCGTTCCGTCATCGATGTGCCTTCTTCGGCTGGCGTTCATGCCAGGCCACGATCGCTGCCGCTGTACTGGCCGCGCCGAGACGTCGTTTGGCATGATGCATGATGTTGCGCGCGGTGGAATCGCTGATTCCCAGCTGGCTGGCGGTGATCTTGTAGGATCCTGTCCGCTCGTAGCTTTCCAGTACCGTGCGCTCCCGGTCCGTCAGAGGGCTCTCGTCCTTTGCCTTGGCCTTCTGCTGAGCGGTAAACGCCTTGGTCGCGGTGGGGAACGCCACGGATGGCACCTGCGGACAGTATGTTCCACCATCGAGCAATACGCGGATCGCGGACAGCAGCTGACGGTCGGATTCCTTGGTGACCAGTCCCTGCGCGCCAGCCTGGGCAAGAGGTCCGGCATAAATATCCGGAGGGAACGCGGTGATGCCGAGAATGCGGATATCCGCGATGCTACGGCGAATCGACTGACACACATCCACGCCGGATTGCTCGTCAAGCGACATGTCCAGCAACAGCACATCCGGCCGTGTCTGCGTTTGCATGACCAGATGTTCCGCCGCCAGACCGCTGGCCCTGTCCCAGACCACCGAGAAGCCACCGTCCTCGAGAACCTGCCGTATCGCGCGCCTGGTGAATCGGTCGTTGTCCACTATCGCCACTGTGGGCGACTCCCCCAAAGTTCCCATCGTCCGCTCCTTTGCACAGTAATCATATCATCGCCGGGATGGTTGGAAGTGGACGAAAGCGGGGATGATTTCGACAAAGAAACGCGCATCGTTGGGCGAATACGAAAAAACCTCGCCTTTCGGCGAGGCCTCATGGAGCGGACAACGGGACTCGAACCCGCGGTCTCAACCTTGGCAAGGTTGCGCTTTACCAACTAAGCTATGTCCGCAAAGGATTTCCGCCGTGAGAAGCGGAATTCCAGTGGGCGATGTAGGAATCGAACCTACGACCCCTTCGGTGTGAACGAAGTGCGCTAGCCGCTGCGCCAATCGCCCGTAATGCTACGGTATTCAGTTATCACCGGTCGGATTGCTCCGACCTGAGTGGGCGATACAAGATTCGAACTTGTGACCCCTTCCGTGTCAGGGAAGTGCGCTACCACTGCGCCAACCGCCCGGGTCTGCGTCTCAGTCGACTGGTTGCCCAGTCACCTGAGAGGTGGGTACGAGAGTCGAACTCGTCTATACGGCTTTGCAGGCCGCTGCCTAACCGCTTGGCTAACCCACCATATAGGTTCGTCAACTCTTCGGACCTAGAGCGGACAACGGGACTCGAACCCGCGGTCTCAACCTTGGCAAGGTTGCGCTTTACCAACTAAGCTATGTCCGCGTGTGTTCTCAGCGGTTTGTACCCGCCGAAGCACGAGTCACTACTATAACCACATCGGCGTAATTTGCAAAACAGGGCGTGTCGCGCGAGTGTCATACCCTGTTTTCGGCATTATTCCGCGCTTTTCTCTCGCTTACGGCTGAAGCCGGTGCGCGCGCGGAAAAAACGCTACTGTAGAAAACATGACAGAAGATGTGAAGCGACAGTCGGGCACGGTGATGATCGCCGCGTTCGACGGATGGAACGACGCGTGCCAGGCGGCCACCAATGTGATCCGCCATCTGGTCAAGCGTTATGACTCGCGTGAGATCCGTCATATCAGTTGCGACGGATTCTACGACTATCAGGTGGCGCGTCCCATGATGTGCCATGTCACCGGTCGCGCCCGTATCATCTGGCCGCAGACCACCTTCCATGAGATCACGCTTGCGCCGGATGCGCGCGTCATCGCGCAGATCGCGCCGGAACCCAACTACCGCTGGCGGGAGTACTGCCGGCAGAGCCTGCATATCGCCGAAGAGCTGGATATCGACCGTGTGGTCACTTTGGGCGCCATGTTCGCCGACTGTCCGCACACCCGCCCGCTGCCGGTGAACGTCAGCAGCGAGGACTGTCCCTGCGAGGACGACCGCCAATACAACGGCCCGATCGGCATTCCCACGGTATTGGACGCGATGGCCTGCGAATCGGGATTCGACACGACTTCGATATGGGTGTCGCTGCCGCAGTATCTGGGCAACGAGGACTGCGCCCCGGGCACCGTGGAATTGCTGCGCGGCCTCTCCCGGATCACCGCCAAATCGCATTCGACGAAGGCGATTTGGCGGAGAAAACCAAGCGTTGGGAGGCACAGGCCTCCATGCTGCTGCGCTGCAACGACCATCTGGCCGATTACGTGCGCCATCTGGAACGCGAATACGACCTCAGCGCCGAAGCCGACCGGGACGCCTCCATCGCCGCCCCGCAGGCTGAACAACTCGTGCGCGAAACCGAGGACTTCCTGCGCAATATGGAGTGATGGCGCGAGATCCTTCGACTTCGGCTTCGCCTCCGCTCAGGATGACGAGGAAGGGTGCGCCTCGCCCAGGATGACGAGGAGGACGCACCCTGCCCAAGGATGACTTTGATAATGGTTATTCGTCATGCTGAGCGGAGCGTAGCGGAGTCGAAGCATCTCCACGTCGATGGCGCGAGGAACACGGGTTCAGTTTCGAATGGTTTCCTGATACGCGGAAATATGCGGTACACGAAACCGCTAGCGGGTTTTGAAGTGGGTGAACAGGTCGCGTTCCCGGATGGTCAGTGCGGCGGCCATGGTTCCGATCCATGCGCCGAAGAGCACCCATAGGCCTTCCTTGAGTTCGAGCAGGAACACGTCGGGAGCGCTTGTCGTGCCTTGTAGCCGGATCAGGACGTACAGCGCGGCGTAGGCGCAGGCCCAGCCGATCAGGACGGGAACCAGATGCTCCACCACCATCTGCAGCACCACAACCGATCTGCCCGCGCCGGCATGCATATTGCCCGACAATTCCAGCTTCCGTCTTCGGCAGAACGCGGCGGCGACCAGCGCCATCAGCACGCCGGCCGCAGGCACGGCGAATCTGGTCAGACGGGACGAGAACATCCCATGCGCGTCCATCGTGTCCCCCAAGGCGTAGTTCACACGGCCGGTCTGGGAATGCGACGGATCCATGCTGTAGAACACGCTCAGACGCAGCGTGTCGGTTATGTCCGAGGACGGCCACACCGAGGCCCAGCATTCGTCGAAGGCGCCGTACGACGCCACCGGCATCAGCACCGCGTATCCGATGCGGGAGTCGCGCCCGTCCTCGGCCCAGTCGTACACGCCGGCCACCCGAATCTCGCCTTGCGTCGTCTCCAATATCGCGCCTTGCGATACCGCCAGCTTCTCGGCCACCGCCCGCGGCAGCCATACTCCCTGATGGTCGTCGTTGCCGGAGTCCACCACGTCGAGCAGCCCGTCCGTGACCTCGTAGATGACGAACCGATTGTCGGGCAGCGCGTTCAGAGTCATATCCCCGGCCTGACGCAACGCGCCGGACGCCTCGATGCCGTCTTGCGACGCCAGTTGCGCGCAGGCCCGCCCGTCGACGCCATCCTCGTTCTTGATAAGCGTGACGTTCCCCTTGGCATCCCGGTATTCGATCGCCTGACTTTCCACGGCGAGTATCTGCCAGACATCCAGTCCAGCGCAGCACAGCATCAGAAGAAACGACAGCAGCACCAGCGGCACGGCACCGGCCATGCCGGACGTCATATCCCTCCACGCCTCGCGTATGATCTCCCTCAACCTCATCGCTCACTCCGATCTGGCGTACATGTCGAGATCGATGACGCGGTCGCACGCTTCGCGGGTACGCGGGTCGTGCGTGGCGATGATGACCGCGGCTCCGGATCGTGCGAGCTGCGACAACGTGGCATTGACCAAATCGGCCGTACGCGTGTCCAACTGCGCGGTCGGCTCGTCCACCAGCAACACGTCAGGGTGGGCGTTGATGGCCCGCACCAACATCAGTCGTTGCGCCTCGCCGCCCGACAATTCCTGGAACAGACGGTTCTCCAGCGCCGACAAGCCGAAGGAATCCAGCATGATTCTGGCCTGTTCCTCGGCGTATGAGCGCGTGTGTCCGGCCGCGATCAGCGGATAGGCCGCGATGTCGAGCACCGTGCGCCACGCCGCCCCATACGGGTTCTGGAACACCCAGGAGATCCGGCACGGCTCTCCCCTGCGCACCACGCCTTCCGTCGGATTCTCCCAACCGGCGATGATCGACAGCATCGTCGACTTGCCGCAACCCGACCGCCCGCACAGCGCCAGTATCTCACCGTCGCGCACCGCGAACGACACATGCCGCCACAGGAACGGCGAGCCCGCGAACCGGTGCCCCAAATCGTCGACTTCGACGCCGCGGCTCGCCTCGTCACCGCCCGCCATCAGGCTCCCTCCCCGTCGGCATCGCCACTGTCGTCCTTCTCCCCCGCCGTCGCAGGACAGGAGATATCGGAGGAGCTTCCGTCGGCCACATCCACCGACCGCAGTCCGGACGCATCGCCGCCGTCCAACAGGCCGACCATCGCGTATCCGTTTTGCGAGCCGTACAGGCGGACGGGCACCGCCTTGCCATCATGTCTGACGCAACCGACTCCGTCGAGAATCGAGAACACCGAACCTGCGGGCACCTTCAACGCCGTTATCGGCTCCTTGAGTCGTATGGTCGCGTCCAGACCCGAACGTTGCCCTTCGTCCGTCATCAGCCATACGGCGAACTGCGAAGTCCCTTCGACCTTGTCGAGGAACACTTCGTCCACGATCCGACCGTCTTCAGGCAGAGAGGTCTCCTCCCCCGCAACCGTGACGACACGCTCCCCCTGCGCCAGCGTGTCCGGCAGCGTGATGTCGATGGATTGGATGGAGGACGCCATCACACCGATCTCCTGCGGCGCGGCCTGGCCCCGGACCAGCATGCAATCCTCCAACACCGCGGACTGCCGCGGCAGCCACAGCACGCCTTGCAACGACACCACACCGGTCTGTTCCAAGCCGTGGGCCTCCTGCAACGCCGCCACCGCCCACCACAGCGAGGAATCGAACACGTCATGCGACGCGCCGTCCACCTGCGCGGCATAGCCCAGACGGACCAATTCGTCACGCAACGCGCCGACGTCCCCGCCGGACATGCCGGCCTGCAGGTCGCGGTACAACGGCACTTCGGTGTACAGGGCGACCACCGGCGTTCCATCGACCGCGAACGGGGATGATCCCGATTCGATCGTCGACCCATCGGCCACGGAAAACGACGTCACCGTGCCGCCGCCCTGCCAGGCAAGACTCTGTCCCTGGTCCACTTGGGGAATCGCCACGACCGTCCGCTCGTCATCGAACGACTCCTCCACGACGGGCACGCTTTCCGAATCAGACGGCGCGCGAAGCGCATCCGGCACGGGAGATGGAACCAGCGCATAACCGACCGCCAGTCCGACGACCAGACACGTCACGCATAACAACGCCAGAAACGCCGGGCGATTCCGGACCCGAAGCCGCGAATCCCCACCGAACTTTGCGAACCGTCCTTCCTTCTTCCCCACCATGAATTCCCCTTATTCGTCGGAGTCGGAACCGAAATCGCCGCCGAGACTCAAGCCTCCCAACGAAATGCAGAACAGCGTCTGTTCGTCATCCGAATCCACGGGGAAGCCGAACGCCGCCGACGGATTTCCTCCCGATCCCGAGGAACGTGACGACGACAAACGGTCCAAACCGCTGTTGAACTGGGCCGCGGTATAGGAATCATCCACGACTCCGGCCTCGCGCAGGTACTGCACCGCCACGATTCCTCTGTCCTTGTACCGATCAGGATTGTCCTGCTGGTCGCGGTATTCCGCCTCGATGACGGAAGTGGTGCCCTGCGAGCATGTCATCACCGTGTCGAAATACCCGTCATCGGTCTGCGACTCGTCGGACAGCGAATACAACCCGTTGGGCAGCTTGTCGAACACCAGATGGTCGTATCCGCTGGCCTCCATGCACCGCACGTACAACGCCTGGGCCTGCTCGTAATCATCCTGCGAGATCCGGCCGGTTTCGACCGCCCGCTGCAACACACCGCGTTCGAAATCGCTCAAATCCCCCGACTCAAGCTCAGCCTTCCAATCATCGACCAGCGGACCATACCGCTCCGCCGAAGCCACCTCCTCCTCGAACGTCTGCCCCCCCCGCCGGACTAGCGGCACCATCGCCGCCGCAGCCGGACAACGCCGCGACCATCCACAGACTCGCCAGTAGGGCGGCGCTTCCTTTGGACGCAATGCGATACGCGCTACTTCGCGTACGTGCGATGATGCCGCACATATTCGCTCCTATCTTCATGGAACCGATCCCACCTTCATCGCATTTAACTCTTGGACTTGTCGTAGTCTCTCTTCGAGATGGTCCGTAGCGGCAGAACAATACACTGGTATCAGTGCCGCGGCGCACTATCCTGACAACACTGGCCTTCGACCGTTGAATCGAAAACCTTTCCCATCATCCTATTTTAGCAAGGCATCCGATATTTTTGTCCCCTATTTAGGGGACAGCGCTTAATGATTCTGTTATTGGCCAATACGTTTGCGGTCGTTAAACATTGGTGGCCCTTACACACCAACATGCGAAGAGCCTATAATTCACCGGTGTTTGAAGAGGCGGAAGAGTTGGGATTCGCGGATGGTCAGGCCGGTGATGACTACGGCGGCGACCGTGCCGGCGAGCAGGGCCAGTGGCATGCGTATGGATCCCATCAGCACCGTGATGGTGTCGGATGGTACGGCGCGGGCGCAGTAGGCGGCGAGCAGCATGCATGTGCATATGGTGCCCGTGCCGCACCAGATCATGGTTTCGGTGAGTATGCCGAGCAGTTGCGCGCCTTTGGATTGCCCCGAATGCAAGGCGCCGGCGTATTCGAGTCTGCGGCGTCTTACGGCCACGACGCCGATGAGCACGCCGGCGGCCGATGCGAGGTAGGGCATGAGTCGGGTCATGCGCGTTAGGTAGGTCGCTTGAGCGTCGTAATGCGCGTCGAAGCCTTTGTTGAGCCGGGTCACGCCGGGCTGCGATTGCGTGCCGTCGGAGGCATTGGCGGGACTGGCCGTGGTGTACAGCAGCGTGTCCAGTCCGTCGCTTGTCGGCCATTGTTTGGCCCAGCATTCCTGATAGTCGCCGTCGGACGCGGAGGCGGGAACGACGAGCGCGTAGGCGAAACGGGTGTCGCGTCCGTCGTTGGGCCAGTCGAACACTCCCGCGATGCTGATATCCCCCTGATTGGTTTGGACTCGGCCGCCGACCGCCAATCCGAAGTCTTGCGCCACCTCTCGGGACACCCACGCGCCGGACGTGTCGGACCGCATTCCGGTGGTGCCCGAGGCGAGCAGGTCGATGACCCCGCCGGTCACCTCGTAGGAGCCCAGGCTTTTGCCGGGCGTGGCGAGAAATTCGACTTCGGGCCCGTTGCGCATCGCGCCGGATATCGACGGCCCTCCCCCGGCCTCGGACAGCCGTTCGCAGGCCACGCCATCAACCGTTCCGCCGACGATGGTGGCGACGTCCGCGTTGGCGCGGATGCGGGTCACGGCCTCGTTCTCCAACGCGACCACGGACACGGCTTCCGCCCCGCCCAGCAGAACCCCCGCCAATATCACCGCGAGCATGAGCGCGAACGCGCGTGAGGCGCCGCACGAGATATTGCGCAGGCTCTCCGAGATGATGGAGCGCAATCTCATGGCCGACCGTCCCCTCCGTCGGCGTCCGCCGGCGCGTAGTCGGCCAGATCGATCTCCCGGTCGCAGGCGTCGCGCGTGTCCGGGTCGTGCGTGGCGATCACGACGATCATGCCCTGCCCGGCGAGCCGCCCCAACACATGGCTGACCGAATGCGCGGTGCGCGTGTCCAACTGCGCGGTCGGCTCGTCCACCAACAGCAGGTCCGGCCGCGAGCACACCGCGCGGGCCAGCATCAGCCGCTGCGCCTCGCCTCCCGACAGGTCGGAGAACCGACGGTCCGCCGCGTACCCCAAGTCGAACAGGCCCATCGTCTCCAACGCCCGCGGCTCGGCCTCGCGGCGCGTCAGTCCCTTGGCCAGCAGCGGGAACACGACATGGTCCAACGCGCTGCGCTCGGCCACCCCATACGGGTTCTGGAACACCCAGCCGACACGTTCGACGTTCTCCCGCTCCACATGGCCCGCATACGGCTTCTCCCATCCCGCCAGAATCGACAGCAGCGTGCTTTTGCCCGAACCGCTCGGCCCGCACACGGCGACCGTCTCGCCGGGCGCAAGAGCGACATCCAACCGTTCGAACAGCACGTCGGTGCCCGGGAACCGGTGCGCCAAACCGACGGCGCGCACGCAAGCCTCAGCCATGCCCGCCTCCTACCCGCAGGTCATGCCGTCGAGCCGGCCGCCCAGCAGCACGCTAGCGATGTCGCCGGGTGCCATATCCTCGGGAACGACCAGGCTCACCCCCAACTCGCCGCCGATAATCGACACCCTCACCGGCTCGCCCCCGAAGTCGCCGTCGGCGGGGGCGATGCATCCGATTCCGTCCGCGATGCCGAACACCGCGCCCGCCGGCACGCGCAACACCTCAACCGGCTCGGCCAACGACAGCGTGCCGTCAAGACCGACCGCCAACTGATCCCCGTCCAACGACGCGATCTCGGGAACGGCCGCGACCTGCGAGAGGAATCCCGCGTCCGTGATCTCGGTCGAACCGGCCGGCAACGTCGCACTCACGCCGACCACGGTGAGCACGCGGTCCCTGTCGGACGCCTGGCCGCCCTTGATCGAAAGCCGGGTCATCGCGCCCGGCACCACGCCCACCGCGGTTCCGGCCGTGACCTGTGTCTTTTGTCAAGTTCGTGTCGGCTGGATGGTCGTGTTGTTTTCCGCAGGATGTGCAGCGGGTTTTCCGCAGGATGATCGTCCTGTGGGTTCGCCCGCTGCCTTGGTTTGTTTTGGTTATTTGGTCATGAGGGCGTTGCGGCTGCGGTAGCTTTCGCCCTTGAAGCGGATGAGCCTGCCGTGGTGGACGGTGCGGTCCACGACCGCGGCGGCCATGTTCGGGTCGCCGAACACCCTGGCCCATCCGGAGAATTCGATGTTGGTGGTGTAGACGACGCTCCTTGTCTCGTAGGAGTCGGATATGACCTGGAAGAGGAGGCGGCTGCCCTCCTCGTCGATGGGGATGTATCCGAGCTCGTCGATGATGATGAGGCGGGCCTTGGCGATGGCGGCGAGCTCCCTGTCGAGCCGGTTGTCCGCCTTGGCGCGTCTCAGGCGCATGACCAGGCTGGAGGCGGTGAAGAACCTCACCGGTATCCCGGCCCGGCACGCGGCCCTGCCGAGCGCGATGGCGAGATGGCTTTTGCCGGTGCCGACCGGCCCGTAGAGCACGAGGTCCTCGGCTTTCCCGACGAATTCGAGGCCTTCGAGCTGGCTCCGTC